>JAZLJL010000049.1:0-25279 GCA_045617845.1 Paludibacteraceae bacterium | reverse complement strand
CGCAAGCATGAACATGGTTACTCCGTTCGCTTTGGACGCTTGTACGAACGATACCATCTGGGGTGTCGGCGTAAGGAAGAGCGGCGAGCCTATGGACGGTACTTACAAGGTGGGCCGTGATACCATCACTTGGACCTTCATCAGCGAGTACTCGACGGATACGGTTGTCTGCGACCAATACATCTACATCAAGAGCGACAAGGGCTTGGACTTCGATTGTGATTCGTTGAATAAGGCGGTAATTGACCGTGTTCTCCATGGCGTCTGTGAAACTGATTCGGCAGGTATGAACTTTACGACTCCGTTCGCTATGGATGGTTGTATGAACGATACTATCTGGGGCGTCGGCGTAAGGAAGAGCGGAGAACCTATGAACGGAACTTACAAGGTGGGTCGTGATACGATCACTTGGACCTTCATCAGTAAGTTCTCTACGGATACGGTTGTCTGCGACCAATATATCTATATCAAGAGCGATAAGGATCTGCTCTTCGATTGTGACTCTTTGAACAATGCGCCTATCGAGCGTGTCCTCCATGGTGTCTGTGAAACTGACTCCGCAAGCATGAATATGGTTACTCCGTTCGCTTTGGACGCTTGCACGAACGATACCATTTTGGGGGTCGGTGTAAGGAAGAGCGGCGAGCTTATGGGTGGTACTTACAAGGTGGGTCGTGATACAATCACTTGGACCTTCATCAGCGAGTACTCAACGGATACGGTTGTCTGCGACCAATACATCTACATCAAGAGCGACAAGGGCTTGCTCTTCGATTGTGATTCGTTGAACAAGGCGGTAATTGATCGTGTCCTCCATGGCGTCTGTGAAACTGATTCAGCAGGTATGAACTTTACGGTTCCGTTCGCTTTAGACGCTTGCACGAACGATACCATCTGGGGTGTCGGCGTAAGGAAGAGTGGCGATCCTATGGGCGGCACTTACAAGGTCGGTCGTGATACGATCACTTGGACCTTCATCAGTGAGTTCTCTACGGATACGGTTGTCTGCGACCAATACATCTATATCAAGAGCGACAAGGGCTTGGACTTCGATTGTGATTCGTTGAACAAAGCGCCTATCGAGCGTGTGCTTAGTGGTGTCTGCGAGACTGATTCTGCTGGCTTGAACTTTACTTCTCCGTTCGCATTGGACGCTTGCACAAACGATACTATCTGGGGCGTAGGCGCAAGGAAGAGTGGCGAGCCTATGGATGGTACTTACAAGGTGGGTCGTGATACGATCTCTTGGACCTTCATCAGCGAGTATTCTACGGATACGGTTGTCTGCGACCAATTCGTTTACATCCAAAGTGATATTAAGCCTAAATTCGATTGCGACTCATTGCATAACGCTCCTATCGAGCGTGTGCTCAATGGTGTCTGCGAAATCGATTCTGCTGGCTTGAACATGATTGTTCCATTCGCTTTGGACGCTTGTACCAACGATACCATTTGGGGTAGGGGAACTAGAACAAGCGGTGAACCTATGGGTGGAACGTATAAAGTGGGTCGTGACACGATCATTTGGGTGTTCGATAGTGAATTCTCTACGAATAACGATACGTGCGAACAGTATATCTTCATCCAAAGCGATTTGAAACCTAAGTTCGATTGCGACTCTTTGCATGATGCGCCTATCCACAAGGTATTGACAGATACGTGCGTTATTTCTCCTGCCGATTTGGCTGTGAATACACCATTCGCCTTGGATGCTTGCACGAATGATACTATCTGGGGCGTCGGTACCAGAAAGAGCGGTAAGTTGATGACTGATAATTACCAGGTGGGTCGTGATACGATTGTCTGGGTGTTCGATAGCGAATATTCTACGAGCAACGATACATGTGAACAATATGTGTTTATCCAAAGCGATATCGAACCTATCTTCGACTGTGACTCTTTGCATAACGCTCCGATCGAAAGGGTGCTTGATGATGTCTGCGAAATTTCCGCGGCTGATTTGAATGTGAACGTTCCGTTCGCTTTGGACGCTTGCACCAATGACACTGTTTGGGGCGTGGGTACCCGCACGAGCGGACGTGGAATGGATGATTCTTATCTTGTCGGCCACGATACGATTGTTTGGAGGTTCATCAGCGAGTTCTCTACGGATACGGCTCTCTGTGAACAATATATCTTCATCCAAAGCAATAAGGGCTTGGAATTCGATTGTGACTCTTTGAATAATACGCCTATCACTGCGGTTCTCCATGGCGTTTGTGACGTCGATTCATCTACGTTGAATTATACGGTTCCGTTCGCAATAGATGGTTGCATGAACGATACTGTTTGGGGTGTCGGCGTCCGTAAGAGCGGCGAACCTATGGGCGGTACGTATCATGTGGGTCGTGACACGATTGTCTGGACATTCTCAAGCGCATTCGTCACCGAAAAGGTGGTTTGCGAACAACCGATTTTCATCCAGAGTGATATGGCTCCTCTCTTCGATTGCGACTCTTTGAAGAATGAAGTCATAGACACTGTCCTTCATGGCGTTTGTGAAATCGATTCGTCTGATTTGAACTTTATCGTTCCGTTCGCCTTGGACGCTTGTACTTTCGATACTATTTGGGGTGTCGGAACAAGAACGAGCGGCGCCGGTATGGGTGATGTTTATAAGGTCGGCCGTGATACTATCGTATGGAAATTTATCAGTGAATATGCAACCGACACCACTGTCTGCGAGCAACCGATCTTCATCCAAAGCGATTTGGCTCCTCTCTTCGATTGCGACTCTTTGAAGAACGCTCCGATAGAGAAGACGCTCCATGGCGTTTGTGAAACGTCGGCTGCCGATCTCGACATCGTCGTTCCGTTTGCCTTGGATGCATGTACCAAGGATACGGTTTGGGGTGTCGGAACTAGAACGAGTGGCGCTGGAATGGGTGATGTTTACAAGGTCGGTCGTGATACCATCATCTGGAAGTTCATCAGCGAGTTCTCTACTGATACTTCCGTCTGCGAACAATATATCTACATCAAGAGTGATATGGAACCAAAAGTCGATTGCGACTCTTTGAAGAATGCGGTTATAGATACCGTGCTTCATGAGGTTTGCGAGATTGACGCGGCTGACTTCAAATTCACGGTTCCTTTCGCCTTGGATGTTTGTACGAATGATACGGTTTGGGGCCAAGGTTCCAGAAAGAGTGGCTTAGGTATGGCTGATCCATATCATGTGGGCCGTGATACCATCATCTGGAAGTTCATCAGCGAATATTCTTCTGATACCGCAATCTGTGAACAACCTATATTCATACGTAGCGATAAGGCTCTTGAGTTCGACTGCGATTCTTTGAAGAACGAGCCTATCGAACGTGTCTTGGAGGGCGTCTGCGAAATCTCCGCCGATGACCTCGATATCATCACACCTTATGCGGTTGATGTCTGCACGAACGAGAAGATCTTTGGTGTGGGTACCCGCACGAGTGGCCGTGGTATGGATGAGGTGTTCGTCGTTGGTCGTGATACCATCATCTGGAAGTTTATCAGCGAATACTCTACCGATACTGTCGTGTGCGAGCAACCTCTCTTTATCCAAAGCGATATGGTTCCGAAGTTCAATTGCGATTCTTTGAAGCAGGAGGTTATCGATACTGTTCTCCATGGCGTTTGTGAAATTAGCGCCGCAGACTTGAACATCCATACGCCTGTGGCTTATGACGCTTGTACGAATGATCCTATCCTTGGCGTTGGCTACAGAAAGAGTGGAAAGGAGATGACTGATAATTATTCAGTGGGTCGTGATACGATTGTTTGGGTATTCGATAGTGAATACTCTACGTTGAACGATACTTGCGAGCAATATATCTACATTCAAAGTGACATGAAACCGAAGTTTGATTGCGACTCGTTGCATGACGCTCCGATTACGAAGGTCTTGTCTGATGCTTGCTCCATCTCCGCTGCTGATCTGAACGTGAATACTCCATTCGCTTTGGATGCATGCACCAATGATACGGTTTGGGGTGTCGGCCTTAGAACGAGTGGCAGGTTAATGTCTGACGATTATATTGTCGGCCATGATACGATCGTCTGGATTTTCGATAGCGAGTTCTCTACGAACAGCGATACTTGCGAACAGTATGTCTTTATCCAAAGCGATAAGTCTCCGATCTTCGATTGTGATTCGTTGAAGAATTCGCCTATCTATAGGGTTTTGAATGGAGTTTGCGAAATCTCAGCTTCTGATTTGAACGTTAAGACACCGTTCGCTTTGGATGCCTGCACGCTTGATACTATTTGGGGTGTGGGTAGGAGAACTAGCGGCCGTGACATGGACAGCTCTTATGTGGTAGGCCATGACACTATAGTTTGGACGTTTACTAGCATCTATTCCACAACCATCGCTGATTGTGAACAATATGTATTCATCCAAAGCGATATCGCTCCGAAGTTCGACTGCGACTCCTTAAAGGACACTACGCTCTATCTTGCGATGAACGAGTGCGTGATACCAGCGGGTACATTCGTGTTGCCTACTCCGATCGCGAAGGATGCTTGTACTGATGACGACGTGCCTGGCGTTCCTTCTCGTTCCGATAGCCTCACGCTTATGGACGCTTACCCAGTCGGTACGACGAAGGTGACTTGGACATTTACAAGTCCATATAGCACAGAACCGCTGGTTTGCGAACAGACTATCACTGTCTTGGATACAATCGCTCCGGTTCCTCATTGCGAGGATTTGGATACGATCCATGCGGACATCACCGCTACGTCAATGTTCAAGAATGTCACTACTTATGAGGAGGCTGTCGCCGCTGGTTTGGTTGCTCCTACTGTGGATGATCTTTGTGACGGTCTCATTACCGCAACGGGTGTACGCGAGAATGGCTCTCCTCTGAATGGCGATTTCGAAATCGGCTTGACTACCATCGTTTGGACCTATACCGACAAGTCCGGTAATTCCAGCGTTTGTTACCAAGTCGTACAAGTTGAAGACCATGGTGAGGATACGCTCTTCTGCCCTGGCAACCTTGATGGACGTGTGTTCTCTTGTGTTGAGGATATTCCTGCCGCTTACGAGTCGTTCGAGGCGTTTAAGTCGGCTGGTGGTTCTTTCACAACGGAGTATAAGATAGTCGATGGCTCGTATCGTTATATGGATACTTACGAAGGAGATTCTTGCCAAATGATCGTTACCAGGAAATACCAGGTGACTGACACCAGAGGCAATATCGATTCTTGCGAGGAGGTTATCTATGTGAAGGATACGATCGCTCCTTCGTTCGATGTCATTCTGTCCGATACGACCCTTTCTTGCGAAGATTCTATCTTCAGTCCTATTGTGGTGACTGCTACGGATAATTGCGATAATAACGCCCGTGTCGAAATGGTCGAGACGAACAACAGAAGCTTGGACCCTAATTCTTGCGATTATTATAGTTACGATATCATTCGTACTTATTATGCGTTTGACCGTTGCGCTAACGTCGATACCATGGTTCAAAAAATCGCGATACGTGATACGGTGGGTCCTAAGTTCCTTTATCCTGAGAATTGGGAGGATTCCACTTGGGCACAACCTCTTAAGGGTTGTACTTTCGAGGTTCCTGATTTCACCATCACCGCGAAGTCTATGGCTGACGATAATTGCTCCGGTTCTGACCAACTTACGGTTGTTCAAATCCCTGCTCCAGGTTCTGTAATCCGTTCGTCTATGTATGTTTGGGTGTATGTTTATGACTTGTGCGGTAACTCCGATAGCTTGTCTAAATATTTGAAGGTACAGACCAGGGACGCTATCGTAAACGTGACCGCTATCTCAAGAGATACTTGTGTGGCCGATACCCAAGGATTCTCTCTCGCTAGTAGGGATGTGCGTTATGTGGACGGAGGTGTCGAATTGATTAGAAGCAATGGAACGACCCGTTGGATCCCTGGTGTTTATTGGATTGACTATTATAAGGGTTCTATCTCTCATGAAAACTTGATGTATAGTGAGAACCCTCGTACTTACAAGTCGGAATTCCTTGATATGGTTAATCTGTATGGTTCTTCTGATGAGGCTAGTCATCATTTGACGGAACTTCATCAGCAGTCAGAAAGCGGCCTTTATTGGTTCGTCGCAATGGATACGATGACAGGTTGCTCGGATACGGCTTCCGCATACTTCAAAATCCTTGAACGTCCGAAGATCAGTACCGTCTCCGCTGAAATGCCAGTCTGTGAAGGAAACATGATTTATTTGGATCCATATTTGAGATGCGTCGACAGTATGGGCGCTACCATCACGAAGGAATATTGGATGTTGGATACTATGGTGTTCGACCCTAGGGATTCCGTCGATGGCGTGATCACTGCCGATTATGAGGGTAAACTCATCTACTATTATGCAGAAAACCGTTGTGGTTCTTCCACATCCCTCAATTCGCATGTCTTGATGAATTGCTACGACGATTCGTTATCGACGCAAGACTCCTTGTTGTATCTGGACAATGATTCCGTGGCTCTTGATCTCTTGCGTATGAACGGACTATTCTCTAGGGATTCAATCTTGTTGGATGTCCATCGCCGCTTTAATCCTGATAGCATCATCGTGGAGACGGACCCTCATGATCCGGCGCGGATTTGGAATGGTGAGAGTATCACATTGACGCTCAATACGAAGTATGATTACCATTATCTCGTTTGGAGGAAGGTAAGAGGTAAGTATGATATGGAGAACTATAATCCTCTTGAAGGTGATGGTTTCATTTTCATGGATCCTGATGATGAGGAGGACGAGGTATACCAGACTACAGGTTATGAGGAACATCCTTATATCGTCGATTACCCTTCCGATACGACTTATTATTATGTCACTATTTCGGATGGCGTGTGTCCTGAGACACCAGCAAAGGTTACCGAGGTGGATGTCTTACAACAGATACCTACCGCATTCACTCCTCATACGAAGGATGGCTTGAACGATGTATTCATGAAGAACCATCATGTAATCATCTTCGACCGTTATGGTCAGAAGGTATTCGAAGGTCCGGACGGATGGCCTGGAATCCACAAGGGACACCCTGCTGATCCGGCTGTCTACTATTACGAACTGGAAATGGGTAATGGCTTGATTGTCCGAGGATCTATTGAGGTGGTTAAGATGCATTAATGTTTATTGATTATTGATGGAAAGGAGGGAATTGTTCGCCAATTTCCTCCTTTTTGTTGAATCTTTTCACCTTTATCCCCCAACGCTTTTTTTAGTGGTTGGAATAATGTATTTTTGCGTCGTGTTTTAATTAGACTATTGTGAATGTATAAATGTTTCTAAGTTCGTTTTATTGTTATGACTAAAAAATTCTTTTTCTTGGGCTTTTCATTGCTTTTCGCATTGTCCTCTCAGGGGTCAATCGTTATCAATGAAGTGATGCCGAAGAATATTTGTTCTTCGGTTGACGATAACTTCCAGTTCTCTAGTTGGGCTGAGTTGTATAATTCTGGTGCGGAGGACGTTGATGTCTCTTCTTATTTCCTCTCCGACACTTCCGCCATCTCCGATAAATGGAGGCTGTCCGATGAGGATGCCCCTTCTAAGTTGATTGTTAAACCAGGTGAATTCCTTGTCATTTTTTTGGATGCTTCCACGGAAGATCCTCTCCCTTTGCATGCTTCTTTTAAGCTTCCCGCTAAAAAGGGAACTCTTTATCTCTTCGATGACTCTGGCAGACAAATCGATCGTATGTCTTATGATACGACCTATAGGAATATTTCTTATGGACGATTGGAGGATGGCTCGAAATCGTTAGGTTTTTTCTTGACGCCAACTCCTGGCGCTTCTAACAATGGTGTGGAAACTTCTTCCTCCCAAACTCCCGCTCCTTCGTTTAGTTTAACTCCTGGCTTTTATAGCGGAGAACAAACTGTTTCGTTGTCGGATGAGGACGGCTCCGCGGAAATTTATTATACGACCGACGGATCGGAACCTACCAAGGAAAAGGGAACAATTTATGAAGACCCTATCCAAATCACTAAGAATACGCCACTAAGGGCTGCCGCCTATAAGAAGGGACAGATCCCTAGCAATGTCGTTTCCGCGACCTATTTCGTTGATGAACGTGAAATCAGTTTGCCTGTCGTCTCCATCGTCTCTGACCCTGAGTATGTGACGGGTGATGATTTGGGACTTTTCGTCGCTGGCTGGAATGGCGCTGTTGTGCCTAGCTATTGTAACGGACCTGATTATGACGCTAACTACATGAATGATTGGGACCGTCCTGCGAATTTCGAATTTTTTGATTTGCATAATAAGAAGGAGAGATTGAACCAAGAAGTGAAAATCGGTAATTTCGGTGCATGCTCCAGAACTAAATATGTGAAGTCCATCAAGGTCAATGCCGCTAAGATTTATGGCGATAATGAGTTGGATTACCCAATATTTAAGGAGAAACCGAATTTGCGTTGGAAAAGCGTCGTGCTGAGGAATTCGGGAAATGATTTCGGTCGTTCGTATCTCCGTGATGGTTTCTTGCAGACCGCCGCTTCTTGCTTGGACATCGACCATCAAGCTTATCAGCCTTCTGCCGTGTTCTTGAACGGTGAGTATTATGGAATGTTGAATATCCGTGAACGTACGAATAAGGACTTCATTTTCTCTAATTATGGGTTGGACGAGGATGAGTTTTTCCTGAACGAGGGTTCGCACGCTGATGAGGGTACTACGTATGAAATGGTCTTGAATTATGCGAATATGTCGGACGATGTCATTAACGCTCCTGGCCGTTATGAGGAAATCGATAATGTCATCGATGTCAATGAGTGCTTGAATTATTTCTTGTCCGAAATCTATGTCGTGAATAGGGATTGGCCAGGCGGTAACATCAAAGCGTGGAAACCGAGAGATGGTGGTAGGTGGCGCTGGATTTTGTATGATACCGATTTCGGTTTCTCTTTGTATGAACAAAATTATACTAGCCGCTCCATCTCCCTTTATGCGAATAAATGTGAGACTTTCAAGGGCTTGATGAAAAATAACAAGATCAAGAATCGTTTCTTGGCGAAATGTTATGTGCATTTGGCAACCACTTTCTCGGCGGAGAGGATGAACGCTATCTTGGATAGCCTTTTGAACAATGTCCAAGCCGAGGCTAAATACTACGAGGAGTATCTTGATAGTAAGCACAAGAAAGAGGGCTCTTTTGATGATAACATATCTTCAATCAGAACCTTCGTCAACCGTCGTGTCCCTTACATTTATAAGGATATTAAATCAGTGTATAAAGTGGATTCGACCCGTATGCGTATCTTTTCCTCAGTGGAGTCCGCGAAATTCTCTTTGAATGATGAACCTATCAATGTGAATGATTTTTCTGGTCTGTATTTTATGCATACGCCTACAAATATCGAGGCTATTGTCCCGGCTGGCTTCCTTTTCGACCATTGGGAGGTGATCCGCGACGGAAAGAAGGAAACATTATATGATCCAGTGATCTGCGACACTGCTTGTGCGGAGTCTTATGAGGCTTTTTTCTTGGAGGACGCTTCTTATGATCCTGACGTTAACAGGATTTTGTTCAATGAAATCTGTACTAAAAACAGCGTCTATTTGGACGAGTTCCGCCAACAGGAGGATTGGATCGAATTGTATAATTCCGGTAGCGTGGATGTCGATTTGGCTGGTATGTATTTGTCTAATTCCATCGACACTTTGGATATGTACCAATTCCCTTCTGACGATCCGAACAACACCGTCGTGCGTGCGGGTGGGTATAAGATCATTTGGGCGGACAAAGACCCTGAGCAGGGATCCTTACACGCTGATTTCAAACTTCCTTTCTCTGAGTCTAGGTCGCTGTTCCTCTCTGTGAAAAACAATGATGGCTCTTTCGAAATCCTTGATTCCGTGACTTACCAATTGCATGAACGCCATCATTCGTATGCCCGTTTTGTCGCGAAAGGAAAACCTTATTGGTCTGCTACGAACATGGTCACTTTCTCCGCAAAGAACCATCTTCCTACAGATGTTCCTGATGTCTTGGCGGAGGAGTTCCACTTGTCTCTCTATCCAAACCCTGTCTCTCATTCGTTCTCCCTTATTTCTTCTTCCGAGTGTGCCATGGATGTTAAAGTGGTTTCACTGACGGGTACGATTGTCTCTGAGGCTCGCGTGAAGAACAATGAACCTGTTTCGTTGGAGACTGCGGAGAATGGCATCTATTTGGTCTTCGTGAATTCTGATGCGGGGAACGCCGTTCTTAAGATTATCAAGAAATAAAAAATAATCATAAGTGGGGGGCGGGAATAATCGTTTTTGTTTCCGCCTCTTTTGTTTTGACATCATTTTATGTAAAATAGAGTTAAAATGCTTTTGATATCTGAATTTATGCTTACTTTTGTAAACGATTAGTTCTAGATTCGTGAAATTATGAAAGATTGCAGGATTTTAACTGTGCAAGATGTTTCTTGCGTGGGGCAATGTTCTTTGACGGTGGCTTTGCCTATCCTTTCTTCTATGGGGATTGAAACCGCCATTTTACCTTCAGCCGTGTTGTCTACCCATACGGGTGGTTTCTCTGGTTTTACTTTCCGTGACTTGACGGAAGATTTGGTGCCGATTATGAAACATTGGCAAAAGGAGAATATCCTTTTTGACGCTTTTTATACGGGTTATGTCGGTAGCCCCAAACAATTAGCATATATCTCTGATATCATCGATAACCTTTCTAAACCGGATAGTATGGTCATCATCGATCCTGTCCTGGGTGATAAGGGTAAATTGTATACGGGGTTCTCTGATGATTTCCCTCATGAGATGGCGAAGTTCTGCGCAAAGGCGGATGTTATTCTTCCGAATCTCACGGAGGCTTCTTTTATGTTGGGTGAGAAGTATGTGGAAGACCATCATACGCAAGCCTACATCGAAGACATGCTCCATAAGTTGATGGGCTTGGGCTGCAAAAATGTTTTGTTGACGGGCGTGTCGTTCGAGGAGGGCAAGGTCGGCGTGGCTACCTTGAACGGTAAGACAGGCGCTATCAGCTATTATTTCAGGGATTTCATTGGTGGCGCTTTCCATGGTACAGGTGACGTGTTCGCTAGTTCGTTTACGGGTGCGATGGTCCGCGGCTTCTCATTGGAGGAGGCCGCCAAGTTGGCTGTTGATTTCACTGTTAAGTCCATTGAGTGCACCGTGGGCGACGCATCCCATTGGTATGGCGTGAAATTCGAAAAGGCTATTCCTTCTTTGATAAAACGTTTGGGCGATTGACCTCCCGCCCACAAAAATATGCTCCGGCAAGGTTGGGCTTTATGTTCACTTGCCGGAGTTTTTTTTGCCTTGTTCTAAACTTCCCCTAAGGGAAGGTGAAAGTGTTTGCTGCTTTACTTATGCGCTATCACCTCTATCTCTATTAGTGCGCCTTTCGGCAACGCTTGCACCTCCACACATGACCTGGCTGGTGGATTGGAGACGAAATATTTCGCGTATATTTCGTTCACAATGCCGAATTTGCTCATGTCGGTGATGAACACCGTGGCTTTTACCACATCGCTATAGCTATACCCTCCCGCTTCTAGGATGGCGCCAATGTTTTTCATCACTTGTTCTGTCTGTTCCTTGATGTTTCCCTCGACGATGAGATTGGTCTTGGGGTTGATCGCGATTTGTCCCGACGCATATAGCGTTTCCCCCACTTGTATGCCTTGGCTGTATGGACCGACGGCGGCGGGTGCCTCAGGGGTGCTGATTACTCTTTTCATCTCTTAAAAAATGTTTATTCATTACAAATATAATCACGTTTTAAGGAATTTCCATCCGAATGTTGTATTTTTGTCCTTTGGCTGTTAGGCAAAGAAGTATGATGAATAGTGAGATCCAAAACATTAAGAATAAATTCGGTATTGTTGGTGCCGACCCTTCGCTGAACCGTGCGATAGATGTGGCGGTGCAGGTGGCTTCGACGGATTTGTCCGTGCTTGTCACAGGCGAAAGCGGAGTGGGGAAGGAGAAATTTCCTCAAATCATTCATCTGAATAGTGCCCGTAAACATAATAAGTATATTGCGGTCAATTGTGGCGCCATCCCGGAGGGCACCATCGATTCTGAGCTTTTTGGACATGTGAAAGGCTCTTTCACGGGGGCGACGTCCGATCGGAAAGGCTATTTCGAGGAGGCTAACGGTGGAACTATATTCTTGGATGAAGTGGGGGAGCTCCCTTTGTCTACGCAGGTGCGTTTGTTGCGCGTTTTGGAGGCGGGCGAATATATGAAAGTCGGATCTTCGGAAGTGTATAAGACGAATGTCCGCGTGGTCGCCGCCACTAATCTTGATATGCAGCGCGCCATCTCGGAGGGGAAATTCCGCGAAGACCTCTATTACCGTCTTAATACAGTGCCTATCAACGTTCCTCCTCTTCGACAACGGGGGGACGACATCTATTTGTTGTTTAGGAAATTTGCGACGGATTTCGCCGAGAAATATAAAATGCCGGCGGTCTCTTTGTCCACCGAGGCGAAGATGCTATTGCTTCGTTACCCTTGGCCGGGGAACGTCCGCCAACTGAAGAACGTGACCGAACAGATTTCCGTGTTGGAGACGGAACGCGAGATTTCGCACGACGTGCTCCTTTCGTATCTTCCGAAACAATCGATCACCTCTAATCTTCCGGTCTTGTCTTCCCCTTCGAGCGACAAAACTTTTAACAGCGAACGTGAGATCCTTTACCAGGTCTTGTTCGACATGAAGAAGGACATGAACGACTTGAAGAAGTTGGTCAACGATATCATGCAGAACGCGAACGTCAATGTGGAGAACATCTCTTCATTGTCCTCGACGGATTCACATAACATCCAAAATCTCAGACGCCAATTCTCTGATATTCATGAATTGACGGATGAATACGATTCCCCTGTGGCGGTTTCTCCCGCTCCCGTGCAGCCTGTCGGCGTGACTAAAATTAAGACGCAGCATGATATCCAGGATATGGCGGAGTATGTGGAGGAGAATTTCTCCTTGGAGGATGCGGAAAAGGACATGATAAAAAAAGCGTTGGAAAAACATAGTAATAAAAGAAAATATGCGGCGCAGGATTTGAAAATATCCGAGCGGACGCTCTATAGAAAGATAAAACAATATGGCTTGGAATGATAAAAGGAACACTTTCTTGCTCGTGGCGTTCGTCTCTTTGTTGACCGTTTTTGCCTCTTGTAAGATATCCTACAAATTCAATGGTTCTTCCATTGATTATTCGGTTGTCAAAACAATCAGTATCGATGAGTTCCCGAATAGGGCGCCTTTGGTATACGCCTCTTTGTCTTCTGATTTCACGGAAAAAATGAAGGACGAGTTCTCCTCGAAAACGGCCCTCGTTTTTGTGGAACGTGATGGTGACCTTCAAATCTCCGGTGCGATCACTGGCTATGATGTCATGTCCAGCGGCGTTAACTCAGCCGGTGATGCGGTAGACTCCCGCTTGCAGATGTCTGTCTCCGTCCATTTCGTCAACAAGGTGAATTCCACCGAGAGCTTCGAAAAGACGTTCTCTTCTTATCAGACTTTTTCTAACCAGTATACCATCGACCAAGTACAGGCTGAACTGAACGAAGTTTTGATTGAAGATATTGTTAGCCAGATATTTAATGCGACAGTAGCCAATTGGTAAACTTATGACGACTAGTGAAATCATATCGCTGATGGAGCATCCCGGACGTATCCGTAAGGAACATCTGAAGGACCTGCAGGAGTGTGTGGAGCAATTCCCTTATTCCCAAACCTTCCGTTTATTATACTTGAAGGGACTTAAAAATGTCGGTGACTTGCGCTATGATCAGGAACTTAGACGAACGGCTCTCTATGCGGTCGATAGAAATTCCCTCTATAAATTGCTTCTTGTTGAGCCGGAAGCCGAGGAAACCCAAGAGGTTGTCGTCGCCCAGCATATAGAGGATGCTCCGGTTGAACAGGAATCCGTACAGGAGTCGGTTCTACCGATTGCGCGGAAAACCATTTCTCCTCAGAGTGTTTCGCATACTTCCATTACCGACATGACGGAACTTTTGAACGAACTGAAACCAATCGATACCGGTGAGCCGATGAAGGAGATGCGCGGGCAAAACTTGATTGATGAATTTATTTTTTCCCGCGAATCCCTTGATGAAAAAAACATTTCGAAAGAAAACCTTCCTTCGGAACCAGCTCCGATTCTTCCGGAGCAACCTGATAATCAACAGGATAGTTCGACGTGCTTCACGGAAACATTGGCGAAGATTTATATAAAGCAGAAGAAATTCGACAAGGCGATTAAAATATTTCGCCAGTTAAGTTTGAAAAATCCAGAAAAAAGCATTTACTTTGCAGACCAAATCAGATTCTTTGAGAGACTGATAGAGAATTTAAACAATTAAGTTAAATAAAATGATTTACACGTTTATTACGATTATTGTTGTGATTGCATCCATCCTTTTGGTGGGAGTTGTATTAATTCAAAACTCAAAGGGAGGTGGCTTGGCTTCTAGTTTCCAAGCTCAAAATCAGATCATGGGCGTTAAGAAAACAACGGATTTTGTGGAGAAAGCGACTTGGTTTTTGGTGTGTGTGGTTGTTGTGTTGAGTATTGCTACCGCTGCGTTCTATCCTCGTGAGGAAGCGGGTGCGAAATCGCAATTGACAGGACAGGTTGAGTCAACGTCGACTCCTTCATCCGATGCGGAAGCTGAGTAAAAAAGAAAAATTATTATTATCAAGGGGGTTGGGTTTTTCTCGACCCCTTTTTTTGTTTCAAATGTTGATTGTTAGTTTCTTTAGCTTATATTTGTATTGGGAATAATATTTATATAAATGAAAAATTTATTGTCAATTTTAACTGTCTTGTTGTTCGTTTCCGGACTTTCCGCGAAACAGTATAATGTCGATAACATTGAGATGGTACATCTGCAGGATGCCTCTAGGTATGTCTGTAACCCCGACAATGTGCTGAGTTGGGAGAGCGTCGCCACTATGGATGCCCTTTTGGCTAGGTTGGAGGATTCTACGGGGATAGAGACGGTTGTCATTGCCGTGGATTCCTTGGAGAATGGCGATTGCTATGAGACAGCCATTAGGATTGGCCAGAAGTATGGAGTCGGGAAGTCGTCCTTGAACAATGGCCTTGTCATCCTGCTTTCCACGAACGAACGATGCGTCCAATTCTCTACCGGTAGCGGATTGGAGGGGTATTTGCCAGATGTTATCTGCAAAAGGATCCAGAGGGATTACATGATCCCATATTTTTCCAAGGGTGATTGGACGGGCGGTATGCTCCAAGGTGTGAAGGCGGTCTACGACACATTGCAAGGATCCATGACTTGGGAACCGGAATCGGGAGAAGAGTCTCCTTTTTCTGTCATCTTTGTGCTCCTCATCTGTTTCGCTTTCCCTATTTTGGCAATTGTCTCCTGGTGGCGCAATAAGAAATGTCCATGTTGCGGTAAACATAAGTTGAAATGTGTCTCTTCGGAACGGATTTATTCCGATTCGTCTGTCATTAAGTACCGCGATACCTATTGGTGTAAATCCTGCGGACAAGAGACTACTAAGTTGCATACCGTCTATAAGTCCAGCAATACTTCCCGCCATTCCGGTGGAGGCGGTTTCGGTGGAGGCGGTTTCAGTGGAGGCGGTTTCGGCGGCGGTAGCTTTGGCGGCGGCCATTTCGGTGGCGGTGGCGCTGGTAGCAGATTTTGATTGTCTTGAATTATTTATCTTAAATTCAAATTTATAAGAAGTATGAAAAAAAGTACGATTATTTTATTGGCAGTGTTGGCCGTCTTGGTGTTGTGGGGTATTAGTACCTATAATAGTCTGGTCCAACTTGATGAGAAGGTGAACACTGCTTGGGGTAATGTTGAAAACCAGTATCAACGCCGTGCGAATCTTATCCCTAACTTGGTGGAAGTCGTGAAAGGTTATGCTAAACATGAACAAAGCACATTTGAGGCTGTTATCGCGGCTAGAAGCAAGGCTACTTCCGTCACGATTGACCCTTCTAACATTTCCCCTGAGGATCTCCAAAAATTCCAGGAGGCGCAGCAGGGCATTTCCGGCGCTTTGGGCAAGTTGTTGGCTGTGGCCGAGGCGTATCCCGATTTGAAGGCGGAGGCTCGTTTCGCTGACTTGCAGGCTCAATTGGAGGGCACCGAAAACCGTATCGCCGAGTCGCTCCGTGTGTTCAACGAGACTGCCAAGGATTATAATTTGCAAATCCGTACGTTCCCTAAAAACATTTTGGGCGGAATTTTTGGTCTGAAAGTTCGCCCTTATTTCGAGTCGGATTATGGTGCTGATAAGGCTCCAAAGATTTCTTTCTGATATTATTGACCTTAAATATTGGCTTTCGAAGCGGAACCGGTGCTCCTGGTCCCGCTTCCTTTTTTTTACCGCAAAATGCTTTCATCTTGTCATTTGAATGGAATTTTGTGAAAAACGCTAATATTTTTCTTAAAATACGATTGCTTTTGACGTGTGATATTAAAATAAAAATCACTATATTTGCGCTCCAGTTGAAAATGGGTTCTTTTTCAATGTGTTGATTAGTGTAATAGTAATTTTTAAAATTAATTAATAGTTATTTGAGATGCAAAACAAAGGATTTGTAAAGGTGATCGCAGTGCTCTTCGCATTCGCTTGTCTTTTCTACCTCTCCTTTAGTCTTGTTTCCAATCACATGGAGAACAAGGCAGCCAAAATGTTTGGTGAAGGAACGGAGGAATACAACAGGTATCTTGACTCACTTTCCGGAGAGAAGGTTTGGTTGGGTTATACGTTGAAGGAGTGCCGCGAGAATGAGTTGAATTTAGGCTTGGACCTAAAGGGAGGTATGAACGTTGTGATGGAGGTTTCTGTCGCTGACATCCTCAAGTCTTTGGCAGGTACCCAAGCCAACAGCGATGAATTTGTGGGCGCAATGGAGTTGGCTAAGGAAAGACAACTTACCAAACAAAAGGATTTCGTCGATCTTTTTGCTGAAGCCTACGCGGAAAAGTACCCAGGTAAATCGTTATTTTATTTGTTCTCTTACGAGTTGAAGGATAAGTTCACTTCCACTCCTGAGGACCGTGAAGTAATCGCCGTATTGAAGGAACAGGTGAAGGCCTCAGTTGATAACTCTTTCAAAGTGCTCCGTACCCGTATCGACCGTTTTGGTGTGGTTCAACCTAACATCCAACAATTGGATATCGCTGGTCGTATCTTGATCGAAATGCCTGGCGTCAAGGAGCCTGAACGTGTACGTAAACTTTTGCAAGGTTCCGCAGACCTTGAGTTCTGGGAGACTTATGATTTCGGTGAAATCGCTGAGTATATCCAGGCTGTGAATAATATGGCAAGGGATTATGAGGCTTCTGAGTCGAAGAAGAGCGAAAAGGGTGCCGAAACTGCAGAAAACGCAGTGAAGGATACGGTCGCTCAATCTATCGCTGATAGCCTTATCGCTTCTGTCGCTGCCGCTGATTCCGTTAAGGATGAGTCTTCTATGTCCGCTGAGGAGTATAAGAAGGAGAATCCTTTGTTCGCTATCATGCAACCTATGCAAAGACCTGATGGTAAGGGAGCTGTTATCGGTGTCTCTTCCGTTAAGGATACCGCTAAGGTGATGGAGTACTTCAGAATGGCTCGCGAAAAGCGTTTGATTCCTTCCAGCTTGCGCCCTATGTGGTGTGTTAAGCCTTTTGATGAGGCAGGCTTGTATGTGCAATTGGTCGCTATCAATAACGCTAGAAGGGATGGCAAGGCTCCTTTGACTGGTTCTGTCATCACTGGTGCGCGCGCTGATATCAGCCAATTTGGCTCTTCCGCTGAGGTTAGTATGGAAATGAACCAGGAAGGCGCTAAGAAATGGGCTGATTTGACTAAGAAAAACATTAATAAGAGCGTGGCTATCGTTTTGGATGGTTATGTTTACTCATTCCCTAACGTTAACTGCGAAATCACTGGTGGTCGTTCCCAAATCACAGGTAACTTCACCATGGATGAGGCGAAAGACTTGGCTAACGTGTTGGAGTCTGGTAAGATGCCTGCTCCTGCCCATATCGTTCAAGAGGATGTCGTTGGTCCGTCTTTGGGTCAAGAGGCTATCAACGCTGGTTTCATCTCCTTCGTTGTCGCATTTATCCTCGTTTTGGTTTACATGATTTTCTACTATGGCTTGGTTCCAGGTTTGGTCGCAGACTTGGCTTTGCTTTGTAACGTGTTCTTCATATTTAGTGTGCTGGCCTCCTTCAAGGCGGTCTTGACATTGCCTGGTATCGCCGGTGTCGTTTTGACCCTCGGTATGGCTGTCGACGCGAATGTGTTGATTTACGAACGTATCCGTGAGGAGAAGGGTAAGGGTAAACCTATCAGTAAGGCTTTGAGTGATGGTTATTCCAGCGCTTTGAGTGCGATCCTCGACTCTAACATCACCACCGTTTTGACGGGTATCATCCTCTTCGTGTTCGGTACGGGTCCTATCAAAGGTTTCGCGACTACTTTGATCATCGG
Source organism: Paludibacteraceae bacterium (assembly GCA_045617845.1). Taxonomy (GTDB): domain Bacteria; phylum Bacteroidota; class Bacteroidia; order Bacteroidales; family Paludibacteraceae; genus UBA1181. The sequence continues at coordinate 6,836 of JAZLJL010000049.1, read as the reverse complement.
TGTGCTTTGCTCTTTGTTCACGGCGGTCTTTATCTCTCGTTTGGTGTTCGAGCATCTTCTTGAGTCGAAGAAGAGTATGATGGAGGAGCTTCCTTTCTGTACTAACATTACTAAGAATTTCTTGCAAGGCATGTCCTATGACTTCCTTGGAAAGGCTAAACCTTTCTTGTGTGGTTCAGCTTTGCTTATTGTTGTCGGTCTAGCTTCTTTCTTCGTTTCTGGTTTGAAGTCTGGTATTGATTTCTCTGGTGGACGTAACTATATCGTGCGTTTCGAAAAACCTATCAATACTGCTGAGATGGCTTCTTCTTTGAAGAACGTTTTGGATAATGTTAGTGTCATTACCATCGGTGAAAGCAATAAGGTCAGAATCTCGTCTAATGATAATATCGGAGACAACTCCGATAATATCGACGATAAGATGGCTGATTTGATTTACCAAGGCGTTCAACCATATTTGGAGGAGGGTGTGACGAAGGATATGTTCTTGAACAGATATGTTCGTACCGAGAGTGGTGAATTCGCTGCAGATAATGAAGATGGTTCCGTTACTTATGGCTTACAAAGTTCTCAGAAGGTTGGACCTACGATGGCTGACGATATCAAGACTTCTGCAATTATCGCTGTCATCATCGCGGTGCTTGTCATCGGTCTTTATATCTTGTTACGTTTCCGTAACTTTTCATTCAGCTTGGGTGCTGTCGCAGCGTTGGTTCATGATACTGCAATCATCATCGGTCTCTTCTCTTTGTTGAAGAATGTGATGCCGTTCTCTATGGAGGTCGACCAGTCGTTCATCGCCGCTATCTTAACGGTTATCGGTTACTCAATCAACGATAAGGTGGTCATCTTCGACCGTATCCGTGAGTTCCGCAAGTTGTTCCCTGGACGTGATTCCAAGAGAGTGTTCAACGAGGCTTTGAACTCTACTTTGAGCCGTACCTTCAGTACATCTATGAGTACATTCATCGTATTGCTTATCATCTTCTTGTTTGGTGGTGATACGATCCGTGGCTTCATCTTCGCTATGTTGATTGGTGTTATTGTTGGTACTTATTCTTCTTGGTTCATCGCAACTCCTGTTGCTTTCCGTTTCTTGAAGGATAAGACGGTTACTTCATCTAAGGGTGAGGTTAGCGAGAAACACCTTGCTAAAGTTGATTAATAAAATCCTTATTTGGATTTCTTTCATAGGGTTCCACACATTTCACACGAAGAAATGTGTGGAATCTTTTTTAGGAGAGTTCCGTTCTCCGTCTAATTTTTGTTGAATTTTGTGGGTACGCTTCCCTTTCCCCTTTGGGGCGGATTGTATGGATTGCAGCACCTGCTTTTTAGTTTTCGGTTATGGATTATTTAGAGTCTAACGATTTGTTTAATTACAGGAGACGGATTTCTTCTGTCGCTCATATCGGCGGTTTGGATTTGGGTGGAGAGAACCCTATTCGTATTCAATCAATGGCTAATACTAATACGAATGACATTGAACCTAGTGTGGAGCAGGCTTTGCGTATTGTGGCCGCTGGAGGTGAACTTGTGCGGTTTACCGCTCAGGGCGTGAAAGAGGCTGAAAGTCTTGCGTTGATTCGTAAGTCTTTGTTTGAAAAGGGTTGTGATACTCCGTTAGTAGCTGATATCCATTTTAATCCAGCGGCGGCTGAGGTCGCGGCTAAATACGTCGAGAAGGTGCGTATTAATCCTGGTAACTTCGTCGATCGTGTCCATACTTTGAAACATTTCGATTATACGGACGAGGAATATAAACTGGAACTTAAGAAAATTAAGGACCGTCTCTTGCCTTTGCTTGCTATTTGTAGGGAACATCATACCGCTCTTCGTATCGGTGTCAACCACGGTTCTCTTTCCGACCGTATTCTTTCCCGTTATGGTGATACGCCTCAGGGTATGGTTGAGTCTTGTTTGGAGTTCCTTCGTATCCTTAAGGAAGAAAATTTCTTTGATGTGGTGATCTCCATCAAGGCGTCCAATACGGTTATCATGGTTCAGACTGTCCGTCTTTTGGTCGCGACTATGAGACAGGAGAACATGTCTTTCCCTTTGCATCTTGGCGTGACCGAGGCCGGTGATGGCGAGGACGGTAGGGTGAAGTCCGCCCTTGGCATCGGAGCCTTGTTGGCTGACGGTATTGGCGATACAATTCGTGTTTCCTTGAGCGAGGCTCCTGAATGTGAGATTCCTGTCGCTCGTAAGCTTGTTGATTATATTTCTAAACGTTCCGGGCATGCGAGGGTTAATGCGAAGGATTCAGGCTTGGTTGATCCTTTCTCCTATAGGCGCAGACCTACGTTTGATGTCTCTGGCATCGGAGGCTCTTCGCACCCTGTCGTTGTCATGTCTTCTTCCGTTTCTAACCAGGGGTTGGAACCTGATTTTTGTTTTGACGGAAAAGGATTTGGCAATTCGCCTATGTATGATGTCAATCTTTTGTCCGAACTGCGTTCCGACACCGCTTCTTTAAAGTTTTTGCAGTTGTCTTTCCCTGATTATTCTAAGCGTATTCTCGATTTTGTGGATGAGAGGACGGTCTTTATATTGACTACGGAACATCAGAACGGGGTGGGGGAACAACGCGCGTTTTTCCATTCTTTGCTTGCTGATGGAGTGCGCAATCCTGTTATCCTAAAACGTTCTTATGATGATGCTGATATGGAGGATTTGCAGATAAAGGCATCTGCGGATTTAGGTGTGTTCTTTATCGATGGTTTAGGTGACGGCTTATGGATTGAGGCTCCAAATGTTCCTCAAACTCAAGTGCTTTCGTTGTCTTTCGGCATTCTTCAGGGTGCTCGTGTGCGTGTCAGCAAAACTGAGTACATATCTTGTCCGAGTTGCGGAAGGACTTTGTTTGACTTGCAAAACACAATCGCGCGGATTAAGGAGAAGACTTCCCATCTTAAGGGCTTGAAAATCGGTGTGATGGGTTGTATTGTGAATGGACCTGGTGAAATGGCTGATGCGGATTATGGTTATGTGGGTTCAGCCAAAGGCATGGTGAATTTGTATAAGGGGCAGACTTGCGTCGAGAAATTAATCCCTGCCGAAGAGGCCGTCGATAGGCTCATTGAATTGATAAAGCGAAATGGGGATTGGAAATAATTGCTTATATTCGCGTTACATTACTAACTAAAAGAAAATATAATTATGGGAATGTTAAACGGTAAAACGGCGCTTATCACTGGTGCCGCTAGAGGAATCGGAAAGGCTATCGCGCTGAAGTTCGCTAGTGAAGGCGCGAATGTCGCTTTTACGGATTTGAAGATTGATGAGTTGGCGCAAGCCACTGAAAAGGAGATCGCGGCCTTTGGTGTCAAGGCGAAGGGTTACGCTTCCAATGCCGCTGACTTTGAGGAGACTCATAAGGTCGTGGAGCAGATTCACAAGGATTTCGGTAGCATTGATATTTTGGTGAACAATGCGGGTATCACGAAAGACACTTTGTTGTTGCGTATGAACGAGTCTCAATGGGACGCCGTGTTGACTGTCAATTTGAAGTCCGCATTCAATTTCATCCATGCGTGTACTCCGATTATGATGCGCCAACGTGGCGGTAGCATTATTAATATGAGCTCTGTTGTCGGAGTTTCCGGTAATGCCGGACAGTGTAACTATTCCGCTTCTAAAGCTGGCTTGATAGGCCTTGCCAAGTCTACCGCTAAGGAGTTGGGTTCCCGTGGAATCCGTGCGAATTGTATCGCTCCAGGCTTTATCCTTACGGATATGACAATGCAACTCTCCGAGGAGGTTAGGAAACAATGGGCAGAAACTATTCCGCTGAAACGGGGCGGAACTCCGGAGGATGTGGCGAACGTCGCTTTGTTCTTGGCTTCTGACTTGTCTTCCTATGTGTCCGGACAGGTCATCCATTGTTGCGGCGGTATGAATATGTAATATTACTATTTATAAATGGATAGAAGGGAATTTGTTGCCTAAATTGGTGACTGATTCCCTTTCTTGTTTTTCCTTGTTCCCACGTCTGCGTTTGGTTTGTTTGTTCTCTTTGTTGATGTTTGTTAATCCGTATCGGATTATCACGTTAATTTTATTGATGTATATTATGAAAATAAAATATATTATTAAAAATTCTTGTATTAGAATCTGTTTTTTGATAATTTAATATCCATTTATGTCTGTTCTTTTTGTTGGTGATATTATAATTCTTCCTAAATTTGTATGGTGGAACGTTTCTGTGATGACGAGAACATTAATTTATGATTATGAAAGCAAGGTTTAATAAAATATTTTTCGGTTTTTTCGCTTTGTTGATATTGTCCGTCTCTTCTATGTACGGAAGGACTCTTACTGTTGGAGCGAATGGAACGGGTGCTACTTATAACTCGCTCTCGACTGCCGTTAATTATACCCAAAATGGTGATACCTTATTGCTGTTGAGCGATTTGACGATAAATAGTGGTGTCTATTTCTCTCAAAGTGTTGTTGTGAAATCCGCAAGTGGTTGCTATTCGATTTATAAAGGCGATTTCCTTGGTGGATTGTTGAATGCGTATATCGGCTTAACGATCAATGGCGGAAACACTGTCGAGTTTGTGGATGTTTGTTTGAATGTCAATAATAAGACTTCGTCCGGTATTTTCAGTGATAATTACTATTATGTAAATGTTAATAGTGGCGCCACCCTTAAGATGAGCGGGAAAACTTCTATTACCAAAAGTACTGATGGTGCGGTTATACAAGTCTCTGGTACGGTCATTGGTGGTTTGGTCACTGGTAATAGCACTTCTTCCAAGGATGTCGGCCTCTTGTATGTGAACTCGGGAGGTTTGTTGGTCAACATGGTCATTGCCTCGAACACGATAGGCTCCGCCAATGTCGCGGCCATCAATTTGAACGGTGGTAGCATGGTCAATTGTACTGTTGTCAAGAATAATAGTAAATCCGGGGCTTCGGCGAATCGTTATGCGGTAAAGGCGACTAATAATGGCTGCAAGATAACCAACTGTATCATCTATGACAATTGTAAGGGAATATTGGATTCTCCTGCTCCGACGGTGAAAAATTCATGCGTACAAGGCTGGACGAATACGAATGGCAACATTAATGTTGATCCTCAACTAAACGCGGATTATTCTTTGAAGAGTACTTCTCCTTGTATTGATGCCGGTGATAATACCGCCATCGCATCGCTTACGGATGTAGATTATTACAAACAACCACGTATTGTGGGCGCTGCGGTTGATATGGGTGCCGTTGAGTTGGTGCATAATTATTGCGAAAGGACTGATACCCGATTCACTTGCGGTGAACCGTTTGTTTGGATTGATGGAAAAACATATACGGAGAGTAACAACACCGCCACAGATACGATTCCAGGTACTGAGTGCGATACTATAGTCTATTTGGACCTCACTGTCTATCCTTCCATAGACAAGTCTTCTATTAATGATGAGAATATTAATGTTATCGAGTGTCCAGGCGAGGAAATCACTTTCTCTTTCCAACCTAATGTCGGTGGCCGCACTTCCTACAAATGGTTGTCCGGTACTGGTCAGTTGTTGGGCAATTCTTCTTCTTTGACGGTTGTGGTGAGTGAATATGATATGGAGTACATGTTCATCGCTTCCACACCAAATGGCGAGTGCTCTGATACGACCATATTCAGGTCTTTGGTCAATTATGATTTCTTTGTGCAAAATCCTGTCAATCTTATTGTTGATAGCGCCGCGAATGATGGCTGTGCACTTAAATCCCTTGATTTGACGAACTACAGACCTAATTTGTCCTATTGTTCCAATTTAGGAAAGGATACGACTTATTACTATAAATTAAATAATGGGTCGTGGGTGAATTTTTCTTCCGCTCCTGTCTTGAATAATGTCGTTACGGGAGATGAGATCTTGTGGCGTGTGGTTGTCCTCACTAAAGATAATAACATCTTGGAGGATCAGACAACCGAACCGGTTGTAGTTCGCCTTTCTGATAATCAAGCGCCTATACTTGTTTGCGATGAAATATCCGTTGGGCAAAGGATTCTCAGTGTGACGGATTCCGTAAATGGGGTAGTCCCTTGTTCTGTCTCATTGGAGGATGTCCTTCGCGCAGCTTCGGATAATTGTTCTGACACGTTAGTGGCTTTGGTTAGTGTGGATGGTTCTTCTTTTTCAGAGTTCCTTGGTTATGCTGGATATCTGAATGTGTTCGATATGCCTTCGTTTACCGCTTATTTTAAGGTGCAAGACGAGTCGGGCCTCCAATCTTCCGCATGTCCGGTCACTTTTGAAGTGGAGAGGAATTCTGATGTGGATGGTAAGAAGTATGCGATAGTACGGGATTCTGTTGTCTGCTCATTGCCTGCCGTTTGGCATGGACATACTTTCACCTACGATGGTGAAAGGGTCGAGGTGGGCGCCGCTTTGTTGACCGTAAAGGTGGACAGCTCATTCTATAAAACCGAAACCATTACGCATGTCGGTCCTTACACTTGGCGTAATGGTGTGACCTATACGGAGAGTACGAGCGTGGATGGTTACCATCAACCGAATGTTGGTGGCTGTGATAGCGTATTCTCTTTGCGTTTGACGATTAAGGAACCTGCCGATTTATTGGTCAATGATCCTGTCACTCCGATTGATAGTTCCGCTAACGATGGTTGCGATCTGTTGTCTTTGGATTTGGTGTCATTGATGCCAAGCTTTGTTTACGAATCTGACTTTGAAACGGCTGTCGACACGGTGGTTTACTATAAAGTTGATGGCGGATCATGGGTCGAACTGCTTTCCGCCCCTTCTCTTTCCCATGTGGCGAATGGCACTTCTATTTATTGGAAAGTCTCTGTCACCACGTCTGAAAACAATGTCGTT
>JAZLJL010000048.1:0-24322 GCA_045617845.1 Paludibacteraceae bacterium | reverse complement strand
ACTTTTTAGGATATTTTGATTATTTCCGATAGGAGCAATGGGGTTCCATTGTGACTGAGGAAATGATTAAAATAGACAAAAAGTATCCATAAAAAGCCCAATAAGAAACTTTTTCGTAAATTTTTAAACAGCTTCTTAATATTTATTTCATTCGTGGATGTTTTTATCACTTTGATAATTATTTATTATTCTCTCCGTGTTTTTTGCGCTTGCTCCTGTGTATCCGTCATTCCCCTCAGCGCCTTTATTTAGTTTTGTAGCGCTAGTGTTTGCATCGGTGTTGTTTTTCCTGTCGTTCACGTACGTGGCGCTTGTGTTACCATCTGTCACTAAGTTCCTCGGGTCCTTTTGTGCTTGTATTGTTTCATGGTTCCAAACTAAGTCATAGAAATCCGCTTCAGAGTATGTTACTGCTGAATTGGCGAATTCTATCATATTGTATAGTTTTAACCTTTTGTGGTCCATTTGAGGGTTTTTGTGTGGCAATTGGAATGGTTTTGTCGTTTTACCAGTGCTATCCAAATAGGAAATGTATGCCCTTCCGTAGTTTCCGTCTTCCCTTCTTGAATAGAACACAAACCAGTTCGCTTTAGAGGAGAAGTCATGGTAACTTTCCGATTCATTACTATTGGCCGCGTCACATTTGATTAATTCTTTTGTCTCTAGATTCATCGCGTAGAGATCTGCTTCCTGATGTGTATGCGGCGATGCTCCATAATCCGAGATTACAGTTAACAGGAATTTTTTGTCTGGTGATATTCTTGGGAAAGTTGCGCTCCTGTTATCTTTTGTTATGTTGAGTACAATTTCTGGTTTTGAGAATGATTTCGTTTGCGGGTCAAATTTCGTCCTGGCGATATCATATTTCAACTTTGGATATTCGTATTCCGGATATACAGTTAAATCCATTAGAGAGTCTGACAACGCGAAATATAGGTATTCTCCGTCAGGACTCCAAGACGGGTTCGTCTCCAATTGTTTTGATTCGCTTACAATGAATATTTCGTTCTTTTCTATGTCATACAATATGAGGTCTGTTCTTTTGTCGTAAAATTCTGTTTTCCCTTTCTTTATTGTTGGAAAATCCTGTTTCACATCGTTTTCAGAGAATACGATGAATGGCAATGTCGGGTGCCATGTCGGGTATGTAGTACCGCAGAACATGCCCTCCACTTTTGTGTTTATTTTAGAAAGTTTGCCATTGTATGTCAGCATCAATCCACCGCCATCACCTCTGTAATAGAACATTTTATTTTTAGGATTCCCTTTTTGCGCACAGTGACAGTTGACACAGCTTTGTTCATGAACTTTTTCTTTGGTGAAGTTTTTGCATCTTCTCATGATTACCGTTTCTTCGCCTGTCATCAGATTGAATTGGTATAGTCCTATTTGTCCTGTACTCATAAATGATGGTTCAATCAACCTATAGGTGATAAACGAATCTATTGGTTGGTTTAAGATGTTGATTTTGAATGTATTCAGCTTGCTCCATTTGCTTTTGCGCTTTATATATGTCTTACATTCTATTTCATCGTCTTCTGTGCCTGAAATTAGGCTTTCCCACTCTTTCTCGTTGAAAAGTATCTCTTTTTGACCATTCCCTTGGGTTACTATTTTTTTCCCCGATTTGTCGGAAAGTTCGACGATGCACTCTTCTCCTTCATTCTCTATGATGAAGTTCAGTGGAGCCAAGTTTTTAGGTATTGTTACATCTTTGACATCAGGATATGTGCTAACTTCCTCATTCACTTCTGTCGCGTCATTCGGTATTTCTTTCGTACAATGGTTCATTGTGAATATGACCATCGTCAGAATAAGCAGTTTCCTCGTCATCATTATTGTGCTTTATTTATTTTTCCTTTATTTGTATAATCGGTTGATCCTATGCCGAACGCAAAATAGTGGCAATATGAGTATCCGAATTTCTTTTTCATCTTCAATGCTAAGTTTTCATCGTTATGATGGTTTACATAGTAGTTCTTGAATTCGGATACATATTCGTATACTTCTCGATTGATTGGGAATTGTTTTAACATTGATTTATCGCCCGTGAGTAATGCTTTTAGAATCAAACCTTCTTGTATGCATCTTGGCATCTCACCTCTAGTCATGTATGGTGATTTTAATATTTCGCTTTCCAATTGGTCTAGATGTCTTCTGTATAACAATGTCATCCATCTTTTTTGCGCTGTGACGAAAGGAAGGAACCTATATCTGTCATACATTACTGCGATACAGTTGAAGAGTCCGCTTCTGTCGTCTTGTGGACGCCCGCCTTTCACGTCCATAAGATATGGATATTTTTCGTAATATTTTTCGGGTTTGTCCAGATATCCTAGCAATTCATTTGCCCATTCCTTATAGAACATGCTCTTTGACAGGAGATTTAAATATCGTCTTGACAATTCGTATTCTTCGTTGACGAAAGATGTCAATGCCATCATCTTTATCATTTGCATGTTTTTTTGTACGTCAGTTATGTATTCCATGCACCATCTATAGCTGATTTGTGGGAATGAAGCATAGAACAATAAGTCTGGATAGTAAATGGTTTCTTCGCAATATTTATAGAAATTTGTGCGATAAAAGTCGTAATTGTAATTGAATAGTTTTTTCTCTAGTTGTTTTGTCGCTGCCAATGCGACAGCTCTGTAGCCTGCGATTGCCCTTGTGGAAATATCCATTTTGTCCATTTCCTTCACCATTTGTTTCCATTCAGCTTGATGGGTGAGCCGTTGTAACTTGAATTCTTCGCCCAAGGCTTTTGGATAACGACAACCTAAGACGATTGCCGCCATTAAAACGATGCATGCGATGGCATTGACGTATGTTTGTGATTTCACGATTGATTTCTCATGATATAGCTGTAGGCTTGTCAGCGACAAGACGACGACGGCATGCGCCACTATTGTTTTCGCGAACAGAGAACTGTAATATGCGATTGGCCATGGATGCATCATTGAATAGCCGATGTATGCCGGTGTGATGTGATATGATGAAAATTGGGCTGTTACGTATGTAACTATCGCTCCTAATGCCAAGCTTACGCCTCCTTGGATGAATCTTTTCTTGAAAAATGCGTCTGCCCCGAACATCAGTATCGCTACCATTGCGCTTGGACCCATCCAAATGGTCGTTATCGCTGTGATAATGGTTAGGATTGCCACTCCGATGATCGATTTATTTATCTTTCTGTAGATGACAAATAGCAGGAGTGCGTAGTAGAATCCAATGATATTCGTTATGCCGTATGAGGCTTCGAATATGTCATATAATTCATATGTGACGGATGCGAAAAGGTAAAGGAATGCTATGGATGGTATGAACCCGATGATGCGCCATTCTTTTTTGATTGCGAATGTTTTTGAGATAATGACTTCCAAACAAGATAGTAGTAATGCGATTATTCCCGCTCCTAACAACGGATAATAACAGAATTGGAGGATGAAGCGTGATATGACCACGATGAGTCCTGATTTACCTGCTAATAGGTCTTTGATGAATAGACTATCTTGCAGGAAATAGTTGGATTCTTGTAGTTTGAAAAGAAAGTCATCCTTCACGACGCCAAGGTATATCCAGGCGAATAGGAAAAATAAGATGCGTAATCCCCAATGGATTAGCGACTCATGGTCTTTCCCAAGGACTACGTTGGATGTCTTCGTTTCGCTCATATCATTCAATTTATGTTTTTAAAATAAGTACATATAGTCGTAGTGAACAATCGGCTTTTTCCCTTTTTTACCGATTAGTTTTGTTGCGTCGTCGCTTGTGTATTGCGCTTTCCCTACGCCTAATTGTTTTTGTTTGTCGTCAAATATTTTTACGATATCGTCTTTTTCGAAATTGCCTACGATATTGGTGACTCCGACCATCAGAACGGAGTTGTTCCCCTCGCGTAAAGCTTCTGCTGCTTTGGTGTCAAGGTGGATTTCGCCTTTCGCGAATCCCTCGCTGTGGGCGATCCATTTTTTGACGCTTGTGGCCGGCTCCTCGCTTGGAAGGAATCTTGTGCAGATGATATCTTCTTTGCTTGTAAGTAATTTGAGTAGGATGTTGTCCTTCTTCCCGTTGGCGATGATTACCTCCAGTCCTTCGTCAGCTACTTTGCTCGCGATGTTGGTTTTTGTCTGCATGCCTCCTCTGCCAAATGAAGATTTGGACGTTTGAATGTAGGAGGATAGGTCTCTTTTGCCAGGGTATACTTCCCTGATGACAGATGACTCCGGGTCTGACGGATTGCCGTCATAGATGCCGTCGATATTGCTGAGGATGATTAATTTCTCCGCATTCATCATAGTGGCAACCATGCCGGATAACTCGTCGTTGTCGGTGAACATCAGCTCGGTCACGGAGATGGTGTCGTTCTCATTGACGATGGGTACAACGCCATGTTGGAGCATTACTTCCATGCAGTTGCGTTGGTTCAGGTAATGGGAACGTGTGCTAAGGCTCTCTTTGGTGGTCAACACTTGGCCGCAGAGAATGTTTTCCTCTCCGAAGAACTCGTGGTAATGGTTGATGAGTTTCGCTTGCCCTATGGCGGAGAAGAGTTGCCTAGCCGAAACTGCGTCCAGCTTATCGTCTGTGATGAGAGAGCGGCCGGCTGCGACGGCTCCCGATGAAATCATGATGATTTCGAAGCCTTGTCTATGCAGTTCTGAGACTTGGGAGACTAGTTGCTTGATGCGTTTCAAGTCCAATCCGCCCTCTTTGAGAGCGAGCACGTTACTGCCAATCTTGATTGCTATTCGTCTCTTCATCTTTTACTTTTTCTCTCCCCTTAGTTCAGACCTCTTGATTTTTCCGCTGAATGTCTTAGGCATTTCGTCAACGAAATCAACCACACGTGGATACTTGTATGGCGCTGTAGTACGTTTCACGTGGTCTTGGATCTCTTTTATTAATTCGTCGCCCGCTTTGTCCTTGTACTCTTTGGTGAGCACGATGGTGGCCTTCACCACTTGTCCGCGGATTTCGTCCGGAACGCCGGTGATGGCGCATTCGAGAACGGCGGGGTGGGTGAGCAATGCGCTTTCCACTTCGAAAGGACCGATACGGTAACCGGAACTTTTGATCACGTCGTCGGTGCGGCCTACGAACCAGAAGTAGCCGTCTTCGTCCCTCCAAGCCACATCGCCTGTATGGTATGCGCCGTCGTAGAAGCATTCCGCATTCTTCTCAGGGTCGCGGTAATAGCCAGTGAATAGACCGACAGGGCGGACCGGTTCTGTCCGTATGATGACTTCACCATGCTCACCATCTTCTACGGAGTGACCGTCAGGCGCCACCAAGTCGATGTTGAAGTTCGGATTGGGTTTGCCCATGGATCCTGGCTTAGGTTCCAACCAAGGGAAAGTGGCGATGGATACGGTGGTTTCGGTCTGTCCGAACCCTTCCATCAGTTTGATTCCGGTCTCTCTATGGAAGTCTTCGTAGATGACAGGGTTCAAAGGCTCTCCTGCGATGAAACACTGTTTCAGGGATGATAGATCATAATTTTCGAGACCTTCTTTCATCATGAAACGGAAGACTGTCGGAGGTGCGCAGAATGAGTTGATGTGGTATTTCTCGATCATCTTCAGCATGTCCGACGGATTGAATTTCACGTGGTCGTAGACGAACAGTGTCGCTCCGGAAATCCATTGCCCGTATAATTTACCCCATGCGCATTTCGCCCAACCGGTATCAGCCACGGTCAGGTGAAGGCTTTGCTCGTTCAAGTTGTGCCAGTATTTACCAGTCACGATATGACCGAGTGGATATGTGAAGGAGTGAACTACCATCTTCGGATGCCCTGTCGTGCCGGACGTGAAGTATAACAGCATCATGTCGTCGTTCTCGTTCCGTGCGGGAGCCACAAAAGGTGCGGCTTTCTCGATTTCCTTATGGAAGTCCAACCACCCTTCCGGAATGTTTGGACCGATGGAGATACGGTATTTTAGTGTTGGGGATTCCAAGACGGAATCGTCCACATGTTTGGTGATTACATCTTCACCGACAGCGATGATCGCTTTGATGTCAGCCGCGTTGCAGCGGTAGATGATGTCTTTGTTCGTCAAGAGGAATGTCGCGGGAATAGCGACGGCTCCGATTTTGTGGAGTGCGATGATGGTGAACCAAAACTCGTAACGGCGCTTCATGATAAGCATGACCATATCGCCCTTCTTAATTCCTATGGATTGCAGGAAGGATGCGGTCTTGTCTGATTCTCGTTTGATGTCGGCGAATGTGAAATCGATGTGTTCGCCTTGGTCGTTAGCCCAGCAAAGCGCCACTTTATCAGGTGACTCTTTGGCCCACTCGTCGACGACGTCATATCCGAAGTTGAAGTGGTCCGGAACCTTAATCTTAAAATTGTCTTTGAAGTCCTCGTATGAATCGAACTCCACTCTATTTACAAATCTTTCTACCATAATAGGTTAGTAATTGACTATTATTCGTTGTTTGTGTGCTTAAAGGATGATAGCTAGGAATTTGACGGTTTTGTTGTCCAATGCCTTCATTCCGTGTAGTTTGTTGGAATCGAAATAGATGCTATCCCCTTCGTTCAATGTTAGTTCTTTGCCGTTGATGCTGATGAGCATTCTCCCTTCGAGCACCATGTTGAACTCTTGTCCCGGGTGGGAATTGAGGTGGACGGGCGCGTCGTTAGGTTCGACGGTCACAATGAATGGGTCGCCTTTGCGGTCGATGAACCCTGCTGCCAAGGATTGGTATTTGTATGCCTTCGTACGTTCCATGACTGTTCCTTTCCCTTTCCTGGTCAAGTAATAGGTCCTCATGTGTGGGTCTTCTCCCAGAAGGAGAGTCGTTAATTCGACGCCGCATTTTTGGGAGATGCAATGAAGAACGCTTACGGGAATGTCTTTTTCTCCGCTTTCGTAAGCCGAGTATTCGGCGGGGGTGATGGCGCATGCTTCGGCCAATTGTTCCGTCGTCATTTCGAGGTCTTCACGTAGGCATTTCATACGTAAAGCGATTTGCTTAATTTGCTCGTTTACCATATATGTTCGTCAATCATTGTGAAACTTTTCGTAATTATTTGTTGCCGTTCCTCAACTCGGACCTTTTGATCTTGCCGCTGATGGTCTTCGGCATTTCGTCCACGAACTCAACCACACGGGGGTATTTGTATGGTGCGGTGGTGCGTTTTACGTGGTCCTGGATCTCTTTGATTAGTGTGTCGCCTGCCTTGCCCTTGTACTCTTTGGTGAGAACGATGGTCGCCTTCACCACTTGTCCGCGGATTTCGTCCGGCACACCGGTGATGGCGCATTCGAGAACTGCGGGGTGGGTGAGCAAAGCGCTTTCCACCTCGAAAGGACCGATGCGGTATCCAGAGCTTTTGATGACGTCGTCGGTACGTCCGACAAACCAGTAGTAACCGTCTTCGTCCCTCCAAGCGATGTCGCCCGTGTGGTAAACACCTCCGCGGAAACATTCTTTGTTTTTCTCTTCGTCGTGAAGGTAGCCTTTGAATAGGCCGACTGGACGTTTGTCTCCAAGGCGAATGATGATTTCTCCATGTTCTCCGTCTTCGACAGAGTGGCCGTCCGGAGCGATTAGGTCGATGTTGAATATCGGGTTAGGTTTGCCCATGGAGCCTGGTTTCGGTTCCATCCAAGGGAAGGTGGCGATGGATACTGTGGTTTCGGTCTGGCCGAATCCTTCCATCAACTTGATGCCAGTCTCTTTCCTGAAATCTTCGTAGATGACAGGGTTCAGAGGCTCTCCTGCGATATAACATTGTTTTAGGGAAGACAAGTCATAATTTTCGAGTCCCTCTTTCATCATGAAGCGGAAAACGGTTGGTGGGGCGCAGAATGAGTTGATGTGGTATTTCTCAATCATCTTCAGCATGTCCGCCGGATTGAACTTCACGTGGTCGTAGACAAACACCGTGGCGCCTGATATCCATTGTCCGTAAAGTTTCCCCCAGACGCATTTCCCCCATCCGCTGTCGGCGACAGTCAAGTGGAGGCAATTCTCGTCCAGATTGTGCCAAAATTTACCGGTGACAATGTGTCCGAGAGGGTAAGTGAATGTGTGTGCGACCATCTTGGGGTTTCCTGTTGTTCCGGAAGTGAAGTAGAGCAACATGATGTCGTCGTTGTCGTTGCGTGCGGGAGCCGAGAAAGGGGCTGCGGCGTCCACGCCTTTGTGGAAATCCAGCCATCCCTCCGGCACGATTGGTCCGACGGAAATTCTATATTTCAGGGAAGGGGAATCCTCAACCGATTCGTTGATGTGGGTGGTGATGATGTCGTCACCATATGCGATAATCGCTTTTATACCAGCTGCATTGCAACGGTATACGATGTCTTTCTTCGTAAGGAGGTGTGTCGCCGGGATGACGACAGCTCCGATTTTGTGCAATGCGATGATGGAGAACCAAAATTCGTAACGACGTTTTAGGATAAGCATCACCATGTCACCTTTCCCGATGCCGAGCGACTGAAGGTAGGAGGCGGTTTTGTCCGTCTCGCGTTTCATGTCGGCGAAGGTGAAGTCGATGTGCTCGCCCTGGTCGTTGGTCCAGCAAAGCGCTACTTTATTCGGTGCCTCTTTCGCCCATTCGTCCACGACGTCGTAGCCGAAGTTGAAATGGTCTGGCACCATTATTTTGAAATTATCCTTGAAGTCCTCGTAAGAGTCGAACTTCACTCGATTTACAAATCTTTCTACCATAAAGGTCAGTTTTGTCTTGTTGAATGGATGCGTATGCTACATGATGATGGCGAGGAATTTGACGGTCTTGTTGTTGAGCGCCTTCATTCCGTGGAGTTTGTTGGAGTCGAAGTAGATGCTGTCGCCTTCTTCGAGTGTCAACTCTTTGCCGTTGATGCTGATGAGCATACTGCCTTGTAGCACCATGTTGAACTCTTGTCCCGGGTGGGAGTTGAGGTGGATAGGTGCGTCGTTGGGTTCTACTGTCACGATGAAAGGGTCGCCTTTTCTGTCGATGAAGCCAGCCGCCAAAGATTGGTATTTGTAAGCTTTGGTTCGTTCCATGGCGGTTCCTTCTCCCTTCCTGGTGAGGTAGTAGGTCTTCATGTGCGGGTCTTCTCCGAAGAGGAGTGTAGTCATTTCGACGCCGCATTTTTGTGATATGCAATGGAGGATGCTCACGGGAATGTCTTTTTCCCCGCTTTCGTAGGCGGTATATTCCTCGTTTGAAATGGCGCAGGCCTCAGCGAGTTGCTCCGTCGTCATTTCTAGGTCTTCACGTAAGCATTTCATGCGTGAAGCTATCTGTTTGATTTGCTCGTTTACCATATTGTCCGTTAATCAGGATGAGACCTGGTTTAGTTGTTGTTTAATTGTTTGCTTTGATGCCTTTGATGACCGCGTTGGTGAAACCGTGCTCTTCCATGGCGTTCAGACCTTTGATGGTCCATCCGCCAGGGGTGGTCACTTTGTCGATTTCGTATTCGGCGTTCGTCTTGTTCTTGAGGATCAGTTCGGCTGCGCCGATCATGGTCTGTGCGATCACTTCTTGGGCGATGTCCGGGCGGATGCCCAATTCCACCGCTCCTTCGGTTGCCGCGCGCAAGTAGCGGAGAGCGTATGCGATACCGCAGGAAGAGACGCTTGTGAAGGCGCTCATCTGTTTCTCCGGGATGATGATGGCCCTACCCAGTTTGTTGAAGAGGCCGAGGACGAAATCCTCTTGCTCCTTGTTCGTGTTGAGCGAGCATACGAAGTTCATGCCGGCGAGCAAGGCGACAGCCGTGTTCGGCAACACTCTGAAGAGCGAATATTCTTTGCCGAGGATGTCGGCGATATGGCTGAGATCCACGCCAGCGGCGATGGAGATGATTGTTTGCTTAGGGTTAATGGAAGATTTGATGCCTTCGAGTACCGTGTCTACCAACCATGGTTTTACCGCGATGAGGATGTAGTCGGCTTCCTTAACAGCCTCGCAGTTGTTGGTCGTCGTGAAAATGTTCTTGCTAATCTTTGAGATATTCTTCAATGTCTCTTCACTGGCATCTGCGACGAATAGTTCGTCCGCTTTGCATGCTTTGCTGAGGTATAAACCTTTGACGATGGCGCCACCCATGTTCCCGGCGCCGATGAATGCTATCTTCATATCAATAAAAATTATATGCGCTAATAACCAAATTGCAAAGTTAGCAATTATTCCAACATTAATGCTTAATTTCGCAATCTAATATATTAATTGCCCGATGGAAAAAATACAATTTACGTTGAGGGAGGGGGAGACGTTCATACCTCTCATCCAACTCTTAAAGGCCACCCATGTGGTCGGATCTGGTAGTGAAGCCCAAACCGTCGTCACGGAAGGGTTGGTGCTTAGAAACGGTTCTGTCGAGTTGAGGAAGCGCGCGAAGATTGTCAGTGGCGACATCATCTGTTTCGACCGTTTCGAGATCGCCGTGTCGGAGTGAATATCCCACAAAAAAAAAGCGTCGTTTCATTGAAACGACGCTTTTTTGTCTTTCCCCTTTCGGTTAGTCGTTCAGAAAGAATTTATTGACGATGATTTGTCCGATTAGTCCGAGGACAAACATAATCGCAGCAGTGGCCAAAATACCATTGCCTGAAACTACTCCGAAGAAATGCATCATGAGGCACACAACACCGATGAGGATGACGATTACGCCTAAGTATCTTAATGCTGTATTCATTTTGAACTATTTTATCTGTTAATATTTTTTATTTTCTGCAAATTAAATGTTTTTTTTTCTTTTTTGGAATTATTTGTCACGAAAAAACATATAAAAAAACCTCAATATCGCTATTGAGGTTTTCGTTGCGGGAACAAGACTCGAACTTGTGACCTTTGGGTTATGAGCCCAACGAGCTGCCAACTGCTCCATCCCGCATATGACCGATTCCCTTCCGAAATCGTACTGCAAAGGTACGGCTTCTTTTCTTTATAGCAAATTATTCCCGTCTTATTTTTCTTAAAAAATGTTATAACATAAAAATGCTAAATAATTATTGCACTAAATACTTGATTTTTAGGTTGCTAATTTGTTGGCTTAAGATTTGAGTTTTTTTGTTTTTTTGTGCCTTTAAAAAATGCGCTATTGATTTATGCCGCTTAATGGCGAATTTGTGGAATTATTGCGCATCACTACTTAAAAATAGATGAGAAAAGTTGTTCGTCTCTTTGTTTTTTTATTTCTTTGCGTTATGTTATGTATTAAAATAGTTTTGGTCGTATGGACATGTCATTAAACATCGTAGTACCTAGTGTCTACATAAACAGGGAAAAAATCCAGTGCGAAACAATCCGGTTGGAACAGACCGTGAATGAAATCCACAATTTTGAGGTTTCTTTTGCGCTTAGGTCGTCGACCGAGTTATGGAAGTTGGATCCTGAGAAGATTATGGAGTATGTCGGACAGGAGGCTTTCATAGAGTTCACCCACGCTTCTTCCAAGGAGTCTTGTGAGTTCAGTGGTTACGTCACCAATGTGGAGTTCGGGTCGTGGAACGACGGTTACGGGTATAGACCTCACGAAAGTAATCTCGTCCATCTCTTCGGGCATGGACGGGTAATCAAGTTGGACGAGGCGAGGGGCATGGATTCTTTCTGCGACATGACGTTGAAGTCTATCTTTTCGGAGGTGGTGCAGAGTGCGCAGGACGCCGCCTCTTCCGTGGTTTGCAACCCGAAGTTTACGGGTGTCCTTCCTTATGTGGCCCGTTACAACGAGACTCCATGGCGTTTCTTGAACCGCCTGTCGAGCACTTTCAGCGAGTTGTTCTATTATGACGGTAAGAATTTGAATTTCGGTGTGCCGAACGATCAGCAGACGGTTAGGCTGACATTCCAACAGGATTTGATCAGCCTTCGCACCATCGCGTCGGGCAAACAGCGTAACATGAGCCGATATGGCTATATCCCTGCGGATGATTCCACGTATTGGACTAGTTCCGATCCTCGTCCTCTTCCTGGCTTGTTGCGTAATGTGGATAAGTTGAGCGCTTCGCTTTTCGATCCCGCCAAGAAATCTTTTGTGGTAGGTGAGTATCCCGTCACCAATGAGCAGCAGATGAAGGAGATCCTGAAGTCGCGCCAGTCGTCTTTGGATGGTTCCATGCTCTCCGTGGAGGGTGTCACCCGTACCAGCAGGCTGAAACTTGGCGGATTGGTCGAGTTGATTTTCCCGGATGGGATGGGTGTCCGTTCGTTGGGCAAGTACCGCATCATGGAGCTTGTCCATGTGGTGGATGATACGGGTAACTACTCCAATTTCTTCAAGGCCTCTCCCGTGGGCTTCGAGAGCATACCATCCTTCGAGCCCCGTGTGGCTTATCCGGAAGTGGGGTATGTCACCAGCAACGATGACCCTCAACAAATGGGACGTGTGCAGGTGCAGCTTGGCTGGCAAGGCCCTTTGGGGAAGAATACGAACTGGGTCCGTGTGCAGAGTCCCGATGCGGGGGGAAGCGGCATGAAGAACCGCGGCCTGGTGTTCGTCCCTGAAGTGGGCGATATGGTGATGGTGGGATACGTCAACGGAGACCCTAACCGCCCGTATGTGTCGGGTAGCATGTTCACCGGCAAAAATGGACAAGGTGGAGGGGACGGCAACAATATCCATAGCATCGTGACGAAGAGCGGGCATAAGATTATATTCAACGATTCAGAAGGAAATGATTTTGGCATAACCATCAAAGATGATTATGACAATATCATCAATATAAATAGCGCAAGCGGATCGATTACTTTAAAAACATTGGGGTCCATAAATCTTTTGGGAAATGACATACACTTAGATGCATCTAACGTGGTAACGATTAATGCGGGAAAGGATATTACGGTTAATTCGGACAAGGATTTATCGACTTATGCCGGCGAGTCCACTACGTTCATTTCAGGAGAAAGTATTAACGTCCACGGAAAAAATTTAACGGAAAAAATTTCCGAAAAGGAGCAGCATGAATCTGATGAACTTTCAATAAAGGCCAAATCTAAAATAGAAATGAATTCTAAAAAGATTGGCATTGACAGCACGAAAGAGAATCTCGTTTTGTCTTCTGGAGGCGATATCGACACTCAAAGCAAAGGGAAAATTAATCTTTATTAGGGGACTCGAATATGGAACTAGGTTTGCATACAACGCAAGAAAAGGAGACAAGAAACTACTCCGTAAAAAAAATGGTTATCCTTCATGGTCAGCAATATCACAATGGTGGTTCAGAGTCTCTTTTCACAGAGAATCTGAATCTCACTATCGAGAAAGCGAATGCGCCGGAGAGAATTGTAAAAGTATTGCGTACCAACCAAAAAAAGGATGGTACTAAAATTTGCAAAAATATTTTAGACAATTATTTCATTAAGTCGGAAGAACCTCTTTATAAATTAGACTTACAATTGACACCGGATGGCAGCATAGGCGAAATTCTAAATAGAGAAGAAGTTCTGAGAAAATGGGAATTAACAAAGATATATTTAGATGATTTTTTTGTAAGTGAAGACCCAAATGTAATTGCGGAAATACACAGATGGACAAAAGAGCTCGACCAACACATGAAAGATGACAGCCTCTTTTTTAACATGGTAAGCAACAACCTCATTTACAACTGTTTTTTTCACGGATATTGGTTGGACTATGGAGACAATGGTCTCATAACCCGGGATAAGCAATTCCCGTTTTTATTTGGAGATGCTAACCTTATCCTAACGGAGAATATGGAAATTTACGATATATCTGGAGAAACCATGTTGAAAATCGACGGCGTATTTAATCCTAACAAATCTGACATCGGCGCCATTTCTGACTACTTAGGATTGAACAAACGTCAAGTAAATAATTTAACCGTTGATTTAGATATGAAATGCCTTTTCGACGAAATAGGTATATTAAAAAAGTTGGATATGTATGTGATTGCAGAAATGTCCGATAGTGATTTCGTAAAACAATGTGGTTTAACAATTAAAAAGGATTAGCCTATGTTCCAGACGAAGAGAGAGAATGAGATTAACTCTACCAAAGATTTGGGCAAGACTTCATATTTCCCCGAAAATGAATCTTCAGACAACACATCTAATGGAGAGGGCAAAAAAGAAGATGATATAACTGAGAAGAAGAACGACTCTAACCTCAAGGCTCAAGAGACGAAAACTGGTGATTCAAAATCAACCAGTGATTCGGCAACCCTAGCTTCTTCTAGCATCACAACGAATAATGATGGCACTGCTGTCACCGAGGAGTCGACAGCAAAAACAAACAATGATGCGCAAACGTCGCCTTTAGAATCCTCTAAGACGGAAACGCCAGGAATGACAGAAGAGAACAACATAAACATCGACAAGAAAGAGCCAGTGACGGAAACCGACTCAAAAGACGGAAGTCTCGTGGAAAACGAAGAGACGGAGCTCGAAAATCTAGGTGCGCAAGAATCATCAGGGAGCGCTTCGTCCACGTCACCCAAAAAAGAAAAGAAAGAAGAAGAGGAAAAAGAGGAAGAAGACAACTCGTCGAAAAATGTAGATTCCGGTGCTTACTACTGTGTTCAAGGTGCCATGTTCAGTTGTGATAAGAGCCAAGCCCCGATTCCCGCTCAAATTCAAGTTACACAAAACCAGACATTATTTGCGCAAAACAGCCTAGTAATTACGGATAAAGAAGTTCAGTTCAATCCTCCGGCACAACCATTTGGCGTTTGCTCTCTAAATCCGGACATACAAGGTGGAAAACTTTGCAAATACATGAATGGAATGTGGGACATGACAACGTGTATCAAAAGCAAAACCGCAAACATCATTACAGATAAAAGTGAGATGCATTGTTATGTCTTTGGAGACGGGAAAATAACCAGCGTAACATCTGGACAGAAAGGGTCTGCTAATTCTGGGGATCTTGCCTCTCTCGAAACAGAAGTATTCGACACTCCTATAAAAGTAGAAAAAAAGGAAGGACAAGAGGAAAAAAAAGAAGAGGAAGAACCTTCGATTTTCGGAGTAAAAAGCATTAAATATGAAAATACTGATTCTTTTGGCTCGGGAAAGGTATCGGAGATTAAAACCATAAATATAAGGAAAAACACCGTTATGACTTTTTCCGCCAATCCTTCCGATGAAGTAAAGAATTTAATTGGCACTTCATGGGCGATTATGGAGATGAAAGGAAAAAATGTCGACAAATCCACCCTTCAATTTAAAGACCAAGTCGGTAGCCCCTTCTCTTATGGCCAATTTGAAAAGGAGAAATACTTAATTGAAGGCATAGGCAATAAACCTTACGCAAATAAAAAACCAAACATTTACCAAAAATACAAAAGTATCCAAGAGGGGAAAAAGAATTCGCCTCAGCCACCTTTTGACTTCAATTGCTGTTTTATAATTAACGTGACGAAAAATAAAATCTCAGAGATTTTGGGACCTGATTTCACCACACGGGCAGATAAGATTTTCACACAAAACAAGAAGTTTTATGTCGAACAGAATCGATTGACAATATTTAAAATTAAAACGGACATCGACTTTGATCCCAATTATGACCAGATTAAAATTGAATTAAGTTCAGGAGAGAATCCGGTGACGGATTTCGATCCCAAATTTGACGCCGGAAAATTAACCTTTGAATTTACCCCAATCAATACCGAAACAGAATATAAATTCAAAGTCAATCTTTATGAAAAGTTAGGCGAGACATTTTCAAGCATTCCTATTTCCACTTATGAATTTTCCGCATTTTGCATTAGCGATAAAATAGAAATGATATGTGAACCGAACAATGAATATGTACGTCCCGGAACCACCATCTTATTCAAATTGGCTTTGCAACATGGCAACAACCCCGATTTGAAAAAAGCGATTTGGAAATTAAATGCAGTCGACATCAATCAATCCCAACAGGAGAACACCAAACTATCCGAAGAATCCTCATCAGATACGTCCTTAAACGTTGACGAAGAAGGGAATATGGTGGCCAATGAAAATGATGTCAACGCCATCATTGACGAATTAGAAAAAGCTGATTTATCCGTCAACGAGGGAAAGGCTGCCTCACAAACAACGTCACAAGCAGGGACAACCCTAGAGCAAAAACAATTAACCGTTTGGGACAAACTGATATACACATTCAACCAAGAAGGTACCAATACCATCTCGGTCCACTACAATGGATTAAGAGATATTTCTGATGCTAATTTTTCAACGCATACTGTAAACGTCTGCAAGCAACGTCTCGCCCGCTTGATGATACTATCGGCAAACTCATATTTCTATACCAACGTAATCTATGACATGAAGTTTGATTATTTGTATCCCGACAAGGATAAATCCGACGATACCATCATAAATAATACAGTATCTCCTGCTAGTATAGATAAGGAACTGCTTACGCACAATAAATTATTATTCAAAAAACCTGGTAAATACACAATTAAGAGTCGGTTAGGAAATACACCTGAAGTGATACAGGAGATTTATGTCAACGAATCTGAAGTAGAGGAATGGGGATTCTTCGACACACAAGACCGACCTATTTCTATTATTGGTCATGGACAAACATTTTGTATCAAAGGAAGTATTCCTGCATGGGAAAGAATTACACCTAAAGATGCAAAGAACGGACCTAAATCTCGGCACCTCTCGGTTAAACTGATTTGTCAAAAGACTTGCATATGGCCCAAAGATAAAGGTGGATTGGATGTGAGTTTGGATGATAATGGAAACTTTACCAGCGATTTTTTGGAAGTAGACAAAATCATAGAAGCGAATAAAAATATTTTCAATGGCAGAAGCGATAGAATTGTAACTTTCGTGGTATGTAATCAACCTAAAATTGAGGTGAAAGGATTGTCTGAGGCTTATGGTGGAGTTACTATGGCTAAATCCATATTGACATTTTGTAATAAATTCAGGATTGAAGGCTTTTTTGCTGATGATGAAGGTGCTCTACTAACGGATGTCATAAAATATGGAGATCCTGTTAAAGTGAAGCTTCGTATGGCGAATATTACTGACCAAGAGGCCCACGAATATAGGCTCCGAGTATATGAAAATGAATTCGGATGGGATAACTGTGTGTTCGAGAAGAATTTACTTGAATCCGACGATAAACTAAGCGATGACAAATACATCGAGATTGATATTCCAACCAATCAAGGTGATATTCAAGAATCTCAACATGAGGGAGAACCAGGCATTCCTAGACATTTCTATTTTCGCATAGAAACTTTTAAACATAAAGTAATACCCGTGCCTTTTTCTGTAGTTCCTGTAATAATTCCTGCACGCACTCCTGTATATACATATCCGTCTAAACTTGTTGATTACGATTATTCATTAATAGCTAACGCAAAGGCGATAAGACAAGAAAAAAGTAAATCGGACAATGAACAAAGCTCTACAGTCGTAGAAGCGAAAAACTATTTTTATCAATTGAAAATAGTGAAAGAAGAGGAGGAGAATGAATACCAAAAAACAGTCAGTGCTTTGGCTCCCGTCTTGGTGGGACAAAAACTGAAAAAAACAAAAAGAAAAACAAAATGTGGCGATTGCGAATGCGAAAAAGCTGATTTGCCATGGGGAGAAAAATTGACTTGTAGTGAAAGGAAAAAAGTAATAAAGATTTGTGCGCAACTTTGGGGGGAAGAGAATAAGTACGAAATGGCTAGAAATTTGATGATTTGCATGGCAGTAGAAAGCCACCTGAACCCTGCTAAAGAATATGGTGGAGAGGGAAGTGGCGCCTGTGGATTGATACAACTAACAGGAGATGGTGCATCAGCAGTCAATGATCATATAGACAGAAGAATGAGACAAATCAACAAAAAAATAGTTGGTCATGAAACATTAACAGAAGAGGAAGAAGAAATAACACACATCAAGAAATTCGAAAACCCCGGTAACACCGCACAAAAAAATAAGATGTTGAAAGAAATGACTCTGATTCAACAACTTGATTATGTGAAAATGTACTTTGATTTGCCAAAATACAAGAAACAAACAATGGATGCAAATGACTTATATATGGCTATTTTTGCCCCCGGTGGCATAGGAAAGTCAATGGATACTGTGCTGTATGATAAAAAAAACAAACCTGCTGAATATGAGGCTAATGAATCTATGGACGGAGAAAAATACGATGAGAAGAGCCATAAGAAAATCTATGGCGAAAAAGTAGGTTATGTCACCAAAGCAAACGCTTGCGCTAGAGTTGCGGACGATACATACAAGGGAGAATTTTTCAAGGAGAAAATATTCGATTGTCAAGGCGAACTGAATAGTCCTGTGTTCTCGGATGAAATTTGTCCTATCTGCAATAAGAAACATATTAATGTTACCGATAAAAGTCAATTTCCAGGAAATAACTACCAATCTATGATACAACCTGATAATACTGCTTGTTGTTTAACATGTAAAAAAATTGTTACATCAGGGAATCCCAGTATTAGCGAAGTAGAGGGTTCTCCAATTTGGCGCCAATACTCGTATAAAGATTTTGATACTTATCGTCAGAACAAACCAGGCGATGTTGTTTCTGGTGGTTTAAATTATTGTTACTTCCAATTAGCATTAGAAGATGGTCGCAGTTTGGTGTTTGATGAGGAAA
Organism: Paludibacteraceae bacterium; assembly: GCA_045617845.1. Taxonomy (GTDB): domain Bacteria; phylum Bacteroidota; class Bacteroidia; order Bacteroidales; family Paludibacteraceae; genus UBA1181. Next base: position 5,774 of record JAZLJL010000048.1, on the reverse strand, counting down.
AATATCAAGAAGCGTTAACGTATATCGACGATGAATTAGAAAACGGTCGAGCTGTCGTTGTCGGTGTAAATCATCATTATAGAGATGACAAACCCCAAACAAGCAGATTTTATAACGATGGAGTGACAGATCATTTTGTTGTGATTATTGGTCGTACTTGTATGCGAGGAAAAACGGTTTATATATATTGGGACGTGGCGGGACAAGTGTGTAAAAATCGTCTATATTATTTCATACAAGATCATAATGGTCATTATTGGAATCCATATGCATGGCAAAACGAAAATGAAAAGACTAAAAATCATAATCGCACATACAAAGAGTATTATTTGACGCAAATACGTAAGAACAAGGTAAAAAAAGGAAAGAAATAAAATTAAAAAAATTAAAAAAATTAAAAAAATGAAAAAAATGAAAAAAATGAATATGACCAAAAACATTCTATTTCTTCTCCTCCCCGTCCTCCTTTGGACGGCCTGTGGCACATCGGAACATCCAACGTCAAACTCCATGACAGACAGTGTTCCCTATATGGTGGAATTCGACTCCAAGCACAATTGGTGCGGTACTTATTGTGGCGCTCCTCATTTGGAGGAGGAATATTCTGAAGATAACATGACGTACTATTTGAGAATAACACCGGATAGCATCATCATAGATCATAGATACTATCATTATCTTATCTCCTCGAAAAAAAACAAGGAGGGCGTTTTGGATCTATATTGGGTAAAAGATTTGGGTTTTGGATTGGAATATGCGATTTCTATACCTGATAGGGAATCGTTGACATCAGAAGATTCAACCTATCTTGGAACATTGTCTATCGTTGAAGAGGGGAAGAGAATAAAATGGAATAACTTAATCCTATTGGAATCTGCAGAATATGCGAAATTTCGCGATTCCATGTATCAATGTTGTTGGAGATTCCGGAATGGAATCGATTCGTCCGCAAAGAAAGATTGGTTGGGCATTTACACGGGTCTCGTTCGATATGATGAATCCGGGGATGAAGATGAGGATGAATACAAGAACGAGCAAGAAGATGAGGATGGAACCGAGTATGAAACCGTGGAGAGAGACGAGGAGAAAATAGAAGAACGCAAAGATATGACACCGGGAGGACATTGGTGTGTGAAATTAGATTTGCGGGACGATAGCGTGTTCGTGTTCATTGATGATAAATCCATTTCTCTTGATGCCGTAGGGAATTCCGACTCCATCAGTTTGTGGAGTACAAAATGTTGGGTCGGCACTCAAGCTTTTCCAGATGGCGCCCATTGTTTAAGTGATTTCGGAGTGATTTACAAACAGGGAGATGAATACATATGGAAAGGCGAGTATGGTAAATTCTATTTTGATACGCACTATCCTATCATACTCAAAAAGGAGGAATAAGTCGGTAGGTGGTATTATTTATATTAGTGGTTCTTGAGACATCGCACGCCGCCGCACCTTCATGGGTGCGCGGCGGCGATTCTTCCAAGATTCGGATATGCCCTAGGCGAATCGATATTGGTGGATGATTTGTCTTTTTCTTCCCCTTCTTCCGTCTTCTTTAATTCTTTATGGTATTTTTGCACTTCGCATTTGAATGTACGTTTTTGATAGCAATATGCAAATGACAACAATTGAAGCAACGAATCTTGATTCGAACGAGGATTTGAAAATCCAAAAGGAGAGAATGGAAAAAGGTAAAACACCAGCAATGAAAAAATTATAAAGAATATGAAGAACAAACTTATATGGATAATTGTGGGTGCAGTTTCTACGGTGACAGCAATGTTTTTTTACATGAGCAGAAATAGTAGGGGCTGTGATGAAGATAGTAGAGGTGATACTCTAATACTCCGAGATAATAATGATTCGTTATTAGCTAATTACATGAAAAATATGAACGACATAAAAAAATTGACATCAGAAGACCTTTTATGGTATTTAAATGGTTGTTCCTCCAGTTGTCCCTATGGAATCGAGTATGCACAAACGTATTACCAATTAAGGGCTGTAGACATATCTATGGAAATCTATGAAGAGTGTATGAAACGGAAGGGATATAGAAAACCATCGGAGGAGATAGCGAAGAATAGGTTTATTGAAATATTTGGGAAAGACTTGGCTTCTGAATCCAATGAGGTTCTCTATCCGTTGCGACTGGGTAGGTATATGTCTCCTTGCGCGGAGGAGAAAGAACGGAAGAGGCAAATGGACGCTATGGAATATACGGAAGAAATGGAGTCTGATTTTGGATTGTTTTGGAAGTCTATTATTTATGACAAGGAAAGAGGTTTCTTCGTTATACACCCTGATGCGGTTTGGCTCGTTGAGGCTGATGGGCTAGATATGAGTGATGAAGAAGGGTTTAGTATGAAGGACGGTGCCACTATATCTTATAACTATTCTCACTCTATGTTAGACTTTCTATTACATGAGAATAATTATGTTTTCTATGGTAGTAAAGCTTCTTTTTTGTGGTTGAAAAATAATGACGTAGACTTTTTGATAAATCTATGTAACGTTTATGGATATGATACGGTGCCGGAAATCAATGAATTGGTTATTCAACACATGGTAGAGTATTTTAATGACGGGCGAATGGCAGATAATAAACTAGCCTATGAGAACGTATTCTTTTATCATGATTTGGCCAATAATCTGCATATCCGTGAGGGGTTGTTGAACTATGTTCCTTCTTATTATTCCCAATGTTCGGAGTCTGAATATATAGGAATACATAATGCTTTCAATTCATACAAGAATGACCTTGTCGAATCTTTGCGTGGAAAAATTCCAGATGTTTTCAAAAATTTCTCTAAGGAAGAACGTATGAAAATGGTGGCATATATAGGCTATTATTATAATGAAGCGGAGAGAATTGAATCATATGATCCATTCAGAGAGGAGTTGAGTGAAAACGATGAGTTGGTTGAGTTTATCAAGAACAATGATTATTTCGGATTGGATTCCTTCCCTGAGTTGGTTGACAGATTGATTCAGGATGCTAGATCGTGGCGTGAAACTGAGCAAGGAAGAGCAAATGAACAAATAGATTCCCAAACAGCTAATGAGGAAACTCCAGAATTGGAATAATCTCACTACTGTCTTGTTAAGGTAGTCAAAAAGTTCCTTGAAAAGAGTTGAAAATACAGGTTTTTAAGTTCGTTTTTTGAAATGAAACGGATTTGAAATTGCCAGCAACATAATCGTTCATTTCCTAGTAAAACCCATGTGGGTGGTTATGCTTTTGATTTCAATTATTCCGATGGGGAGAATCGAGAAGATGTGGATGTTGAATTGATTAAGGCGGCATATAAATTCAGGTGTAGGAAAATATATATTGGACTTTCGGCTTCACATCAGGGACGAAGGAAAGGTATTCCTAAAGTAGAACCAATATCTGGCCATGATAATCATATTCATATCTCCGTATATGGTCAAAATATAAAATCTAATCAACCAATAATGATTTACGAACAATGAGAAAACTAATTATATTGCCTCTTTTCATCATGATGGGATGTGGAGGGGACTCTATGAAACAATGTGAATCTGAATCTAGTGATAGCATATTTCAAGAATGTGATTCATTATCGAAAATGTCTAGACAGTGTCTCTGTGATTATAAAGTGTTGGAAACTAATATTAAGATGAAAATAGATGTAGATAGTATGTTCTCTTCGGAAGAACTTCCGCAATTGAGAAAGTGGTTGGCGAAAACCAAATCGTATTTTGAATTGTACGAAAAGAAAAATGATTTGTGTGCAATGTTTGATTATTGTACGGAGAAGTTGGAGGGTCGATATGAAAATGATTATGGAATTAAATATACAGAAGACGACCAGGCTCAGGGTATGTCATTTTTGTATAGAGTGCTTAACAAGTCAAATGTGATGTTTCGTCCCGTTTCTGATACACTCTTTTCCTCTCGGATGAAATATGTTTTTGACATTGATGTGGTTTACGGAACGAGTGGTAAATGCTCCTATGGAACTGTTAGACAATCATGGTTCAACAGAAAAAGTGATGCGTTTGTTTTTGATTTTAAAAACAAGTATATAATTGTAGGAGAAGATGCTTATGAGGGTGTTTTCTCATTTCCCAAGGAATGTGTTTATAACGGCGACTATCCTGAAGATTTGTTGGAACAATTTGATATAGATGTGTCTATATGCTTAAGTTTCAATAATAGAGCGGTTGAAGAGAAATATGGCGTCTTGGCAGGTACCAATTATCTCAATTTTTTGTCGCATGTTAACAACTATATTTTCCATGACAGCAAGTCAAGTTTCCAATGGTTGTATAATGACGAAGATGGAAGGTTTTTTCTGAAATCGTTGTATTGTACTTTTCATTATGACAAAGATCCGTGGTTGAATGCCATGATGTTGGAGGAGGCTTATAACTATCATGAAATTGAATATGATTATTTGTTTTCGAGTATGTTCCAAGGAGGAGACGACGAATCGGCGCATCCCTTCCGTGTTTGCACAGGTATGATGCAATTTATTGTGGACAATTGTTATGTCGAGGATGATGTTGATAAATTTGGGCTAAGGAACGATTCCTATTTCTATGTTATGGAGGATTGCTTCGATTATTATATGGGAAAGGTGTTGAGGCAAGAGGAGGCTCATGTTAAAGAGAAATTATACGAGACTTGTGCCTATATGGGCTATTATCTCCAGAAAGCCTTTGATCAATATGTTGCCCATGGCGAAGGAGACCCAAGGTCATGGCACAATGCTTTGTCTAACGCTTTGCGAGGTGACCGCGAAAAGAACTCCGGTGAGTTTGCCCGCTATGTCCGTGGCCACAACTACATGGGCTTGGAGGGATATGACGAAATCTTCGAGGCCGCCGCACAAGAGGCGGAGTGATATTCTTGAGACATCGCACGCCGCCGCACCTTCATGGGTGCGCGGCGGCGATTCTTCCAAGATTCGGATATGCCCTGGGCGAATCGATATTGGTGGATGATTTGATAATAATTATGCGTATTCAAAATTAAAGAGCGCTTTCAATTATAAAAAAGAGACATGTAAGGAAGTTGAACAGGACTTTCCTTCAAATAATACAGGATGGCATGATCCTTTGGATGTGATGCAGATTTGTGCGTATTCTTTCAATGGACACCGTAAACCATATTTCGGATCTTTCTTCATGAGGCCTGGAAGAGCTCATCAAGGTGTTGATTTGTTTGCAAAAATACATACGCCAGTATATGCATGTTTAGATGGAAGAATTGTATATGCAGATGTCGCAGGTGATTATGGTAAAATGATATTACTTGCTATTTACCAAGAGTCGCAGGTGCAGATATTTAAAAATATGAGAAAGACTAATTTCTCTCCATACTATTCGGCTGATTTTAAAGATGTACCAGGATTTGATAAAAATTCGAATATGTTTTATTTGGCATATGCCCATTTAAGTGAGTTTTGTGTTATAAATGGAGATGAAGTAAAAGCTGGGAATGTGATAGGTTATTCTGGTGAAACTGGAAATGCCGAAGGCACCAAAGGTCCTCATGTCCATTTTGAAGTGAGAGATAAGCAGTCACCAGGAGGTTCTTCTAATCATCGTTGTAATCCGGGTTTATATTTTGATTATGAACAATACACTCCTATTACTGATGATGATGGAAAAGTTGTTTCAGAATCGTCTTTTGGAACATACAATTCAAAAGTGAAAAAGATTGAAGTCTATAGTGCTCCCCATTTTTTGACAACTGGTTAATACTTTTTTTCTTTTAGAGGAGGCTTGGGAGAGGCTAGCCT
>JAZLJL010000047.1:0-16787 GCA_045617845.1 Paludibacteraceae bacterium | reverse complement strand
AAATATTTTTATTGAAATAATGAATCATCCTAATATGTTATTTTTTTTATGCGTTAAACTAAGAAGCTGTTTAAAAATTTGCGAAAAAGTTTCTTATTGGGCTTTTTATGGATACTTTTTGTCTATTTTAATCATTCCCTCAGTCACAATGGAACCCCATTGCTCCTATCGGAAATAATCAAAATATCCTAAAAAGTCTCTCATAAAAATCTCCAATAAAAAAATTTAAACAGCTTCTAAGGATTTATAGGCTACTAGTCTGATAAGTATTAGTATCATGCCTAATATGGATTCTATTGCTTTGTTAAGACAATATTTTTATTAACTTTGCCAATCTTAAAACGAAAATTATAAATACATATTAATATGAAATTCAGTGTTTCGAGTTCTGTGCTATCGGCTCATCTCCAGACGATTAGCCGTGTGATTAACCCTAAGAGTCCATTGCCTATCCTTGATAAGTTCCTTTTCACATTGGAAGGAAAGAAGTTGACGTTGACGGCCGCCGACATGGAGACCATGATGCAGACGTTCGTCGATTTGGATTCTGCCGAGGGTTCCGGTTCTGTTGCTTTGGGTTCTAAGCTTTTGTTGGATACCTTGAAGGAGTTCGGTGATATTCCGTTGGAGTTCAACGTGGAGGATGGCACCCTCGCCACTAGCATCAAATCGGAGTCCGGTGTCTACAACTTGGTGGCTGAGGATGGTTCCGAATATCCTAAGATGCGTTCCCTCGCCGATGACGCTAACGTGCTCCTTATTGGAACGGATGTCATGAACGTCGGATTGAACAGAACGGTATTCGCTACGGCTGACGACGAGAACCGTCCGGCAATGAACGGTATTTTCTTCGACATCACGATGAACGATGTCACTTTCGTGGGCTCCGACGCCCAGAAACTTTCTTGCGTTAGAACTATCTCCGCACGCGGCGAGAAGGACTGCAGCTTCATCTTGCCTAAGAAACCTACCAACCTCTTGCGCGCTATCTTGCCTAAGGTGGACGGTAACTTGGAGGTGAAGTTCGATGCTAAGAACGCTGTCTTTAATTTCGAGAACTATGTGATGGTTTGCCGTCTTCAAGAGGGCAAGTATCCTAACTATAATTCTGTCATCCCTCAGAACAATCCTTACAAGGTGACGGTCGACCGTCTCTCTTTGCTGAATACCTTGCGCCGTATCTCCATCTTCTCCAACCAGGCGCTGAACCTCGTGAAGGTGGAGTTGTTCCCTAATAAGATGACAGTTTCCGCCCAGGATATCGACTTCTCTATTTCCGCTACCGAGGACCTCGTCTGCAATTATGACGGTGAGCCGATGAAGATCGGTTTCAAGTCTTCGCTCTTGGTGGAGATCCTCTCCAACCTCTCTTGCGGCGAGGTGGTGCTCGAGTTGGCTGACCCTTCAAGGGCTGGACTTGTCGTTCCGTTGGAGCAGGACGAGAACGAGGAGACTCGTATGCTTGTCATGCCGATGATGTTGAACGACTAATCGTCGCTACGGATAAAGATAATAGGGGAAGACGCATCGTTGAGGTGGCGCCTTCCTTTTTTCGTTTCTTCCCGTGGATGGGTTGACGGGTGTGCGGTTTAATCATTTATTTTTCGCAAACTATCGTTTTTTATTTTATAGGACTCACTTTAATTTATTTTGTTCGTTTATGGAATTGAACCTTAAGAAACCGATAGTCTTTTTTGACTTGGAGACTACGGGACTGAATATCGCTAAAGATAGAATTATTGAAATTTCCGCCATTAAAATTATGCCGAACGGTGACCAGGAGATTAAGACTCGCCGCTTGAAGCCTGTGGACGATAACGGCAATCAGATTCCTCTTCCTAAGGAGGTGAGCGATCTGACGCACATCCACGACGAGGACTTGGCGGACCAGCCTACCTTTAAACAGATCGGTAAATCGCTCGGCGAATGGATGAAGGGCTGCGATTTGGGCGGCTATAACTCCAACCGTTTCGATGTGCCTTTGCTGGCTGAGGAGTTCCTCCGCGCGGATGTGGACATCGATCTCCGTAAGAGCAAGTTCGTCGACGCGCAGGTCATCTTCAACAAGAAGGAGCAACGTACCTTGACCGCCGCTTACCGTTTCTATTGTGATAAGGATTTGGAGGGGGCTCACGGCGCCGAGGCGGACATCACCGCCACTTACGAGGTGTTGAAAGCGCAACTGGACCGTTATCCTGATTTACAGAACGATATCGATTTCTTGGCTGAATATTCGGCACATAATAGCAACGTGGATTTTGCGGGTCGTTTTATCTATAATGAGAAGAAGGAGGAAATCGTCAATTTCGGAAAATATAAGGGTAGAAAAGTGGCTGAGGTGCTGCTGACCGACCCGGGCTATTATAGTTGGATGATGCAGGGCGATTTCACGCTCGACACGAAGCGTGTGCTGACCAACCTTAAACTGAAGTACGGAATCCGCTGATGGCTTCGAATCCCTATTTCCAATTCAAACGTTTCACGATCCGTCAGGAGCGTTGCGCGATGAAGGTCGGCACAGACGGTGTCCTGCTGGGCGCATGGTGCGACGTGGCGTCCGCTGCTTCGGTGCTCGACATTGGCGCGGGTACGGGGCTGATCGCCCTGATGGTGGCGCAGCGCTCTTCTGCGGAGGTGGTGGCGGTGGAGCTGGACGAGTCCGCCGCTTCGCAGGCTGCGGAGAACGTGGCGGATTCGCCTTGGAAGGATAGGATTTCGGTGGTTTGCGCTTCTGTGCAGAGGTATGCTGCGCAATGCGGACGTCAGTTTGATCATATCGTGAGCAATCCGCCTTATTTTCAGGACTCGTTGAAGTCGCCTAAGGAGGAGCGGAGTCTCGCCCGCCACACCGATTCGCTCTCTTACGGGGAGTTGGTGACCGCTGTGGTCGCCTTGTTGAAGCCGACCGGACGTTTCTCTGTCATCGTTCCCACCTCCGAATTCGCGGATATGGAACGCATCGCCTCTGTGGCGGGTCTGCATTGCGTGCGTCGCACGGATGTCCTGCCTACGCCCACATCGGCGTCGAAGCGTGTCTTGGCGGAGTTCTCTTTCGTGGAGGCGGAATGCCTTCGTGACGAACTGGTGATAGAGGAGGGCGGAAGGCATATCTATTCGGAGGCGTACAAAAAGCTCACCTCCGAGTTTTACTTGAAAATGTGAAGCCATGGATTTCTCCCGGAAACTGATAGAATGGTATTTGCGTGACGGGCGTGATTTGCCGTGGCGTCAAACCAAGGATCCCTATAAGATTTGGGTTTCGGAGATTATCTTGCAGCAGACGAGGGTCGCGCAGGGCATGGAGTATTATTTCCGTTTTATTGAGCGTTTCCCAGACGTGAAAGTTTTGGCGGCTGCCTCGGAAGATGAGGTTTTGAAACTCTGGCAAGGTTTGGGTTACTACAGTCGTGCCCGCAATATGCGTGAGGCGGCTAAGAGCGTGGCGGAAAAGTTCGGGGGCGTTTTTCCGAAGGAATATGCGGATGTGCGTGCCTTGAAAGGGGTGGGAGACTATACCGCCGCTGCGATATGCTCTTTCGCCTACGATTTGCCCTATCCTGCCGTTGACGGAAACGCCTACCGTGTCTTGTCGCGTGTCTTCCGTGTGGATGACAGCATAGATACGCCCCAAGGGAAGCGCGCCTTTGCGGAGCTCTCCTTGGAGGTGATGGATAAGAGACGTCCAGCCTTGTATAATCAGGCGATGATGGACTTGGGGGCGACCGTCTGCTTGCCTGCCGCACCCGATTGCGGGGCTTGCCCCTTGAAGGAAGGCTGCGCGCTCAATGGCTCGTCGGAGGTATCGGACTATCCGAAGAAGGGAAAGAAGGTCGTGTCGCGTGACCGCTACTTTGTCTATCTGGCGGTGGAGGATGGAGAAAAGACCTATTTGCGCCGTAGGGAAGGAAAAGATATCTGGAAAGGATTGTACGAATATCCGATGGTGGAACTTCCCGCACCATTGTCAGAGATGGCGGACCAAGCGTGGATGACGCCTTTGACGGAAGAGTTCTCCGACTTGCTTCTCCTTGGAGAGCCTGTGATGAAAAAGCATGTGTTGACCCATCAAAATATCCATGCCGTATTCTTCCGAGCGGAGGGTCATTTCTTGCGCCGCGCGGATTCCGTCTACATTGAAGTGGAGAAGGAGAAGTTGGGAGAATATGCGGTGTCGAGGCTGATGGAGAGATATCTTTCGGAATAGACGATAGGTATGATAATTTCAAATGTAATATTATCATGAAAAAGATTTTATTCGTTATCACTTGGTTGCTTAGTGGTGCTCTGCTTTGGGCGGATCCGGAGTTGATTACTTATGACCGAATACAGGGAGTGTGGTCCGCTGAGGAGGTTAATACACATCGTTGTGCGTTAGATTCACATATTGATACCATTTATGTTGATGGCGATATGATGTTGGATACATTCTTAATTTATGGGTCTAATTACGAACGTCCAACTTGTATCATAAAGGGACGGAATATGCTTTGGTTGGAATATTCTCGAAATGAGCAAGAGTATGTTCCTAATGAAGAGTATTATCACTTCTATGAATATACCTATGTTATGGTGAAAGATGAATTTCTTTCGGAAAAAAGAAGCGCTATCGGTCGTGAAATTGTGGATATGAAGGATTCTATGTCAAATGCGATGTTAGCTATAAAGAGAGGATGCGCCCAGGATGGAATGTTTGATTCAAGTTGTTGCTCGATATCCTCGGTATATGAAGAATCCAAAGAATTGAAATTAGATTTGGAAGCGTTTGATTTTACTGAGATTAGGGACGAGAAAACATTTTATTACCAAGAAGAATTGGATAGTGTGGTTGCAACCCAGTTGTTCGCCTATTCCATCTCTCAAAAAACGGATTACTTCTCCTATTACTTGGATATGAATGTCGGTGAGATGAAGACCGACAATAGTCGAGTAAAGATTACGGACGAGAAACCTTTTCGGTATTATGTCGAGCCGTTAGGGGACTGTAAGGTGAAAAAAGGTTGGGTTAAGAAGCGAGAGGTGAGGCTGCTGAAAGATATGGTGAGATGATACCTCGAATCCATCTAAAATTCCATTCGATTTTTATATTAGAAAAAAACCTTTTATTTTTGCCTCCGTTTGTATTTATGGACGATAAATAGATAACGATATGTTAAATCCAAATACTATTATTGTTAATGTTTAAAGTATAAATGTATGAATGCGAAATCAATGTTGGGAGCGATGGTAATGCTGGCCGCGTCGCTTTTCCTACCTTTCGAGATGGCTGGTCAAAATCAGAAGAATGAAATGTTGAAAGAGGGTTATTCCTATCCTGAGGGTTCTCCTGTGTTCCATAATGGCAAGTTACATGTCGAGGGCACACAGATGGTAAGTGAGTGTGGCAAGCCTGTCCAACTGAGGGGAATGAGTTCCCACGGCTTGGCTTGGTTCCCAAACGCCTATACGGAGGAGTCGTTGACCGCTTTGGTCAATGATTGGCACATCGATTTATTCCGTCTTGCCATCTATACGCATGAGTGGGGAGGTTATTGTATGAATGGGGTAAACCAATGGAAAAATCCTGAGGCGTATAATGAGTACATCGATGATTTGGTGGATATCTGTGGGAAATTAGGTATTTATTGTCTGATTGATTGGCACGTGTTGAATGGAGGCAGTGGCGACCCTAACACTACATTGGATTATGCCCTGCCTTTTTGGGAGTATATGTCGGAGAAACATAAGGACGACAAACATGTTTTGTACGAGATATGCAATGAGCCGAATGGAATGTTTGTGGATTGGGAAACCGTGAAGGAGTATGCCGACGCGGTCATACCGGTGATCCGTGAGCATGACCCCAATACCATTGTCATCTGCGGTTCTCCGACATGGAGCCAGGATGTCGATTTGGCAGCCGAGGATCCTTTGGAATACGACAACGTGATGTATTCCCTCCATTTCTATTCCGGCACCCATTTCGAATGGTTGCGGGATAAAGCTGACAAGGCGATAAGCAAAGGATTGGCTATCTTCGTCACTGAGTTCGGTACGTCGGACGCTTCAGGAAACGGTGGTGTCTATTTCGACGAGTGCGACACGTGGATGAATTGGATGGACGAGCGGAAGATTAGTTGGGCGAACTGGAGTTTCTGCGACAAGGACGAGTCTTCCGCCGCTTTGTATTCTGGTGCAATTGCCCAACATGATTGGAACGACGTTTCCGAGTCTGGCCTATATATCAAGAGAAAATTAGGACAACCGAAGCAGTTTGAATCATGTAGCGATGTCCCTGTGGTTAACCCTGAGTATATCGAGAATGTGGAACCGTTCGCTGCCCTCAAATATCCGAAGGAGTCACCCGTGGCAAAAAATGGACAGCTTCACGTGAACGGCGCCCGTTTGGAGAACGAGTGTGGTTTTGTCACGCCGTTAAGGGGTGTCAGCGTCGGTAATATGGCCCAATATTCCTCTTGTAACACTGCCTCAGCCTTGACGAGTTTGGCGAATGATTGGAAGTCGAGCCTCTATCGTGTTTCTGTCTATACAAATGGTGATGGCGGTTATTGCTCGACGGGTGGAGCACAGTGGAAATCAATTTATGATTACAATGACGAAGTGCAAAAATTGGTCTCTAACGCTGGAAATAAAGGGTTGTATTGCATCGTGGATTGGCATCTTACTGGGGAGAGTAGTTCGAACCCTAACGCAAGTTTGAAGGAGGCTAAAACATTCTGGAGAAACATGGCCCAGAGTTTCGTTAACTATAAACATGTGATTTTTGAGATTTGTGATAATGTCGACGGCGCTGATTGGTCAGCTGTGAAAAGTTTTGCCGATACCATCATCCCGTTGATTCGCCAGTTCGACCAGAACAAGGTGATCCTCTGCGGCATTCCTGGCAAGGACCGTGACTTGGACGCTGTGGTCTCCGATCCGTTGAAATATGAGAATGTGATGTACACGCTTCATTTCGCCGCAGGAACGGATGGTGAAACCTTGCGCGGCAAGGCGGAACAGGCTATCTCAAAGGGATTGCCATTGTTCGTTTCGGAATTCACCCTCACGACGGCGGATGGCGGAAGCCTTCAGTTGGAGGAGGGACAACGTTGGATCGAATGGATGAACGGTCTTGGCCTCAGTTGGGCTAACTCCGCGTTTATTGATGGCCCTGAGTTATATTCCTCATTGCTTCAGGGCTCTTGTGGGTCCAAGGATTGGACTTCTGTCTCAACTTCCGGTCAATTCATCAAAAGCAAGTTGTCGGAACCAGACGATTTCCATGCATGTGGCGATGGCGTGGAGGATGTGACTCTCGACGAGGAGCTTATCTCCATCTATCCTAATCCGGTGAAGGACGGATTCTCCATTTCCGTGCCGATGGGAATGGAGGTGAAGGATGTCCGCATCTATGACGTCACCGGCCGTTTTGTCTTGGCTGGCGAAGGCGAAATGGTGGATGCCGCTTCGTTGACTCCAGGCGTTTATTTCGTGAAGGTCTTCTTGAACGAGGGTGTGGTGGTCAGCCAGATCGTGAAGGAATAATTCCCGGAATTCACCTTTAGGGAACATACATATGTTGAACAGGCTTGCCCGACATTGGACAAGCCTGTTTTTTTTGTCCGTCCTAAAAATTCTCTTCTTTGCCTATTCATTTTTGTATGTTTGAAAAATAATTTATTTTTGTAGGTCATTACTAGTTGAGTTATATGAAAAGAATACATATTAGAAAAATCGTGTCAATTTCGGCACTGCTTCTCGTTTGTGCCATGTCGGTGAGTTGTAAAACCAAGGCCACTGCCCCGTTCTCGTATGAGGAATGCAGCAATTCAAGCATGTTGGAGCCTGCGAATGGCATCATCATGAATCCGATTATCGCCGATTTGGAGATGATAGGCAATGAAAAAATCACCTACAAAGAGACTTTTAGTGTGAAGATGGACGAGAATTCCAAGGATAAGATCCAGATTTATAAGAATATCGCGTTAGCCCATGCAGAGAAAGAGTACAAGGCGGACGTTATTGTGGGTGCCCGTTTCGAAGTCTCTGCCACCGAAAACGAAATCGAGGTGACCGTCATAGGTTATCCAGCATACTATAAGAACTTCCGTAACGCGACTAAGAAGGACCGTTGGATGCTGAAGTTATACAAGAATGGAGGGTTGAATCCAGCTCCTTGATCCTCATACAAACCATGAAACACACATAAAAAACAATTAATAACAAAGATAGATGAAGAAAAAAATTATTTCCTTGTTGGCGCTCATGTCTCTATTTGTGTCAACATCATTTTCGCAGCAGTACGATGATGTGGAAACCGTTCAAATGACTTCTTCCGACGACAACGTTATTGAAGGAGAATCTGTGAAAGATACTTTGAAGACAGTGGTTGATACGGTGAAAAAGGAAATTGCCGAAATCGAGAAGCCGTTGCTTGCGGCAGATTCCATTGTGGTGGACTCCCTAGCTGCGGATTCTGCGGCGGCGGACACTACCGACCCTTACATTCCGTTCAGCGATGGCCTTTTCCTCCGTCCGGAAATCGGCGGTGGCCTTATGACGGCCAGTAACCTAGTCGACAAGAGCGGTAACTATGATTTCTCTGTCGGCATCGACATGGGCTACCAGTTTAACCCTAACTTGTCTGTCGGTTGGGGTGTCTCCTTCTTCATGAACTCCATGAAGTATGATGGCCTTGAGGAATTGTTGGCGTTGTGGTCACCGGAAAGTATAGACAATTACAAGGACATGAATTATCTCTTGCCTATTTATTGCATGGTCCGTTACAAGTTGTTCCAGAAAAAGTTGACTCCGTTCGTGGATGGCCGTTTGGGTTATGTGGTCGGACTGAGCAAATACGAATTGAAGGTTGAACCGGCTGACCCTGGTATAGCCACTGAAAATAATGGCCTCTACCTAGAACTAAATTTCGGTGTCCAAATCAAGAACTTATCTGTTTCCTTACAGGTGAACAGATTGGGTAGTAAGGATGTCGACCCTGATTTCCGTGAATGGTGTGGCTTGGAGAAAACGGATTACCACAATTCCTTCATTGGCTTGAAGGTGGGTTATGACTTCAACCTCAGTAAAGATGTCGTAGTGGAGTCAGAGCAAATACCAGTTCCTGCTGGTGTCCCTGAAAACGGCTCTTATTATTGATGCGACAACCGTATCGCCCATCCTATCCGATGGACTTCGGTCGTGAAAATAGGGGAGGAATCGCGTGATTCCTCCTTTTTTCGTTTTATTTGTGTATTATTTGTCCGAAAATTTACAAATCTCCCTTTTTTTGTCGAAAAACCTTTGTTAAAAAGTGTTGTAAAAACCGAATATTGTAGTATATTTGTGCGACGTATGTAGTTACGTCTACATCAATTAATGAAATTTAATAATTATTTTTTTTAATATGGATTTTGGACATTTTGACGATGCGAACCGTGAGTTCGTCATCACCAATCCCGCAACTCCGTTCCCTTGGATCAATTACCTTGGTAACGAGGACTTCTTCGGTTTGATTTCTAACACTGCCGGAGGTTATGATTTCTATAAGGACGCTAAGTTCCGTCGTATTACTCGTTACCGTTACAACGGTGTGCCAATGGATAACGGTGGCCGTTATTTCTACATCAACGACAATGGCACGGTTTGGAACCCAGGTTGGAAACCTTGCAAGACTCCGCTCGACTCATATGAGTGCCGTCATGGTATGAATTATACCCGCATCACAGGATCTAAGAACGGCATCGAGGCTTCCGTCCTCTTCTTCGTTCCTTTGAAGACTTGGGCTGAGGTGCAAAAAGTGACTCTTAAGAACACTACTACATATACCAAGAAGATTAAGCTCTTCTCTTTCGCTGAATGGTGTTTGTGGAACGCCGCTACGGATATGGAGAACTTCCAACGTAACTGGTCGACCGGTGAGGTTGAAATCGACGGTAGCGCAATCTATCACAAGACTGAATACAAGGAGCGTCGTGACCACTACGCTTACTACGCTGTAACCAACGCTAAGATCGATGGTTACGATACTGACCGTGAGTCTTTCATCGGTCTCTATAACGAATTCGCTGACCCTCAGTGCGTTATGGCTGGTAAGCCAGGTAATTCATTGGCTCACGGATGGTCTCCGATCGCTTCCCACTACATCGAGGTTGAGTTGAAGCCAGGCGAGAGCAAGGATTACATCTTCGTTCTCGGTTATGTGGAGAACAAGCAGGAAGAGAAATTCTGCAAGGAGGACCTCGCTCGTAAGAAGAGCGGTGAGTTGATCACTTCACAAGATTCGGATGTTACTTTCGTTAATAAGAAGAAGGCTCAGGAACTTATCAAGCGCTTCTCTACCGTTGAGGCTGTTGACGCTGCTTTCAAGGAGTTGGCCGCTATGTGGGATAAGTTGCTCGAGTGTTATGTCGTTAAGTCTGACGATGACAAGTTGAACCGTATGGTCAACATCTGGAGCCAATATCAATGTATGATCACCTTCAACTTCTCTCGTTCGGCATCATTCTTCGAGAGCGGTGTGGGTCGTGGTATGGGATTCCGTGATTCCAACCAAGACTTGGTCGGCTTCGTTCACCAAGTTCCTTCCCGCGCACGTGAGCGTATCATCGATATCGCTTCCACCCAATTCCCTGACGGTGGTTGCTACCACCAATACCAACCATTGACCAAACATGGTAACAATGATATCGGTGGCGGATTCAACGACGACCCATGTTGGTTGATCTTCGGTACCGCCGCATATTTGAAGGAGACGGGCGACTTCTCTATCTTGGACGAGCCTGTTCCATTCGATAACAAACCTGGTACTGAGGTCTCTTTGTTCGAACACTTGAAGATCTCTTTCAACCACGTTGTGGAGAACCTCGGCCCTCATATGTTGCCGCTCATCGGTCGTGCTGACTGGAACGACTGCTTGAACTTGAACTGCTTCTCTTGGGATCCTAACGAGTCGTTCCAAACTACTGAGAACAACTCTGTCGGCAGCAAGGCTGAGTCTTTGATGATCGCTGGCTTGTTCGTCGTGACTGGTAAGGACTATGTCGATCTTTGCAAGCAATTGGGCAAGGATGACGAGGCTGCCCGCGCTCAGAAGTGCATTGACTCTATGGTTGAGGCTGTTAAGAAGCATGGTTGGGATGGCGAATGGTATCTCCGCGCTTACGACTTCTATGGTAACAAGATCGGCTCCCACGAGTGTGAGGAGGGTAAGATCTTCATCGAGAGCCAAGGATTCTGTACGATGGCCGGTATCGGTTTGGAAGAGGGTATGGTCGACAAGGCTATCGACTCTTGCAAGAAATACCTCGACTGTGAACACGGTATGGTTTTGAACAACCCTGCATATACTACTTACCACGTTGAAATGGGTGAGATCTCTTCTTATCCTGCTGGTTACAAGGAGAACGCTGGTATCTTCTGCCACAACAACCCTTGGGTGATCATCGGCGAGACGGTCGCAGGACGTGGTAACGACGCTTGGGAGCTCTTCAAGAAGATCGCTCCTATGTATTTGAAGGATCAAGCTCTCCATAAGGTGGAGCCTTACGTCAACTGCCAAATGGTGGCTGGTAAGGACGCCGCTAAACCGGGTGAGGGTAAGAACTCTTGGTTGACTGGTACCGCCGCTTGGATGTGGTTGACAGTGAGCCAATACCTTCTCGGTATCAAGCCTTCTTACACTGGCTTGGAGGTGAACCCTTGTCTCCCTTCCGACATGAAGGGTTACTCCATCAACCGTAAGTTCCGTGGCGCTGACTACAGCATCAAGGTGACTAACAACGGTTCCCAAAAGGGCGTTAAGAAGTTGATCGTTAACGGTAAGGAAATCGACGGAAACATCATTCCTATGCAACCTCAGGGAAGCAAGAATGTTGTCGAGGTCATTATGGGATAACACAGTTAGAGAGGAAAGCCGCGGAATTTCCCGCGGCTTCCCTTCTTTCTATCTTTTTTGGTGGGTCTTTTTTTTGTTGACGGACCATACCTTTTAATCACGAATTTATTTTTCTGGTAATGAAGAAATTGTTTTTTGGCGCCTTGATGGCACTCGCATTGCTTGTCTCATGTGGCGGTGGCAACACCCCAAAACCTGTTGAGAAGGCTTCATCCTATCCGGCTAATTCCCCGGTGGCTAAGTATGGTAGACTCCAAGTGAAGGATCTTCAACTCTGTGATATGGAGGGTAATCCTGTCCAATTGGCGGGTATGAGCACAATGGGTTGGCAATGGTGCGGCGATTGCTATTCCAAGGAATCCGTAAAGACGATGGTGGACGAGTGGGGCATCAGCATCCTTCGTTTGGCCATGTACGTCGAGGAGGGCGGCTACAATACAAATCCTATCGAGTTCAAACAGAGGATGTGCGAACTGATCGACATCTGCGGTGAGCTCGGTATCTATTGCATTGTGGATTGGCATATCCTGACCCCAGGTAATCCTTTGGATTCCAAGTACGGGGGCGCTGAGGAATTCTTCCGTTTCATCGCGGAAAAATATGCGGATAAGGACCACCTTCTCTATGAAATCTGTAACGAACCTAATAACTGTTTGGAGAAAGGCGACCCTATCCACCCTTGGGTTTGTACCAAGGAGACCAATGTCACTTGGGATATGATCGCCGCTTATGCTGATAAGATCATCCCTGCTATCCATAGCGGTTATGACTCGTTGGGTGTCAGCCATCCGATCGTCATCGTCGGTACTCCTCAGTGGGACCAATTGGTTGACGCTTGCCTGAAGGTCGGTATGTACCAGGGCAACGGTAAGGACCTTTGCGATTCTTTGCCTGAGCGCGACGCCCGTTTGAGGTATGACAACGTCATGTACGCTTTCCATTTCTATGCGAAGGAGCATAACGAGGGATTCGAGAAGGATGGTAAGCCTGATTACTATAATATGTATTCTTACATGTATGATGTTTTGGGTAAATTGCCTGTCTTTTGCTCTGAGTTCGGCCTTTGTGAGGCGAACGGTAACGGTGAGTTGGATCCTAATCGTACTGATAAGTGGTTGCTCCTTTTGAGTGGAAATAATGCTGGTAAACAGAAAGTTAGCTTCTGTAACTGGAGCTTCTCCGACAACGAGCGTTCCTCTTCCGCCTTGAATCCTGGCGCTTGCGCTAAGAAGGCTTGGAACGATGTGACTCCTTCTGGCGACTACATCAAGAGGGTCCTCTCTGTCGTAAACAAGGGTGGCTCCGACACTACTGTTTTGAAACAGAGTAATTTGTATGTGAAATGATATGGGCTGGTTCCTCTTCCGTAGGGGAACCTTCTCTTTTTGTATATAAATGTTTAACTGAATTACAAGAGGTATGAGAATCGCAAAAGTAAAAAGCTTATTTTTATTGGCTTTGGGGACATTGGCGTTCACGCAATGTGATTCCCCGAACGAGAAATCGAATACGGTGAGACAAGAGAACGTGGGATATAAGTTCGCCGCGGTGGATACCTCTTGGAAAACGCTCTCTGTCCGTGAGAAAATCGGTCAGACCATGATGGTCATTTCCCAATATTATGACCAAAAGAAAATCGGTGGCGGTGACATGAAGGCTTTCATGCAGAAATATCCTATCGGCGGTTTCTTTATCGCGCGTTGGTATTTCGACAACTACCAGAAGCAGTACAACACCACTTCCGAGAATTTGATCGCTAACGCGATGAAGGATTACTCCGCCTCTTCCGCCTATCCGTTGTTCTTCAGCGAGGACTTCGAACGTGGCTTGGGCGAGACTTATCCTAAATATACCCATATGCCTGCCGAGATGTCCCTTGGCGCCGCCAACGATCCTGCTTTGGCCTATGATTTCGGCAAGGCGATCGCTTCCGAGGCTAAGGAGATGGGATTCAACTGGTTGCTGCATCCTGTCTGCGACTTGAACATGAACCCTTTGCAGGAGTTGGTCATCGAACGTTCCGTCTCGGATGACGTCAATAAGGCTATTCCTATCCTGAAGAAACAGATGGAGGGCATCCATGACCAGAATGTCATCTCGACCGTCAAGCATTTCCCTGGCGACGGTGTGACGATGCGTAACCAACATATCGTGACGACCGCGAATTCGCTCTCCCAAGAGGAGTGGTTCGCTACCTTCGGCAAACTCTTCGGCGAGATGATCGACGATGGCGCCGCTTCCATCATGGTGGGCCATATCCAACTTCCTTTCTACCAGAAGGAGAAGATCAACGGACAGGTGCCGCCTGCGACCCTTTCCAAGGAGTTGATGGTGGACCTCTTGAAGAATAAACTGAAATATAACGGTGTTGTCATCACTGACGCGCTCAACATGGGCGGTTGCGCCGGCTATTATAAGAATGAGTTGGAAGTCTCCGTGCAGTGTTTCGTAGCGGGTGCCGACATTGTTCTTTGGCCTTCCTTGGCTTACATGGACACAATCGAGGCGCGCATCAACCGCGGCGAAATCCCGATGTCACGTCTCGATGACGCTGTCAGCCGTGTCTGGGCTTTGCGTGAGCGTTTCGGCTTGTTGAACAAGGTCGCTCCTGATTCTCTTTTCACTCCTATGAACGATGAGACTAGGAGCTTCGTCCAGGAGACGGGAACTAAATTGGCGCAGAACGCCATCACTTTGGAGGAGGACCGTAACAGCGATATCCCTTTAAAGGCTGATATCTCCAAGAAACTTCTTATCGTGCCTGTCGGCTATTGTTTGGATGACAAGAAATTTGACCAGACTAAGAAGGAGTTCGAAAAACGTGGATTCGATGTCACCCTGATGGTTAATCCTCATTTCTACGATTGGGGTTATCGTATCGATTCATTGGATGCCTACGACAAAATCATCGTTTGCTTCGAGAACCGTTATTTCTCTCCGCTTGGCACACCTTTCTTCAAGGATAAGGAGTCGTTCGGCGTTTGGACGGTCAATATGACGGATCCGATGAAACGTATCGCCATCTCTTATAGCAATCCGTTCCTCACCGATTTCTACGAGGGTATCGCTCCTGTGAAGGTGAACGCCTACAGTTGCGACCCGTTCACGCAGGAGGCTGTCGTGAAGGCACTTTGCGGCGAGATTCCTTTCGTCGGCAAATCTCCGGTGAAACTCAATCCGGACGCTCTTAAATAATTGATAAATAATTTAAAAAAGTAATACAATGGAAAACAACAAAAAACTATCTTACTTGGAAAAAGTCTCCTACGGTGTGGGAGATATGGCTTGCAACCTCTTCTGGGGTTTGATTTGTATGGCTACCGTTTTCTATACCGATTATTTCGGCATAGATGCAAAAGTGGCGGGTACTATGATTTTGATTATTTCTGGTATCGACATTGCGTTCGACGTTGTGATAGGTGCTATCGCGGACAGACATAATTCTAAGTGGGGACGTTTCCGCCCTTGGATTCTCTTTGGCTTGATTCCTTTCTGCGTGATTGGTTATATGACCTTCCGTACACCGGAGTTCAGCGAGTCCGGTAAGATCATCTACGCTTATTTGACCTTTCTCGCTTTCCGTCTGATGTATTCCGTCGTTAATGTTCCTTACGGTGCGTTGATGGGTGTCATTTCTGCGGACCCTCAGGAGAGAACGGATGTTTCCGCCTACAGAAACGTCTTGGCGCAGGTCGGATGTTTGTTGAGCTACGGTTTCGTGTTCACAATCGTTCGTTATATCCAAGATAACCTGGGGCAGTCGCCTCAAGAGGCGTTCGCGACTACCGCGCTTATCTATGCGGTTGCGGCGGCTATCTTGTTGTTCTGCACCTTCTTCTTCACAAGAGAGCGTGTGGAGCCTATCAAGAAGGAGACATCCAAATTGTCGGATGATGTGAAGGATTTGTGCCAAAACAAGCCTTGGATTTCACTTTCTGTGGCTGGTATCGCCTTTTTGTTCTTTGTGTTTGTACACAACGGTTTAGTACCTTATTATGCTAAATATTATGTGGCTGATTCAGTGATCAATGCGAACGGAGAGACTGAGTTTGTCGTAAACGGAACATTCTTGGGCATCCAATTGAATTGGGAGCTTGTCTCCACGATTTTGTTGGGCTTAGGTTCAATCATCACCATCGTCGGTACCTTGATGATTCAGGTGGTTGTTAAGAAATACGGAAAGAAACCTACGTGGTTGGGCTGCTTTATCTTGGCTTCTCTTTTGTCCATCAGCTTCATGTTCATCGATAAATCCAATGTAGGACTGATTTTGATTTTGAACTTGTTGTTCACCCTCTCCATCAGTCCTTGTGGTTACATCATGTGGAGTATGTATGCTGACGTCGCTGACTATGCTGAGGTTGAGACGGGTCGTCGCGCCACTGGTTTAATCTACTCTTCCGCTACAATGGCGCAAAAGGCTGGTACCGCTTTGGCTAATGCCATCCCTGCCTTTGCGTTGGCTGCCATCGGTTATGTGGCTAACACCCAGTTGAGTGAGACGGTCATCTCTTCCATCAAGAACATCTATTCTCTTTTGCCGCTTGTCGGATCAGGTATCGCAATCGTCGCTTTGTTTTTCTATACGATCGACGAAGAGACCATCAAGCGCAATTCGGCTATCCTTGAGGCGAAGAGAGCTGAAGAGAAGGGTGCTGACACTGCGGAAGCGGTTGCTTCTGAGGAGAACGCATAAGATTAATTAGCTTTATTTTGATATAAACTACTGGGTTCGTCCGCAAGTAATTGCGGACGAACCCTTTTTTTTTATTTATTAGTGTCCGCTAAACTTGAAAAGACATAGCAAAATAGTCCGCAATGCCAGTAAATACGGTGCTGCGGATTCTTTTTTGAAAACCAAGCCCCCTAATCGAACAACGAGAGCTGAATAGGAGGCTTTTTCTCGCAGAAC
>JAZLJL010000046.1:0-28338 GCA_045617845.1 Paludibacteraceae bacterium | reverse complement strand
TTAGCACAATAATCGATACAATTTTTAACCCAATCAGTTCTTACTCCAGATGTCCAATCTTCATTGATATATTGAGCAATACGTGCAAAGTTAGCTCCGTAACTTTTCATTTTATCAAAGTCACTTTGATCATCGAAAGCTTTTCCGAATTCACCACTATAACCATAGGTACTCCAACCGCGTAATTGGATGGGTTCTCCTTTCTCAGAGCATAGTTGATTTCCGACTAATTTCAAACGGCCCCATTCGCCGATGTAGTCGTTGTCGGATGGATTCGAATAATCAAGTTTCGCGAATCCCTGCAAATAGACTAAAAGCAGAGAAATTATTGTAAATATCTTTTTCATACGCTTATGATTTTCAATTCAGGTTTTGTAAGTCTGTAATGTATTTATATGAGTAATAGCATCAAAAGAAGATGCTAAATATTAGATAATCAATTGACTATTGTCGCATATGTATCACTAAGCGGAAATGATTACAACCCGCTTTTGTCATGGACAAAAGTAGGCAAATAATTCTAGAATCACAATTCTTTTAGGTCAATGCTCTTCCGCCTATTGCACTCGCGGCAGAGCATTTGACAGTTCTCCACTCACCATCTCCCTCCTTCCTCCCAACCGACAGCATCTCCTTCGTCGATGCAATCGGTTGCTGCAATATTGACTTTCAGGCAAATGGGGATATGCCGATGCTTGGGTTTATTCGCTTGTGGATTTGGGCAAACGTTCTTCCGTCTTGTAATGTGATTCGGGCGGTTTTATAGTGCGATGGTAGCCACTAATTTTTGAACTTCCCTTAAATGTGAGAGAAATTTTTTGTCCTTTAGAAGGGTCTCTTTATTATAACGTGTTTGCATATTCACAAGCATCTCCGAGTTGAGTGATAACGCAGCCTCGAAAAGCATGGCGTATTCAATGGACACTTGTCGTTTGCAGTGTACAATTTCATTGATCACTGTATAGGAGATTCCTGTAATATCTGATAGTTTCTTTTGGCTAATACCCAAATAAACCATCTCGTCCTTGATAATTTCTCCAGGATGGATAGGGGCGTTGATTTGCAGGTCATTTGCAATCATTTCTTGGGATATATGAGATGTTGTTGCCATAAAGATGCTTTATTTATAGTGGTTTGATAAATCGAGAATGTTGCAAATAGTTAGTTTCTGTTCCTTGTCATTTTTCTGAACAGTGAATTCAATTCTGTACTGTAAATTAACCCGTATGGAAGAGATTCCTTTTTTATCTCCTTGTAGCACTTCGTAATGCAGTGAACCGATTAACGCTAACGCTTCAATACTAGGTGCGTCTATCATTGGAGCGATGCATTTCTGATAATTTCTGATTACATCAGGTTGAAAGCGGTGTTTTTTGTCGTCTTTCCCTGTCACGTATAAATTCTTCAGATATTCTTCTTTAAATGCAACTATCATAGGCTCGATTTTTTGCAAATATAGTAAATCTTCGCAAAAATGCGAAGGTGTTTCGTTTTTTTTCAATAAAAAGGGCGGCGAACCATTCGATTCACCGCCCGATGTTTTTCTAGGAGCTGCGATAGGGGGTTACTTATCGCTCTTCCGCCTGTTGCACTCGCGGCAGAGCATTGGACATTTTATTCACACTTCAACCCCGCACATCCACTTCACTACGTTTCAGTGTATATACAAAGTTGTCAGTTGAACGTCTTTCAGACGTTGAATGCGTAGGTTTGCAGATAATTGTTTTACGGGCTTAAAGTTTGCTGATTGGCACTACATTTATTATGCAGCCATTGCGCTCTATTGTCCGTTCGTCATTATATGTAACAATAGTGAGTTTTGTACAGTGTAGCTCATCTGCGCATTCCATTAGACTAGACACTTCGCGTTTCAGAGTTTTTTCGTTCGACAGATCGTAGCAGACCTGTATCAACTGTTCTACCTTTGTTCCATTTCGGAGCACGAAATCGGTCTCCTTGTCATTGCGCGAGCGATAATAGAAGAGGGAATTCTCTGTATCGTACCCCTTTCGCAGTAACTCTATGAAGACTTGATTCTCTAACAACCGTCCGAGGTTTTCACTAAGGTTGAAAGCACGGGAAGTGACAAAGCCATTATCTACGACATAGACCTTCTGAGGAGCCTTCTTCATCAGTTTCAGTTTGTTATTGAATCTTGGCAGATAGTAGAACAGGAAGGGTTCGTGCAGATACTCCATAAACTTCTTTACGGTACTTACACTTGCCAAGCCAAGGTCATCACAGACGTCATTATAACTTAGTGGATTGCAGTAATTGGCTAACAGGAATAATGCCACATTATTGAGATCAGTGACGTTGCGGACTTTGTGTCTTTTTACAATATCCTTGTAGATGATGCTATCGAAAAGTGTTGATAGATAGTTCTGAGTGATGCTACGCATTGCCACCGTTTCTGGATACCCTCCTTTCAGAAGATACTCATGGAGTACGACCTGCAAACGTTGTTCTTCACGCACTCCGTGAACGTCAATCTGCATCCACTCCATAGTCTCCTTCAGGCTAAAAGGAAACATCTTCACCTCAAGGTATCGTCCGGTAAGCAGTGTCGCCATCTCTCCTGAAAGCATATTGGCATTACTGCCTGTGATAACCATGTTGACTCCACGTCTGTACAATTTGCTGACCCACACATCCCATCCATTTATGTTCTGTAGTTCGTCAAGAAGCAGGAACTCGTAGTTGGGATAGACTTCATCGAGAATATTCATAACCAAATCCTCGTCCCAAAGTTCAAGAAGTTTATTGTCATCGAAATTGAGATAAGCAAAATTTTTACCTTTGAGCATAAGCAACGCCTGAGTAGATTTGCCCACACGTCGAGGTCCCGTTATCAGTTTTATATTATGGTTTTGGAGCAAAACACTCAAAGCATACTTAGTATGGCGCTGCAGATAAGGCTGAGCCAACAGATTATCACGTTCTTTTTTCTGATTGTATATGACTGTTCTCATTTAGCGAATTTGAATTTGCTTGAGCAAAGCTAACATTCTTTATCCAATTCAACAACTGTATTGAACAAAAAAGTATCTTTTTTATCCAATACAAGATAATTATTGCACAAAACACATACACTTCACTGCGTTTCAGTGTATGTATAGGTTATCAATATAACGTCTTTCAGACGTTGATTGTCTAAGTTTGTGGGGTTAACTACTTTCGTTACTTATCGCTCTTCCGTCTATTGCACTCGCGACAGAGCATTTGGTAGTTATATTTCTTTTCGCAATGCGACCTGATGTCTAATCCAAAATTTCATACCAAAATATTGGATTATAATCCAAAAAATCACATATAAATTTTGGATTAGGGCCAGACAACCATAATGGCTCTTTGGGTTGTTTGTTGTAACGAAAACGGCTGGATTGAGATTTCAATTCAGCCGTTCTTTATTATTTATCACTCTTCCGCCTATTGCACTCACGGCAGAGCATTTGGCAGTTGTCGGCGATGGTGCGTCCGCCCTCTTTCCATGGAGTGATGTGGTCGGCTTCCATTTGCTCGATTTCAAAGTGCTTGCCACAATTTTTGCAAATACCATTCTGCCTCTCGTACACTTCTCGCTTGGTGTTGTCGTCAAAGGCTCGGATGCCAAGGTGATGCTCGTCTCCGTCCAAAACATAGGCGTAGATGCCAGATTTTTTCTGCACATCACTATCTTTCATGAGTTCAGCAATTCTTTTCTCAAGCTCGGTTGCGTCAAGTTTGTCATCCTTGTGCTTGTTGTAAAGTTCGCCCCATGCCACTTGTTTCATTTCTCTACGTTTTTTGGGGAACTTAGCTTGTACCCATTGGATTACGTTCTGAAAGTAGAGCCATAGGTCGTCAGCATTACTATCGTGCTGATGTTCTGCCATGTATTCTTTTATCTTGCCGTTGTTGATCCACGCTATGGCTGTCTCCAGATAATCTTGACGAATAGGAGAGCCACTCATGTAGTCGCTACCTATTTTATAAGCCACGCAGCCTGTTTTGCTAAATTTGCGTTTTGCGGCAGTTACCCATTCTCCACAATAGACTGCATTACGAATCTCTTGCTCAGTCAGTTTTTCACCTGCAATATTTATCGTCTTAAACCAATCGAGTTTTTCGCTATCGTTGCCGTTTCTGCAAATATACACCATCAGTTGGTAGGCGTTGAATTTCTGCAGTTCGTCAGGGGTAAGGTTTACACCACTTTTAAGTGTACCGTTCCAATCGACAAAAAAGTTACCGCTCAAGAACTCGCAGATACTCATTGTGCGTTGTTGACCATCGAGTAGTTCGAACGTTCCGTCCTCATTCTCTACCCAATACATGACATTGAGCGGAAACCCTTTGCGTATGCTATCAATTACTGCCACTTGTTGCTTCTCGCTATAAACAAACTCACGTTGGTACTTGGGGCGAATATTCAGTTTGCCACCGTAGCCAAATACGCCTTCTTCTTCACTGTTTTTAAATCCTGCATATAAATCTCCGATGCAGATGGGTGTTAGTGTTATTTCCATGGTTTTATTGTTTTTTGCGGATTAATACTCGGGCATAACAAGTTTTCCCGTTTACTGATGCTCTAGCATCTTTTTCCCCTAGAAATTCTATTCCAACGATTTCCCTATCATATCCCGCAGATGCGGAAAGTCCCAAAATCTCAAACTGTTCAGGATTGTACTTGTCCAAGAAAGTAATTGGCACACCCATCACACCGTTATAATTCATAGGGATGTCAGCAGTTTTATTCACATTGATAGCATCATAATTATCATATTGGGGATACTCTTCTGGTGTATAGTGCTTGTATAAGTCTAATTCTTCGTGACGCTTTTTATGATCGAGATTAGTAAACCAACGCACACCTTTAACACGAATAAATGGGCGGCCTTCATCGTCATATCCACATCCTGCTGCTGTCAGAGGATAATCTTTAGGAACATTAAATGCACGATCGCCGCTTGTGATACTCGGCCCTAACCACATCTTATTTTCTTTGATTAATTTAAAGCATTCTTTATAGGTTATTGCATTAACATTTCCTATTATCAAAAACTGCTTTTTATGTTCTATCAGTTGTGCAATGTATTCTCTAAAAAGCGAAAACGGAGGGTTAGTAACAATAATATCTGCTTCTTTTAGTAATTCGACACATTCCTTGGATCGAAAATCGCCATTACCTTGCAGTGTTGTAAGTACATTTTTGTCATTCTTGATTAGCCACTCCACATCGGCAAGATCAGTTGCTCCATCTCCGTTCACATCGCGTACTTCGGTAATCACTATTTTGTGTGGTACGCGTGTTTTTTCTTGCTTGCCGTAGGGTTCGTCGGGTTCAAAAAGGAGCATTTGTGTTGCAGCTACGGGCGAACCGTCGTAGCAGGTGGCAATCAGTTTTTTCAGTCCCAAAACATTGAAGTTGAGAGCAAAGTATTTGAAAAAGTTGCTTTCGTAAGGGTCGTCGCAGTTAAAAAACACTGTTTTACCTGCGAAGTGTTGCTTGTAGTGTTTTAGTTCGTTGGCAATGTCGGCAAGTTGCGTGTAAAATTCATCTTTTTTTGCCTTGTTCGCCGCATGAAGGTTTTTGTTTCCTGCCATAGATCAATAGCGTTATTCACATCACACTATCAATCTTCACTATCGGCTAAAAGAAAGGTGTGAACCTTTCTATCTTGTCCACGGGGAGCCTGCAAGAACCCCGCCATCCATTATAGATTAGCCCACACCTAATTGGTGCGAGCATCAACCTTAATAATGGATGTACGAGAGTACAAGCTTCCCGTGGATTAGCGTTTATCCGATAATGTTAAATCATCAGTTTGCAGGCTTTTGATTTGGACAAGAATAATAGCTAATGCTTTAGTTTATAATATGTTAATTTAAAATCTTTCTCTTTCGTTTTACAATAATTTTTTTAATTCTTCTTCATTTGGCAATATGCTTTTTATGTCGTTGGGTATTTTGCAGGTTTGGTAACTTGCCACTCCCAATGGAGCATTATTGCCACGTAATGTATATTCTACAGTTTTTCTTGATTTGGAAGAACACAACAATAAACCTATAGTAGGATTGTCATTTTCTGTTCTAATAGTATCGTCAATTGCCGATACATAAAAATTCAGTTTGCTTATAAATTCCGGCTCAAATTCAACGGCCTTTAATTCGATTGCAACATAGCAATGCAACTTTAGATTATACATTAGAATGTCAATATAATAATCCTTCTCATCCACTTCTATGTGATATTGATGACCGATGTAGGCGAAACCAGTTCCCATTTCAAGTAGGAAATGAGTGACATTTTCGATAAGTTTCTGCTCTATTGTATATTCTGAAACTTTTTCTTCAATAGCCAAGAAACTGAATTTGTAAGGGTCTTTAAATATAGCTTTTGCCAAATCTGAATTTGTTTTTGGCAAGACATATTCAAAGTTGTTAATTGATTTTCCGTATCCATTAAACAAACAATTGTCTATCTGTAGCATCATGATATCCCTACTCCATTCATTTTCAACCGTCTTTAAATAGTAGAAGGCACGTTGTTCTACGTCTTTGACCTTAGAAATCAGTGATATATGATGATACCAAGTGATTTTTGACAAGTCTATCTCCAGACATGTCTGATTATGGTTTTTTGAAAGTAGCAAACTCCAAATACTATTGTCCTTTAATTCGGCAAGTGGCACTTGCCAAATTGGATATTTAGGATATGTTTGAGCAAACCGTTTCATCTCACGAAGATTTCTTTCTGAAAATCCTCTCTCCGCAGGGTACGTTTTTTGTAAATCATTTGAAAGTTGTGTTATCACTTGTGATCCCCATCCCAACTTTCCCTGTTTGTCAACAATAGAACAACCTATTTCAAAATATAATTGCAACAACGAAGAGTTGACCTTCAACGCAGCATTCATCTTTGCTCTATTGATGGCCGTTATAATTGACTCTCGCCACGTTTCGTAATCTTCAATTCTATATTTTGATGCTAGTTCTTCCATTTTTGATTTGGACGCGAATAACAGCTAATGCTTTAATTTATAATATTTTAAATAAAATTTACTCTTTCTGAATATTCTATGTTGTTTTGAATTTTATTTCCCGCAAGTTAGGGAGAAATATCGTAATGTGCAAATGGGGTTGTCTTATTCTCACAATAGTGTCTAGTCATTCTTGCGAAAAGTGTAGTTTTATGACCGCTATTTTATCGGAAAAGTGTATTTTTGCATGGCAATATTTAATGGAAAAGTGTATTTTTATGCTTAAACGAAAGATTTACAGCAAGATAGAAAATCATCTGAAGACGTCGCCCAATAAGATGTTGTTAATAGATGGTGCAAGGCAGATAGGCAAGTCGTATATCATACGTCAGGTCGGACAATCGCTCTATCCTAATTACATAGAGATCAATTTGGAAGAGGACAAACAAGGTGATCGTTTGTTCGCTGAGGCGAAAACAACAAAGGATTTCTATCTTGCGCTAAGCACGTTTGCGGGAGATAAAATGAAGGACAAGGATTCCACATTGGTTTTCATAGATGAGATTCAGGCCTACGACCACCTTCTTACCCTCGTGAAATTTTTAATGGAGGATGACAAATTCACATATATTGCCAGTGGCTCTCAATTAGGTATCACTTTAAAAAGAACACAATCGATTCCTGGAGGGAGTTATGAACGGATGAGGATGTATCCGATGGACTTTGAGGAGTTTTTGTGGGCGAATGGTGTGGGCGAAATGGTTGTCGATGAGATGCGTAGATCGTTCAATAAGAGGGAGTCTTTGCAAGAAGGATTGCATAAAAAGATGATGGATTTGCTTCGGAAATATCTGCTCGTAGGTGGTTTGCCAGATGCGGTGAATAATTTTGTCTCTGAACAAAACATCATGGCTATCCGTCAGATTCATAGTGACATACACGACCTATACCTAAATGATGCTGCCAAATATGAGCAGGAATCGGGTAAGAAACTGAAAATACAGCGCATTTACAACATGGTTCCCTCGTTTATGGAAAATAAAAAGAAAAGAGTGGTGGCCAAGGAGATAGAGGAGAAGAGTGGGAAAAGGATGACTGACTATAGCGATGAGTTTGAATATCTTGTCGCATCAGGCATCGCGATTGAGTGCAAAGCAATCAGCCAACCCACTTATCCGTTAATCCAAAATGAGGGTAAGAATCTGTTGAAACTCTACATGAACGATGTCGGCATGCTCTCCGCGTCACTCTATCGTAATAATATCAAAGCGATTATGGACGATGAATGTAGCGTCAATCTCGGATCCGTTTACGAAACTTTAGTCGCGCAAGAACTGAACGCTCATGGCAATGGATGCTTTTATTACGACAACAAAAAAGCGGGTGAGGTGGATTTCTTGGTGGATGATTTTACGAATCTTTCGACAATGCCAATCGAGGTGAAGTCGGGCAAGGATTACAAAACACATAGTGCGTTGGATTATTTTCTTGAGAATAAAAATTACGATATACATCAAGCCTATGTCTTAAGTAATGAGAGACGTGTGTTTGTCGAATCCTCCATCACCTATCTCCCTATTTATTATGTCATGTTCTTTGCGCCTAATGACGAGGTGGTGGGAGCGTGGTGAGCTATTCTCTCCAATAAAAACGGGCGGTGAACCATTTGGTTGCACCGCCCGATGTTTTGTAAGAGCTGCGATGGGGGATAGGGATCAATCCTCGTCGTCCTCGATCTCACGCATCGTTTCAGACTCCTCTGTGAGGTCCACCTCGTTGCCTTTCTCGTCAAAGAATTTGTACTGTAGGAACGCGTAGTTTTGTGAAGGGACAAGCTTAAACGAACAATGGTATTTACGAGCCCATTTAGACTTCTGCGTGAAGAATGGGAAACCTTTGTTGATGTAAGCCGCCACGTAAGGGTGGACATAAAGTTTGAATTCCTTGATATGCAAGGTATTCACTAAGTAATCTATCTTACTCTCTAATGTGTCGACGAATAAGATGGATGGTTGGGCAACACCTTTGCCCATACACGTAGGACAAACCTCCTCCGTGTCGATGTGCATCTCAGGACGCACGCGTTGACGTGTGATTTGCATCAGACCGAACTTGCTGAGTTGCAGGATGTTGTGTCTTGCGCGGTCGTTTTGCATGTTCGCCTTCATTCTGTCGTAGAGCGCTTGGCGGTTTTCAACCTTTGTCATGTCGATGAAGTCGACGACGATGATTCCGCCTAGGTCACGGAGCCTCAACTGCCTAGCCAGCTCGTCGGCCGCGGCGAGGTTCACCTCGATGGCGTTCGCCTCTTGGTCGTTCCCGGCTTTCGATTTGTTGCCGCTGTTGACGTCCACGACGTGCATCGCTTCGGTCTTTTCGATGATGAGGTACGCTCCGTTCTTGAAGGAGACGATTCTTCCGAAGAGTGACTTCAGCTGTTTGGTGACCGCGAAATGGTCGAAGATAGGAGTGTCGCCCGTATAGAGTTTGACGATGTCCTTTTTCTCAGGGGCTATTTCGCTCACGTATTCGAGCACTTCGTTGTAGACGCCACGGTCATTCACGTGGATGCTTTCGAACGAAGGGTTGAAGATGTCGCGGAGGATGGAGACGGTGCGTCCCAGTTCCTCGTAGATCAGTTTAGGCAGTTTGCCCTCTTTGCTGATTTTTGCGATGCTCTCTTCCCAACGTTTCACGAGCGTCTGCATCTCAGCGTTCACGTCTTCCACGGTCTTCCCTTCCGCCACGGTACGCACGATGACGCCGAAGTTTTTAGGTTTCACGCTTCTGACCAGCTGTTTGATACGGTTGCGTTCCTCGTTCGATTTGATCTTTTGGGAGACGAACACTTTGTCGGCGCCCGGAATCAAGACAAGGAAACGTCCGGCGATGGAGATTTCCGCCGTCAACCTCGGACCTTTCGTGGAGATCGGTTCTTTGGCGATTTGCACGAGCACCTCTTGCCCTTGGGTGAGCAGGTCGGTGATTTGTCCGCCTTTTTGGATCTCCTTTTGGATTTGGTAACGGGAGAGGGAGAGACCTTTCTTCTTTCCGCTCATAGCATCCTTCATGAACGAGTTCAGTGTCAGGAAGTGAGGACCAAGGTCTTGGTAGTGTAGGAAGGCGCCTTTCTCGTAACCCACGTCAACGAATGCCGCATTGAGTCCCGGCATCAGCTTCTTCACCTTGGCGAGGTAAATGTCGCCGACGGAGAATCTGCTGTCGCGCTTATCCTTGTTCACCTCAACCAGCTTCTTGTCGTCTAGTTGGGCGATGGATATTTCCGATGCTTGAACGTCAATAACTAATTCGCTATTCATGATAATAAATTTTTAAACATAAAAAGAACAAACCCAAGTTTTGTGCTTAAGTTTGTTCTTTCGTCTTTTTTTTCGCAACTAAGACTGTTATTTCTTCTTATGACGATTCTTCTTCAGTCTCTTTTTGCGTTTGTGAGTAGACATTTTATGTCTCTTTCTCTTCTTTCCGCTTGGCATGATTGTTAAAATTTAAGTTAACTAATAAAATTGATTATTTCTTTTTCGTATCCTTCACTGCGGTCTTCTTCACTTCGCCCATGAAAGTCTTTGCAGGCTTAAATGCTGGAATGTTGTGTGCAGGAATGATGATTGATGTCTTCTTTGAAATGTTACGTGCTGTTTTCTCTGCTCTAGCCTTTACGATGAAAGAACCGAAGCCTCTTAAATAAACATCTTCACTCTTGGACAATGATTTCTTTACTTCTTTCATGAAAGACTCCACCACTTTCAATACATCCTCTCTCTCAATTCCGGTTGTCCTTGAAATTTCGTTAACGATATCTGCTTTTGTCATCTCAAAATACTTTGTTTGTTTACGTACTTTATCTTTAATTTTCGGGTTGCAAATATACTCATTTTCACTGATTAAAAAAATCGAAACGCTTTTTTTTTAAATTTTATTTGACGCTATTTTTAGGTGTCATATTATCGTCTACCTTAATATTATATGCCTATGAAAAATAGGGTATCCGGTGGGAATGGTTCCGGATTTGGTCCGCTCTCGTGATGCGACATTTTGACGCTTTTTTATCCCTTTGTTATGTCATAAAGTATATTAGAATAAAAAAAAGAGTAAATTCGCGGATGTGAATTGGTCAGCGTATGGCAAAAATTGAAATTAAAGAAGTCGAGACCAAGAAGGATTTGAAGACCTTCATACGTTTCCCGCAGACGCTTTACAAGGGCAATCCGTATTGGGTGCCGCCTTTGGAGTTTGATGAGATGAATGTCCTGAGCAAGGACGTCAATCCCGCTTTTGACCATTGTGAAGCTGCTTATTGGCTTGCTTACAAGGATGGCGTGTTGGCGGGAAGGGTAGCCGGTATCATCAATAAGGTGGCGAACGCCAAGTGGGGTGGTAAGGTCCGTTTCGGATGGTTGGATTTTATAGAGGACATCGATGTGCTCCGTGCCCTGATCGACAAGGTGTCGGAATGGGGCAAGGAACGCGGCATGACGGTCATCCAAGGTCCGCTCGGCTTCAATGACATGGATAAGGAGGGGCTCTTGGTCGAAGGGTTCGATAAACTCCCCACCATCGCCAACCTCTATAATTACCCGTATTATCCTACTATGTTGGAGCAATTGGGTTTCAACAAGGATGAGGATTGGCTCCAATACTTGATCACCGTGACCGAAGTGCCTGAGAAGGTGAAGCTCGTCAGCGAAGGAATCGCCAAGCGCTACAATGTCAGGGCTGTCATATTCGACAAGAAGAAGGACTTGCTTAAGTATGGCAGGTCTATGTTTAACACATTAAACGCCGCTTTTTCGGACCTTTATGGTTATGCGACGCTTTCAGACAAGGAGATCGACTCCTTGATCAACACCTATTTCTCCTTTATTAACCCGAAGTTCGTATGCTTCGTGTTGGACGAACATGACGACGTGGTCGCTTTCGGTGTCAGCATGCCGACCCTCTCACGCGCGTTCCAAAAGGCGAAGGGGAAGATTTTGCCATTCGGCTTTTTGCATATCCTGAAGGCGATGCGCTCGCGCGAGACCATCGACCTCTATCTTAACGGTGTGCTCCCGGAGTGGCAGAAACGAGGCATCCATGCCCTTTATTACACGAAATTGACCCAAGCATATATAGATAACGGCATCAAGTATGCCATAACGAATCCACAACTGGAAAGCAACATCAACGCGGTACGCATCTGGCGTAACTACGACCAGGAGCCATATATCCGTCGTCGTTGTTATTCGAAGGAAATTTGAGGAAACGGATTTTAGGGGGAAGGTGTTCGACCCTCTTCGATTGCCGTCGCTTCCTTCCCTGCTGGGTTTCTGAAGGAGGGCAGGCTATCATTGGTCAGGTCGTGGTTGTCCTGGCTGGGGGAGGACCCCCATATTGTGGAATTTTATTAGGATAATTGATATGGATTATACGGAAGGTGCTTTGTCGGCATTGCAAAATGACAAGTTTGTGAAGTATATCGGCGTTGAGCTGCTGGATGCCAAGGCGGGTCATGCGACGGGTAGGATGGAGATCAAGGATTTCCACTTGAACGGCGTGGGTACTGTTCAAGGCGGCGCATTGTATACCTTGGCGGATTTCATCGTGGCGGCCGCCGCCAATTCGCAGGGCAAGACTGCTGTCTCCCTGGATGGGCATATCGATTATATCAAGGCGGTCTCATCCGGTGTCCTCACTGTTGAGGCGAGGGAGGTTTCGCTGAAACGAACGATAGCCATTTATGTGGCGGAGATCCGTAATGAGGAGGGCGCCTTGGTCGCGACCTACCAAGCCAAAATGTTCCGAAAAGATTAACTTATGCGCAGATATCTTTCCATACCATTCTTTTTACTGACCCTTTTGTTGTTAGGAGGGTGCGACTTCTTTTCCTCGGACGAGGTCTCCAATGACACCGAACTGATGGCGGATGAGCCCATCAACGCTCCGGGCGAAGTGCAACGTGCGAAAAAACGTTGGAAAGGCATCTCTTCGTTGAAGAGGAGCCGTTTCCTACGCGACCCTAACAAGTTACATATTTCTGCGGGCAAGGAGATGGGGCTGAATCCCCATTATAGGAAAAATGCGGATTTCCTCGCCGAGAGGGATTCCATGGTGGCGTGCGGCGCCTTGATCTATGTGCCCGACTCCACTTACTACGTGAAGAAGCCAGCCAAGTATTCCTATCCATACCTCACCCCTGAGGCGTTCAAGGTGCTGAATGAGCTTTCCGAACGTTTCCAGCGCAAACTGAAGGAGAAGAAGCAACCCGCTTATTCGTTGTACCTCACCTCGGCATTGCGGACGGAGGAGAGCCAAATTCGTTTGAGGAAGGGAAATAAGAACGCCACGAGGGATACGACCAGCCATCTTTTCGGCGCTTCGTTCGACATCTCCTATTGGGAGTTCCTCCGGAATTCAGACCGTAGGGCTTATAGTTACAAGCATATCCAGAATATTCTCACAAAGACCGTGGGCGAGATGAGGAACGAGAATAAGTGCCTTGTCATCAAGGAGAACGGACAGTTCTGTTTCCATATCACGGCGATCCAATAATAAAGCGGGAGGCGACCATGTACGTCAAGACGGACGCTATTGTATTGAACCATAAGAAGATAAGGGACAATGTGACGTTATTGTCGCTTTATACGGTGGAGATGGGAAGGGCGTCGTTCCTGATGTATGGTTCCGGTGGAAAGCATGGCGGACGGGTCTATTCCATGATGCAGCCCCTTTCGCTTGTCGAGATAGAGTTCGATTCGCGGAACGGGAAGGAACTGCATGTGGTCAAGGAGATGAAATGCATCCATCCTTTGCATGAAGCCATGTTCGACCCTTACAAGAGCAGTATCCTTTTCTTCCTCGCGGAGGTGCTGTCGAACGCTTTGCGTACCAACGAGTCGGACGAGTTGTTGTTCCGCTTTTTGAAGGAGTCTGTCCTGCGCCTGAACGAGATGGAGTCAGGTGTTTGTAATTTCCATATCGCTTTTCTAGTCCGTTTGTCTGCCTTCCTTGGTTTCGGACCGAATGTCTGCGACCTATCCGGTGCGCGTTATTTCGACCTTGTGCAGGCGGAATATACCGAGCGACGACCTCCCCACACTCAGTTCGTGGGCGATTCGGATGCCCGTTTTTTGCAGTCGCTTTGCAGGATGAATTATAGGAATCTCCGCCGTTTCCGTTTCACGAAAAAGGAGCGGAACGAATTGCTGGACCATATCGTCGACTATTACCGTATCCACCTCCAGGGTTTCGGCGAATTGAAGACGTTGGCTGTTTTGCATGAGGTGTTCGATTGATTTGGATCTGTCCGCTTCCGTTGTCTAAAAAAGACAATTGTTGATAATTCATGCATGAAAAGTTTTGCATATCCACTATCGTTTTCCTATTTTCGCATAAGGAAACTTGATGTTTTATATTTAAATCTGATGGACTATGGCAGAAAAAACACGATATTCGGATGCCGAACTCGCTGAGTTTAAGGAGCTTATACTCGAAAAACTGGCGGCGGCCCAACGAGATTACGAGTTGTTGAAGGCGAGCCTCGCCAATATGGACGGAAACGATGTGTGTGACACGTCTCCTACATTCAAGGTGTTGGAAGAAGGTGCCGAAACGATGACCAAGGAGGAGGCGGGACGTTTGGCGCAAAGGCAAATGAAGTTTATCCAGCATCTCCAGGCGGCTTTGGTCCGTATAGAAAATAAGACATATGGCATTTGCCGCGAGACGGGGAAGTTGATTCCTAAGGAGCGGTTACGTGCGGTCCCTCACGCTACTTTGTGCATAGACGCGAAGAATAGCGGGGTGAAATAGGATATTGTTTAATCACGGTCCGGTTTCTTTTGGGATATCGGATCGTTTTTTTATTTATTGGTTGTGCAATCAGAACAGAAAAAGGCATTGATTTACTCTTCTGCTTTGATCATGGGCATTTTGCTGATTGATCAGATCGTGAAGATTTATGTGAAGACGCATTTCTACTTGCATGAGAGCGTGGAGGTGACGAATTGGTTTTATATCCGTTTCGAGGAGAATAATGGCATCGCTTTTGGATTGGAGTTTTTCAAGGGGAACGCAAAAATCATTTTGACCGTCCTTCGTATTTTCGCCGTCGGTGCTCTCTGTTATTATCTCCATTACATCATAACGAAGAAGAAGGTAAAGTTGGGTTATTCGCTTAGCGTCGCCGCCGTCATCGGAGGTGCGATGGGTAATATCATGGATTGTATTTTCTATGGGTATTGCTTCAATTCGAGTGTCGGGCGCGTGGCGGAGTTCATGCCTGCGGATGGCGGATATGCGCCGTTGTTTTGTGGGAAGGTGGTTGATATGCTGAAGTTCCCTCTCTTCTCGTTC
The DNA here is from genome assembly GCA_045617845.1 of Paludibacteraceae bacterium. GTDB lineage: Bacteria > Bacteroidota > Bacteroidia > Bacteroidales > Paludibacteraceae > UBA1181. The sequence goes on along the minus strand of JAZLJL010000046.1, from coordinate 13,021 downwards.
ACGTGGCCTGAATGGCTCCCTTTGGTGGGAGGCGACACGGCCTCTTTCTTCTCTCCTATCTTCAATTTGGCTGATTCCGCCATCACGGTGAGTGTCTTTGTCATCTTGATATTTTATAGGCACTATTTGATGGAGGAGTCTAAAAATGTGAGTGCAACCGATAAAGAATCTGGTAAGAAATGAAAAAGTTGGCTATGGCCTTGATGGCCTTCATGTTGTCTTGTTCTCCAGACCCGTCCCGTCCGATTATTCCGGAAGATAAGATGGCGGATATTTTGGAGGAGTTTTATAAGGTCCAGTCCGTATCTGTCCAGCATCCTTTAGAGAGGGGTGGGATACTTCCTTATTATGGGAATATTTTGTCTAAATATAATTATACGGAGGCGGAGTTCGATTCGTCCGTCGCTTGGTACACTTCCCATATGGAGGTCTACGAGAAGGTTTACGAGGTGGTGATGGAAAGATTGGAGGCGGAAGAGAATTCATGGGCCCAGAAGTTGACCGAGGAGTCTGCCAAGGAGTGAATGGAGCCTGCCTGATTTGCCGTCATGAATATGGTCAGAGGATATTTAGCCCGTAGGATATATACCTCTCCGGTTTCCTGGAGACGTAACGCTATTTTGTCGGTGAATGGGGAGGATGGTACTTTTTCTATCGTTGATTTTGACGGAGTTGAACCACCTGCCACCACGTTTGTGGATGGCGTCATCTTGCCTTTCGAGCCTGTGGTGACGGACATAGTCCCGTTGGAGCGTTTGTTGTTGTCGCAATTCCCCGTTGGGGAGTTCACCCCTTCCCATTATTGGTTGTTGGATTTCCCCGGTATTTTTTCGGGGGCGATGGTGCCTACCGATTCGGGTCTTGTGAAAATCGTCAGACTCTGTTAGGGGAGTGAACAACTCCTTTATCTGGAATATCCTGTTTATAGGTTTGTCGTTATTGCTTTTTCCTCAAATAATTTATGAATTCGTAGTCGTGGTCGTTCTTCTCGTCTGCCGAGAAACATTCGCGTGAATATTCTTGCCATACGGTATCGAGGATGGCGGGGAAGAATGTGTCGGCTTCAGGCGTGGCGTGTACCCTTGTGAGGCAAAGTTTGTTGGCGAAAGGCATCATGAGCTCGTATATCTGGCCACCACCGATGACGAATATCTCCTCGTTTTTCAAGGAAGGGTCCTCTTCCAGTTCCTTTAAGTTGCTGATGATTTCGCAACCTGGAGCGTCTGCCTCTTTCATGGAACGGGACAGGATGATATTTCGGCGGTTAGGCAATGGGCGACCGATGGAGAGGTAAGTGTTTTTCCCCATCAGCACGGTATGTCCTGACGTGAGGAATTTGAAGTGCTTCATGTCACCGGAGAGGTGCCAAAGCAGGTTGTTGTCTTTCCCGATCGCTAAATTGTCCGCAACGGCGGCGATGATTGTAAATTCCATATGGCTCTGATGTTTGGTCCTTGATTTCGCGAAGATAAGTTATTTTGTGGTGAACACACTCTTCCTTCAGGAGGATAATGACATTCTTGTGTCTCATTCTTCGCATTTCGCCAACAATTTGTGACCGATACTGCATTGAAGGCAATTGTGAGTGTCGCAGAACTGCGTTTTCAGTTCGATGAGCGCTTGGCTTTGGAAAGCGTTCTCCGAACTTACTCCGAACTTTCCCCACCCTGCTATGGTATGGTTCTTTTCCGGTTCCATTTGCTCCAGGAGCGATAAGATTCGCTCCTGCAGTTTCTCGTCTTCTTTCCGTATCGAGTAGGCGTAGAGCGTGGGGATTACAGCGTTGATGAGAAGGAGGTCCAGGGTGGCGTCCGACATTTTTTTCGTCGAATACGGGGAATTTACTCCGAACTTTGTGTGGGTGTGCCAATAATTGGAGACTTCCGGTTCTAGCAACTTCCTGGCGTTGGTCAGTCCGTCGGTCTCTAAAATCTTGGAAAACAAGTTGTTGGAGCGGTGCACCAAGGAGGCGAATTGGGCGATTCTCACGTATGGGGAGTTGTTGGGGCGCATTCTGGCGAACTTCCATAGGGTTGGGTCGATGTGCTTTACTCCGAACTTGGTATGGAGAAAAGTATATTCGCGAAGGAGTAGTTCTTCGTATTTGTCGGACGGCGGGTTGTCCAAAAGGCCGGCTTGCCCGAAGAACAGGGCTTCGATTTGTTCGAGGTGGTCTTTGTGTTTGGCGAGGCATTGGATAGGGATCGACTGCGCGAGTCTATCGAAGGGCATGGCGTTGGTGTGCATTCCGAAGCTTTTGGCGAGTATGCGGTAGAATACTTCCGGCCAATTGTTCTTGCAGGATTCCAGTAAACGGAAGATTTCTTCCGCCTTTCGGGTCAGTCTAAGGTGGAGCATCCTGCAAAGTTGGAGGGTGAGGAATTCGGGAGCGAGTCGGTTCCAATGTTTTTCGCAGTGGATCCATTCGTGAGGTTTTTTGAAGTCTTCGTATTTGGAGAGAGTCGTCTCGTCCAGTTTCAGTTCCAGTTGGGGGATGATGTCTCCGTTGGGACGGGCGATGCGGGCGTCGGAGTGGTCCACCACGTGCAGGATGACCGAGTCGTAGTGGCGGTCGGAGCCATGTCCGTGTTTGTGCCAATCGGAGGCGTTGACGTGGATTTCCACGTTGCCCGCCCAAACCGTATTGCCTATTTTCACTTTCACGTTGAAGAAATCCGGACCTGCGTCACGGTTCAATTCTCCGACATTTATCACGCTGATTGGTTCACCGTCCACGGTGTGTAATTGGCGTTCGTCGTAAAGACGGTACTGCCATGCATACTGCAACAAGTCTTCTTTCATTTTGTTAATGTTAATTTTTAACAGGCTTGGCAAATATCGTAATTATTTTTGTTACTTTGCAAGATAAATACTTAAAAATATGTCGAAAAGAGTCGCTTTTATTATCAACCCTATTTCGGGTACGAGTGATAAGAAAGAGTTGCCCAATTTGATCAAGGAGGCTTTCTCTGAAGGTTGGGAAACTATGGTTGTCAATACTCAGTATGCGGGGCATGGAAGGGAATTGGCGAAACAGTTCGCTGATGAGAAGTATGACGTTGTGGTGGCTTGTGGTGGCGACGGAACGATGAATGAGGTTGCGTCCTCCCTTGTCCATACCGACACTGCCTTTGCCATTGTCCCTTACGGCTCTGGGAATGGGTTGGCCCGTCACTTAGGCTATTCCATGGTTCCAAAGGAGGCTTTGGCTCAGATAAGTAAAGGGAAAGACCATCTGATAGATAGTGGATTGGCGAATGGTAAACGTTTCTTTTGTACTTGTGGGACGGGGTTCGACGCTCATGTCAGCCATGCCTTCACTGCGGAGGGTAAACGTGGCTTCCTCACCTATTTGAAAGTTATCCTTCGTGAATATTTAAAATATAATCCCGACGAATACTCGTTGATCGCTCCTTCTTTCTCATTGAAAAAGAAAGCGTTCCTGGTTACGTTCGCCAATGCGGCGCAGTGGGGGAATATGGCCTATATCGCTCCTCATGCCAGCACGCGTGATGGTCTCATGGATATATGTATTTTGCATCCATTCCCTGTTTACGTGTGCTTGGATTTGGCGTTCAGGCTTTTCAATAAGACTTTTGACAAGAGTCGTTATGTCACCAGTATGACGACCAAGGAGGTGACCCTTGTCAGAGAGTCTGACGGTGAGTTCCATATCGATGGTGACCCGTTGATGATGGGCAAGGAGATTAAGGTGGAGGTTGATCCGCTCTCCTTGAAGGTGTGGATTTGATGTCTATTCCCGATTAATAACAAACATATGCTAGATATGAAAAGATTAATGTTGACCGCTGTCTTGGCGGTGTTGTTTTGTTCTTCCGCATTTTCGGGTGCGGAGGAAGGTGGCTCCTGTTCGAAGGTGAATTTTGGAGTAGCTTTTGGAACTTCTTTCTTTGAGGAGAGAAATATCAATGTGCCTAACTTGATGTACCAAGGTTTCGAGGAGGTTGACGCGGATTATTCGACATGGCATTTGGAGGCCATTTCCGATTTCTTGCTAGCCCAAGAGCGCCTCTCGCTTTCCGTCGGGGTGCGTCTCACAAATCGCGCGGCTTTGGTCGAAGGCGATTGGGATGATTTGTATTGGTTGGTGGATGAGGGCGCCACGACGTGCGACTACATCTCGTTGAACTCTTTCGGACAGCGTAATTATTATGTTGGCATCCCGCTTTCGTTCCGTGTGTTCTTCAATGCTCCCGGATACCGTGTCCGTCCTTATGCTAGGTTCGACGCTTCTTTTGATTTCTTGGTCTCTAACTGCAATATGGTCGAGATCTGGAGTGACCGTATGGCCCGCAAATACGAGGATAGGCTGGAGGACGAAATCGGTAAGCCAGAGAATTTCCATACTGCGTTCTCCGCTGCGGGCGGAATCCGCATCGACTGCAAAAACTTTTTCGTTTGCCCTGAAATCGTATTCCCGAGGATCGAGTTGGGTGAATCTCCTATCTCCTTCATCGATGGCGAAGATCTGAGGTGTGATGGCGGAATCAAGGTGACCATCCAGTTCCCTATCGGCAAAACAAACGATGTGGTCCCTGTGGAACCTACTTATAGTTCAATTATTCAAGTGGAGACAGAAATGCCTTCCGAGGATTTTTAATAAAGTATTGCCATGAATAGAATTGCGAAAATATCATTGTTCCTTCTTGCGTTCTTGCCTTTCTCTTGTTATGAGGAGGAGGATGAGTTGAAGAGAACTGAATGCGGTAATAACGTGTTCGACGTGGAAATGGACTGTTTGCATTTTACTGAAGGTCGTTCCCATGAACCTGCCAGTGTGGTGGTTTCCGGCGATAAGGTTTGCTTCTCTTTGCATGGGGATGTGAAAGACCATGATGAGTGGAACGCCAGAAAAGATAGGCGTACCCTTTCGTTTACATTCTCGTTGGATTCCATGAAATTGGAGAAATTCTCCGATTTGGTCGTTATGGATTCCCTTGTGTTGAATCTCGCCGATAGTTGCGTTGTGGAATGGAAGAGGGATTATCGCGTCGATACCTTGCAGGTGCATAGGGGTTGGTTGAAGTTCAGCCGCTCGAAGCTGATCGGAGTGGACGGTGAAAGGAATTCCGTGTTCCTCTCTGGTGATTTCGATATGGATTATGAACCGTTGGATTCTTTCGGTGTGCCTTCCCATTCGTCGGATAGTTTGCATTTCATGAATGACTACGTAAGTGGAGATGGTTGGTTTGATGTGGTTATCACGAGAAGTAACTTCGATAAAAAATAGGTGAAGAAGGCGTTCCGGATATTTTTGTTGGTCATCGCTATTATTCTTGTCTTGAATATTTTAGTGGTGGCCATTTTGAGCAATAAGTATGTGCAGGGGCGTCTTTTGTCATATGGTGAAAGTTGGCTTAAGGAGAAGACCAAGACAGAACTCTCCATCGGCTATGTCGGATTCGACCTCTTGAATGGTTTGTTTGTCGAGGATCTCTATGTCGAGGATTTGAATGGGGATACCCTTTTGTCCGCCGGAAAACTCAAGGCGGATTTTAATTTCCATGCGCTATTGAATCTTAATGATTTAAAAATCAATAGGGTGGAATTGGACGATTTTGTAGCTCATATTGATAAGGAGTCGGATTCCTCTGACTTTAATTTCAACTTTTTGATAGATGCGTTTTCGAGTGACGAGCCCCAGACGCAGGATGATTCTGGCGAACCTTTTGGTTTGACCATCGATGATATCGTGCTGGCGAATGGTTGGCTGACTTATGATGTGTGGTCTTCCCCGGAGACGGTCGATACGTTCAACGCTTCCCATATCTCTTGTCGCGACTTGCGTTTGGATGCATTCTTTTCGCTCTCTCCTGAAGGTGTCATATCCGCGGAGGTGAAGGATTTTTCGTTCCGTGAGAAATCGGGGTTCCGTTTGGAGAATCTGGAGACCGAAGCCACATTGGTGGGCGATAGCCTTTCCGTCCCCTCTTTGGTACTGTCGTTGCCCAAGAGTCGCCTCTCTTTGAAGGCGGAATGTGCTTTGGATGATTTGAGGTATAACCTCTCTTTGGGTTCCGATTCGTTGTCTTTGGCGGACGTGCGTTGTTTCGTGCCTATGTTCGCTTCCTTGACGGATTCCGCTTCCTTGTCGTTGAGTGCCTCCGGTAAGTTCCCTTCGGTCTCTGTGCGTGACCTGCGTGTGGACTATCCGTCTTTCTTCCGTTTGGAGGCTCCTGCCGTGGAGATGGAAAATTGCCTTGCTTGGGATTCTTCGTCCTATCTGTTGCGTGTCACCGCTTTGTCCGTGACGAATGGAGCCGCTGAAAAGATAGCAAGTTTGGTGGATAGTGTGGATTCGGGTATGTTGGCGGCTTATTTGCCTTTGGACCTCTCTTTGCAGTTCGATGGCGCTTTGCCTGACGGAAAGTTGGAATGTGGCCTCTCTTCCGCGTACGGTTCCCTACATCTAGATGGCGCCTTGCGTTATTTGAACGAGAGGAGGTATTTGGGATGTGATGTCGCCACTGAATTGAAAGGGATTGCTTTGGATTCCATCTTGAAGTCGGGTGACTTTGGCCGTCTCTCGATGTTTGTGGACGCCAAGGTGGATTGGAATATGGATTCCTTGCCTGATGTCGACCTTTCTGCCCGTGTGGCGGATTTTTCCTATAAGAAATATAGTTACGACACGTTGAGGCTTTCAGCACATTATTTCCCTTCGGATTCGCTCTCTTCCCATGTGGATGTAAAGGACCCGAATGTGGACGGCGATGTGCGTTTCTCGGCGGCGGACCTCTCCGATACGGTGCCCCGATTCGATGTGGCGGCTTGTGTGCGTCATTTCTCGCCTAAAGCGACCCATTTGGCGGATTCCCTAGGGAATGCGGTGGTGGATGTCTCTTTGTCCGCCCATGTTGATGACCTCAACTTGTTTCTTGGTGAGGTTTCCATCGACAGCCTCAACCTGCGGAGCGATTCTGTCCATATCGTGTGGCGTTCGCCTTCCAAAGCCCGCCATGTGGCGAGACCGGATGGGTCGAGGTGTCTCACATTCGCCTCTCCCGCTTTGGATGCCGATATGGAGGGGGCATATGATTTCAATGATATCTATCCCGCTTTCATGATAGTGGCTCGTTCTTTTTGGCCTGATCTTTTTATTGGGAAGGAAATTCCTCCCTATAAGTCTGATGTGGATCTCTCTTTCCGGTTGAAAGTTAAGGATGTTGAGGATCTTATGCGTTTCTTCGGACAGGATGTCTCGCTCGTCCAGGGTGCTTCCTTGGTTGGTTCCGTTTCCACATTAGATAGCATGTTGTCTGTGGATTTGGTGGTGCCTTCGTTGCGTGTCGGGGAAAAAACGTTATTGGACATAGCGCTGAAGGCACATGGGGATGACGGGAATTTGCTTTTGGACGCTGATTTGGTGGCTGATTCTTCCGCGTCAAACGGTGCCGCCATGTTGGATTTGGCTTTGCGTTCCACTATCGGTCACAACCAGATGGATGGCAAGTTGTCCCTCGCTTCAAAGCCGGACACTTCGATGTTGAAGGGAGCCCTCCCTTTCTCTGTCCGTTCTATGAAGAGCGAGGTTGGCGACAGGTTTGACATGTCTCTTTCCATCCAAAAGTCGGATTGGTCGCTGATGGGTTACCGTTTCGGTTTTTCCCCAGCTGAAGTACGTCAGATGGGCGAACGTATTCATGTGAAGAATATTGGTATATCGTTGGATGATAATCTGTTGATGGATGTTTCCGGTGTCGTTTCGGACCAGTTGAGCGATACCTTGAGCGTCCGTTTTGACCAAGTGGATTTGGAGCCGATTCTTTCCGCTTTCGCCCTCAAGAGGATTCCTCTACAATGTTCTTTGAATGGTGATATACATGCCGCCGCCGTGACGGGTGACAAGGTCCGTTTCCAGACCAATGACCTCCGTTTCGATAGTTTGGTATATGATGGTATCCCTTTGGGGGATTTGGCGGTTGACATGAAGTGGGACAACGAGCACAAGGGTGTCGTTTCTAGGGTGGTGCTACATGATGGGGATAGGCGTGTCTTCAATATGCAGGGGGTAGTGAAACCTGCTGAGAATATGCTGAAGTTGATTGTCACGTTGGATTCCCTTCCTTTGGATATGATGATGCCTTTCGCTTCGGATTATCTGAGCGACACTCGTGGGTACCTAGGTGCCAGTATCTTGGCGGAAGGGGATATCGCCAACCCTGAATTGGATGGTTTCGCTTATTTGCGCGACGCCCATATGCGCATTAATTATACGGGGGTGGGCTATTCCATTTCTGATAGTATCAAGTTTAGAAAGAACCAATTGGTGGTGGACCATTTTATCCTAAAGGATGATAATGGCAACAAGTTATTGCTGAAGGGAGATATCGCCCATGATAAGTTCCAACAGTTCAAGTATAGGCTTTCCATCAACATGGATAATTTCTTGTTGTTGAATAACCCTAAGGCGAAGACCAATATGGTCTATGGCGTCTTTTACGCTAACGCCAAGAACTTGGATTTGAGGGGAAACGATTCCCATCTGAAGGTTACCGGCGAATTCAGCAACGGAGATAAGACTTCGTTGAATATTGTCCTGCCGGAAACGGTGACGGAGGTGCAGACATACGACAATATCGTTTATGTGAAACCCGATTCCGAAGCGCAGGAGGATTCCGCTGTGGCGGAGAGCGCTGAGATTCCTTTCGATGTGGATGCGGACATCTCAGTCGGGTTGACCGACCAAGCCTCTTTCTTCGTGAATTTGGCGGACGGTGCCATGATAAACGGGCATGGCAATTTGCGTGTCACTTACCGAGAAGGGAATCTTTCCATTTATGAACGATTCACCGTAAATAACGGTTATGTGAAGATTAAGGTGAGTGAGATTCCTTCCAAGAAGTTTACCATCCAGCAGGGTGCTTATGTGGATTTTAACGGTGATCCGATGAAACTGAGGTTCGATGCCACCGCCTCCTACGAACTGACCGCCGACCTCGCCACGCTGAGCAGCAGCTTCTCCAACATGGGGCTTGGTTCCACCCGTCAGCCTGTCCGTTGCGACGCACACGCTTCCGGGACTCTGTCTGACATGAACCTCACGTATGACATCACCTTGCCCAAGGCGGACGATAATGTGAAACAGAATTTCAGCAGCATCATCACGACGGATGATATCCGTATCAGGGAGTTCGCTTATTTGATTGGTCTAGGTATGTTCTATGCGCCGGATGAGCAGGCGCAGGGTGACATGCTCACTTCCCTGGCGTCTTCCTCCTTGTCTGCCGCCTTGAACAACGCTTTGTCATCCGTGTTGGGGGATAAGGTATCCATCGGAACGGGCTTCAGTTCTTCGCAGGAGGGTTTCTCGGACATGGAGATGAACGTCTCTGTCTCCACGAAATTGTTCAACGATAGGCTATTGCTAAGCACGAATTTAGGTTATCAGAAACAGGCGACCGACGCCGATAACGAGTCGTCTTTCCTGGGCGATTTCGATGCGGAGTATATGTTGGGCAAGAAGAAGGTGGTCAGGGTCAAGGCCTATAACCATACGAACAATGATTTCTATCATACTTCGAGCAATACGCAGGGGGTTGGTGTGGTCTTTGTGAAAGAGTCCAAGACATTACGTGGCTTATTGCCTTTCGGGAAGGATTCGTTAGGTAATAATTTATTGGCTCCCCGGGATACGGTGCCTGTTCGGGAAAGGAGGGATGGTGATGAATAAAGTGTTGTGGTTTTGCGTGGTAGTGGCGCTGCTCTTTTCGTCATGCCGTACCACTAAGTATGTGCCGGATGGCGAGTATCTTTTGAAGGAAGTGAAGATTGAGCCGGTGGGCGCCAAGCTTTATACGGGTCAATTCGTGACTTTCCTTCGCCAGAAGCCTAATTCGGGTATGGGTTTGCGCCTCTATTCTTTGTCTGGACGGGATACCTCCAAGTGTATCAACCGACTTTTAAGGAAGATGGGAAGCGCTCCGGTTATTTATGATTCGGAACTGACGGCTAAGACGGAGACGCAGATACGGAAGGAATTAAATAACCTTGGCTATCTGAACGCTGAGGTCGACCATTGTTTGTCGAAAAAGGGGAACACGGTAAGCGTAACTTATTGCCTCAAGCCGCATGACTGTTATACGATACGCAATGTGGAGAATGGAATCGATTCGACGGAACTTCGTGGCCTTGTGAATTATCGCATTGTCCATCGTTGGTTGGAGTTCGGGGAGAACGAACCTTTTGAAGCCGCTAAACTGGACGAATCGACCGATGAGATCACTTCCCATGTGCGTAACCAAGGTTATTATAATCTCAAAAAGGATAATTTCTATTTCTTGGCGGATACTTCCGTTGGAAACCATCAGGTGGATTTGGTACTAAAGTATCGTCCGACGCGAAAAATAGATACCGTGACTGGGAAGGACCCTTCATTGGAACGTTTCCGTATTAAGAATGTCATTGTCAATAATTCCTATTCCAGGGGAGTTGATACTGTTGATTATAACCGGATTAAGGTGGTGCGTGGCGAGAAGACATTTATTCGCCCCTCCATTATTTACTATAATAATTTCATCCGTTCGGGAAGGTATTACAGTGATTTGTTGCTTGAGAAGACCTCCTCTTCGCTCCATTCGTTGAGTGCGGTGGAGCAGGTAAACATCGGGTTCAGTCCTGTCCCGGGAGACAGTGCCTTATTGGATGCGCATATCAATCTTTCCCCAGCCAACATTTACTATTTTCAGTTTGGTGTCGACGGTACGAACAATGCGGGTGATTTAGGCGTGGCGAGTTACATCTCCTTCTCCAACAAGAACATGTTCAAGGGGTCTGAGACCTTCCGCATTAAGTTGAATGGAGCTTATGAGCATATCAGCGGAAGCAATAAGAATGTGACGTTGGTTTCCAATAATTTCTATGAATATGGGGTGGAGCTCTCATTGTCTTTCCCTCGAATCATTTTCGCCCTTTTGCCTGAGAAATACAAGAAGCAGGTGGGGTCTTCCACCAATTTCTCCGCCAGCATCAATTGGCAGAACCGTCCGGAGTATAACCGCCGGGTCTTAGGCCTCGATTGGGGTTATACATGGAAGAGCCACAGACAGAGGATGTCGCACACGTTCGACCTCTACAATATCAACTACGTCATCACGCGCGACATGTCTGACTGGTTCGAAGCCTACCTGGATCGTGGGAAGAACGCTCTGCTGAAGGAGAGCTACATGGACCAGTTCATCACCCGTACAGCCTATTCGTTCGTCTACACCAGCAAGCGAAGGACTTCCGAGAACGGTTATACGTTGCGTGGTGGAATCGATATGGCGGGTACGCTGCCTTTCGTGGTCTGTGCCGCGGCGCATGTGGAAAAGAAGAGTGTGGAGGGAACCGAAGAGGGTGAGAGCGAGAAGAAGTATATGATTTTCGATACCCCTTTCGCACAATATGTGAAGGGGACGTTCGACGTCTCCAAGATATTCGTCACCCAGCGCGACAACCAGTTGGTGCTCCATGCCGGGTTCGGTTTGGCGTGTCCATACCTCAACTCCGACGTCCTTCCTTATGAGCAACGTTTCTTTGCGGGCGGACCGAACACGGTGAGGGGTTGGAGCACCCGTTCGTTGGGACCGGGACGCTACCATTCGGACATCAGTTCCGATTTTCTGCAGCGGACGGGCGACGTGAAGATGATTTTCAACGTGGAGCATAGACTGAAACTCTCCTCATTCTTCGAGTTCGCCACTTTCGTCGACGCTGGTAACATCTGGACCGCCAAAGCCTATAAGAACCAGCCATACGGACAATTCAACATTGCGGATTTCTACAAGGAGATGGGACTCTCATGGGGATTGGGCATCCGTCCGAACCTCAGTTTCCTTGTCCTCCGTCTCGATGCCGGCATGCAGATCTACAGCCCCGAAAACCCGTCGTCCGACGCCAAGAATACTTCCAAGTGGGTCATCACGCATCCGCGGCTGAAGGATAACTTCGCGATACATTTCGCGGTGGGGTATCCGTTCTAAAAGAAATTCAACATGTTTTGTCAATGAGATTGTATGATTTTTTTTGTAAATAATTATATAATATTTCGGCCTAAAGGACATTTTTTAGGATAAAAAGTCTGCGAAGCCTTATGATTACTATCTTTGTAGAAGATCAAAGATAAACATGAATCAAAAAATGCATTAAATGTGGCAGTGTTGATGTCGTAAAAAACGGTCGCAATGGAGCCAAACAGTTGTATAGATGTAAATGTTGTGGCGCTCAATTCTTAGGAGGACTTCGAATTGACAAAGAAAAGTTATGGCATGAATATGTTGTCGGGCGGCAGACATTGTCAGCGTTAGCATTGAAATACAAATGCTCCAGTAAAACGATACAAAGAAAACTCCATTCCTATAAAGTCGAGCGTAATGTGTCAACTCCATCACCAGTGATTGTCATTATGGACACAACTTATTTTGGGAGAGGCAACGGGTTGATGGTGTTTATGGATGCTTTAACAGGCGAGGTTCTTCTGCGGTTTCGGTTGAAAAATGAAACTGCAGAACAATACAAAACAGGGATATCTATTCTAATTGGTCGAGGTTTTCAAATAAAGGGTCTGGTATGTGATGGAAAGGTAGGTTTATTGGGTTTGTTTGGCAATATACCAACCCAACTGTGTCAATTTCATCAGATCCAGATAGTACGACGTTACCTCACACAAAAGCCAAAGATGCCAGCTAGTGTGGAATTGTTGTGTTTGGCAAAGTCTTTAACTAACTTAAGCAAACAAGCCTTTATCAAGAAACTTGGTGATTGGCACGCCAAGTGGAAAGACTTTATTAACGAAAAAACAACACCACAAACAGGCAAGAGTTTCTATACCTATAAACGTCTGAGAAGTGCTTACTTCAGTTTGAAAAGGAATACCCCATGGCTATTCACTTACCAAGAACCGGAAAACAAAGGAATGCCCAACTCTTCGAATAAGCTGGAAGGCTTATTTTCACATCTAAAGTCGTGTCTAAGGAATCATAATGGTATTAACGAAGACTCCAAAACCAAACTCATAGAT
>JAZLJL010000045.1:0-39976 GCA_045617845.1 Paludibacteraceae bacterium | reverse complement strand
TTGCATACGCGTTACTCACCCGTGCGCCGGTCGTCAGCGGAGCAAGCTCCCTGTTACCCCTCGACTTGCATGTGTTAGGCCTGTCGCTAGCGTTCATCCTGAGCCAGGATCAAACTCTCCGTTGTATGAATTGTTTTATTTTTTATTTCCTAGCTCGATGTCCGTCTTGAATTCTTGGAATTGATGGTGATACCATAATAATATAGGTATCTGCCTTTTCCCTTGCATTTCTGCTGTCTAGATCAAATATCTTCAAAGATCTCTCTTCTGTAACCCGGCACTTCAGCGGGCTTCCTTTTTTTTCGGTTGCGGGTGCAAAGGTAAGAACTTTTTCCCGTATCCTCCAAACTTTTTTCGAAGTTTTTTCAATCTTTTTTTCGAGCACCGCCCGGACCGTTGTCCGTGCCTTTCGTTCTCGAAAGCGGGTGCAAAAGTAGTGCATCCCGCTTTACCATCCAAATATTCTCGCATATTTTTTTGCCTTTCTCTCTAACTCACTAACTACCAGCGAGAAAAATTTCAAAGGGACAACAAGAACCAAGTTTTAAGCGTCTCACTCAAAGACTAATTCTCCGTAAACAAGGGACAATTATTTTCGAATCAGCTTCTACAACAACACCTCGAAACGTAAAAAAAGCCCGTCGGACGACACCGACGAGCTTTTCTCGTATTAATTTAATACACTACGAATCATCTAACATAGAAAACGCCTTGCTACTATCACTTTAAAACCACGCCCACGTTTTGTTCAGAGAAATCCACATCGAACGAAACACCATCCACAACAAAGTGATATTTTTGGCGTCGTATTTTCGATATCTTAGTAGAGACATCATATAAGCATTTGCACCTACAGCCAAGATCCGTCTGTACAGATTTAAGATAAATAACATTCCCTTCCACTTGTAATTCTGAAGAAGCTTCCACGCAACAATTAAGTTCCTGGTTGTAAGAAATAATTTCAAGTTCACCCACTTGCGGATTATAATAATACGAAATTAAAGTATCGGATAAACTTTCATCGGACACTCCCCTTGTCTCGGGCTCATCCGAAATATCTCGTTTACAAGCGCTTTGTTTTAACGAAACAGCTTTAGGTGTAGTGTCCTTCAAGACAAATCCATCTGTTTGCTGTGAAAAATCCACATCAAAAATGGTTCCGTCGACATTAAAATGATAAATCTTTCCCTTGAAACCAGACAATCTAGTTGTAACATCAAATTTGCAAATGCAATTACACGGCGCACCCATATTCGTATCAGACGAAGCAACAAAGACAGTATCCTTCAGAAAACTTACGGAAGAAAACAACAACGGACAACAATTAAAACTCCTGTCATGAGAAACGACATAACAAGTATTAGATATAGAATCATACTTATACGAGACTAATGTGTCGTCATACGCATTGTTTTCCATGAAGCTGTCAGCCAGACCGTCGGACAACATGTCCAAATTAGATTCAGACTTGCAGTCGCTATTCTCGACAAAATAGCCTTCGATCATATCCTGTTTAAGGCCAAATCCATCATAGCCTTGTGTGAGGTCTATAACATACTCATCAAAGTGCAATCGAACACTATACTTCTTAGCATCAACACCGGCCACCTTATAAACAACATCATATGGGCAAATGCAATTGCAAGCACAATCTTTCAAAAATTTCAAAGGAAACAAATAATAATCAGCTATTTCAGAACAATAGCCATGGACACCGATATAAATGGAGTCATCCATGACCTTAGATTCAGACGTAAGCACCTCATGACAACAATCCAAATATTGGTCATATACATATAAAAACAAATCCTTAGTTTCAGGATTGTAATGATATGCATAAGCCGTATCATTAGGCTCGGAAGAATCAACCCGAGTAGACTTACAAACACTTTTCGACGCAACACCTCCATTCATTTCGTCAGAAAACAAGAGGGAAGACAAATAATCTTTGTCACAAGCCATAAATAAAGATCCGTTCCTATAGAATTTGGCTCCCATGCATGTGTCCTTTTCACCAAACACTGGTTGTTTCTTATTATATTCAGATGCGATGATTTCACCATGGACAATAGAATCCATCTCTGAAAGAGGAACCACAACGACAGATTCCCTATCCATCTTCAAAAAGACATTGGATGCAGAAGCAGAAAAGAGAGATAGGAATCCAATTATTGAACTATATATTATTTTTCTCATATGTCAATCTTTTGTCAGTTTAACACTTCGGTCATTGACCTTTAAAATATAAACACCTTTCTCTGTAGGCAATTCTAGACGAACATTAGAATCCTTCGAGCTAACTCTCTTAATCATCTGGCCCAAAGCATTGAACAAGAAAATCTCGTTTTGACCCTCCAAGCCTTTCACTTCGACATTCTCATTATCCAAATAGATAATCCGCAACTCGTTTTCAGCGACATCTGGGATAACGGACAGTCCAGACTCTGAGAAATAATACTTTTTCACGTCGTTGAAAGCGTACGAAGTCGCCGCTTTCCCCTCGAGGAACAAACTGTCATTACGATAGTTAATTACCGAGACGTCCTCAATTTGGAAAGACTGTTTCCTATTGTTTGACAATTCAAAAGTCACAACAGAAGGTTCTTCGGCATAGATGGAACCACAAAGACACAATGCCGTAAAAAATGCAATACTGTTCTTCATCATAAAGTTAAAAATTAAGTTAATAAATATACTATAAATACCCAAAACGAATTATTCTTCTGCAATAATACGAAATAAAAAATAAAATACATCATTATCAAAAAAAATTTCAATAAAAAAAAGGCTGCTCGTAAAATAGCAGAAAGGAAGGCCGCAAAAAGTTGCGAGGAAATAATCCACGCCAAGACCAAACGGACAGCAACAAAAAACAAAAGAAAAGACAGACGGACAAAAGTGAGCTCATTTCCAATCTATTGAAATAATTATTTTTACCTTTGTGGGAAACTTTAAAAACTAAACGACATGAGACTAAACGGAAGAAGAGAAAGTACAAACGTAGACGACCGCAGACGAAGCGGCGGTAAAACGGCAGGTGTAGGAATCGGAGGCGCATTGCTGATCGCGGCCATCACCTATTTCACGACAGGAGACCTAGGGCAAGCGCTCAGCACGGGATTCCAAGTTGTACAATCATCAGGAAGTGGCAGCAACGAAAGTTACGAGCCGACAGCGGAGGAGAACGAATTGGCGACCTTCACGAGCCAAATCCTCGCAGGGACAGAAGATGTCTGGACGGATCAATTCAGGCAAATGGGGAAGACATACGACGCACCTCATTTGGTTGTGTTCCATGGAGCAGTAAACTCAGGATGCGGTTCAGCAAGTGCGTCAACCGGTCCATTCTATTGTTCAGCGGACCAGACCGTCTACATCGACCTACAATTCTTCACCACGATGAAGCAACAATTCGGGACGGCAGGTGATTTCGCCTACGCATACGTAATCGCGCACGAAGTAGGACACCATGTACAATACGAATTAGGCATACTAGACCAAGTACATCAAAAGATGAGTCAAGTATCGCAAACGGAATCCAACCAATATAGTGTGAGATTGGAATTACAAGCAGACTTCCTTGCTGGAGTTTGGGCATACCAAGACAACAAGAAATTCAGTTCGTTGGAAGAGGGAGATATAGAAGAAGGTTTGGCCATCGCATCAAAGATCGGAGACGACTACCTTCAAAAGCAGGCACAAGGATATACAGTACCGGAATCCTTCAACCACGGAACTTCAGAGCAACGCTCACGTTGGTTGAAGAAAGGAGTTTCCGGCGCAAACATTTCAGAAGGAAACAAGTTATTCCAACTTTCATATAGCGAACTATAAGCATTGGAACAAAGAGAAAGGAAGGCGTCCTAAACAGGACGCCTTTTTTTGCCACACGGCAGTCTTAGGCACACATGATTTCGAAGGAATAGCGATACTATATAAAAGGCCAAACGAGACGTTCCGCCACACACAAAGCAAGGGAAAAAACACAAAGAAGAAATACCAACCACAACTTAAAGGGAATCCTCAAGAGAAAAAGTAAATAAAAAAGAAAGGGCAAAAGATATAAAATCCTTTGCCCTCAGCATATTATCAAGAATTATTATCACTCATAATACTCTATTTCCCTACGCGTTATGAAACGGGTTTGGTCTTTTTTCACGTCATAAATTGTTTCAGTAATCCAGTTGCCCCGAGAGTCATATTCATAGACACATTTAGCTTCAGCCAAATACTTATCACCATAAGGGACAGTCAAAGAAGAGACAAGATAACCATTATCATCATATTCGAACAACACCTTATAACTCAACAAGCCATCAAAGTAATGGTCCGTTTCCAAGAGTTGTCCCTTAGGACTATAGACGGAAAGTTTCTTGGAAATCTCCGCATTCTTCTCATTGTAGCCCACTTCGGAAATCAAATTCCCCACATTATCATATTCGTAAACCCTTTTGAAGATAAGGTCACCATTCGCGCGCAGATGTTTATAGACACAAGGTCTTCCTTCCCGATCGTATTCATAGAAGTACTTATCAGAGACATTACCGTTCTCGTCATGTCTGACCTCCTCCGTCTTATTGCCATTATTGTCATAGACATTCACATTGACGCCCGAAACGTCACCTTCCGGATTGAAGCAAGTTTCTTTGACACAAATACCATTCTCATAAAGATGGACACTACGATTACTTAACCTATTGTCGATATCATAAGAACGTTGTTCCGTCAGTCCGCCGTTTCTGTTAAAGTTATAGAACTCGTTCCAGATACGTTCTTCCATGACATTGTCGAAAACGACACTCGCGTCATAGGTTTGGGAATGAAGTGATTTGACATTACCTTTCAAACCTAGCGCATTAGGTATAACTTTCTGCTCCTCCTGACACTCCGTCAAAACAAACAAGGCAAACACGCCCATAAACAACCATGTATTTTTCATAAATTCAATAATTAAAACACCTTACTGAGTAAACTTCTTACAAACATATATCGTAAATATACGAATAATTTTCACAACTAGCAACCCCCTTTCGTATTTTTTGAGGATATATATCAAATTTAGCAATTAACGAAAGTTATAACTCCGCAACACTAAAAAAAAGAAGAAAAAGGAGAATCCGGAACAAATCGAAAGAAAATAAAGCCTATATTTGCATAGACTAACGTATGAGAAACACACGACCCAAAGATGATAAAAAAAGCAATAATACTATTGGTAATGGCATTCATCGGCACATGGATGAATCCCAGTTCCTCGTATGCGAGCACCTGTCAACGAGTGGAACAGATGGAACGTTTTTCGACGGCAGAAGGATTGACATCCAATATGATTCACGGCATGACGGAAGACTCATTAGGCCACATATGGGTATGCACAGATTACGGAATATCAAGATTTGACGGGAAAGGATTCAAGAGGTTCGAGAAATCGGAGTACCCCTCCATCCTACGAAACGACTTCTTCAGTACAGGCACACGCAAAGACGGGACTGTGCTAGTCGGCAGTTATCTAGGTGTCACCCTACGTTATGACGCACAATGCGACACCTTCGTCAACCTTGCGCCGGCGGAATTCGAAGAGACCTATTACAAACAGATATCAGGATTCTTCACAAATGAAAAGGGAGACACCTACATGTGGACATCCGGAGGTATATATATATATAATAAGGAAGAAGACCGATTCACATGCGAGACCCCATTGTACGCATTGACAAAGGACACATTCATCTGCTCCATGTACGAGGATGCATACAAACGCTTTTGGGTATGTTCATACAACACACTAAAAATAGTCAATGAGAACGGACAAGTAGAGAGAAGCGAACACCTGAATCTAGGAGAAATGTACGCAAGCAAAGTCGTCGAGTTAGACAAACAGCACATTCTAATCACCTGCTTCTCGAACATGGTGATAGAATACACGATAGAAGCAGACGGGAAAATCAGCGAACCTAAAAAAATCAAGTTACCATTTTCCAACATCACAAGCATACTACAAGACAGGTCAGGCAGGAAATGGTTCACGACAGATGGCACCGGATTATGGTATACGGACGATGAGCTGACGGAAGAGGCAAACTTCGTAAACATCAAGCCAGCAGGTGCGAACAACGATGCAATCAACAAGCTCTACTGCGTAAAGGAATCGCGGGACGGAGACATATGGATAGGCACCCAGAACACAGGAATGTGGAGATATAAAAGGAACAAAGGCAACCTTATCACGCTCTCGCAAGACATTCCATTTCCCAGCAAAATGTGCGCAGACTTCATCGAAACCGAAAAAGGGGAAATATATGTCGTGTCAGACGGAGGAGGGCTTTCGATGCTACGGAATGATTTGAAGACATTCGAGCTCATCTCCAGTAAAGAAAGCGAAAACAACAAAAACGCATTAAGCCTCGCGCAAGACGAAGAAGGGAAGATATGGATCGCCACATGGGGAGGCGGAATCCAAATATATTCGCCAGAAGAGAAGACATTCAGGCAAGAGAAATTCGAAGAACTCAAATCGACCCTCAGCTGTTTCTTCTCCGTCAACATCATGAAAAACAATGAGATATGGATTTGCACGGGCGGAGACGGATTATACGTAAGAAGAGCGGACAAACATTGGGAGAAATTCCTACTACCATTCGGAGGGAACGAATATGACATGTGGACATACGGCATCACCGAAGGGACAAACGAAACCCGTTGGATATTCACGACGAGGTCCATATGGAGAGTCAATGGCACCAACAGGAAGCCGCTAATCGCAGACATTTCCAAGCAGAAATCGCACGATCCAATCAGCATCAACGACGCATCATGCACAAAAGGGGGAGACATATTCGTCAGCTGCGACCAAATCATCCTTCACTTTTCCGAAGACGGAGAAAAATGCGACACACTACAATTCATACCCAAAGACAACTATAGTTCCATTGAAGTGTTGCCTAACGGAGAAATCCTGGCGAGCGGCAATAAAGGTATTTACAGAATCGACTACAATGCGCAAACATACACAACATTCCCATACGATTTCAAGGCAAGTGGGACAGAACGTTTCCGCGCACACGGATCGATTTTACTAAGAGACGGAAGAGTTCTCTTCGGGACGAAAGACGGATTCGTCGCCATCAACCTAAACAAAAAGAGAGATGGGGTCAAAACGCACCATTTCGGCGTCATGTGCGAAAGCATCAACGGCACACCATATAGACAGACAACCGCTAAGCATGAAACAAGCGAAGATGGTTCCATAAAAAAGCTAGTGGTAAACCACGACCAAACAGAACTGAACTTTCTCGTGGACCTGGTAAACTATTTCCCGAAAGAGATAACCTGCGAATACCAATTGGAAGGGCTATCAGACAAATGGACAGAAGTGGGCTCAAAAAGGGAAATAAACTTCTCCTACATACCATCCGGAGATTATGTACTACACGTACGCAGTTACATTTCAGGAGGGGAAGAAACAGCGGAGACACAAGACATACAAATCACCGTATTGCCTCCATGGTGGCAGACATGGTGGTTCAAAATATGTAGTTCTCTCCTACTAGCCCTAGGCATCGGTGCGATAGTCAATTACCGAATCAAAAGATTAAAGAGAGAGCAGATAGAACTGCAACAAAAAGTGAAGGAACGCACACACGAGCTAAATGAGAAGAACGACGAACTGCAGTTAGTGTTGCAAGATAAAGACAGGCTTATTTCCGTCGTCGCCCACGACTTGAAGAACCCTATGTTCGCCATTGTCGGAACACTGGAAACGCTCATTAAGAAAGAAAGCATCAACGGAGAAGACAAAGAAGTGATCACCGACGTACACAAATCAGCCGAAACCCTCCAAAACGAGATGGTAAGGCTTTTGGAATGGGCAAAGGCGAAAAAAGAGGAGATAGAATGCAAGCCAGAGGACGTAAACGTCAGCAACACGCTAGAAAACATAGGCATACTCCTAGGAGGCATTATTCAAGGGAAAAAGCAATCGCTTAGCGTCAACACGGAAGTGGCAAACTGCGCCTATGTGGATCCGAGGATGTTCAGCACCATCGTGCGAAACCTTCTCAACAACGCAGTGAAATTCACACCGGAGGGCGGTGAGATTTCCATGAAAGCGCACCAAGAGGGGAACCAAATATACGTCAGCGTCGAAGACAACGGAGTTGGAATTGGGCAAGACAAACTTAAGCAATTACAAGAGACAGGACACATCGAGAGCACCTTAGGCACACAAAAGGAGAAAGGGTCAGGACTTGGATTGGGATTGTGCAAAGAGTACCTTAAGCGCATCAACGGAGAGATGGAGATCTCCAGCGAACCAGGTAAAGGAACGAAGATCACAATCAAAGTTCCGGCATCAGTCAAAAACGCGGACGAAACCTCGAACGCGAAGGAGGAGGCAGAGAACGACCACCTCATCGACAAAGAGTTGCTGGAAGGCAACACTGTACTTGTCGTAGAAGACGACCCGCTCATACAGAAAAACATACAGCACACCTTGGAACGTCACATGACAGTCCTGACAGCCAACAACGGTGTGGAAGCGATACAAACAGCGGAACAAAACGGAATAGACATCATCCTCAGCGACGTGGAAATGCCGGAAATGAACGGTATCGAAATGAGCAAAAAGATGGCAAAAATGGAGAACCTATATGGAGTACCATTACTATTCCTATCAGCAAAGACAGACGAATCAGACCGACTGATGGGCTTATTGTCCGGTGCGGTCGACTACATACCGAAGCCATTCAGTTCCAACGAATTACTGATAAAAGTAAACAACATTCTCAGCAACCGCAGGAAACAGCAGCAAAGGCTTCTCCAACAAAACATGGCCGCTTCCAAAGAAGGGATTGGCACGGAGAAAGTAGAAGAGAAGAAAAACGAGGAAAGGATGAATCCGTTCCTGCAGAAGATGTTGGAAGAGATCGCCAAGAACTACAAAGAGAGCGACTTCTCCATAGAAACATTGGCGGAGACACTCAATGTAAGCCAATCCACCCTAGCAAGGAAGATAAAATCCATCACAGGCAAAACCCCAATCGAAATATTAGTGGAATACAGATTAAACGCAGCGTTGACTCTACTCAAGAACAACAATGAAGAGTTACAAATCAACGAGATAGCTTACGAATGCGGGTTTACCGATCCAGCCTATTTCACAAGGAAATTCAAGGATTTCTTCGGATACACACCAAGAACAGTAAAATAATTTAGAAGTGACAATTGCCAATAGGGAATATTGAAGTCAGCTCACACCCAAACAGGCAGCAAAACTGTAACACATTAAAGAACAACCACTTCACATAGCGCTAGACAAAATTCATAGGCACAAAACCCGCTGTCATATTTTCGATGAAGATAACAAAGGAAAAGTCCGACATTTTTATTAAATTCGCGGACGTATGGGAAGGATACTAGCAATAGATTACGGAAGGAAAAGAGTCGGTGTAGCCGTAACGGACCCTTGTAAGATCATCGCGAACGGATTATGCACTGTTCCAGCGAATGACATCCTCAAATTCATCGAGGAATACGTAGGGAAAGAAGAGGTAGAGCTAATAGTCGTCGGTCAACCCAAGACGATGAAGAACGAGCCATCTGAATCGATGAAATACATCACACCATTCCTCAACGCCCTGAAGAAAAGAGTTAGCGTTCCCATTGTCATGTATGACGAAAGGTTCACCTCCGTATTGGCGCACAAAGCCATGCTAGACGGAGGACTGAAGAAAAAAGAGAGGCAAGACAAAGCCTTAGTGGACGAGATAAGCGCCACGATCATCCTCCAGTCATACATGGAAAGCGAAAGATTCAAGATATAAAAGAAATAACAAAACAAGAATAAAGAAATGATTTATCCGATAGTAGTATACGGATGTCCAGTTTTGAGGGAGAAAACCCAAGAAATACCAGCGGACTATCCGGACCTGAAGAAATTGACGGAAGACATGTTCGCCACGATGTACAATGCGGAAGGCATAGGCTTGGCGGCGCCACAGATTGGACTGTCCATCCGTCTATTCGTCATCGATTTGGAAATACTTGCAGACGACGACCCTCAATTCAAAGGATTCAAGAAGGTATTCATCAATCCACAGATCATTGAATACGGAGAAGAGATGGAGTCATGCGACGAAGGATGTCTAAGCATCCCTGGCGTGAGCGAAAGCGTGAAACGTCCGACGAAAATACGCATACAATACTTAGACGAAAACCTCGAGCCACACGATGAAGTGTACGAGAATTACAAAGCCAGGGTCATACAGCACGAATATGACCATTTGGAAGGCAAAGTTTTCGTAGACAGGATTTCTCCTATCAGACGTCAGATGAACCGCAGCAAACTGACCAACATGATCAACGGGAAGATCAAGTGCAGGTACAGAATCAAGATGGCGAAATGAACGAGTTCATCGAAATAAAAGAGCTGATAAGGGACGAGAAGCACGAGGAAGCGGAAGTGCGTCTCAAGGAATTCCTAAAGCAATATCCCAACAACGAAGAAGGGCATTTCCTTATGGGGAACCTATTCAGGAAAAGGGAAGATTGGGAAGGAGCCTTGAACGAATACCAAGCGGCGATGGACATCAACCCCGAATCACCAGCCAGGCTAGCCTATAACGCCATACAGGAAGTCTTGGCGTTCTATAACAAAGATATGTTTAACCAATGATTTAACATATATTTCGTTTTCCGTCGAAGAGAAACTACGAAAATAATAGTCAATGGGTTAAATTTGCCACAATAACAGACATAAAAGCAGAAAAGAGTGGATACTAAAGAACAATTCGACGCTGTAATCGCCATATGCAAAGACATCTATAGCAAAAAATTGCAAGACTATGGCGCAGCATGGCGCATCATGCGTCCGGAATCCATAACCGACCAAATATTCATCAAGGCGAACCGCATACGCACGCTTGAGGTGACAGGAGAAGCGAAAGTGAACGAAGGGATTCGTCCTGAGCTCATCGGCATCGTCAATTACGGCATCATGGGGTTGATACAACTTGAAAAAGGTTATGCGGAAACATCAGACATCACCCCAAAGGAAGCGATTGAGTTATACGACAAGCACATGGACAAAACCGTCGATTTGATGTTGGCCAAAAACCACGACTACGACGAAGCTTGGCGTTCCATGCGGACAACCTCCTACACGGACCTGATTCTGATGAAGCTCTATCGCACCAAACAAATCGAAGACAACCAGAACAAGACGCTCATCTCCGAAGGCATCGACGCCAACTACATGGACATGGTGAACTATGCGCTATTCGGTTTAATAAAAATTGATTTTAAGGACTAAGGAACAAGTATATTTACTATTTTTGAAATTATGAATGATTCTATAAAAAAGAAAATTGTCGTCATCGTACGAGTGTTATTAGGATTAGTATTCGTATTCTCCGGATTCGTAAAAGCGGTCGATCCGTTAGGTTCAACCTATAAGATACAAGACTATTTGGAAGCGATGGGTCTCGATTTCTTCGCACCGATCGCATTAGCTGTAGGAATAGGATTGGCTGCGTTCGAATTCCTTTTAGGAATATGCTTAGTCCTAGGCACGAACCTCAAATCCACCTCCATATTAGCCATCATCATGATGTGTTTCATGACGCCGCTCACACTATGGATCGCCATAGCGGACCCAGTGTCGGACTGCGGATGTTTCGGCGACGCCCTCGTCATCTCGAACTGGCAAACATTCTGGAAAAACATCGTGCTGCTCGCCATGGCCATTTTGGTGTTCAAATGGAAGGAATACAGCCCGAAACTATTCACAGACCGCACGGATTGGCTCATCGCAATCTGCGCCGGCACATTCTCCATCCTGCTCTCCATCTACTGCTACTTCAACTTGCCTATCATAGACTTCCGTCCATACAAAAACGGAACTGACATCATCAAATCCATGGAGGTGCCGGAAGGTGCCGAAGAAGATGTCTACGAATCTATACTCATCTACGAAAAGGATGGCGTGCAACAAGAATTCACAGTAGAGAACTATCCGAAAGACAGCAGTTGGACCTTCGTGGACTCGAAACACAAACTGATCAAGAAAGGGTTCGAACCACCCATCCACGACTTCACGATGGAGCATCCTGATGACGGAGACATCACGGAAGAAGTACTTCAAAACCCAGGCTACACATTCCTTATGGTATGTTATAGAGTGGAGAAAGCGGAGACAAACAAAAGGAAGGAAATCAACGACATATACAAATTCGCCCAAGAGAACGGATACGGATTCTATTGTATGACCGCCACCGGACTCGAGACGGAAGAGACGACCGAATTCAAGAACGAGATGGGACACAACGCAAATGGAGAAGGATACCAGTTCGTCAACACGGACGAAATCACCTTGAAGACCATCGTCCGCTCCAACCCAGGACTCGTGCTCATCAAGGACGGAACCGTGGTCAACAAATGGAGTAACAAGAACATGCCTACGTTCGACAAACCGTTGGAGCAATCCCCGATGGGAGAAGTGCAACAACCAAATGAATGGAGCATGGTATTCAAATCCATCCTCGCGTTCTTGGCGACCATCGCCTTGGTATTCGGCATCGATTGGTTGATCAAGAAAATCAAAGGAGACAAATAATTAGCATAGAGAATTTATCATCATAATTTTTTAATATTTCATTACAATGAGAAAGAATATCGTTGCAGGAAACTGGAAAATGAACAAGACACTCCAAGAGGGTCTTGAGTTAGCAAAGGGCTTGGACGCCGCTTTGAAGGGTAAAAAATTGAATTGCGATGTCATCATCGGAACTCCATTCATCCACTTGGCAAGCGTTGCCGCTGCCATCGACACGAAAGTGATCGCCGTATCAGCAGAGAACTGCGCAGACAAGGAGTCAGGCGCATTCACAGGTGAGGTTTCCGCAGCCATGGTTAAGTCAACAGGTGCAGAGTACGTCATCTTGGGTCACTCAGAGCGTCGCGAATACTACCACGAGACTCCAGAGATCTTGAAGGAGAAAGTGCTTTTGGCATTGAAGAACGGTTTGAAGGTCATCTTCTGCATCGGCGAAAGCTTGGCAGAGCGTGAGGCTAACAAGCAAAACGCTGTCGTTAAGGCTGAGTTGGAAGGTTCAGTATTCAACTTGTCTGCTGAAGACTTCGCTAAGATCACTATCGCATACGAGCCAATCTGGGCTATCGGTACAGGAAAGACCGCTACAGCTGACCAAGCTGAGGAGATCCACGCATACATCCGTTCTTGCGTGGCTGACAAATACGGAAAGGAAGTCGCAGAGAACACTTCCATCCTTTACGGAGGTTCTTGCAAGGCTTCTAACGCTCCTGAGTTGTTCGCTAAGCCAGACATCGACGGTGGTTTGATCGGTGGCGCTTCTTTGAAAGTTGAAGACTTCTGCGGCATCATCAACGCATTCTGATTCGTGAGAATCTAATCATTTCCAAAAACCTCATCAGGTTTCTTGGAATAAAACAAAAAGGACATCATCGAAGGAGAAATCCTGATGATGTCCTTTTTTTATGGGAAGAGCCACCCAAACTTGCGGTTTTCAGTCAGGATAGACTGCGATTGCAAATGAAGGATTGGGAGGGCGTCATTTTATGAGGACAACAAACTATTCTTAAAGGTTTTCAAATCAATTGTGGATTCTCCTCCTTTTTCGTATTTTGTTATTTTCCAAGTATTTCCGTCTAATATAGGAAGATAAAAAATGTGTTCGGTCTTTTTTGAACAAAACTTATAACAATCTTTCAAGCTTCTCACTTTTGCCTCGTATTCTTCTTCATCGATACTTATCGAAGATGATTTGTTTACACTTTTCACCTCGAAAATATGGACGCGACCATTTTTGTCTTTCATCACGAAGTCTGGATAGGAGGTATGAATGCCTCCAGAGAAATATTCAAATTTAATATCTGAATTTAGAGGATAGTTTTTGCCCCACAGAAACTTAGCATCATCACGATTTAGCACATGAGTTTCTCCGATACTTTTTTGTCGAATATCTTTCAAGATCTCTGCCCATTTTTTCTCAGCATCGCTGTCAAACGAAAACTCGTCTGAAATGCAATCGTCTTCTTTTCGCCACCAGATCCAATCATCTAATGTGAGTGTTTTGTCTGTCTCATTATAGCAGCTTCCATAGGGGAAACTAACATCGTTACATACGCTCATGCTATTTTCATAATCGGTAATATATGAATGGTATTGAGACTTTATTTCTCCGATATTTTCAACAAACAATCTCCATTTGCCGTAGTCATCGGCATATTCGTAACACATATCCTGTATTTCGTTTTCTTGTTGCGATAGCAGTCGGCGCATATCAAAAATATTTTCACCAGCTATTTTCACCTTCTTCGTGGCCAACAAACTGTTGACATCTATTTCGTTCTTAACCTTGTCAACCGACAATTTTGTTGGCGTCACACGTAAGTCTGCCTCTATGTTGTAATCTCTGAAAAGACTAACTTGCTTAGGGAAAACCGCATCCTTGGGTTTAATTCCCCAAATCCAAGCCTTTGAAGCCAAGTCCTGTGCATCCTTGGGAAGGCGCTCAAAATCCAACAAGCGCGGATTACGGCGCACTCTACCCATCACCTGTTCGTCCAGCTGTTTGCTTTGTGTATCGCGGACTTGATATAGCATACAGGCTCTGGGAATGTCCCATCCTTCTGAAATCACCATTTTGAAGATGATAACCGAAATGCTCGATTCTTTCCCCTTCATGTAATCTTTCCACTTTGAAACAGGGAGTTTGTTCAATCCTGAGTCATTGGTTTTACATCCCTTCCCTGATTTGTCACCCGTTATATATACCCACTTCAGATCTTGGTGTTTGGTATTGGCTAATGTGGGAAAGATGTTGTTGTTCAACTCCGCCAGCATTCTTCCATACCTCACAATCCCGATATTTCTAACGCATTCTTTCGTATCGGCTACATCGAAGCATGGGGTCGAGGAATCCGTAAAATGAATGAGCAATGTGCGGTAGCTGGTTTGCCCCAACCGCTCTATTATTACGAAAGTTCAGGCTTTTGGGTGGTATTCCGCAAAGATTTGTTCAACGAAGAAGACCTGCAAGCAAAAGGTTTGAATCCTCGCCAGATAAAAGCAATTATGTATGCGAAAGAAAAAGGCAAAATTACGAATAAAGAGTATCAGGAAATCAATGCTTGTTCAAGGGCTACAGCAAACAGAGATTTGACGGAATTAGTAAAAAAAGAAGTCTTTTCAATTTCTCGACATGGTGCTGGTGCTTTTTACAAGCATAGGTAATTGCATCATAAATGCATCAATTGCCTCATGAATGATTCAAGAATACCTCTTTTGCCTCAGGTATAGAGACCGACATGTCAAAATCGAGTGAACGGATATGAAACGGAATATGCACTCAATGTGCCTCGTACCTCAACACGTTTCGCTCAATCATTCCTGCACTTGCAATGCCCACAAAAAACTCCACTTCACAGCAATTTTTGTGCAAGCCGAACGCAATCAAACTCGTTTGAATTGCTGAGGCGTAGTCAAAAATCGCTTTAGCAAAAACATACGCCAGCCCTGCCCTTCCAACGTAGGCTGTCAGCGCCCTCATTCCGCTTCGCTCCATTGCGGGCTATCTCTGTCAGCCACCCTTCGCACAGCCGCCCGACCACCCACCCCTAATAAAGTTGAATAACTGTTTTATAACAGCCGTATTATATTGAATATATGGCGATTGCATATTGCATTTTGTTTTCTGTTCTAGTCGATGTGAAAGTTTTACGTGATTTTTTCACGCAACATAAAGAAAAAAGTTGTATCTTTGCTGCCGTGTTCAAACATATAATGTTATGCTGTTAAGAGTTTCATTTCAAAACATTATGTCGTTTTATAGACGGTCGGATTTTGATATGTTTCCGAATCCCAAACGAGAAATATTCCCCAATCACATAAATGAGGCTGGGCAAATTCCCCTTTTGAAACATACTTTGATATATGGAGCCAACGGAGCTGGGAAGTCAAACTTCGTAAAAGTTTTGCAGTTCCTGAAATCGTATGTGATTGATGGCAACTTTCTTGATAAGATTGACTTGAAAGACTTCTTTTTTCAATTAGTCAAAACAAACAAAGAGCCGATAAAGATTGAAATAGAATTTTTTACTAATGGTAAATATTATATTTACGGAGTTGAGATTTTGCATTCGCAAAAAAGCACTATCAATGAATACCTTCGCTTATCTGGAATTGGAGAAAAAGATGACGAAACGATATTTGAGAGAAACGGCAATAAAGTTTCACCCACCACGGACAGCAAACTGTCCGAGGAACTTATGAAAAGAAATCCCAACTCTTCGATTATCTGTTTAAACAAACAATATCCAGTCATAAGAGATGACAATCTTTCGAAAGTATATAATTGGTTCCAAAATGAATTGAAAATTGTAACCATCAATACGCAAACCCCGTTTTTGATTGACATGATGTCGAAGAACAAGCAGTTGCTTGCCTTTGCCAACAAGCTATTATCAAATTTGCACATCACAGATTCTCTAAAAGTGGGGGAAACACCAATAGATAAGTGGATGTCGGACAAAAAGAATAAGAACGACTTACAACAAATCCTTCAAAGGACACCTATAACAGACCACTCTGGATTATCTGCGTTTTCAAATAACCGTAACAATTTCAACATCACCATGAAAAATGGGGAACAGATTGTTCAAGAATTTATGTTCGAGCAATTTGGTATCAATGGTTATAAAAAGAAAATGGATATTACAACACAGTCAGACGGAACAGTCAGACTGCTGACGCTGATTCCTGCCCTTTACGATGCAAGCAAAGGCAATGTGATTGTTGTTGATGAAATAGAAAACAGTATGCATCCGATGCTCATTTATAAACTGTTGAAATACTTTTTCAATAGCGAATCGAAAGGGCAGTTGATATGCACCACCCATCTCACCTTGTTACAAGACCAGCAGGAGTTAGTCCGTCCTGACGAGTTGTGGAAAGTTGAAAAAGAAAACGGTAATACTGTGATGACTTCGTTCAACGACTACAAGATCCACAACACGATGAACATTCGGAAAGGATATGAGGAAGGGCGTTATGGCGGTGTTCCACAAATATCAAACATTGAATAAATGGCAGCAGGCAGACACTATCAGAAGGACAACCCGGAAATCGATCC
The DNA here is from genome assembly GCA_045617845.1 of Paludibacteraceae bacterium. Classification (GTDB taxonomy): domain Bacteria; phylum Bacteroidota; class Bacteroidia; order Bacteroidales; family Paludibacteraceae; genus UBA1181. The sequence goes on along the minus strand of JAZLJL010000045.1, from coordinate 22,808 downwards.
ACAGGAGAGTGTTGTGACAAAAAGCGATATCGCAACATTCAACAGTGTGGAGATTGTGTCTGTGCCAAATTCAAGATACACAAAACCCGAAGCATCTAAAGTCCCGCAAGCGTTGTTCGTCATTTATTCTGGCGGTACGGAAAGGGAAAAAGACTATTTTAGTCTGATTGACAAAAACACAGAACTGTTTCCTTTCATCAGAATAGCTTTTCATGCAGATCCCAATTTTGATGAAGGAGGCAAACCGTCGATTGTCAGATTTGCGACGGAGAAAACAAAGGAATATCAAGAGTCAGCAAGCAAAGAAAACACAGACCACTACTTCCTGATTACCGATGTTGACCATTTTGAACAGTTTCTGCCCGCAATGCGGCAAGAATGCGATGCAAACAATATTGAATTGATTATCAGTAATTCTTGCTTTGAAGTGTGGCTGTATTATGCTGAAAAACCAGACCGTCCGGTGGATTTTGTAATTCCCCAAAACAAATTGGAGATAAGCTCTTCCTTCAAAACTTGGGCAAACGCTCAAATAAAGGGTGGACTGAAGCCGACAAAGGCTATTTTCAACATTGAGCGGAACATTTCCAATGCAAAGAATAACTATGTTGAAGGAAACGGCTTCCCGACCTTGTTTTCAACCCAGATGTTTAGGTTGGCGGAACAGATGCTGCCTTTTGTAAACAATGGTTTGGTGCAACTAAGAAGAGAAATTGAACGCAGAAAAATTGAACATAAATAATTGTGTAATTAAACAAGATAGAATATTGAAATAGAATAGAATAACATAACATATTATTAATCATAGCGTTCGTCGCTGTTCTGAAAACATCCTAAAGTTTGGCCACCGAAGGAATCAATCTCAGATGACAGTAGCGAATGCCTGCGTGTATAGCGTGGGCATTTCTTGTCTGAGATTGAGGGTTAGGCCAAACACCCAGGATGTGGACGAGGATGTCCACGTTTCTTTTGGTGTTTGGTCGAATTGTTTTTAGGTTACTGACGAGTGCGCCTAAAAACAAATATTTGCCCTAAAGGGCTGGCAACCCAAAGTGAAAGTGGTGTTATTGCATTCTGCAACAAAAAAGAAGCAACGTGTAACTGAAAAACGAAACGAGTAGGAACGGAGCAAGTCGATAGCCGTAAGTGGAGACAATAACATAATGTCTGCTAAAGGAGCGGACGTAAAACATAATGATTATGATCGCAGATGTGATTTATAAAAACAAAATGTACTATGTTCTGAATGAACAAGGAAAAGAGATTTCTCACAACTGGGAAAGCTCGCTGGGAGAATTGATGGGATTTAGCGGAACATTTATTGTGTTTAGAAGAAACAATATGTATTACACAATGGATGACAGGCTGAAAGAAATTGCCCACAATTGGGAATCTTCTCTTGGTGAGTTCCGCAGTGTTGCTGGTAACTCAGTCAATTTCCGCCGCAACAAGATGATTTACACGCTTGACAGTAGATTGAAGGAAATCAGCCATCGTTGGGAATAGGAAATTGGAAACAACAAAGAGGCTGTACGAAAAGGCAGCCTCTTTCTAATCGAACAATAACTTTAAACATAACGACAAATGGAATCTTTAACTATTCAGAAACTTTTCGACGCTAAAAATCGTCAATTTGAAATTCCAGCCTATCAACGCTCTTACAGCTGGGACAAAACACAAATAGAACAATTTATAGACGACTTAAGAAATGCTTCTTCGCAATACTATTTAGGGCATTTCCTTTTTGAAGCCTCATCAGATAATACACTGTTGATAATTGACGGCCAACAACGCCTGACAACTTGCGTTATCTTTTTCAGTTCGCTCAGAAACGAATTAAGCAGTCGAAAACAAAATGGAGAAAACGTAAGCATAGACTTAGATGACATTGCCGACTATTACATTCGTGATATTCGCAAAGGAACACAAAAGTTCAAAACGGTAGAATATGACAATAATTTCTTTGTTAATGAAGTGATTGACCGCACCGATAGTTCGCAAGAACCAGCTACACGTTCACAAGAGAAAATCCGCAAGGCAAAAAAAATGTTCGGTGATGTTCTGGCAAAAACCGAAACCAACAAAATAGAGCGTTGGTATGACTTGGTTCAAAATGCAACAATAACCCAATATGTAGTATCAAACAAAGCAGAGGCCGCACAGATTTTTGCTTTCCAAAACGACAGAGGAAAGGCTTTGTCTAAATTAGAGATATTGAAATCGTATTTTATGCTTCAAATCTATCTCAGTTCCGTGGATAAGGATTTGATTAACGAGAACATTAAATATCTTGAAAACGAATTTTCAACCATCTATCAAAGAATCGTCAATGTTAACGAGAAGGAGGACGACGTAATCAACTACTATTGGCGTGCAGTTAGCGGGAAAGGCTATTATAGTGATGAGATAGTTGAGGGCGTAAAGAAACAACTTTCTGAGCAAGCCGACAAAATTGTTTGGATAAAGAACTTTGTATCAGGCGTTACACAAGCATTCGATACCGTTCTGAAGGTCAAAAAAAGTGATTATAGTTATATAGTCAACTTGTTTGACCTTGACAACATGGCTCTATCTTATCCTTTTTTCATCAAATGTGACAGGTGCAAAACGTCAGATGATACCTTCAAAAGGATGGCTCGTTTTTTAGAAAACATAACTTTCCGAAGTTTGATACGCGGCGGACGTGCAGATGTTGAAAGCCGTCTAAACTGGTTCTTGATAAATGGTGGAACTGATGGCGAAATCAATGGTGCAATTGATGCTATGATAAACAAAATCAAAACGGATGGGTGGTGGGGATATTGGAGTGATAATGAGCTAATGAGATGTGTTGATACAGGATGGTTTTACAAAAATCGTGTGGACAACTACTTACTATGGAAATATGAACTGTATTTGTGCAACGAGAATCACCCCAAGCCACATCAAGTCACATTCAAAGATTTGATTCGTAACGAGAGTATTGAACATATCGCACCACAAACACCGACAAATGGTGATCCTATCGCCAATGGTTACGGTGATTATGAAGGCGAGAGTGGAATTGCATCAGGAGAGTGGTTGAATTGTGTCGGGAATCTCATGCTTATTTCACAAAGTCACAACAGTTCTATTGGAAACAAACCATTTGCCGAAAAATTGGTATCTTACGGGAAAGACAATCTTTTGAATCAACAAAAGGAAATTGTTGATTTTGTTGAAAATAAAAACAATCCTGTGTGGGACAAAACAGCGATAGAAAAACGCCACGAAAAAATTAAAAAAGCTGTAAAAGATATATGGGATTTGAATAAAATTTAGTCTCATAACTATGATTGATTAGTTCTTTCAAGACATTTTCAGTTGCAATTGGCAAAATACGGCAATCCGAAGTACACGAAACCAAAACACAGCCAGCTACTTACAATGCATGTATTTTTGCAGAAACGGATAAGGTCAGAGCCGTACCAAGCCCGTACCAAGTCCAAGGAATCAACTTATTGTTAAACTAAATTTCAAGTCTTATGGGAACTATCAAACAAGGTATTTTGGGCGATTTCAAATCTATAGCGACCAAACGACGCAGTGATCTGTGATAGAACAAAAGGTCAATGTAATAATCCACAGCATCCACTGTTATTCGTTTTTGTCTGCCAAGAAAAGCGAAATCTGTTCCCATCTCACAGATAAATTCTTGCATCTGCGAAACAATTGTAGATTCCAAATCTTTTTCAGAAAAGACATCTGGCAACCCTAACATATCGAGGAAATAACTGCTACGGAAAACCAAGTCTGGATTCAATATATTTGTGTCTTTCAACTCAGACAACTCCTGTTTTATCACCTCCTCTGGTTTCCTGCTTATTGCAGTACGTTCAAAAAGCTGCGAGTCAATCTTGGCGTCAAGAGTACGCGTGTCCCAATGCTCCACACGACACATTTCCATATAGAACTGACGTTTTAATGGATCATCAATGGACATCAACGAACGAATATGTGTCCAACTGAATTGTGTACGCACTGCGTACACAATGTTGCAAATTCCTGAGATTCCACCCGTTACCATAAATCTCCGTCAATCTTGCAGCCAAATTCTTCACAATCTGCTTACCGTATTCAGCACGTTGGTTGTAAAGCACATCCTCTTTTATACGTTTCCCAACATACCACTTCATAAGGCACACTTCCGAATTGACATATACAGCCACACGATTTCGTGCCGCATTGATAATGCCACAAACGTCTTCGAACAAAGTGCTCTCTTGTCGTTTCTTTCGCTCATAAATAGCAAACGCTATGATTAAAATATGTTAGTTTAAATTTATTTCTGGTTCGTAAAACATATTTTTCTAATTTTAGTCTTTCTCTTTCAATTTCGAGTTTCAACTCTTCCTCGGAAGGCAAAGTTAGTTTATATTTTGATGTGAACAGTTGTTTCTTATCATTTAATACTGAATATTTGACGACAGCCAGTTCATCTTTTCTCCACCGTCCACCCTTCCGGTATATGGTCGCCATCATACCGCAAAGGAAGCGTCTCAGGTGCGGAAAACACGCCAGACTCCCCCACTCCGTCGACCCATGAATCAGAGACGGATTCGTGATTTTCGTCACTCCATTGACGGAAACCCACTTTCAAGGAACGTAGGTTTCTGCAATCCTTGAACATACGCAAATAACAGCCTTCCGCCAAATCCGAGGCAGGAAGCTCGGGCGCCTGTTCCAACGACACGCATTCCTCAAACATATAGGCATAACAACGTTTCGCCAAAGAAACCGAAGGAAGCGAAGAAGCCTTTCGCAAGCTATCGCAATGGCCGAACATTCCCTTATAGCAATAGTCCTTCATCTCGACGGCAGGCAGTTCGGGAGGCGTCTTCAACGAAACGCAAGACAAGAACATATCCTCATAACACTGGTCCGCCAACCTCCTTGCGGGAAGTTCAGGTGCGACAGATAGTCTTTTACAATTCTTGAACATGCCAGCGTAACACTTCTTCACCAACGAATCGACCAGCAATTTAGGAGGGAAGCATAAATTTTCGCAAAAAGCGAACATTTCCCCGTAGCAATTTTCCGCCAATTTCGCAGCAGGCAAGGCGGGAGAATTCTTCAAACTACGACACCTACCAAACATTCCCGCATAGCACGATTCGGAGAGTTCACGAGCCGGCAACGACGGCGGCTCGCAAAGGGAGGCGCAACCATAAAACATAAATTGGTAGCACTCGCCATCCAAACGAAGTGACGGCAATGCAGGCGCTTTCGCCAACGACTCACATCCAGCGAACATACCCGCATAACAACGATAGGACATACGTTTTGCAGGAAGAAGCGGAGCCTGTTTCAAGTCCGCACATCCGGAGAACATACCCGAATAGCAAGCCTCACGCAAAGTGTCGGCAGGCAAGGCAGGCGCTTTACGCAACGAGACACAATCGACAAACATGGAAGCGTAACACCCTTCCGACAGTCTGACGGCAGGTAACTCAGGCGCACGCTTCAATGAGGTGCAACCCTTGAACATGGAGGTGTAACACATAGGAGCCAAAACATGCGCAGGCAACGAAGAGGCTCGCTTCAAGCGCAAACAACGCTCGAACATATTAGCATAGCATTCATGCGTCAGAGAATGAGCAAGCAACTTAGGCATGCGGCGAAGGCTCACGCAACCGCGGAACATACCAGAATAACATCCGTACGATAGTGATTGCGCAGGCAAATCGGACGTCTTCGTGAGCGAGGAACAACCATCGAACATCTCCTTGTAGCAATATGAATCAAGCTTGGACGCAGGGAGGGAAGGCGATTCAGGCAAAGCGACGCAACGGCGGAACATCGCCGAATAGCAGGCGTCGGAAAGGCTTCGCGAAGGCAAAGCAGGAGCTTGACGCAAAGCGACGCACGAGTCGAACATCTCCGCATAACAATAGGGAGCCAACGTGGAAGCCGGCAAGGAAGGCGCTTTGACCATGAACGTACATTTGCTGAACATACCCATGTAGCAGCCCGGAGCTAAAGAATCCGCAGGTAAGGCAGGCGCTTGAGTCAAGCCACAACCGGAGAACATCTGACGATAGCAATGACGTCTCAACTTGGTGGCAGGCAAGACGGGCGCAGTCTCAAGAGCGCCACAGCCATCAAACAAACGATAAAAGCAATAATCAGAAGGGATATCCGAACGATGGACTCCGCCATCCACCAAAGCCATGACACTTCCCTCGGAGACTAGGCGACCCGACATCACGAACGTAGAATATTTCAGCGGTTCGACCCACTTTCCCAGAGAGAAAGAGCCAGACGAAAAGCCAGACGGGTTGTCGCCTTTGAAACAAACCTTGTCATCCACTTCTGCCAAGAAAAAAGTTTCGGACGCCGAATTGACGAAATCCCCCGTCTCCAACGGATGATAATCCAAATTAGACCACGTTTTTCCCCCATCCGTAGAAAAAGACAAAGCGGGAGCGTTCCCTCCATAATTGGTCAGAGAGACGGAAGACTCCGCCTCCCCAGCCGTAAAGCAAAGGAAATCAGCCGCTCGGGGAAAAAGCGGCGTCATCGACAAAAGCAACGTCAGAACTATATGAATCCGCATAAAATAAAAACACATATTAAACGTTAACCTTAACCTTCACCAACTCCTCGCACAGAAAATCATACGCCTCCGTGAGGTTACGGAACATGACGGTGGCATTCTCCCGAGCCTTAGCGGAAGCGTCGGCAGGCAACATATCAGGGTGACACTGTTTCACCTTCGCGCGATAGGCGCTCTCGACCTCCTCCAACGAGGCATTATTGTTCACCTGCAACAGATCGCACGCTCTCTTGTGTTGAAACGAATAAGTTTTATTTTTTGTAAGCAAAAATAAAAAAAAGGAATAACTATCATTCAACGAATAACCGATAATCTTCAATTAACAACAAACAGACTTAAAAAAACACAATTCCAGGAAGAAAAACGGAGGGAAAAACGAACGGAAGGAGAGACTTTACTAGGCAAAGAATCAATTATAATGTTTTAATATCGAACAAATTATATTACTTTTGCGGAAGTTTTAACACACTTATAACACATATCATGAAAAGCAAACTCCACATCAGACACATCTTAGTCATTCTAAGTTGTCTTTCCTGTTATGTTTGTGGAAATGCGGCGAACAAAGGAGACAACGCCACACAAGAAGGGACAAATCCGACCAACATCTGTTCCATAAGCGGAGATACTTTGACAAACGGATGTCCCCAATGCGGAAGCGCCAGTGAAGGCACATGCGTCCAATGCGGGAAAAACAGCCGAACCATCTGTCCGACATGTACACCCAAAGCCTACAAACTCTACGAAAACGGAGAATCAGATTTCCGCTCGCAGCAGTTCGAAAGTGCAGCGTCCAAGTACAAGGAATCGGCGGAACTAGGATTAGCCGAAGGAGCCGGAAGATACGGAAGTTGCCTCCTACAAGGGAAAGGTATAACAATCAACACAAAAGAAGCGTTCAAATGGAGCATGAAGGCGGCGGGACAAGGAATCGTCGAAGCACAGAAGAACGTGGCAAAATGTCTCGAAGAAGGAGCTGGGACAGGCAAGAACCTCCAAGAAGCATATTCATGGTACAAGAAAGCAGCCGATGCGGGAGACGCTGAAGCTCAATGCAAAATCGGAACATTTCTAGAGCAAGGCTTAGGCATAGGGAAAAACGCAGGAGAGGCGTTACAATGGTACAAGAAAAGCGCGGAACAAGGGAACTCGGAGGCGGAATACCAAATAGGACACTGCTATGAAGAGGGAATCGGTGTCGAAAAGGACATTCCCAAAAGCCTCAACTGGTACCAAAAAGCGGCAGGAGAGGGGAACGCGCAAGCGCAGACTCGTTTAGGCGAATTATATTCTGCCGGCGACAACGTGGAGCAAGACCACAAAGAGGCGCTTAAATGGTATTCCATGGCGGCGGAACAAGGCTATGCTAAAGCGCAATTCGCTTTAGGCAACTGCCACTACCTAGGTTATGGAACAGTCAAGAATCAAGAGGAGGGCGCCCATTGGTACCGCCAAGCGGCCGACCAAGGATACGCTGAGGCTCAATGCGCATTAGGGGAATGCTACAAAGAGGGGAACGGTGTGAGCCAGAACCTTAGGCTAGCGATCTACTGGATCAAGAAAGCGGAAGAGCAGAAATGCGCCAAGGCGGAAAACTGCCTAGGCGAATGTCTGGAAAACGGGATAGGCATAGACAAGAACCCGAAGGAAGCCGTTAAGTTATACCAAAAAGCGGCCTCTAAAGGATATGCGGACGCACAATGCAATCTCGGTTTCTGCTATGAACAAGGGAACGGCGTCGGGCAGAACTATACGGAAGCCATCAACCTATACAAAAAGGCCGCGGAGCAAGGGAACGCCAAAGCGCAATGTCGCTTGGCGGCATGCTACAAGAGCGGGAAAGGAGTGACGAAAGACGTCGCGGCGGTGGTTTCCTGGTACAAGAAAGCGGCGGAACAAGGCGACGCCATGGCGCAATGCGACCTAGGGACCTGCTACGAACGAGGAGAAGGCGTATTGAAAAACTATTCCGAAGCGGCATTCTGGTACAGGAAAGCGGCGCAACAAAATTACGCCGCAGCGCAATTCAACCTAGGCAACCTATGCTACAACGGGTTCGGCATGGAACAGAACCTACAGGATGCGGTCAGCTGGTATCAAAAAGCGGCGGAACAAGGGTATGCCACTGCACAATACAACCTAGGATTCTGCTACTACAACGGTTATGGGACAGAAAAGAACGTCACGGAAGCGGTCGGCTGGTACAGGAAAGCGGCGGAACAAGGTGACGCCATGGCGCAGTTTTTCCTAGGCTATTGCTACGAAAACGGATATGGTGTGGAGGCCAACGAAGCCGAAGTCGCCAATTGGTACGGGAAAGCGGCAGAACAAGGCGACGCTAAAGCACAATACAAACTAGGCGTATGCTACTACAAAGGGAACGGCATAGAACAGAACTACCAGGAGGCAGTCAAATGGTTCGCCAAAGCGGCGGAACAGGGATATGTGGGAGCGCAACACAACCTGGGCGTCTGCTACGACAATGGTTACGGCATAGAGCAGGACCACAAAGAGGCGATTATCTGGTACAAGAAAGCAGCCAAGCAAGGAGACAAATCATCCCAAAGAGTGTTGAAGAACAAAGGAATAGGATGGTGACGGACCCTACGCCCAAACATCACGACAAAGAATAAAGCAAGCCATTTATGACCCAAATCATACAATCTATATTGTCATTTTTAGGAAAAGAGAAGGAGAACAACACTTCAAAAGTCACCAAAGAGGAATTCAAACAGATAAAAAGGGAAGCGAAGGAAGGCGTCCCAGCAGCGCAACGCGAATATGCGCTCTGTCTGCTTCGAGGAGAGCAGGTCGAACGAAACCAAGAAGAGGCGGTCAAATGGTTCTTTTTAGCCGAGGGAAAAGGAGACGCACTCGCACAATGTTGGTTAGGCGTCTGCCACGAGAACGGTTACGGAATCCCACAAGACAAAGTCGAAGCATTTAGGCGATACACCCTCTCTTCAGAGCAAGGATGCGCGGATGCCCTTTATCATCTCAGTCTATGCCACAAACAAGGCATCGGGACGGAACCAGATTCCATGACGGCGATGAAAGAGTTAGGGGAAGCGGCAGAACAAGGATCCGCACAAGCACAATATGACTTAGGCGTCCATTATTACGAAAACACGGAACGAGACTTTAAGGAAGCGGCACATTGGTTCCAAAAAGCGGCGGAACAAGGTCTTGCTGAAGCGCAATACGACCTAGGCTACTGCTACTTCGACGGACACGGTGTGGAACAAGACAACAGGGAAGCGTTCCGCTGGTTCAAAAAAGCGGCGGAACAAGGCTACGAACCCGCCATGGACAAAATCAAGGAATATGAACCAGGTTTGAAGTGAGCATCCTCAAAAAAAAGGAGAAAATCAACAAAAAAGCCCCGAACAGAGAGACGCATCTCCTTTCCGGGGCATTTATAATCCAAGAATCAACTATTTCATTTTAGCTCTTTAGTAAGCTTCAATTGTAAAACGCCATCTTCCACTACCACATTAGCCGGTTTTTCCATAACAAGATCCATTTCCCAATTTCCTCTACTCCATCGGGAAGAATCAAACGAATCAAAATCATCCGTCCACAATTCAGAGAATTCCTTCGTCTCCTGATTATAAGAAGAGACCTTCACATAATCAATGTATTGGGTACAAGGGACACTCTTCGTACTAATGACACCGACCCAACCAGGGTCATCGCTCATCCACAAATTAAACCGAAGACTTTGTTCTTCGACCAAATCTTCCACTTGATTTTTTGAGTCACCCACAATATTTCGTCTAACCTCCTTACCATCGACAAACCACGCCACATACTCCGGCGTCCATTCCATCACATAAAGATGGAAATCTCCATCGATGCGGGAGTCCACAGCGTGAATCTGTTCCGAAGTGATTTTCCGAGAAGAAGAACCAGTAATGATATTAGATTGGAACCCTACAGAATTCTTACCAACGACCTCAATATCAACCTCGTTCCATGATTTCGATCCACCCATATAGGAATCATTATAATACAAGAACATGGAACTGATACAACCAGGAGCGCAAGCCATCTTCATCTTAGCTTCGAAACGTCCATACAAAAAGGAACTCTTCGTATACAATTCCGCTCCATAATAATTATACAACGACGGATCCTCCTCTTCAAATTTTTCCGAAGGTCCGGAAGGATTGTTGGAAGGCGTAGCGTCATCTTCGTCATCATCCGAACAAGCCACAAAACCTACAAGCATTCCAATGCCCAATAATTTCAATAAACTAGATTTCATTACTTTTTTAATTAATTAATTTACAATGTTAAGCCACATATCGGCTCTCCCAAATGCAAATATATATAAAAAAGGGAAGAGGGGAAAAGTACATGCGATAAGAAATAACCCAAACTTTTACATTATGTGTGTTATTCAATAAAAACGGTTTTATTATCTCTAAAGCAGGGGAATAGCCCTAGCACGTAATTGCCTATCGATGTCGTCAACACAACGTAATCTAGGCAAAGGGGAAGAAAGAAATAAGCCAATGTCATTAGACATCATACCGGCAGTCACCCCGTTTATAGGCATGGAGAAAAAACGCAGATTAGTTTGTTCGGATTCCCGATACCCAAGATGAAATTTTTATTATCTTTGAAGACAATAAAGCATTAAACAAAAAGTGGAGATGAACCATGGATTCACCACACATTCAAAAGTATAATGTACCGATGACGAAAGAAGAGACATTGGCGGCTATCCAAGCAAGGCACTCCGTCAGGCACTACACAGAGCAAAAAATAGGAGAAGACCTAATTCTTCACTTAAAGGCTCTCATCGACCAATGCAACCGAGAAAGCGGGCTGCACATACAGCTGATTACGGACGAACCCAACGCATTCGATTTCATCCTAGCCAAATACGGGAAATTCTCAGGAGTAAGGAACTACATCGCCTTCGTGGGCAAAAATGACGATATGTTCGACGAGCTCTGCGGCTATTACGGGGAAAAAATCATTTTGGAAGCCCAACATCTCGGTCTCAACACCTGTTGGGTCGGACTATCCTACTCCAAAAAGAAAACACAGGCGACCATAAACGAAGGCGAAACACTAAGACTCGTCGCCTCAATCGGATATGGCAAGACGCAAGGCGTAGTCAGAAAATCTAAAAAATTCGACGACGTGGCGAAATGCCAAGGAGAAGCGCCTCTTTGGTTCAAGCAAGGCGTCGAGGCTGCCTTATTAGCTCCGACCGCCATCAACCAACAGAAGTTCAAATTCATACTTTCCGGGAACACCGTCAAAGCAAAAAACGGATGGGGATTCTACGCGAAAGTAGACCTCGGAATAGCGAAATACCATTTCGAGGCAATCGCGGGGAAAGAGAATTTCAGTTGGGCCGAATGATGACATGTGATTTCTTCAAACTATTTTGAAACAACAAAAAAGACAATAGATACCCTATCGAAAATATGAACAACGACGAGTTTTCCAGAAGAGACTTCCTTAAAAAATTAGGAGGAGCTTCCCTAGTTGCGACAGCCGTCATGACAGGCTGCGCAAACGCGGAAGGACAAAAGGATAAAGACAACAAAACCAAAAGAGACACTGTCACCGGAGGGATGACCTATCGGAAAGACAGCCATGGAGAGGAGGTCTCCCTCCTCGGGTTCGGTTGCATGCGCCTCCCGACCAAAGGTGGTGTCAGCGGAAGAGAGGACTGCAAGAACGACATCGACCAAGAGGAGGTGAACAAAATGGTGGACTACGCCCTCTCACACGGCGTCAACCTCTTCGACACATCCCCCGCATACTGTCAAGGACGATCCGAAAAGGCGGTCGGCATAGCCTTGAGTAGACACAAAAGGGAAACATACAAAGTATCGACAAAGTTATCCAATTTCGAAGTCCATACCCGTGAAGCATCAATGGAGATGTACCTCAACTCGTTCAAGGAACTGCAAGTGGATTACATCGACTATTACCTCCTACACTCCGTGGGTGGCGGTGAGGACGCGATGAAACTTCTTTCGGAAAGGTACCTGGAGAACGGCATGCTCGATTTCCTTTTGGAGGAACGGAAGGCGGGAAGGATCAAAAACCTAGGCTTCTCCTACCATGGAGACATCCGTGTTTTCGACTATATGCTTTCCAGACATGAAGAAATCCATTGGGATTTCGTACTCATCCAACACAATTACGTGGATTGGAAACACGCCAAAGCGACGAATCCAAGAAACACCAATTCGGAATACCTATACAATGAATTGGAGAAGCGCGACATCCCTGTATTCGTCATGGAGCCACTATTAGGCGGGAACTTAGCGAAACTAAACAATCACGCCACAGGACTCCTAAAGAAGGAAGACCCTGACGCCAGCATCGCCTCATGGGCGTTCCGCTTCGCTGGCAGCCAGCCGAAGATTCTAAGCGTCTTGAGCGGAATGACCTACATGGAACATCTCCAGGACAACATCAAGACCTACTCTCCCCTCGTTCCCTTCAGCGAACGCGAAGAGAAACTTTTGGCTGAAATCGCCGAGATATGCGCCAACTACCCTACCGTTCCGTGCCACACATGCCAATATTGCATGCCTTGCCCTTATGGACTGGACATCCCAGGAATATTCTCCCATTACAACAAATGCCTCAACGAAGGCCTCGTCATCAAAGACAGAGGGAACGCGCAATACCAAGAGGCCAGGAAAGCCTTCCTTGTCGGCTATGACAGAAGCGTCCCAAAACTCCGCCAAGCCAACCATTGCATCGGCTGCGGGAAATGCTTGGAAGCTTGTCCACAACGAATCGACATCCCCAAAGAGATGCAACGCATCGACCAATTCGTGGAATTGCTGAAAAAAGACGGTGTGGAATTGGGTGTCGCCGCAAAATCATCCGTCATGATGAGGCAACTCGACGAAGGGAAGTTCTCCTGCGTCATCGCTAAGGGCGACGAGGTACGCACCTACAACCAACGCGGAGTCATGGACCTCTATGACCTTGCGGAGAGCGATGAACCATTCACACACGGGGCCATCTTAGCGGACAAGATCATCGGGAAAGGCGCCGCGGCGCTTGCTATCCTTTGCGGAATCAAGACGGTGCGCACACACATCATCTGCACCCCGGCCATACAAATGCTGAAGGGCAACGGCGTGAAAGTAATCTTCGACGAAGAGGTGGACCATATCATCAATAGGACAAAAACAGACTGGTGTCCATTGGAAAAACGCGTCAAAGCATGCAAAACAGCAGAGGAATGCATGCCAATCATCCGCCAATTCGTAGTTGATCTCAAAGCGGGACGAATATAACAAGGGATTTAAAAGTCTTTCCTAATGATTAGAAGGGAAGAATACCATCCGCATTCTACCCTTTTCAGGGAACAGGACTGGATTTCAGTCCTGCAATGACTCCGAACGACTGGCTGGGATTAATAAAGGCTCCCATCGCCTGATAACTTATGTAATAATACCTACGAAAGTGTCCTAAAAGGGGAGACCACTTATCTCAAGCAGTCTCCTCTAAGACTTACTTTGTAAGTTCCATTCAGTGTTAATGTGTAATACCCTTAAATTATAACAAATATTTCAGATTCGCAAATTTTTCAGGGGGAAAAGTAATTAGGAAATACTTTAGATAAGCCCCGTTCAAATTGTGCAACCCCGCTGGGGTTGTGAAACATCACATTAAAAATCAATGCTATAAACATGAGACCCCGCTGGGGTTCAAAAATGTACGACGACGAATATTGAAGAGCAAACACCAGTAATCTTTCCGCCAACTATCTGCAAACAAATATTTCAAATTCCTTGTAATCAATTTATAGGAAACACATAAATACATACTTCTCATAACCAGTTCAAATTCTTATTGTGTATTCGAAGAACCCCAGAGGGGTTTAAAAATGCACGGCGACGAATGTTGAAGAGCAAACACCAGTAATCTTTCCGCCAACTATCTGCAAACAAATATTTCAAATTCCTTGCGATCAATTTATAGGAAACACTTAAATACATACTTCTCATAACCTGTTCAAATTCCTATTGTGTATTCGCAGAACCCCAGAAGGGTTCAATGTCTGTAGAACAAAGGAATAACATCCTCTGTCGTGGCGGGAACCGGCGGTCGCGCCGATTCTTCATCTATCGTCTTCGTGGATTAGGACCGAATTCCTGTCCCTAACGTATTCCAAGGATTAATAAAGGCTCCTGGCGCCTGATAACATTATCGTTAGAATATATCGTTACAAAGAGTCCCGAAAAAGGGGAGACCACTTATCTCAAGCAGTCTCCTCTAAGACTTACTTTGTAAGTTCCATTCAGTGTTAATGTGTAATACTTGAAGATAGCAAAATGAATCGGTCGCCACAAATGTTTTTGAGGAAAAATCACACCAAGAGGTCTTTATCATCGGGGGAGACATTCATTAGTCAACAAAACAAAGAAAAGAAACAGATTCATAGTAAAGCACAACAAATAAAGAATTAACTTTTTATGATATTGAGATATACGTTACAAAAGAAAAAGCATAAACACCTAGCAATCAACGTACAAGCACACACGACGCAAAAAAGCTTCAGACTGAAGCATAAAATGAATTCACATATTTTAATCTTTTAGGAATAAATGAAGAAAATAATTGTTGGAAAAACAAATATTCTTTCTACCTTTGGTATAGAAAAAGAAACAAAAAAGGCTTATTTATTCAATAAGTATATAATTAAGAATTTTAGTTTAACAATTAATTCAAAAAAAAATGAAAAAAAATTTCTTTAAATGGGCTGTAGTTTTCACAGCATTGGCAACTGCATTGTCTTTCTCTTCTTGTGGCGATGATGATGATGAAAATGAAGGTGGTTCTTCAGAGCCAACTGAGAAACCAGTAATGTACTCAACAACATTGTCTTCAATCAACGTTGAGGCTGGAAAAACTTATGTTTACAACTTCGAAAACATTATCTCAGATGAATACGAAGGTGAATTCACTGTTAAATCAGCAGAAGCAGGAAAAGTAGTTTTGGAAATCAAAGGTAACACTGTTGAATTGAGCGACGCTGGAGCTTCTTACTTGAGCACAGATTTCAAGGAGATGAAACAAGCTGAGGCTGTAGAAAAACCAAAGAGCGTTCTCTTCTGTCTTTTGGCTAGTTCAACCAATATCGCATCAGCAACAATGGCCTCTAATACGACTATCGCAGCTGGCGCAAACGAGATCTATTTCGCTGAGAAATAATCCAGTCCATTTATAAAAGGAAAAGAATCCCTGGCGTATGTCAGGGATTTTTTTGTCTCTACCGCACGCATTAAGAGACCATTTAACAGGCAAGGGGAAGGCAATGCATAACGACAGAGAAAATGTGTTTAACGTTCGATGCATCGATGACGTTCACTTCAAATAACAAAAGGACGAGCCTTTCGACCCGTCCGCACACAAACAAGAATATGAAGAAAAAAATTGTGTTTCAGTTAGCGTATTAAATATTTTCTTCCGTCCATAATGAATATCGAACCTTTGGAAGGACGGGAAGAACGCCCCATCAAATCGAAACACTTACCTTCCAGAAGCACATCCGCAGGAACCACATCAAGAGACGTAGCCTCATCCGCCTTCACCTCCAAAACCATCAAGAAGCAGACCTGTTTATTAGAGATGGTGAACGTGAATGAATCACGCACATCCTCTGTAAACTCATAACTCACGATCGCAGGCGAAGTACGATAGTTTCCAGACTTGTTCACCGAGAACGGTAGGGAAAGAGAATGTCCCGCCACTTCGGACAAATAGGCGGCATCATCTTCCGCATTGGTATACCCCACGAACGTCACCTTCACCGGCACGACGTCCTTAGGCAGATAGAAGGTGTTCTGCGCACCATTCGAGTTCTTCATCGTCTTATAACTTGTACCACCGTAATAGACAGTCTCACCATACAAAACACTTTTAGAAGTATTACCTGTAATCGACCACGAATAATCAGCACAACCCATATCCGAACATGTCCAACGATTCAGATACTCAGCGCTACCCGTAGTGGAAGAGAGCGTTCCGTTGTCATAATGGAAGATGAACGAACCGGAAGAGGGAACGTCCGGCGTATCCGTCCCGGGATTATCGATAGGCTGTCCCTCCTGAGAACCCGTACCGGAAGGAGTCACGCCATTGGAAGCGGCGCCTAATCCACCCATCCTATTCGCGGCACGGACAGTAAAGACATCGCTATCAGAAGAGCCTGCAGGAATCTCAAAAGAGTTCGTCGGGACGTTCGTCACATAAACGTCGTTTTTGAAAATGACATAGCAGAGCGCCGAATCATTATCCGCCCATCTCAACAAATTCCCTTTCAGGTTCACGACAGGTGCGGAGACCAATCTAACGTCGTTGTCAGGCTGCCAGTTATCAGAGCCCGACAAGACATTGCCCAACGTATATTTAGCGGCGTCAGAAGCGGAAAGCACCGGATTGATGTAGGTGGAAACCCCATTCTTCTCGAAATAGGAACGTCTGTTGGAGAGATTGACGGCATTACCATTAGCGTCGCGACTATTATACTCGGCAAAAAGGACCGGCATCACATTATTAATAGGATTTCCCCAGGCAGCATCGGTCGGTATCTTTTTCATCGTCGTGTTGATATAGACAACACGCGGCGACTTGTTCCACGCCCTACCCAACGTGAAGTTTTTATCAGTGCTTCCGTAACCGTCTATAGTACAATCATGAAAGACATAGCCCCATTCGCCTGTACCAGCAGGAGCGGCGATACAATCATTAGCCCTGTTCTCCAAATAGAGCAGGCACCTATCGAAGAAAATATCACCTCCGCCACAGATAAAATCCACCGTGCCATGAATCTCGCATTCCTCCAAATAAGAACGTCCCGAACCTGTATTCGTGTAGTAAGTATCTTGAGTACTGAGCATCCGCACTCGCTTATAAATATTCTTATTCCCCTTATCCTGCACCACCACAAAACGGTTCGCACTCGCATTCGGGTTGTTATAAGCCTTGTTCTGTAAGGTCAAATCCTGGAGATAGAGATTATTGGCGGACGAAGAGAAGCATAATGTCGCAGTGACACTGATACCCTCCGACGAAGCCGTGTTATAAATGTTCACACCGGAAGTGCTTTGGCCAATGAATGAGACATTTCCCTTCCCCCAAGTAGTCATTTGGTTTTCATTACCCGTTAAAGAGCCGATGTTATAAGAACCATTCGGGAAGAAAATAATGAACCTGGATTTCTGGGAAGACTCGGCGGCAGACTTCGCCGCGGCGAAATCTCCATCGATTCCAACCACAAAATCATATTTCGTATGATTTGCGGAAGAGGAAGGCACGTAAATATCATCGTTCTCCTCTGGTTCATCAGGATTATCTTGTTGACCTTGCCATTGCTGATCATCACAAGAGACGGAGGACGCACTGTTCATGGCATCCGCCACACCATCCGCCATGATTTCGCAGACCAAAGAATTCATATAAATTTCCAAAGCCGTGTAACCGCTTCCATCTGGAGCCAAAGAGGAACCGTCGGAAGCATCTGACGGGTTCAGACCATGGGCAGACTCCCACTCGTCGGGAATACCGTCGCCATCAGAATCCATAGGCGCAGCTTCCGACTTGAGCAAAGGCCAACCGCCAACGTCGGAAGGCTTATCGATAATGCCCAAACCACCCAACACGGAGCCTTTGTATGTATTAGTCCGATTCCTAGTCTCATTCGCCACACGTTCATCCACAGCATCACGACGGAGGGAAGCGCCGGCGTATTTCAAGACCTTAGCATAAGCGACGTCAGCGTTATGTGTGGAAACAGAAGCCACACTATACTCAGAATACGAAGTGATGGAATTCTTATTCATGGAGCCATTATTGGAATTGTTCACGTCAAAACCATTCCAGTCCCAATTATCACCCTTGTCCTCCATGTAATTACCTTTCACATAGAAATGGCCATAAACACCTTGTGGCTGGTCATTCTTACCATCATCCGCCCAAGGCTCGAATATTCTGTACTTGATGCTAGACTTCGTGGCGGGGCCGGATTTGTAATAATTGTTCACGAAGTTATAGCTACCGCCTTCACCCGCATAACCGCTGTTGGTAGCGCCCCAATTATAGAACACATTATTACGAAGATCGACCAATTCCTTATCCGGCTGGTTCGAATAACGGCTTCCGCAAAGGCGAGGAGTTCGGCTATCGTGGTGAGCCACTAAATTATGATGGAAAGAAGCGCCTTGTCCGCCCCAAATACCACCATATCCATGATACCCTTTAGGATGGATGGAGCCTCGCAAGCTCTCCGCCACCAAGCACCACTGCATGGTAAAGTTCTGGTTGCCATAGAAAGAAGCGCACTCATCAGTACACCAGCTCATGGAGCAATGGTCGATGATAATGTTCTTATGGTTTCGTCCCCAAATAGCGTCACGGTCTTGTGTGGGTTTTCCGTCCGTATAATCCGGTTTGTCAGTACCCAAGCGGAAACGGATAAAACGTATGATCACATTATCCGCGCCCACGTAAGTCTCATAGTTTTTCAAACAAATGCCATCGCCAGGAGCAGTCTGTCCCGCAATGGTCAAATCCCCTTTAGAAATATTCAGTCGGGAAGTCAGTTCAATAGTTCCGGACACGTCGAAGACAATCGTACGCGGACCAGATTGACCCACCGCATAACGGAGCGTGCCCTGAGAGCCGTCGTCCGCCAAAGAAGTAACATGGTAAACCTTTCCCCCTCTACCACCAGAAGTGTACATACCGAAACCTTCGGCGCCAGGGAAAGCCGGAGTCTCCGCCCAAGAGCAGAGAGGCAACAACGAGACAATCAATGGTAATAATCTAAACAATGGTTTCATTGTAAAAACAAATTAAAGTCCATAATAGCGAAGAACCTAATGTTCACGGATACAAAATAAACTATCTTCCCTGAAAAAATCGGGGAAAATCACGTCAAAGGATTGTAAAAAAAAAGCAAGGATTAGTCAACCACAAACTTGAACGTTTTGTATATGTCTTTGCCACGAATTTGCAAAAGATAAGCACCTGGATTCAACGCACCTAAGGAGAAGGCATTATCACCCACACTAAGTTCCACATGGTTACCGCCCACTACCCTACCAGACATATCCGCAATGACAGCGTAGCAATTCAATTGGACGCTAGTAGAAAGATGAATCAAACCATTCGAATAAGAGATAGATAATTCATTATCGGAGATATTCTCGGAAAGCACATGGCCAGGCGCAGGTTTAAAGATAAACCTACCGCTATCGGAAGCGACTGGGCCATACATTCCGACGGTTGAAACCGTATAAACAAACGTACCGACAGTATCCGACTTACCAGAGAAAGTGACACTACGTACCGAATCGTCGATAGTGACATTTATACCTTTCGGTTGAATCGGATTCCATGACACGTCAACCGAATTAGCGTTATCCCATTGGAAAAC
The DNA here is from genome assembly GCA_045617845.1 of Paludibacteraceae bacterium. GTDB lineage: Bacteria > Bacteroidota > Bacteroidia > Bacteroidales > Paludibacteraceae > UBA1181. The sequence goes on along the minus strand of JAZLJL010000045.1, from coordinate 2,802 downwards.
GAGAGGCGGAATGGAATCATCCGTCGTAAACGAAACCGTATCAGAGCTAATGACACGAGTCAAAACAGGACGAGGAAGATTCACGAACAATTGACAGTCACCCGTCAAGAAATCAGGGAAGTCAGAAGCGGTATAAACGCCGCCATACAAAGTATCCGGACCTAGACGGACGGACTTAACCTCAAGCATAGCATTCAAATGCAGACGGGCGTCAGCACCCACGTACAACTGTTGTATAGTCATATCACTATCCACACACAATGTGCCAAGGACAACGTCAACGCGATGCGTACCCAACGATGTAGAGTTAACCACACGGGAATAACCTCCGGAGAATACCCAAGAGCCATCATAACCGGAGCCATCCAGGTCAAGAATCAAAGTATCGGTTCCATACCTATTCACGATTCCCTCACCCATAAGCGAACCCTGCAGCTCGAAACGAGACGTAGTATCGGGTGAGGAGATTTCGAATTTAGTCAATTCGTTCACAACGAAAGAATCGACGGTCAACGAAACATCCGTGTCAGATTTGAACAAACCGCCATTAGAAATAATTTTCCTCATACGATTAACTCCCCTAAGACCGATGGCGCCATTCATCTCCATGGACAAAGGGGCTTCCATCGTCAAATCAGAAGAAAAGACAAGTCCTCTCGAAATAAAGACACTATCAGAAGATGAAGGGACGCCTTCAGGCGACCAAGCCAAAGGATTGGACCATACGCAAGCAGTGTCAGATTCGAATATGTAACGGTCCACCTTAGGTCTATAGGAAATCGTCGTGATGCTATTCCCAGGCAAAGCCAATTCTCCAACTTCGTCGAATGTTCCCAAATTCACACTCCAACTCTTAGGCACAACCGATTGCCACACACTAGCGCGGAAACCTTCCGGATTGAAGGAGCAATCCAACGATTTGTCATACTTCGATTTATTCACAAGAATCATGGCATAGCCATCATCTTTCGGGCTTTTGAAAAAGGTGATCAGCACATCGTTGTCCGTAGTTGTCGCATAGCACAACTGCCAGCCACGCTTCACAAACTTAGAGAAATGGCGCAACGCATGGTAGTCACCGTTGACACGATAACCGCCATCGATTTTTTGGTATTTACCATCCACAAAAAGCGTATCGATATTAATGCAAGCATCGCCACTATCGCCCCATATTAAATTCCAATGGGTATAAGAGTTCACGTGGTTCACCGTAAAGGCGAGAGACAAAAACCAAGCCGTGTAGAGCGGATCCATTTCAGTAGGAGTACGCAACGGACTATTTTCCGTCATGAACAAAGGCTTGTTCTCCTTCGAATAGGTACTATAAAGGTTTTGCATCTCATCCTTGAAATCATCCGGGAAAGAATAACGGATTTCCGTATCCTTGTGTTCTTCCTTACCACTATGGTAATAATGGAACGAATAGACATCCAACAGGCTGCAGTCAGACTCCTGGAGATACTTTTGGACATCGTTCCAACCAATACCTATCACCTCTGGGCCGATGATCTTAGGAGGATTCGGCAACGATTTGATCTCCCTCGCAGCCGCGCTCAAGCACTTTGGATATGAGGCGATAGAATAGGTTTCGGTCGGATTGAGCATCATACCATAATATCCGGGATTGCAGTCCACCTCATTTTGGAGACACACATAATCGGGATAGATTCCCACAGCACGGTACTGCTCCAAAGAGCGTTTCCACCATGAGCCGAACTCATTATAGACGAACTGTCCGTTTTTCTTTGCCAAAGAGACATCCACCTTGTCATCACCCGCCAACAAATCATTGTTGCTTTTCAAAGAAGCTGGAGCCGACCATGAAGTCAGGTTCAAGTAGAAATTATCGCCCAACCTCTTCTTCGCGGCCGCATAAATGGCAGAATCCAACGACAAATCGGCATCCGGCTCCTGCGCCCAATTACCCATTCGCAAGGCGGAAAGACCCAGTCCCGAGAATACCGTATCGTACAATTCCTCGCACTTCGCATGTTTGGCCACCCAATCCAAATAATAGACAATACCACCTCCGATACCTTCGACCGACTGATAAGTCGTCGCTGGCCTAACCTCTATCGTGACGGCCGCGCGTGTAGGCGACACAACCAACATAAGAAGCAAAAGGATTAATAGTGGTTTCGTGTTTTTCATTTTATTATTCAGTTGAGCTTTCTGCGCCAAATATATAATAAAAGTAAATATGTTGTAATAATTTTTTGACAAAAAAACAAAAGACCCCTCCCAAGGTTTATAAAATGGAGGGGTCTTTTCGATTGTCAATTAATGAGCAGACTATTGTATTAATGTAAGCATATATGTCAAAATACTGGTTTAATTCTGAAAGCTAACTTTTCAACTGAACTCACCCGCTGGTGAGTCATCGTTTCCTTTCGATGACATTGCAAATATAGAATGAGAGTAGGAAAGAAATTTGCACTTATTCGGCAATAATTGGGAAAAATTCGGCAAAACGAGAGTTAAAACAGGCGGTTTTCTCGGTGAAATGGGCTTTTTCTCAGCAGAAGCCTCAAAAAATCCTGCAAAAAAATATCATTATTTTTTTGCGGAAGGCAACAGCAATCCTTTCGGAAAACTAAAAAAAACAGAGACGGGATCCGTCAGTGCGCCATCGCGCTCACCACGCCAGCCTTCACGGCACAATTAAGAAGCTGTTTAAAAATTTACGAAAAAGTTTCTTATTGGGCTTTTTATGGATACTTTTTGTCTATTTTAATCATTTCCTCAGTCACAATGGAACCCCATTGCTCCTATCGGAAATAATCAAAATATCCTAAAAAGTCT
>JAZLJL010000044.1:0-52217 GCA_045617845.1 Paludibacteraceae bacterium | reverse complement strand
TGGGTGGCATCCGTTACAAAGGATTCCATGTCGGTTACGCTTACCAATTGGGTTTGACCGAAATCCAACGTAAGAATGGTGGATCCCACGAAGTCATGTTGGGTTACACTTGGTGCGTGACGAAACACTTCTGTAGATAATTTTTACTATTTATTTTTCCCGAGGGGTGCGGTCATTGTTGATCGCACCTCTTTTTTTGTTTGAATTTTCTTTTTCCCCCTGTTCCCTTTTTCCCTCTCTCTCTACTTATTTGTTTCTATTTGTTTTGTTAGTATTCTTTAAATAGTTTAGTTCTGCTTCAATCCCATTGATGCTGAATTTCTTAAATTTTTTGTCCTTTTTTTATCTTGACTCGTATAAAAAAAAGAGAGGAAATTTCTTTCCTCTCTCTTATGTTCGTTTGATTTCTCAATCTACTTCTAAGTCTTCGTTCATGATTTCGTTCCATGGAAGACCTTGCTTATTTAATTGTTCCATGAATGGGTCTGGATCGAAATCTTCTACGTTCCATACTCCGGGACGTTTCCATTGACCTGTACAGAACATCATCGCTCCGATCATGGCTGGTACTCCCGTCGTGTAGCTTACACCTTGCATGCCTGTCTCTTTGAAAGCCTCTTGGTGGCTACAGTTGTTATATACGTAGTAGGTGAGTGCTTTGCCGTCTTTGCCGATTCCACGGATTCTGCAACCGATGCTCGTTTCTCCTTCGTAGTTTTCCCCTAAATCTTGCGGGTTAGGTAGCACTGCCTTCAGAAATTGTAGCGGAACAATTTTAACCCCATTGTATTCAATCTCGTCTATGCGGGCCATGCCGATGTCTTGGATAACTCGGAGGTGCGTTAGATATTCTTGTCCGAATGTCATCCAAAAACGCGCCCGTTTGATGGTCGGGAAATTCTTCACTAATGATTCCAACTCTTCGTGGTACATCAGATAAGACTCGCGTGGGCCGATGTTAGGGTAGGTGAGGGCTTTGTGTATCTCTAAAGCGCCTGTTTCCACCCATTGGCCATCTTGGTAGTAGCGTCCTTTTTGGGTGATTTCTCGGATGTTTATTTCCGGGTTGAAGTTAGTCGCGAAAGCCTTGTGGTGGTTACCCGCATTGCAATCCACTATATCCAAATATTGCATCTCCTTGAAGTGATGCTTAGCCGCATATGCCGTGTATACTCCAGATACGCCCGGGTCAAATCCACAGCCTAAAATGGCTGTTAGCCCTGCTTTCTCGAATTTGTCTTTGTATGCCCATTGCCAACTATATTCGAAGTGAGCCACATCTTTAGGTTCGTAATTGGCGGTGTCCAAATAGTTGACTCCACATTCGAGACATGCGTCCATTATGTTTAAGTCTTGGTATGGCAATGCCACATTGATTACCAATTCTGGTTTATGTTTCTTGAATAATTCCACTATTTGCTCTGTGACATCTGCATCCACCCTGTCCGCTTTCACGTTAACGCCATAGCGTTTGTTTAATTCACTTGCTAAAGCTTCGCCTTTGGATAGTGTTCTGCTTGCGATGACTATTTCGGTGAATACATCTTTGTTTTGCGCAACTTTGTGCGCAACGACGGTGCCTACACCTCCGATTCCGATAATTAAAACTTTTGACATCTCTTTTACTTTACTTTTTTTCATCATTATTTTACAAATATACTTCTTTCCGAATTACTTCTCTCCCTTTTTTTGTTAAGAAATGTGACACTCTTTCTCTTTTTTACCTTGTGTTTCCATCAGCTTTTTGTTTCCGTTTCTTCTTTCTTGATTTTTTTTCTGTTTTTCACCTTCGCCTTTTCACTTTTTTTATTCTTGAGGGCACATTCTTCCTACTTCCTTTTCGTATTTTCGTTAAAATTGAAAAAATTCCTTTGTTGTTTAAATTTGAATGTCTATCTTAGCGGTACTTTTTGTGTTTTGTATTTAAATGTTTAACTAAATATTGAATTTTATGAAAAAAGTAAGTTTACTTAGCTTCGCTTTGATTTCATCGCTTTGCTCTTATGCAGGCTCTGAATTGCCAATTAGTGGCGCAGACTACATCATTAAGGACGGTGTGGTTCAGCCAGGTGCTGTTTACACACCGTTTACTTATAAAGATGAACAAGGTTTTGAAAGAGATAGCCCGCATTTGATAGAGTATCCTGAGGAGGGGTATTGTACAATGGATCACCCAGGAATTTATACAGGTATTCGTTTCGATTTGGATTCTACGATCTTCGATTTGCGTTTGAAAGGTAAGAATCTTGTACTCGAATATGAATTGCCAGAGTCCTTTATGATTCTTACTCCTAAAGATACGTTCAATACCACCATTACTACCGAAAAGATGGACAAGCCTACATTTAATATCATGTGCTCTGTCGATACGGGTGTTTCGTTTGCATGGGCGAAACCATATGTTATATTCCAAACTATTGACGGAAAGTTTAACCCTAAGGCTTCGAAAGAATTCGTGAAGTATGATGATTATTGCTTCCCATTATCAAATGAAAAGATAAATAATGTGCATATCACATATGCTCGTGAGCTTAATCCTGGTGGAAATGCTGAAACGGGTGAGGCTTATCCGTCTAAGGTGGATCCTTGTAAGATTAAAAACCTTTATTTCTACACTAAACAAGAGTATCAGCCATTCTTTTCTCAAGATTTCCCTAACACTACTATCTGGAATTCTACTGTGAAGTTGGGCACATATAACACTAGTAGCGCTAACAGAGTTTCTAATAAGTCTATGTTCGCTGATGCTTATTATCCTTCATTGCATGGTGCCGATGGCCTTAAAACTGATTTGTATGCGGTGCACTTGTGGGAGAATTCTTTTGATGAGAATCCTGGTTCCGATGCATCTGGTTTTTTGGAAACAGAGATGTACTACTCTATTGCTATCGATAATTCATTATATGGAACCATGCCTGATGATGAATGTTTCTTCGCTTTCGATGATATAGAAATTCCTGCAGTTCAAACAGGATTTGATAACATTATTTACGTTTCTTTCCTCGCTAAGGCTTATACTCTTGATGCTGATAGATTCGAGGAGACAGAGCAAATCCCTGTTTATTTGAAATTTGACAATGATGAAACGGAGTATCTTGCATGCCCTGACTCTGTTATTAGAGGAATGTGGGTTAAGTACAATGGTGAGGTTGCCGTTCCTGATGGTGCAAAGAAGGTTTCTATTTATATGAAACAAGCTAAAAATTGTAACTATACTATTGATAAGTTGATTTTAGGAAACAATTGGAAGAACAGTGTAGCAACAGTTAGTGGTGATAGCAAGACTTTGACTGTTTATCCAAACCCAGTGGCAGAGGCTATCTCTTTCGCCGGTGTAGAGGATGTTAAGAGCGTTGAAATCGTTTCTTTGAACGGTGCGACTATTCCTTGCTCTATCGAGAATGGTTTGGTTAATGTTTCTAATTTGGCTGCTGGTGAATATGTTGTTATCGTTAACAAGAACATCACTGGTAAGTTCATCAAAAAATAATCAGTGATTTTGACTAGTCCTAAATAACCGTTACAGTTTTTATACTTAAATTTTATAGGACAAAGTTATTTCTTTTTAGAAGATCATTGCAGGACTAGTCCTGCAATGATCTTCTTTTTTGTAAGTTTTCACCCTTACCCTCCGTTGAGAGTGCATCTGGCATGGAGTCATATAGTCGCAGGAGAAATGAGGTCTAACTTTATTATAGGTGTTGATAACGTCCCTCATAACAAGTTTCATGCTTTCTAATGGGAGGTCTAGTTCCTCTAAAAGAAACTCCTGTTTGAGTATGCCGTTTACGCGTTCTGCCACCGCATTTGCGTAGGGATCGTAACTTTCGGTCATGCTGGTTGTTATACCATACCTCGCCAAACGTTTTTGGTAAGCGTCCGAGCAGTATTGTATTCCCCTGTCCGAGTGATGGATGAGAGGCTCGTTCTTATACATACGTGAGGTTTGCGCCATCTTCAAGGCTCTGAGAGCCCCTTCGGTATTCAGGCTCTCAGACAAATCATACCCGACAATCTTTTTCGAGTATGCGTCAGTCACGAGGGCGAGGTACATGTGTTTGTTCCTCCCTCCGATGTAGGTGATGTCACTCACCCACACTTGCTCGGGTCGAACAATCTCCATCCCCTCCACAAGGTTCTTGTGCTTCCGAAACCGATGGTGTGAGTTTGTGGTGACATGATATGACCTCACGGGGCTTACCAGCATATGGTTGGCCCTTAGTATGGAAAAGAGTTTGTCTCTTCCCACGGACAGTATCCGCAATTGCGGCCGGAGCATATGGTACAGTTTCCTGCACCCCACACGGGGCATCTCTGCCCGTATTCTTTCCACGCTTTGGACAACGGTTCCAGCCCGCTCCCTTTTCTGTGCGGAGCTCCATTTCCTCCTATAGTATGATTGCCTGCTTACCCCAGACAGCTCGCAAATGGCCACTTTAGGCAACCCGCTCACTTGCTTGTATCCTTCGACTGCCCGGGTAAGGAGTTTTTTCTGATGTCGATGTTGTACTCCTTCTCCGCAAGGTCTATCATTAGGTCGAAGAACGCAGCCTTGTGTTCCTTCATCTCCAAATCATGTTCAAGTCTCGCATTTTTCTTCTCCAACTGTTTCACCTTCTCCTGTAGTTCCAACAGTATCTGATCTTTACTCTTTGGCATATTCCCTCCTTTGATGTTTGTCCAGTCAAAGGTACCATATTTTTCCATCCATCGCTTGACTGTGCTCTCACTTTGTATCCCATACTTGCGGGCTACCGCACATAACCCGATGTCGGTCGTCTCTACTTCCTTAACTACCGACAATTTGAAACTCATGCTGTAGTCTCTTTGGGTCCGCTTTACATAACATTTGCTGTTCTCTTCCATAACATTACTTTTTTTGTAACGCTATTTCAGGACTAGACATGCCATAGAAAAAAAAGGATGCGAATAAACTTCACATCCTTTTTTTTTGCATTGTTAATTGAAAAATTATTTCAAAGCGTCCAAAGCGTTTTTGATACGTTTGAAAGCCTCGATGAGGTTCTCTTCGGAAGTGGCGTAAGACATACGGATGCAGTTCGGAGCACCGAAAGCGCCACCGCCTACGCAAGCCACATGACCGTCCACCAACAAATACATGGCGAGTTCAGCCGCATTGTTGATCACGTCACCCTTAGGAGTCTTCTTGCCGAAGTAAGAGTTACATTCAGGGAATACGTAGAATGCGCCGTCCGGTTTGTTCACCTTGAAGCCGGAGATTTCGCTAGCCATCTTAACGACGAGGTCACGTCTGCGCTCGAAAGCTTGACGCATCGTCTCCACGCAGCTTTGGTCGCCCGTATAAGCAGCCTCAGCGGCTTTTTGAGCGATGGAGCAAGGACCTGAAGTATATTGACCCTGCAATTTGCTGCAAGCGCTGGCGATCCATTTCGGAGCAGCCAACCAACCCAATCTCCAACCAGTCATGGCATAACCTTTGGAAACACCATTGATGATGATCACATGGTCTTTCACTTCTGGGAATTGAGCGATGCTCTCATGTTTTCCTATGTAATTGATGTGCTCGTAGATTTCGTCGGCGAGCACGTACATGTTCGGATGTTTGCCGATGACCTCTGCGAGACCGTGCAACTCGTCCTTAGAGTAAACGCTACCCGTCGGGTTGGAAGGAGAGCAGAGAATCAATAATTTTGTTTTAGGGGTGATGGCTGCCTCAAGTTGGGCTGGCGTGATTTTGAAGTTCTGGTCCAAACCAGCTTCTACGATTACGTTCTTACCTTCAGCCAATTTCACCATCTCCACGTAGCTGACCCAATAAGGAGCAGGGACGATTACTTCGTCGCCAGGACCAACGAGGCTCATGATGGCGTTGCAGACCGCTTGTTTAGCACCGTTTGAGCAGACAATCTGGCTTGGATCGAATTCCAAACCGTTTTCATTCTTCAGTTTCTCTACGATAGCTTTACGTAAAGGCATATAGCCTGGAACCGGAGAGTAGAATGAGAAATTGTCGTCGATGGCCTTCTGTGCAGCTGCTTTGATGTGTTTGGGTGTGTTGAAGTCTGGTTCTCCTACACTAAGGTTGATTACATCAACGCCTTGCGCTTTAAGCTCTTGGCTCTTCTGCGACATGGCAAGCGTCTCTGACGGCGATAAGGCTGCTAAACGAGCTGATACTTGATCCATTGTTTTCGTCTATTTTTATAATTGTTATTTCTATGTATACAATTCTTTTCCAAATGTTTAGACCGGTTTGCGACCCGTGCCCAAAAATTCGTGCGAAATTACATCATTTTTTCGAAGTTAGCAAGCACTTTCGTAAAAGAATTAAGAATTAAGAATTAAGAATTTTTACGTTTGGATGGGATGTGCCTGAACATAAAATAGAAGATGGCGCCATATTAGTTAGTAAGATTAACCACAAGGCTCTATTTATTCCCGCAACGGATAGCCGTAGTTATGGCTATGGGAGAGGTGACTACTTAACATGCTGTGATGTGAAATTAAAGGATGGCTTTTATATGTCCTTTAACCATAGAGGGATGTTCCCTATAGAGAATTTCTATACTTTGCCACAAGTCTCGTATAGACCTGTTTATGGGAATGATATCCATGGAGAAGATTAGACCTATGGGCCGGACCCCATAAAAAACATGCAACATCTATGGATCACGAACCTCCTTTAATCAGCTCCGCAATTTTTATTTGCCCTTTTGTGATGGCCTTAACGATGTAAAGACCTTTATCCCAAGAAGAGGTGTCGATGGTTCTTTCTGTGGATCCGATTACTTCTTCCCTGAAAATGACGCGCCCTGTCATGTCGTATATGACGATTTGTTCCATATTGTCTGAGGACAAAATGGTGAATTCGTTTTCCGTCGGGTTGGGGTAGAGGAGAATGCTTTCCTCTTCCGCAAGGTTATCTTGTACACCAGTCGTGTCTTTCTCTCCGTTCTTTTTCCCTGGTGTGGGGTTCAGTTCCAGCGGGTCTGCGGTGTATACGACCCAATTCTCGGCTCCGTCTGTTTCCCTGGCGTACGATTCGTTGGTTTGGAGCGGAACGAGTTCGACGCAGTCTACGATGTCGCTGTCATTCCTTGAAAGACAGATTGTGAATAGACTGTCTTTGTCTATCGTGAAATTGAGGCTGGACGGACCATAGACCGTATCGCCTTTCGCCCAAAGGATTTTATGCTCTTGGGGACGGATGATGGTTTGTTCATACCCTGTCGGGATGGTGGAGCGCTTGATGGTCTTGGCGTCGGAGTCAAGAAGCGAGAGTGTGTAGTTGGCCAAGTCATAGCTTTTCTCTCCGTAATTGTAAATTTCTATCCAATCTCCGTACTTCCCGTTGATGTCTGGGTTTTTCGACAAGGCGTTGCTGGATGAGCATATTTCGTTGATGACTAGTTTCGGCATTGCGGTAGGCTGCAGGCTGTCGGCTGTGCGGAATGTGGCTGTGATTTTACCTCCAGAACGGAGCTTTGTCACCAAGTATCCCGGTATACTCATCCTCGGATCCAAGGTGTCGGCTGGTGTATTCCCGATTGTGTCGCAAGTGATGGCCCAATGGTCGAGCTCGTAGCCTTTGGGTGGGATGACGTTCAGTTCTAATTCATAATTCAAAAAGTACTTTCCGTCATATTCTTGGATTGGTTCCCCGTTGAAATATATTTTTGCGTCATCTCTTTCCGTTGCGATCTGTAGGTCTACAGTCTCACCTCCACCTACGTATTTCTGGAGATGGCCGTAGATGAACTTTGGTCTCGACAAGGCGGTCGCCCTCATTGACGATGCGGCGTCTATGGCTGATTTGCCGTTGAAGGTCGCTTGGTATTCTTTGTCGACTAATCCTGTGATACTGTCGAATACTGCTTCGATACGTTCTTCCTTGAAGGTGGTTGAAAGGTGTATGAGGTATTTCGTCATGAATTTCTTCTTGAAGAATCGGTTTTCGTAGAGGCTTTTGAATATTTTGGTCATCCAACCCCTATTATTGGCCCATTGTGTGCTTCCTAATCCGGCGCACCAATAGATCATGTTTTTGGATGCTCCTCCGAGATATTCGTATCCGGGCAGTACGAGCCCGAAATCGGTGTCGAAAAGGATCCAACGGAACTTTCCTCCGTCTGATTTCCTCCAAAGTTTCGTGTTGTTGCCAGGCCAATCTGTGTTGACGATGAATTGTTGGAACACTTGGTAATCTACATATTCGTCCATATCCATGCGACCTAGCGCTCTTTCGTAGACAAGAACGGAGTCTTTGGGGGATGTCTTCGATAGGGTAGAAACTAAATCGTCATATGCGTCATATGTTCCTTCGCTGGCTTTGATGCCTAGTTGGTCTGAGAGGCTGATTAGGTCGATATCTTCTTTTTCGATTCCGTAATTGGTTTCTATGTAGTCCGAGTTGGTCCGTTCGTTCAGGGCCATTAACCCTTGATATACACCGTTGATGTAATAGGCTACTGGTTGGAAGGCTTGGTAGTCAATGTTCATGTTGAGGGCTAGTGTTTGATGCAATCCGTCCCTGAACCGTACTTTGGAATAAGCGGTTCCTCCATTCCTGAGGTGTAGGGTCTTGTGTATGGTGTTGGGTTTCGATTGGAAAAAATGGTAGTCGATGGAGTCTTTGCCTGTTTTCTTCGATGACTTCAGGGATAGTGATTTTATTAATTCAGTCCTTGAACATCCTCCTTCCACTTTGGCTTCCAATTCTTGGTTGACGACCGTTTGCCCGTCTACAATGTATTCGAAGTTGATCGGTCTGTCCCATTCTCGGTTGTAGTTGGCTTTCCCTCTGGTGCATGATTTTTCTCCTGCTATTCCGTTTTTCCCTATTATGCAGATGCCTATCGTGTCGTCGTAGAAATAGGTGGAGTCGACTGTGATGGATACGATGGGGAGGGTGAATCCTGTTGCACTGTGCGCTTCGTCTTCAACGAAATAGGAGGCGGTTATGGTTGTGCTTGGCATTAGTGTGTCGCTGAATGCTTTCGCCCTTATATTGGTGTTCTTGCCGATGTAGATAGGACCTTCGTATAGTGCGCCGTTTGTCTTGGATGGCTCGGATCCGTTGGTCGTGTAATAGATGGAACCTTCCCCTTCGATGACCATTTCGAACGGTTCTTCCATGACGCCTCCTATGTGGCTGAATTGTGGGGATGGACATCTGCAGTTTGTTAGGTCTGAATATGTACGCGTGTTGGGCATTCCTGGCGTGGGTGACATGAAACCGGCCGTTTCCCCACCTTCTCCGCGCCCATAAGCGACGTTTATGTCCATCGCTTTATAATAGAAGGAATCCACGGCCTCTCCGTCGCTAAATATCTTTATGTATCCTCCGTCCGCATCCAATTTGTATTGTGCGTGTCCCTCTTGGGTACATTCGTCCAACCATAGTACGGAGTATGGACCGACCATCCAGTCTTTATCCACTCTCCATCTCCATTTCTCGACATATTGGCCTTTTACGGCTTGCTTGCCGAAGTGGACGATAAGGTACCCATTTAGGTTGATGGAATCCCCGTCTGTCCCGAATTCAATGTAGTTGGAGAAGTTGTAACTCTCTTTGTTCATGTGGGAAGAGTAGTTGCAAGTCGATATTTCGTTGACGAAAACTCCTGCGACAGACACAATGGTACTCAATAGGACTAATCCTATTGTAAGAATAACTTTTTTGTACATGGCACTATATTTTTTTTTATGTCAGGAAACGACGCGAAGATAATTCTTTTGCTTTGTTCGCCAAATATAAGATCCTATAATCTTTCCTCATTCTATCAAATACTGTCTTTTGTGTGAAAAAGTGTGAAATGGTTTTATCGCTTTGTTTTTATGGTTATTTTTGCGGATAACATAATCATGGCTCATATTCGTGGTTATGTTTGCGGGGAATCTTTTGGACATCTTCCCTTATTAGTGTAATGGTTGAATTTTAGATAGTTAATAAATTGGAGAATGTGCAATTACAGATATTAGGTGCTGGCTCTGCTGTGCCTACGAAGCGGTTTTCCCATCCGTCTCAGGTCCTTTCTTTGCGTGAAAAGGTCTTTATGGTCGATTGTGGCGAAGGAACGCAGCATCAGGTGCGCCGTTTTGGTGTCCGTAGTTCCCGTTTGAACCATATCTTCATTTCGCATCTCCATGGTGACCATTGTTTCGGATTGGTCGGACTCATCTCCACCTTGGACACACAGGGCCGGACTTCCGATGTTTATGTACATTCCCATCCCGAGCTTGAGCAACTGCTTCGCCCTTTAATCTCCTTTTTCTGTAAGGGATTGTCCTTCAATGTACATTTTGTTCCCTTTTCACCGACGGAATCCGAGATTATTTATGATGATAAGTCATTGTCCGTAACCACTTTCCCTTTGAAACATTCTGTCCGTTCCAACGGGTTCTTGTTCAAGGAACATGATAAGGAACGTCATATCGACGGCGAATTGGTGAAATATTTTCACGTGCCTGTCGCTCAGATTCCTTTGATAAAGAGGGGGGCTGATTTCGTGACCGAAGATGGTGAGGTGATCCCTAACCGACAGTTGACGTCCGATCCGACACCATCGAAGAGTTACGCGTATTGTTCCGACACCGCCTACACCGAGAAGTTCTTGCAATATGTCGAGGGTGTGGATTGCTTGTTCCACGAGGCTACTTTCCTTAGCCAAGACATGGCCGCCGCCAAGAAGACGATGCATTCCACCGCCTTGCAGGCCGCCACTATCGCTAAGATGGCGAATGTGAAACAACTGATCATTGGCCACTATTCGGCTCGTTATGACGATCCCCTTCCTTTGCTGGCTGAGGCTAAGAGCGTTTTCCCTGAGACTGATTATGCGGCTGACGGTAAGACTTTTATTTTTTGAAGTATATATATTGAATGTTATGAAAGTCTTTCATTCTTTATTCCGATTTATATTTGCTTTCGCTTTTTTGCAGGTCATGGCGTGTGGTTGGGTGATGGCCGTTCCGACAGAGGTCGGTGGCGTGGTGCGGGATTCCGTATCTAAGGAGACGCTTCCTTATGCTTATGTCTATTTTGAAAACACGGATAACGGAACAGCCACTGATTTGAACGGTACTTTCACGTTGTCGACCGATGAGTCTGGTTTCCTCGTTTTCTCCATGATGGGTTTCAAAGAGAAAAAAATATATATAAAGGCCGATGGAAGGAAACGAACCATTAAAATGGACCTTAATTGGGAGGAGTATGGCTTGGAGGAGATCGTGGTCTCCAGGAAGTCGCGCCAGCGTTATTCCAAGAAGAATAATCCCGCTGTCGACCTAGTGCGTAAGATGATAGAGAACAAGGATAACGCTTTGCCTAGGAACCATCCTTATTATCAGTGTGATAAGTATCAGAAAATCACATATGCGTGGAACGGTTTTGAGGCTGGTAAGTATGGCTTGTTGAACAAACGGTTTGGGTTCCTTTATGACCATATCGATACGACACAAAAGGGGAAGTCGATTTTGCCTCTGGGCTTAAGGGAGATCGCCTCCACGGTGTTTTGGCAGGCGTCCCCGGAAAGGGAACGTTCGGTCGTTCGCGCGAAAAAGTTCGATGGAATCGATGAGTTGCTTCCTCAGGAAGGCGTGCGGAAAACTTTTGACGAGCTTTTCCAAGGTGTTGACATCTTCTCTAATGATATCGTCTTGTTGTCCAATCATTTCGTCAGCCCGTTGTCGAATGTCGCCCCTGCTTTCTATAAATTTTATGTTTTGGACACTTTGTTCATCGATAGCGTGAAGTGTGTGAACCTTGGCTTTACGCCTCATACGACTGAGGCTTACGGCTTTACGGGTAGCCTCTATGTGGCTTTGGACTCTTCTTATGCGGTGAAAAGGGCGCATTTTAATTTGCCGAAGGACATTAACTTGAATTTCGTGGAGAGTATGTATTTTGACCAGGATTTCGACTATGCGCCTGATGGAACACGTATGCTTACAAGGGATTTCGTCAGTGTGGAGTTTTTCGTCCCCGCCGCTCCGCGTGTTTACGGTGAACGCCTGAATTCATATAGCAATTATCGTTTCGTGAAACCTGATGATATGTCATTGTTCGAATCGCCTTCCCCGGAAGTGGATTCCTCTGAATACCATCCCGTGACGAATGCCGCATGGGATACCTTGAGGCAAGCTCCCCTTTCGGAACAGGAGAAGCGTACCAGAGAGCTGATGATGGAACTGCGAGATGTGCCTGTCTACCGGTTTACCGAGGGATTCGTGAAAATATGCACGGATAATTTCATACCTACTAAAAAATATAAGAGCCAGTTCGATATTGGTCCTGTATTCTCCATGGTCTCTGGAAATAAACTGGAGGGGTTCCGCCTCCGTTTCGGAGGGGAGACGACCACTTCTTTCGACAAACATTTTTTCCTCTCCACTTATGCCGCATATGGTTTCATGGATCAGCGTTTGAAGGGTATGGGGGCTATCGAGTATTCGTTCAACGACAAGAAAAAATACCATGTGGAGTTTCCTGTCCATTCCTTGAAGGTTTACTGTAAATATGATGTGGACAAGGTGGGGGACGAAAATTACAGCACCGCCGGTGAAACGGCTATGGGTTCCCTGTTTAGCCGTTCGGACGACCGTAACGCTATCTATTCCAGGGATGCGGGCGTCTCTTATCTGCATGAGTATTATTCCGGTTTCTCGGTGAACGTTGGCTTCGATTATAAAACTTCCTTCTCTTCTGTTTTGACGAATTTCCAAAAATACGATGGAAAGGGCGTTTTGTCTGATTGCGATGATTATTCAATGGGCTTGGTGCGCGTCGCGTTGCGTTTCGCTCCGAAGGAGAAGTTCTACCAGACGAGACAGAACCGCTTCACGTTGAATAAGGAGGTGCCTATCCTTACCCTTTCGCATACGGTTGCGTTGGACGGTTTCATTGGGTCGGACTATACTTTCAACAAGACTGAACTGAGCTTCGAAAAGCGTGTCTGGTTCTCTTATTTCGGCTATTTGGATTTCTATCTCAAGGGTGTTAAGGTTTGGAATAGGGTGCCTTATACTTTGTTGGACATCCCTATAGCTTCTTCTTCTTATTTCATAGAGAACGACGCTTTCAATCTGATGGACCCTGTGGAGTTCATAAATGACCGTTCTGTTTTGTGGTATTTGACCTATTATATGAATGGCTTGGTGCTGAATCGAATTCCGGTTATCCGGAAACTCCAGTTGAGGGAGGTGTTCGCTTTCAGAGGCATTTGGGGCAGTCTCGATGATGAAAATAATCCTTTGAGCGGTATGGACAATGAGGGATTGTTCGCTTTCCCAGGGAAAACTTACCTCATGGGGGATATTCCCTACATGGAGGTGAGTGCGGGCGTGGAGAATATTTTCAAGATCTTCCGTGTCGATTATGTGTGGCGTTTGTCTTATAAGGACCATCCTGACGTGGACACGAGGGGTATCCGTGCCGGTGTGCATTTTAATTTCTAATCTTTTTTATAATAATTGTACGCTTATTTTAATTGGTGTCGATTATTTTTGCTATTTTTACAATGATAATGTTAAGGTGGATTTGAATCCTCCGATAACAAATAGTTCGAACTTTTAGGTTCGTGGGTCTTTGCTGATTTTGGATATGCTTTGATGGAATGTTGGTGGTCCTTAGGCTGTGATACAAGCGCCGCATTATTTGCCATTTAAATTTCTTTCCATGGCTTTCCGATGTCTTTCCAAAGAGTTCCCCGGACATTTTGACAGTTTTTTGATTATGGAAATGTTAAGACTGATTAAGAATGATGTGTGGCTGAAACCTTACCAAGACGCAATTGTCGGTAGGTATAAATATTACATGAAACGTGCCGCTGAGTTATGCGGTCCTTCTCAGTCTTTGTCGGAATTCGCTTCCGGCTACCTATACTTCGGTTTGCATCATGAAGCGAAGAAATGGTGCTTCCGTGAATGGGCTCCCAATGCTACGAAAATATTTCTGATAGGAGATTTCAACAATTGGGAGGAACAGGAGAAATACCAATTGCAACCCCTGAAAAATGGTGTATGGCAAATCGTTTTGCCTGAGGATGCCATGAAACATGGCGACCTTTTCAAAATGAAGGTTTATTGGAACGGTGGCTGCGGTGAACGCATCCCGGCATGGGCTAACCGTGTGGTGCAGGACGACGAGACGAAGTTGTTCAGCGCTCAGGTCTGGGCTCCGGAAAAACCTTATAAGTTCAAGATTAAGAAGTTTAAGCCTTCCGTTTCGCCGTTGCTCATCTATGAGTCACATGTCGGAATGGCCGGCGAGGCCGAGCGCGTATCGACCTATCGTGAGTTTAAGGATAACGTTTTGCCTCGTGTCGTGGCGGACGGCTATAATTGCGTGCAGATTATGGCCATACAGGAACACCCTTATTACGGGTCGTTTGGTTACCATGTCTCCAGCTTTTTCGCCCCTTCTTCCCGCTTCGGTACGCCCGACGAATTGAAGGAGTTGATTGACGCTGCCCATGAAATGGGACTTTCTGTCATTATGGACTTGGTGCATTCCCATGCCGTGAAGAATGAGAACGAAGGTCTTGGCTGCTTGGACGGAACCCGATACCAGTATTTCCATGACGGAGAGAGGGGGGAGCATCGCCAGTGGGACTCTTATTGCTTCAATTATGCGAAGAATGAGGTCGTCCATTTCTTGCTTTCCAATTGTAAGTATTGGTTGGAGGAATTTAAGTTTGACGGATTCCGCTTCGACGGTGTCACTTCCATGATTTACTTGGACCATGGAATGGGTACCTCTTTTTCTAATTATTCTGATTATTATAGTCCGAACCAGGATGGAGACGCGATTTGTTACCTTACGTTGGCGAACCAACTCATTCATGAGGTGAATCCTCGCGCTATCACCATCGCGGAGGACGTGAGCGGCATGCCGGGCTTGGCCGCTAAGATAAATGACGGTGGAATGGGCTTTGATTACCGCCTCGCGATGGGTATCCCCGATTTTTGGATTAAGATAATCAAGGAGTGTAGGGACGAGGAGTGGAAACCTGGACATATCCTTTGGACGCTTACGAATAGGCGTGGCGATGAAAAGGTGATTAGTTACGCTGAAAGCCATGACCAAGCTTTGGTGGGTGATAAAACATTGATTTTCAGACTGGCGGACGCAGATATGTATTGGCATATGTCTCGCTTGTTCGATTCTTCCTATATGGTGGACCGCGCCATCGCTTTGCATAAGATGATCCGTTTGATTACTTCTTCCACTATGAATGGTGGCTATCTGAATTTCATGGGAAATGAATTCGGCCATCCTGAATGGATCGATTTCCCTCGCGAAGGGAATGGCTGGTCGTATAAGTATGCTCGCCGTCAGTGGCATCTGGTGGATGACACTGATCTGAAATATAGGTATTTGGGTGATTTTGACAAGGCGATGATTCGTTTAATCCGTGATTCGAGAAAATTCAACGAGTCAGAAATTATTGAGCTTTGGGATAAATCGGATGACCAGGTTCTGGCGTTCCGTCGTATGGATTTGGTCTTTGTATTTAATTTCCATCCATATAAATCGTTCTCCGATTATGGTATCCTTACCCAAAAGGGGGAATATGAGGTGGTCTTGAATACGGATGATAAGGAATTTGGTGGATTCGGTTTGGTCGATGATGATCAAACTCATTTTACAATAGTCGGTGACGGCCCTCGTCCCGATGGTAAGGAGTGGCTTCTGCTCTATTTGCCTTCGCGCTCAGCTTGCGTGTTGAGGCTGAAGTTTAACGATGAAATCGAATAATTATTTTATTTAGAAAGATTTATGAAAAAGTTTGTGGTGGCTTCTTTGATGCTTTTTTTGCTAAGCGCACTGAACGTAAATGTGTGTGCGGCAAAAAAATACCATGAGATTAAAATATTCGATGAAATCGGTAGCACTAGTTGGATTTGCTTGAAGAATGGAGTCTCTGAGGCTCGTTCCCTTCGTGTCGATGGCATTATCCTCCACTTGAACACTTATGGTGGCATGGTCGATTATGCGGATTCCATGCGTACGTTGATCCTGAATTGTGAGATTCCTTTTTATGTCTTTATTGATAATAATGCCGCTTCCGCCGGTGCTTTGATTTCTATCGCTTGCGATAGCATCTATATGCGGGAGGGCGCTAATATCGGAGCGGCTACCGTGGTGGATGGGAATGGCGAAAAGATGCCTGATAAATACCAATCGTACATGCGTTCGATGATTCGTTCCACGGCTGAGAGCCATGGAAAGGTGAAAAGGGTGGTGAATGGTGATTCCGTGGAGGTGTGGCTCCGTGACCCTCGTATTGCTGAGGCGATGGTGGACGAGCGTGTCGTGGTGCCTGGCATAGTCGATTCTACCCGTATATTGACGTTTACGGCTAACGACGCGAGGATCAATGGCTATTGCGAGGGAATCTACAGTTCCGTGCCTCAGGTCATTGTTGAGGCTCTTCATGCGGATGATTATGAATTGACTAGCTATAAGGCTACACCATTCGACAAGTTGTTGGGAACCTTGATGAGCCCTGTCTTGCAGGGTATACTGATTATGATTATCATCGGAGGTATCTATTTCGAAATGCAGACACCGGGTATCGGATTCGCTTTGTTGGCTTCGATCGTCGCCGCTCTGCTCTATTTCGCTCCTTTGTTTTTGGATGGTTTGTTGGATGTCTGGGAGGCGATCCTCTTTGTTGCCGGCATTGTCTTGTTGCTACTTGAGATTTTTGTGATTCCGGGCTTTGGTGTCGCCGGTATCTTGGGTATTGTCTTCATTATCGCCGGCTTGACGTTAAGCCTTTTGCCTAATGATGCCTTCGATTTCGGCGGGGTCACCTATAGCGCTTGCGTCACGGCGCTCGCTACTGTTTTGTTTTCGATGGTCGGTTCTTTCGCTTTGGTGGCGTACCTCACTTCGAAAATAGGAACGGATGGCATATTTAAGAATTTGGCT
Organism: Paludibacteraceae bacterium; assembly: GCA_045617845.1. Classification (GTDB taxonomy): domain Bacteria; phylum Bacteroidota; class Bacteroidia; order Bacteroidales; family Paludibacteraceae; genus UBA1181. The sequence continues at coordinate 35,299 of JAZLJL010000044.1, read as the reverse complement.
TTGACCAAATCGCAGGATTTGGAGGATGGTTATGTGAGCAACAATGTCTCCTTGAATTCATATGCCGGAAAGACGGCTGTCGCTGAGACTGATTTGCGTCCGGCGGGTAAGGTGAACGTGGAAGGTGAGGTGTTCGACGCTGTCGCCGAGAACGGTTTCATCGAGAAAAATGAAACTGTCGTCATCCGTAAATACGAGATGGGCCAAATGTATGTGCGTAAAAAATAGAGTTTTATAAGATGTCAATCAATAAATTTGTTCTCGATAATGGATTGAAGGTGGTGCATCAGATGGATGTCACTTCACCCATGGTGATCATTAATACTTTATACGATGTCGGATCGAAGGATGAGCATCCTGACCATACGGGTTTCGCCCATCTTTTTGAGCATTTAATGTTCGGTGGATCCGTCAATATTCCCTCTTTCGACGACCCGATCCAAAATGCGGGTGGGGAAGATAACGCTTGGACTTGCAATGATTTCACGAACTATTATGTGATGGTTCCCGCCTGTAATGTGGAGGTGGGCTTTTGGTTGGAATCGGACCGTATGTTGAGCCTAAACTTTAACCAGAAGAGTTTGGACGTGCAGCGGAATGTGGTCTGTGAGGAGTTTAAACAACGTAATTTGAACCAACCTTATGGAGATGTCTCCCACTTGGTGAGGAGCATGGCCTTCAAAAAACATCCTTACTCTTGGCCTACGATCGGCAAGGAGTTGTCGCATATCGAAAATGCTACTTTGGATGAGGTGAAATCGTTCTTTTTCTCTCATTATGCGCCTAATAACGCAATCCTCTCTGTCGTGGGGAACATCTCTTTCGAGGAGACTAAAAGTTTGGTGGGAAAGTGGTATGGTGATATTCCTCGCCGTGACATCTCTGTTAGGAATATTCCTGCGGAACCTGTGCAGACGGAAGCGCGTCGATTGGAGGTTGAGCGTAATGTCCCCGCTAACATGATTTATAAGGTTTTCCACATCTGTGGTAGGCTCGAGTCGGATTACTATACGTCCGATATGATTTCTGATGTTTTGTCTAATGGAAATTCTTCTAGGCTTTATCGGAAGTTGGTGAAGGAGAACGCCCTTTTCACCGAAGCGAACGCTTATATCTCCGGCGATATTGAAACGGGTCTTTTCTATGTGGTCGGTTTGCTGGCGGATGGAGTGTCGTTTGAACAGGCTGAGCAGGCGTTGGATGCCGAGTTGAAGCTTTTGTGCGATGAATTGGTGCCTGATGCCGAATTGGAGAAGTTGAAGAACAAGTATGAATCCGCCCAATTGATGGACAATATGACGTTGTTGAAGAGGGCGAATAACCTTGCCTATTATGAGTTGTTGGGCGATGCGGACTTGATGTATAGGGATGTCGACAATTACCGTAGGGTGACGTCGACTGAGATCCGTGATTATGCCCGTAAGGTGTTCGTGCCTGAAAATAGCTCTACGCTCATCTATCGTAAGAAGGAGGCGTGAGATAGCCTTTTTTCTCCCATGGAATGGTCCTTTTTACAAGGGCTGTGACGCTGCATAGTGTGCTTGGTCCGTGATGAGGGCAAGCATATTTTCGTCCACGTGGTTTTTCTGTAGCAAGGAGAGGTCTTCTTCCATCATTTCGGAGAACCTATTCCTGTCGCCGTCCATTTTCTTTATGCATTTCGAATAGCAATGTACCGCATCGCTCACATTCCCTAAGCAGAGTTCGATGTGGCCTAGGTTCATCCAATCGTGCTGGTCTCTTTTCCCCTCTGGAATTTTGGATGCGTATTTCTCCGCTTGCGCCAATTTCCCGATGGAAAGGGCGCACCATGCGATGGGTCTCCATACTTTTTCGTCGCTTTGGGAAAGGTATTCCACTTTGAAGAATGTATTGAGCGCCTCTTCGTATTTCCCCATCTCCAGAAGACAATGCCCGATGTTCAGTTGGGTGCTAAGGTTGTCCGGATCTTGTGTTTCCGCCTCCCTGAAGTAACGCAACGCTTCTTCCGTGTGTTGGAGGTTCCTGTGGCAGATGGCCATCCTTTTGATGGTCCAGAGATTGCCGGTCTTGATGGTGTCTGATTTTTCGTAGTATACTAACGCCTCTTCGTAGTCCCCTTGCTTTTGTAGGCAATAGCCACATTTTTGCAGTAATTCCGTGTTGTTTGGTTGATTGGTGAGCAATAAATCGAATAACATCTTCGCCTCTTCGTGGAACTCTTTTTTGAAGTATAGCTCGCCCATAGTCCGTAGAATGCTCTCTTTCCCTGGTATCTCCTGCATGTAGTAGGATTTGTGAAGAAGTAGTTTCATCTTGAAAATATCGATGAAGTCGTTCTTATGTCGTCCCAATTTAAGGAACCTATAGAGGTCATGAAGATATTGGTTGCTGATGTTTTCCTTTTTGATTGTACCCGTCGGTTCGTTCTGGTCCTTTTTGAGGTCTTTAAGATGCTCAGCCTCCTCCTTAAAGGATTTGGTCATCATTTCCTTTTGGTAATCGGGAATATGGGATAGACCGATTACCATGGAGTATTTGTCCGAGTTACAGAAAATAGGACTGTCCAAAGCGCTATGGAAGAGCGAATCGACCATCCCGCCGACAAAGAAGGTGGGAATTTCCGAGTTCGCGTCGAATGGACGGAGCCAATTGGCGGTTTCATCGAAGAAACTGAAGGTCTTCATCTCCTTGAACGTGCCGAGGAAGACGTCGGAGCCCTCTAGCTGCATTTCGGAGAATTCCTGGATTTTGTCGGTGATTCCGTGCTTATCCATCATCTCTTGCCATTCCGGGTTGACGTCTTGTGTCGGTTTCCCTGATTTCATCAAATCGTCCAGTTTCAGTTTCTCCTTGACGAGCGGTGTGATTTTCTCCATTTCTGGGAGTATCACTTCCTTTATCTTTTTAGTGAGTTTCTCCGTTTCCTTGCTCCTGATGATCTGGAGAAGTATGGTCTGGATATTTTCGCTGACGCCTTGGCTTTTTGTCCATATGAGTGAACGGTTGAATAAGTTGGCGTAAAGCGGCAACCTGGTATTGTGCAGGTAAGCGCAGATGACGAACCCGGTTATGGCCCTTTGCCTAACTTCTTCGGATGGGTTCAACTCGTAGGTGTCTATGAGAATCAGAAATTTCCTTTCGTCGAAGACCCGGAAAAGGCTGATGGTCAAGGCGGAGATGATCAGGCATTGTTCCCCCCAGTGAATATCTTCGTCCGTGCAAATGTCTGTGATCTCTTGGGCGGTGGACTCCGATAGTTTGTCGTTTAGCCAAATGAGGTTGAACAGTCGGTTGGCGAACGTTTCCCTTGTTCGTAATTCGCTCCTGTTCGCCTCGATGTCTTTGGCGAGACGAACCATTTCTTTTCCGGAGAACATTCCCTTAACCTCATCCGATTGCGGGAATACAGCGGAACTTAACTCTTTTTTAAGGTTATATAGGTAGGTGTCCGCATTCTGGGTGAATATGTTCTCGCGTACGAGGTCGCCCAATTCCAGCATGTCCGTCCTTAATTGGTCGTAAATTTTGCCTTGCTCCTTATCCTTTGCGCCGGAGAGTGCGTATTGGAGCATGTATTGATAGGTCGTCTCAAACGTCCTGCATTGGTCGATGAATTCGCCTGTTTGTCTGACGTCCAATAATTGGTGTAGGATGTCGAAGGCGGGTTTCAGCCTTTTGGCCGTCACGTGGGAGCAGAATTCCCGGTATAGGGTTTCGATTTCCTTGTTTGTCATGCGTTCTCTTTTTTCTTGTTAAAGAATGCCAAGGCGGCTAATGCGATCGTGCCGACCACAATTAACATGATGGTTTGCGAGCCATGGACCAAAAGGGCGAAAGATCCGGCTTGGTCTTCCGCCACGTCGTAGACGACGAGTGTCCCGATCACCATGAAATGCCAAGCTCCGAGTCCACCTTGAACTGGTGCGATGATGCCTAGACTACCCATGATGAAAGCGGACAATCCGCAAAGCATGCTTAGGTTCTCCGTGAAATCGAACGCAAAGAAGCAGAGGTAGAACATGAAGTAGTAGCAGACGAAGATGAGGATGGAGTAGAGGATGAAGAGTCCTTTGTGCTCCAGCTTCAATACTGATTTTAACCCGTTCACGACGTTGGTTAGCAGTCCTTTCACCTTCGCATAGATTTTCGAAGTCTTAATCTTCCCCCAGAAAATGATAGGCAGGGCGATGAGGGATACGAGCGCAATCCAAGCGATTGGGTTTGACACAAGGTTGATGACGTTGTTCTTGAGCCCGGAAGTTTCGGCGAATTGCATGATCTCCGAATATTGGAGCACCACGGCCAAAACGATGACGAGGAACTCCACGATGATATCCACGCTTCTGTCAACGATGAGTGTGCCTAGCAATTCGGTGAAAGGGACGTTTTCGTATTTTTTCATCAGTCCGCATCTGGCTATTTCGCCGGCGCGGGGGATGGCGTAGTTGATGCAATAGCCCGCCATCACGGCTCCGAATGTGTTCCAGACGTTCACTTTCTTTCCGAGCGGGTCGATGAGCATTTTCCAACGCACTGCCCTAAGGAAGTGGCTCAGAAGTGCGATGAATAGGGGAAGAATGATCCAAAACATCCTGACGCCTTTGAGGTTCTCCATCAACTCGTCGATGTTCTCGTCTTTATATACGTACCAAAAAATAAAGACTCCCAATCCTAGGGAGAAAATGACTTTAAGAATGGTTTTTAATGTTTCTTTTTTCATTTTGGACTGAATGTTTCGCAAATTTACAAATATTTATCATCCCTATTGTGAAAACAACCGAAAAATTGTATTTTTGCGGCACTAATTGAATAACGTTTAAAGAAATGGATTATGACAGTTACGCCCAAGAAATCTCTCGGGCAACACTTTTTGAAGGATCAAAACATTGCTCGGGCAATTGCTGAAAGTTTAGATGTTAAATCACCTACGCAGGTATTGGAGGTGGGTCCAGGAATGGGAGTGCTGACCCAATATTTGCTGCAAAACGAGCTTGTTGACCTCAAAGTTGTGGAACTGGATAAGGAATCCGTCGACTACCTGAACGAAAATTTCCCCGCATTGCATGGCAGAATCTTGGCGGAGGATTTCCTAAAGTTGGATTTGAACAAATTATACCCCGAAGGCGATTTCTTCGTCATCGGTAATTACCCGTATAATATTTCCAGCCAAATTTTCTTTAAGGTCTTGGATTACCGTGACCGCATCCCCGTCTGTTCGGGCATGATTCAAAAGGAGGTGGCTGAACGTATGGCTTCCAAGCCGGGCTGCAAGGCATATGGTATTCTTAGCGTCCTGCTACAGGCCTTCTACGATATCGAATACCTCTTCACGGTGCATGAACATGTCTTCGACCCTCCACCGAAGGTGAAGTCCGCGGTGATCCGTATGAAGAGAAACGGAGTGAGTAGTCTGGGATGCGACGAGAAGCTGTTCGTCCGCGTCGTCAAGACCTCGTTTAACCAGCGCAGGAAAATGTTGCGCAATTCCCTCCAACCCATTCTCGGAAAGGATAATCCGGTTTTGTCCGACGGCGTTTTCACTAAACGCCCGGAACAATTGAGTGTGTCTGATTTCGTCGAATTGACGAATCTTGTCGAAAAAACGATGCCGGATGATCCGGCTGACACAAATTCCTAACAAATGGAGGCTAATAATAATATACAGCAAGTCAGATTGTTCTATTTTGAAAATGGACGTCTGAAGATGTCGAGGGACATAGCCATCCTGAAGGAGATTCCTTTGGCTAATTTCGTGTGGATCGACTTGAACCATGTGGCCCCGGATACGGAGTCCCAGTTGGAGCAGTTCCTGAAAATTTATATCCAAGAGGAGGAGGAGATGGAGGAGATCGAGATGTCTTCCCGTTTCATCGAGACGGACGACACGTTGGTCGCCAATGCCAGCTTCCTGCTTGATTCCTATGAGAAGGAGACCGTCTCCTTTATCTTGAAGAACGGTATATTGGTTTCTGTCCGTGAAAACGATTACTTGAAGTCGTTCAATGATACGGTGAAGAAACTTTTCGCTAACCCGAGGAATTACCCTACGGGCTTCCATATTTTTGTGGCCTTGCTGGAGACTCGTGTCGAATACGACGCGGATATGATCGAGGACGCCACTACCGCGATCACTAAACTATCCCAGACGTTGACCGTCGCTGAGGATGTCGACGAGAACGTGTTGTTGGAGATCAAGAACATGCAGGAGCGTGTCATGCACTTGAGGGAGAATGTGGTGGATAAACATCGTGTCGTCTCCAGTATCCTCCGTAGTGATTTGGTGCCAGAGGATTTGAAGCCTCGCCTGAATATGGTGATCAAGGATATCAATTCCCTTGTCGAACACATTAAGTTCGGTTTCGACCGTCTGGATTACTTGCAGGATACCTTCCTCGGTCTCGTTAACATCGAACAGAATAAGATCATCAAGATATTTACCTTGGTATCCGTCATTTTTACTCCGCCTACACTGATCGCAAGTATATATGGCATGAATTTCGACTTTATGCCGGAATTACACCATGTTTGGGGCTATCCTTTAGCTTTGGTGTCCATGGTGGCCGTGTCTGTCGCGGTGGTGGTCTGGTTTAAAAAGAAAAATTGGTTGTAACACGAATATTTGATTGCTATGGCTGAAACGAACTTTGTCGATTATGTGAAGATATATTGCCGCTCGGGTAAGGGTGGCGCCGGCTCTGCTCATCTGCGCCGTGAGAAGTATATTCCTAAGGGCGGTCCTGATGGGGGTGATGGTGGCCGTGGCGGTCATGTCATCTTGAGGGGAAATAAGGATTATTGGACCTTGATCCACTTGAAGTATGAACGTCATGTCATGGCTGGTAATGGTGAGAATGGTGGACAAAGCCGTAGCTTCGGTTCGGATGGCGCCGATGTTATCATAGACGTGCCTTGCGGTACGGTGGCTTATGATGCGGATAATGGACAATTCCTTTGTGATATCACTTCGGACGGGCAGCAGGTCATCCTCCTCAAGGGGGGGCGCGGAGGCTTGGGCAACTGGCATTTCAAATCCGCCACGAACCAGACGCCTCGTTATGCGCAACCGGGCGAACCTGCTATCGAGAAGAATGTCATCCTTGAGTTGAAGGTCTTGGCTGACGTCGGTTTGGTGGGATTCCCGAATGCGGGGAAATCGACCCTCCTTTCGGCTGTCTCTTCGGCAAGGCCTAAAATCGCTAACTATCCTTTTACGACGTTGGAGCCTAATTTGGGTATCGTGGCTTACCGTGACCAGAAGTCTTTTGCGATGGCTGATATCCCCGGTATCATCGAGGGCGCTTCGGAAGGGAAGGGTATAGGCTTGCGTTTCCTTCGCCATATCGAGCGAAACGCTATCCTTCTGTTTCTCATCCCTGGCGATACGGAGGATGTCATCAAAGAATATGAAATATTGTTGAACGAACTGGAACAGTATAATCCGGAATTGCTGGAGAAACAGCGCATCTTGGGTATCTCCAAGTGTGACATGCTGGATGACGAGCTGATGGAGGATATCCGCAAACAATTGCCAACGGATGTGCCTAATGTGTTCTTCTCCTCTGTGACCGGTTTCGGTTTGATGGAACTCAAAGACCTCATCTGGAACGAGTTAAGCAAGGATGTGGACCGCCACATGACGATGACACACCGACCAATGGATGTGGATGACGACGAGGATGACGTGATCGAAGTCGATGAGGATGATATTGAGGTTGATTGGGACGACGACGGGAAATAATCCTGTCGGTTCTTACCGTGATTGGATGACGTCTGCTAGAAGGGCGGGCGCAATGGCTTTACCTTCCTTGGTTTTCCTATCTATTGCGCTATAGGAAACTTGAGTTAGGTGTCTTGTTTGTGGGTGTTGTTCATGTTTTTGTGTGAAAGGTTTCGGACTGGTCGCTCCTGTCCTTTTTATCTTATTTGGATATGTGGTTGTTGGGCTTATTTATTTTCTTAGTCGCTTCCTTATTGATGAGGCTGGGAGGAAAAGCGCGTGAATCGTCACGGAACGTGATGAGACGAGATGGGTGTGCGTCGGACGCCCAGCACCCGCACACTTCAATGGATCTTCAACAAAAAGGTAAAACGGAGGATCGATATCAGTGTCCGCATGACGATAGGGAGGTGGATGGAACACCTGAAGATGATCGTATCCCTTTTGATTTAGAAGACCATCCCAAACGAGAATTTGTGTTCGAAGACCGTATTGATAATATATTCTTTGCTAAGCCACTTCATGTGGAGACGGAATTTTCGACTTGCTATAATCCGGATTTTAATCCCTTGCTAGTGGATGTTGTGAATGGTGATGAGAATGACCTGAAAGTGAAGTTCGCCCGCCTTTTGGATTGCAAATGTCATTATATCCAGCCATGCGCCAATGTGTCGGATATTATTGATTGCTATAACGACCTATGCGAGAGAGGCTCCTATGTTGGTATTACTCCTATATTGGTGGGACTGGATTCCCGATTGTTTGATTCTATGTGCTGCAATTTCATTTCGGACTACTCCTCTTTGAAAGATAAAATAGATTTAGATGAGTTGGCGAAGAAAATGTGTTCCGTACGTAAGTCTTTATTGGAAAATGATGATCAATGGTATTCTAAGGGTAAGGAATACTTCCTTCATAGATGGCAAATGCCTGGGGAAACCAATATTGATATGGATTTCTCTTCCGATTTGGACGATTTTGACATGCCCAATGTCTATGATTTGTTAATCGATCCAAGTACTGGCAATACCCGTCCTTTACTGATTGCTCTGATACCGACGGGAGAGGCTTGGAAGATATTCGGTTGGTTGCCTTGCACGGGCAATCTCGACCTTCCTGTGGAAAAGATGATGTGTGTCGCATGTTATTGGGAAAAAATGTATTCCGCTGTGCCGATGGCGTTGATAGATCCGTCAACGATTTTTTTCCGGGTGAGGAATATGGATGGCATTCCCGACAAGGTTGACGATATTCTCCGCGAGCATATGGTTCTTTGCCCGGATTTGGCTAGCGTCGATGAAAAATCGTCATTATATAAAAATATGTTACGGAACTTTTATATTTGGATGTTTAAAAAATAGGATAGTGAAATGTGATTGGATAGTGATACTATAGGGACATTGGGATTTCACCCATACCCTTTTACGGATTATTTTGTAAGTTTTCGAATGAATCAATGTTTTTGATGTCGACGATTCCTTTTCTTCTTTTTTCTCGAAAAAAAAGTGACGGGAAGTTGCATTTGTCGAAAAATTATTCTATATTAGTATAAACGATCACAAAACGATGAGCGGATGAATATTTGAGGTGGTCGTTTGGAGGATGTTTTTTTGACGATGTATTTGACGAAGTAATGTGTAAATGTTGAATGTGTGAGATGTGGGCTTCGGATGAAGTTTCCATTGTAAATGTTCCTAAAGTTTATGAAAGGAGAATGGTCATGAAAACGAATAGATTTATATTACCCGTATTGTTGTTAGGATTGATAGCCGCAGTTTCCTCTTGTTCCAAAGATGAGGGTGTATTGGAAGAGGAAATGGGTAAGAGAAATAGTGAAGTGCCTCAAGATGTGTTTTATCATTGTAAGATAACGAATGCCGACGAGTTGTTCTCTTTCGCTGAAAGAGTGAACAAGGGTGAGGTTGGGCTCAATGCTCGTTTGATGAACGATATCGATATTTCGAGAAGGGAGTGGACTCCTATCGCGCGTATCGTGGACCAGGCGTCATTTAATGTTAACGAGAAGAGCTCTTTCGCTTACAATGGAGTGTTTAATGGTAACGGACATAAGATTGTTGGTTTGCAACTTACCGGCGAGAATAATGATGCTGCCGCTTTTGTCGGCTTGCTTGGCCCTTCCGGTGTGATAGAGAATGTTACGCTTGTCTATATGGACATAAATGCGGGACAAGGCGTCGCGGGTCTCTGCGCCTATTCACAGGGCGAATTGTTCGCTTGCACCGCGTTGTCCGGTGATGTGACCGGCGAGAGTGATGTGGCTGCTATCTGCGCATACAATTATGGCCTGATTAAGAAGTGCTATAACCAAGCGTCCGTCCACGGAAAGGAATTCGCCGGTGGTATCTGCGCACATAACAAGATGGGACTTATCACCGAGTGCGACAACTCTGGCGAAGTTGTTGGCGTGAACAACGCTGTTGCCGGTGGCGTCGCTTGCGTGAACCAAAACTTGGTTATCAACTGCAAGAACTATGGTAAGGTGAGAAGCGGTTTCCCTGATCAGGGAATTGGCGGTATCTGCGCTCAAAACTATTCATTAATTTATAATTGCATGAATGACGGTGAAGTGGAGGGTGGCCTCAGCAGTGTCGGTGGTATTTGCGGAAGATTGATCGGTGATAACCATGCTGAAATCCTCAACTGTATATCCACAGGTCCTGTAATTCCTGTCAAGAAGGTTGACGTGGGTGCCATTTGTGGTTGGTCGACTGGTGATTGCACCATTACCGATTGTTTCTATGGCCCTGAAAGATCGCAGATTACCGATGGCTTAGGCGGACAACCTGCCAACTATGCTACGATGTGTACTACAATCCGTAATTATCTGAACAAGAATGTGGATGAAATCGGTGATTTGAGGGTGCGTGTATTGTTCGGTAGCAAGAATGTCTCGATGAAGGAATGGAGTGTCTTGGACAAAAGCCTCAATTTCTGAGGATAGCTTGAATTGTACGGATGATAGCGGATTATAGGAGACAGGGTGATGTGACCACTTTCTTTACGGACAAGGAGGGTGGTGTGAGTCAAGGAAATTACGCTTCTTTCAATCTGGGGTTTTTCTCGGGTGATGATAGGAAATGTGTGGAACGTAACCGCATGTTATTGGCGCAGGCCTTGCGTCTTCCTTCGGAGAACATCGTGGTCCCGAACGAGGTGCATGGTAACCTTGTGAAGGTGGTAGATCAGGATCTTCTTTCGACTCCTTTGCCAGAGCGTGACGAGCTTTTGAAATGTGACGCATTGGTCACCGATTGCAGAGACGTTTGCCTTTGTGTGACGGTGGCCGATTGCGTACCTGTCCTGCTCTATGACGCATCAAGTGGCGTTATCGCCGCCGCGCATGCGGGCTGGAAGGGTATCGTCGCTTGTGTGTTGCGTGAAACGGTGAAGAGGATGGAAGATATATCCCGTGGTACGTCAGCCTCTTTTTATGCAGAAATATGGCCGTCGATTTCAGCTCCTTGTTTCGAGGTGGGAGAGGAGGTCGTCGACCGTTTCCGTATGGCATTCCCATCAGATGAAATCTCTCGTATCGTCCTTCGTGACGGTTATCCTAAACCGCATATCAATTTACGTGAGGCTGTCCGTTCCCAACTACTTTCTTTGGGTTTGCCTTCAGACCATATCTGGAGCCATGCGGGGTGTACGTTCTCCGATCAACGTTTTTATTCGGCAAGGCGCGATGGCTTTTCTTGTGGACGTATGGTCGCTGGCATATTGAAAAATTGATTGGCGTTTTTGGAATTATTAACTACCTATTTCCCGAATTTTTATTAAGTTTGCTCATTAAAACAAGAATAATAGATATGGCTTTTATCGATTTAGTGAAAAAACGGAGAAGTATCCGTAAATATGAGGAGAAAGAGGTTGAAATGGAGAAGTTGGAGGCTATCGTTTCCGCCGCTTTGATGGCACCTTCCTCAAAGCGTTGCCAACCTTGGCATTTCGTCATTGTGGACAATAAGGAGACGTTGGAGAAACTTTCCGATTGTAGGGAGATGGGCTCGAAATTCCTGAAGGATGCCCCAGCCGCTATTGTTGTCCTCGCAGATACCACATTAAGCAATGTTTGGACGGAGGATGCCTCTATCGCTGCCGCTTACATGCAGCTGCAAGCTGAGGATTTAGGCTTGGGGTCATGCTGGGTGCAGGTGCGCAACAGAATGAAGACGGAGTCCGGTACGTTGACCACCGACGCTTACGTGAAGGAACTGATCGGCGCACCGGAGAATATGAGTGTCGAGTGTATCATTGGTGTGGGTTACAAGGGAGAGGAGAAATCTCCATTCGATGAGGCTAGACTAAAGAAAGAACGTATATATCATAATAATTTCTAGAGATGGAAACTCCTAACAGACAGGCGATTTTGGGTGGTATACTCGTTTTGTTCGGTATACTCTTCTTTTTGCGTGCCCTTGGTTTGCTGGATACCGACAATATCTTGTTTAGTATAAGAATGTATCCGCTCTATGCGGCGGTGGCTTTCTTTGTCGCCAAACAGAATAAAATCGCATATGTGTGCTTGGCCTTGTCTGTGATTGCGTGGTTCGATAAGATTTATTTCTATCTGGACTGCTATTTCAAATATCTTTGGCCGTTGGCGCTTGTCGTGTTGGGTGTTTTGTTGATTAGCGGGAAATTGAATTTCAAGAAGAGCAAGGAAGTTGCAAGGAAGGAAGATAAGGAAGATAAGGAAGATTATGATAAAGGTGGATCATTCGATTTGTAATAGTAATTTGCCTTCTGTCTGTGTCCTCGGATGCGGAAATCTAGGCACCCATCTTGTGCAGGCTTTGTATCACGCTGGATATCCTATTCTCCAGTTGTTCAGTCGAACTGTTGAGTCGGCGACCGCTTTGTCTGATTTAGTCGGGGGCGCTCCGTTTACGACGGATCTTTCCAAGCTGACTTTGTCCGCGGATTTGTATATCTGCGCACTGAAGGACTCCGTCTTGCGTGACGTGCTGAGAAAGACCCCTTTGAAGGGAAAAAACATTATCCATACGGCAGGTAGTATGCCACTCTCCCTTTTGGAGGAGTTTACGGACGAAGGTGGGGTCCTCTATCCGATGCAGTCTTTTTCCAAGGCCAAACCTGTTGATTTCTCTGAAATACCGATTTTTGTTGAGGCTTCGACTCCTGAAATGATGGGGAAATTGACGGATATGGCGAACCATATCTCCAAAAGAGTCATGCCATTGGATACGGAGGGTAGGAAACAATTGCATTTGGCGGCTGTCTTCGCTTCGAATTTCAGCAACCATATGTATTCCATCGCCAATGAACAGTTGTCCAAACTGGGCTTGCCTTTCGAGGTGCTGTTGCCGTTGATAGACGAGACCTCGAGGAAAATCCATTCCTTGTCGCCGGTCGACGCTCAGACGGGTCCAGCCGTTCGTTATGACCTAAATGTCTTGGAGGCGCAAAAGAATCGTATCGATAACCCTCTTCAACAAAAAATATATGAGTTGGTGAGCCAGTCCATTCATGAGATGGCTCTGAAAAATTCTGGTAATTCGTAGTCCTATATTATGGATTTTAAGGCAGATTTAAAAAAAGTGAAGGCATTGGCTTTCGATGTGGATGGTGTCCTTTCTTCAGATTGCGTTCCGTTGCACATTAGCGGGGAACCGATGCGTATGGTGAACATCAAGGATGGCTATGCCATGCAGCTCGCGGTGAAGAAGGGTTACCATTTGGCGATCATCACTGGCGGGAAGACAGAGGCGGTTAGGAAACGTTTCGAAGGCTTGGGCATACAGGATGTTTATATGGGCTCCGCCGTCAAGATGAACGATTTCGATGATTTCGTGAAAAAACATGGGTTGACGCCTGACGAAGTGCTTTATATGGGTGATGACATTCCTGATTTCCCTGTCTTGAAGAAGTGCGGATTCCCTTGTTGTCCTGCCGACGCGGCTCCCGAAATACGAGGAATAGCGTGTTATATTTCTCCCAAAAGAGGTGGCGAGGGGTGCGCGCGCGACGTGATCGAGCAGGTGATGAAGGCGAATGGTGATTGGATGTCCGACAATGTGGCGTTCGGTTGGTGAATATTGGTAGTTAATAGTAGATATGATAGATTTTCTTAAGTTAATTCGTTGGCCTTATTTGGTCTGCATTGCTCTGGCGCAGGTGGCGATTTATTTTGGAGTGGTCACGCCTGTCGTGAATGTGGCTGGGTTGGCGGCTTGCCGCGTATTCCCTAGTTCGCTGTTTGTCCTTTTGACCGTGGCTTCCGTGTTGGTCGCGGCTGGGGGGTATGCCATCAATGATTATTTCGACGTGAAGATAGACGAGATCAACCATCCTTTGAACCACTTGGTGGGTCGGTCCATCCCTAAGATGGTCGCGATGCGGACATTCGTCGTCTGTTCTGTGCTTGGCTCCTTGTCTGGTTTGGCGATAGGAATCTATGCATGGGTGGATTTGGAGGTGCCTTTCCGCTATGCTTGTACTTATATGATGCTGTTCGCTATTGTCGCCGGCATCTTATGGTTTTATTCTTCTTCGTATAAGCGGATGTTGGTGTTGGGAAATCTTTTCGCTTCCGTGTTGTATGCGTTGGTCCCGATTTTTGTGGCTGTTTTCTTCAATTTCTTTTTGACTGTCGCCTATGGGTCTGACCCTGAAATCGTTGATTTCAGCCATTATCTGTGGAAAATTATCTTGTGTTTCGCTTTTTGCGTTTTCATGTGGACGTTCGTTGCGGAGGTGGCTGATGATTTCGAGGAGGAGAAGGGTGACCGTGAGTTGGAGTGCCACTCTTTCCCTATCGTGTTGGGTCATGGTCCGGCGCGGGCTATTATGTTCGCCGCCATCCTTTTCTTCAATGCGGCCATCGCTCATGTCATATTCCGTATGTTGCCGTTCGACCCTAAGGTGTCGCTCTATTATTATGTCTGCGCCATTTTGTCTCCGTCCATAGGGGTGGCGTTCCTTTTGACGAAGGCTGAGTCCCGTAAGGATTACAAGAACGTTTCGCTCATGGCGAGGATAATTATGTTGGCTTGTATCGCTTACTGCGTCGTTTTCTATTTCAGTTATGGCGAATAATTATTGTTTTATTTACTAAATAAATTTTTTATTATGGGTGGAGTATTTATTATTGTAGCGATCGTGGTGGTATTCATACTGCTATGTATCTTTTTCCACTTTGTGCCGGTGTTATTGTGGATTAATGCTAAGGTTTCCGGCGTTTCGATCTCATTGATCCAGTTGTTTTTGATGAGGCTGAGAAATGTGCCTCCTCGTGTTATCGTCGAATGTATGATCGAGGCCCACAAGGCTGGCTTGAAGACCATCACGAGGGATGATTTGGAGGCTCACTATTTGGCTGGTGGTAACATCGTACGCGTGGTTCACGCTTTGGTGTCCGCTTCTAAGGCTAACATCGCCATTGATTTCAAGCAGGCTACGGCTATCGACTTGGCGGGTCGTGACGTGTTTGAGGCTGTCCAAATGTCAGTTAACCCTAAGGTGATCGATACGCCTCCTGTTACGGCGGTGGCTAAGGATGGTATCCAGTTGATCGCTAAGGCTCGTGTGACTGTCCGCGCTAACATCGAACGTTTGGTCGGTGGTGCGGGTGAGGAGACCGTTCTTGCCCGTGTCGGCGAGGGTATCGTCTCTTCCATCGGTTCCAGTGAGACTCACAAGATGGTGTTGGAGAACCCTGACTCTATTTCTAAGGTTGTGCTCAGCAAGGGATTGGACGCAGGTACCGCTTTCGAGATTCTTTCCATCGATATCGCTGATATCGACGTAGGTAAGAACATCGGTGCGCAATTGCAGATGGATCAGGCTCAGGCTGATAAGAACATCGCTCAGGCTAAAGCTGAGGAGCGCCGCGCGATGGCGATCGCTCAAGAGCAGGAGATGAAGGCGAAGGCTCAAGAGGCTCGCGCGCTTGTTATTGAGGCTGAGGCTGACGTCCCTAGGGCTATGGCTGAGGCGTTCAGAAATGGTAACTTGGGTATCATGGATTACTATCGTATGAAGAATATCGAGGCTGACACGAACATGAGGGCTTCGATTGGTGGTCCTTCCGCTAATAATAACGCACAGAAATAAACGTTAACGTTGCTTGATAATCTAGGCGGTCCGCTTTCGGGTGGACCGCCTTTTTTGTGTGGGAAAACATTCTTTTAGGAATCTTATATGCAAAATTCCAACTGATTTCTATAGAAACATGTTTTTGTGTTCCTGTTATTTCGTATGTCTCTATTTTGAATATTTTTTTGTGAGTTTATTTTACTATTCTTATTTTTGTTGAAACTACGGTAAAAGCTAATCTATTATGAACAAGAATATAATCGACAAGATAGATTATATCATAGCATTGATAGCGGAGTTTGCGCAAGCTCATAACTTGTCGACTCAACAAGCTTATTTGTATCTAAAGAAATACAAGGGCATCGATTTTATTGATCAATTCTATGATGTCGAACACACATTCTCTTTTGAAAATAGTGTGGACGATTTGACTGCCTATTGCCATAGAATGGGAGGAGAATTGCAATGATTCTTTATCACGGAACAAATGAAGATATTTCTGAAATCGATTTGAGCAAAAGTCGTTTGGGAAAAGATTTTGGTGTGGGGTTTTACCTTACATCAGATAGAAATGTCGCTCGACGTCAGTCGGAAAGAAAGTTTATACAGCAGGACAGTGGTGATGTTAATGTGTATGAATACGAATGGAATGAATGTCCAAATAGAGAGTTGCGAATATTGCGGTTTGATGGGTATTCTTTAGAATGGGCTAATTTCATCTTGTCAAATAGACAGAACAAAGAAAGAACCAATACTCATCTTTATGACATTGTCATAGGTCCGATTGCTGATGATACAATTGGATTCCAAATCCGTAGAATTCAAGATGGCGTTATTTCCATTGAACAGTTTATGGAAGAAATCAAATACCATACAGTGACAATGCAATATTTATTTGCCACAGAACGTGCGGTTTCAACACTAATTCGAATATGAGCAAAGAAACTTATATGATAGAATGCCTTACGCGAGATTTAACCACTCGGTTGATGGAAGAAAAAAACGTTACGATGAAAGAGGCATTGGACATCGTTTATACATCCAAAACATTTCATGATTTGAATAATTTGGAGACTGGACTTTATTTTCAAGGAAGCGTATATCTATATGATTTATTGGAATGTGAACTTTCATGCACTAAGCAGTCAGAATCGTATGGAATTTCTAATACATGATTCGAATATGCCGAAAATCCTTTGATTTTAATTGTTAAACCACCATAACATGATTTTTTGTTTGTAGATTTGCGCATCTAAATGAATAGGAAGTAGTATGGGACAAGGACATCCGAAAGGTTTATATTTGCTGTTCGCCACCGAGATGTGGGAACGCTTCAGTTATTATGGCATGAGGGCGCTGTTGGTGCTTTATTTGACCAAGTCTTTCCTCGAAGGAGGTATGGGCTTTTCGGAAGAATATGCTTCTCTTCTTTATGGATTCTTTACGGGTTTTGTCTATTTCACTCCGCTTATCGGCGGTTGGTTGGCTGACAACTATTTGGGGCAGCGCAAGGCGATCGCCATTGGCGCCTTCACGATGATGATGGGGCAGTTTAGCCTCGCTTATGAATCTAATGTCACCTGTCTCTATCTGGGATTATTCCTCCTTATTGTCGGAAATGGTTTCTTCAAGCCTAACATATCGGTCATCGTGGGCAAACTCTATCGCCCTGACGATAACCGTCGGGATTCCGCCTTCACCATTTTTTACATGGGTATCAATGTGGGCGCTTTCTTCGCACCTCTCTTAACGGGCTACATGGCTTTGCATTACGGCTATCGCTATGGCTTCTTGACGGCTGGTATCGGTATGTTGATCGGTATGTTGATTTTCACTCGATTGGGTCGTAAGTATTTAGGTGATATCGGTATGGCTCCTTCTGTCGTCAAATCTGACGCGTCTCAGGAAAACGTTCCTTTGACGAAGGAGGAGAAGGATCGTACGCTGGCGATTGTCGTCTTTGTCTTATTCAGTGTCTTTTTCTTCGCCGGTTTCGAACAGGCGGGTAGTTCCATGACGCTCTACACGGAGAAGTATATCGACCGCACGCTCGGTTCCTTTGTGGTGCCTACCGAATGGTTCCAGTCTGTGAACCCTTTGCTGATTGTGGTTTTGGCGCCTCTGTTGACGTTGTTGTGGAAGAGACTCTCTTCCGTCGGTAAGGAACCGAACATCCCTTTGAAGATGTCGATGGGTATGATTTTGTTAGGTGTCGGTTTCCTTGTGTTGTACGGCGCGGTTTGCGCGCGGGGTGGGGATGTACCTGATGAGACTGTCAAGGCTAACATCCTATTCATGCTTTTCGCCTATTTCTTCCACACGTTGGGGGAGCTCTGCCTCTCTCCGATAGGTCTCTCCATGGTCTCCAAACTCTCGCCTGTGAAGTTGGCTTCCCTGATGATGGGGGTCTGGTTACTGAGTAGTTTCTTCGCCAATATCCTCGGTGGATTCCTCGCTTCCTATACGACCCAAGTGGGCGCGGGCGTGATTTTTATCTCCATCGCCTCTTTCTCTGTCGTTCTTGGCTTGGTTTTGTTGTCCCTGAATCGTTGGTTGGTGCGCAAATCGCATGGTTTGCTCTGAAAATTCTGCCATTTTGTCACAAATGGACGGATGGCACGAATCTTGATGATTCGTATGTGTTGAAATTAATATAACTAAAAACATATACGATATGCAGAAAGGAAATATTGGGGTAACGACGGATAACATCTTCCCCGTCATCAAAAAATTTCTCTACAGTGATCACGAGATTTTCCTTCGTGAGTTGGTTTCGAATGCGGTAGACGCTACGCAAAAACTGAAGACTTTCGCCTCTGTGGGCGAGTATAAGGGTGAGTTGGGCGACTTGACTGTTAATGTCAAGGCTGACAAGGATGCCGGAACGCTTACCATCTCCGACCGTGGTATCGGTATGACAGAGGAGGAAATCGACAAATATATCAACCAAATCGCCTTCTCCGGCGCTGAGGAGTTCCTTGAGAAGTATAAGAATGACGCTAATGCGATTATCGGTCATTTCGGCTTAGGTTTCTATTCCTCTTTCATGGTTTCCAAGCGTGTGGATATCATCACGAAATCGTTCAAAGAGGGTGCCAAGGCAGTGAAATGGTCTTGCGACGGTAGTCCTGAGTATACGTTGGAGGATGTGGACAAGGCGGACCGCGGTACGGATATCGTCTTGCATATCGATGACGAGAACAAGGATTTCCTGACGGATTACAAAATCACTGAATTACTGAATAAATATTGCAAGTTCCTTCCTATTCCTGTCGCATTCGGTAAAAAGAAGGATTGGAAGGATGGTAAACAGGTTGAAACGGAGGAGTTGAACGTGATCAACAATACGAACCCTGCATGGACGCGCAAACCTGCCGACTTGAAGGAGGAGGATTATAAGACGTTCTACAAGGAGTTGTATCCTACAGCAGACGATCCGTTGTTCAACATCCATTTGAATGTGGATTACCCGTTCAATCTTACTGGTATCCTTTATTTCCCTAAAATCAAGAACAATTTCGAGGTCCAGAAGAATAAGATCCAACTCTATTGCAATCAGGTCTTTGTGACGGATTCCGTGGAGGGTATCGTGCCTGATTTCTTAACCTTGCTCCATGGCGTCATCGATTCTCCGGACATTCCGTTGAACGTCTCCAGAAGCTATTTGCAGAGCGATAGCAACGTGAAGAAGATCTCTAGCCATATCACCAAGAAGGTGGCAGACCGTTTGCTGGACATCTTCAAGCAACAGCGTCCTGAGTATGAGAGCAAGTGGGACGACCTGAAGATCTTCATCGTCTATGGTATGCTGACCGACGAGAAGTTCGCCGAGCGCGCCGAGTCGTTCGCTTTGTTGAAGAATGTGGATGGCAAATATTTCACTTTCGAGGAGTACAAGACTTTGATCGAGCCTAACCAGAAGGATAAGGATGGTAACCTCGTCTATTTGTACGCCACAAACAAGGAGGCGCAACACTCATTCATCGAGGCCGCTAAGAGCAAGGGTTATGATGTCTTGATGATGGACGGACAATTGGATCCTCATTTCATTAGCCGCTTGGAGCAGAAGTCTGAGGGCAAAGCCCGCTACACCCGTGTGGACGCCGACGTCATCGACAAGTTGATTATGAAGGAGGATATGAAGAAGGTCGAGTTGCCGAACGAGCAGCAGAACGCCCTTATCGATATGTTCAACTCACAACTTCCGAACAATGATAAAACAAGCTTCATCATCACATTCGAAAGCTTGTCCGCCGATAGCCTTCCTGTTTGCATCACGCAGAACGAGTTCATGCGTCGTATGAAGGAGATGTCCGCTATGCAGGGTGGCATGAATTTCTACGGAGAGATGCCGGATTCCTATAATTTGGTGGTCAACACCGCCCATCCGTTGATTTCCCGCATTTTGAAGGGCGAGGAATCCGCTTGC
This sequence comes from Paludibacteraceae bacterium, assembly GCA_045617845.1. Classification (GTDB taxonomy): domain Bacteria; phylum Bacteroidota; class Bacteroidia; order Bacteroidales; family Paludibacteraceae; genus UBA1181. The sequence goes on along the minus strand of JAZLJL010000044.1, from coordinate 15,095 downwards.
GGGGAGAAGGTGAATCCGTTGGTGGCTAAGTTGGACGAGCTCTCTAAAAAACGCGCCGAACTGGTGGGCGACAAGAAAGAGTCTGATTTGCCGGATCCAGTGAAGGAGGAGGTGAAGAAATTGGATGACGAGACTAAGAAGGTGCGCGACGACAAGAAGGACATTTACGTGAAGTATGCGTCCGACAACAAGGAGTTGCGTCAGTTGGTCGATTTGGCTCTCCTTTCCAATAATTTGTTGAAGGGTGAGGCGCTCAGCGCGTTCATCCGTCGCAGCGTAGAGCTGATTTGATGATTTTAAGAAACAATGATTATAAAGCCGTGCGGAAACGTACGGCTTTTTTTGTGGAAGAGACAACGTGGTCTCCTATAAATACGTCCTACCTTTCAGGATAGGAATAAGTTGCATTATTTCTGACCTATAGGTCTGATTTTATTAAGTCCATTTAGCGTAAACAGAACCGCCTTTTTATAGAAAAAAAATGAATTTCTCTTCTTCTAGGGTGTCCTTTGATTCTTTTTGATATTTTGCACTTGGCATTTGAATGTACGGGCATTTGAATGTACGTTTTGCGCTTGCACATCTAAAAACTTTTCTATAACTTGGCACTGATTATCGGTGAGATTTATCGGATAACTGCTCATGTCTTTATTGTTGGGTACCTATAAAGACATGAAATGATATTTGTTTATTGAGTTAGTAATCAGTGTTTTAGATAAATATTAGAGAGGCTTTTGAGCCTCTCAATTTAGTTTCGAATTATATTTAAATAATTTCTAATAATGTAATGGTATGAAAAATACATTTTTACTATTCCTACTCAATTTGCTTTCTTTCAGTCTATTGGCTGCGGAGAAAACATACATTTCCGAGATCACTGTTTCGACACATTCATCATCAGAATCCGCCGCCAAAAAAGCATTAACGGATAAAGGTTACACGGTGATCGATAAAGACTGCAATGAAGGTGCGGGAGGAGATTATGTTTATATTGGTTACAAAACTACCACAGACCAAAGTTTGGCCATAAAAAGGCTGTATGTGGTTTATAACACCAGAGGTATTTATTTAGAAGGAAGCATGGAGAAATATGCTAGCGATCTAAACATGGGAACCAACAAGGACAAAGTTTTTATTTATTATACAACACATGGGAACGACGCACCCTTAACAGAACTGGGAGTGTCGAAAGACAAAAATAATAGGACTAATAATGCGGAAGCATATTCATATAACGGTTATTTCTATTCAAAGGAAGAGGATCCCGCAAATTTAAACTACGGGGCAGGTGGGCAACGCCTCTATCTAAATTATGAGCGTGACGAACACATTCACACATGGGACAATGGTTTTTGCGATTGTGGCGCATACGAAATGCCGGAAGTCGAATTTGAAGGAGGAAAAAAGCCAAACGAGATGGACTTCTACTACGATTATGCGCTCATAAAAAACGCAGGAAATCTTTATTGGATTGCTCAAAGCAAAATTTATTATCCAATTATCTTAGTCAATGACATTGTGGTCAATTCCAATGTGTTAACGTCTGATGGCGAGTTAAACAGCAAATCGGAAAGTTCTTTTAGAAAATGGAGCCCTCTTAATGTTAAAAAAATAGAAGGGAATAGCCATACCATCAGTGGTCTATATATTAAAAGTAATACGGATCGAATAGGTCTTCATAGAGGAAGTGGTAATCTTGTCGTGACCAATTTGGGCATTTTGGATTCTTACTTCGAAGGCAATTCAAACGTTGGCTCCATAATCGGGGGAAACGGCAAAGCGATTAACTGTTATAGCAAAGCGATAGTAAAAGGAGAGAATCAAGTTGGGGGAATTTGCGGATATGGCGATGCCGACTCCTGCCGTTTTGAAGGAAAGGTATACGGAACTTCTGATCAAATAGGAGGTGTTATAGGGCAAGGTGACGCAGCAAACTGCCAAAATGCAGGAACTGTTTCGGGTGCAAAATACGTCGGAGGTGTTTCCGGACAAGGCAACGTAACAAACTGCATAAATACGGGTACTGTTTCGGGCGTGGATGATTACGTCGGAGGTGTTGCCGGATATGGCAAAGCAACAAACTGTCATAATACGGGAACTGTTTCCGGCAAAGCACAGGTCGGGGGTGTTTCCGGACATGGATCAGCCTATTATTGTTATAATATTGGAGCGATTACCGGCGTCGGTAAGAATAATATAATAGCGGTTTCTACGGGAGGAATCTGCGGGGAATGCGTCGAAATACAAAACTGTTTTAATATAGGCAACATAACTGGAGAGGATTTTACAGGAGGATTAGCAGGCAAGGGTGATGTGTGGAATAGTTATAACAAAGGAATAGTCATTTCATCAAAAAACAACTCCGGTAACATAACCGGAGACAACAGCGGTGATGGTCTTTCCACTTGTTATTATTCCTCCGAATTATCCAAAGATGCAGAAGGAGATGCTATCCAAATTGAAGAAGAGGCTTTCTCTTCTGGTATGTTAGCGATGAAACTTCATAACTACTCCACCCGTGAATGGAACGGAAAAGGCTGGGGGCAAAAAGTTGGCACGGATAAGTATCCTACCTTCTGTGAGTTATCGGGTTCTTTCACCATCAAAGTAGAAGTGGAAGGAGATGGTACCGTCACAGGTGCTGGAACTCATGAATTTGGTCAATCCGCTAAAATAGAGGCAACCGCAAATTCCGGGAGCGAATTCAGAGGTTGGAGTGATGGAGTGACAGATCCTATTCGTTACGAGTCATTCACAGCCAGCTTAACCGCTAAATTTTCCCCACAAGAAATAGTGGTGATGGTGGTGGCAGATGGTGACGGAACCGTTGAAGGCGGCGAGCAAATAGTTCCTTTTACCCAAGAATTTACGGTAAAGGCACATGCTAATAAAAATTCTAAATTTGATAAGTGGTTATTTAAATTCACTGATAAAATGGGATCTTTTGGATCATCTAAGGATTCTATATACACAAGTAAACCTACCGACATTTACGATAAGCTTAAGGATAATGATACCCTTTTGTGTATCGCTTCTTTCTCTTTAATAGATGTGAAAGTCTCCACGAAAACGGAAGGCGAAGGAGAAGTTACCGGTAACGGAACGTTCCATGCCGGATCGACCGATACGCTTATAGCCACACCGAAAGAGGGTTACCATTTCGCAAAATGGAGCGACGGAGACACTAATCCCGTGCGGGAGGTGGTTCTCTTGTCCGACACTATTTTCACCGCCATTTTCGAGCCTCATCACTTTGAAAACGGAATCTGCGCATGTGACTCAACCATTTATGAGCCAATAGTTGACGAAGACGAAGATGGCTATTACGAAATCAATAATACCGGTCAGCTCTTTTACTTTATGGCTCTAATCAATAGAGACGATTCTAATGCGAATATTAAAGCCGTTTTAACTGATAACATCGTCGTAAATGACACGCTTCTGGAGTCCGTCGGGAATGGTTCAATATCAACAAATATAAGGGAATGGGTTCCGATCAATCTGTTTAAAGGGGTGTTAGACGGTAAAGGATACAGCATCAGCGGTCTTTATTGCAAATCACCAGAGAAGGGAAACATCGGTTTCATCAATCAGAACCAGGGTATTGTTAAAAACATCGCTATCATAGATTCCTATTTTGAAGGTTCTGATAATGTGGGAAGCCTTTGCGCTTCTCTTTCGTCCGCCGGTTTGCTTAGCAATTGCTACAACGAAGGTGTCGTGAAGGGTGCGAACAATGTGGGCGGACTCTGCGGAACGAATGAGGACGGTAACATTATGAAGTGCTATAATGCTGGAGACGTGGAAGGGTCCGCCGACAATGTCGGTGGCATCTGTGGTGTCAATAACGCTTCGCTTTCTGAGTGTTATAACGAAGGAAAGATAAAGGGCTCTCATAATAATGTCGGAGGTGTTTGTGGAGAGGTCTCTGGCGAGAAGAGCCTTTTGTATAATTGTTATAATGCGGGTAATGTAAACGGTTTCAATTATGTTGGCGGAATTTGCGGTGATAACGAATCCGCTATGGTCGCTAATAGTTTCAATGTGGGTGTTGTGACCGGTGATGGTATTATCAAAAGCATTTGCGGTTTAAACAAAGGTAAAGTGGATAATTGCTTCTTTGAGGATGAGACGGGCGATGATTTGGCCATGAAAAAAACGGAGACCGAATTTAAAGACGGAACTGTGGCTCAGTTGTTGCACGACTACAAGAGTGAGTTGATTTCCGGTGCGGCTTGGGGACAAGATGCGAACGTGGATTCGTTGCCTAATTTCAGTGGTGTGATAGTTGAACCGACCGCTGTTTCGACTGTATGGGCGGACGATGATATTGTGGAGATTGTTTACTACAATGTGAATGGACAGAGACTGGTTCGCCCACAAATCGGTGTGAACGTTGTGATGGTTCGTTACCAATCTGGCAGAATAGAATGTCTGAAACAGATTGTTAGGGAATAAATCTCCTTCCAAGGGAAGATGTCGTATCTTCTCCTCATGTTTTGAAAAAGATAAGGGGCATGCCGATTGCGGTATGCCCCTTCTTGTTGGGTGTTGGGCGGAATTCATATTGTCTATTATTGTTGTCCGCTAAATATGAAAAGGCATACCAAAATAGTCCGCAACGCCAGTAAATACGGCGTTGCGGACTATTTTTTGAAAACCAAGCCCCCTAATCAAACAACGAGAGTTAAATTGGAGGTCTTTTCTCGCGGAACCCCGTAGGGGTTCCATCTCGGTAGAATAATGGATTGGTATCACCCATGCACACACACAGAAGGGTTGCACATAACATAGAATGCGATTATTACATATTATTAATTAAATAATACATTTTTTTTGAAATGTTTAACCCATGAAAAGTTTAGCGGGCAGTAATATTGGGGAATAAAGAGCCTTGGTACGTCTTAACTGTTTGTCCTTACCCTGTAGATCTGTATTAATCCGAATGCCTTGGTGCTGGAGATCACGTATAGTTCGTTCTCTCCGTTATGGTCACCGTCGTAAAGGAATAGCGTGACGTCGAATAACTCTTCCATCTCTATCGTCTTCCCCTTGTGTTGTATGCTGATGGGATTGAATCCTGTCCCAGGAATACGTTCCCTTTGGGAATGCACGGTGACATCGAAAACGTCGAACTTGATCGTCGTGTCCTGTCCTGCCGATAGGCTGTGCTGAACCACGCCGTTGTGGTCATCTTTAGGGTTGATGTGCCTTATTTTGTTCACGTCGAACAGGTAATAATCCAACGCCATGTTCCTTGTCCCTTCATATTCGCCTTTCTCGATTTCCCCGTTTTTTATCCTATAGACGGTCTCTTCTGACGGAATCGGGTTGTCGATTGCCGGATGTCCTCCGTTAAAGGTGATGTTGACCGCATCGTCGATGAGCGAGACGCTCCTCCCTGTCCACATCGGTTCCCTTCCGTCCCTTATCTCGTAGTAGTTGGAGAAAATTTCGTCTACGATGATGGAGGAACTGTCGTTGTTGAGAATGTTGCTTTGTGGCCTCGGCGGGAAATCCATTTGGGATAACGTCCCGTTTTTTTCGATGCTGTAACTGATGATGCGACCTATGCTGTCGTACTCTTTGAAGTCTTTGTATTCACTGTTGTGTATGGACTTGACGATTCCGTTCTCGTAGAACCTCAGTTCGTCTCCGATTAATGTGTCATTGTGGAACGATCCTTTGTAGGTGATGTTCATGAGTTGGTCGTATTCGACGAATTCGCCCTCTTTTTTGCCTAACAAGTAGCTTCCTTCCTTTTTTAGGATATGACTGGGATAGTATTCGTAATAGACGCCATGTCTTTTCCCGTTGGAGTAGTTGCAACGTGACTTGACGCCTGAACCTGGATGGTACTCTATGAATAGGCTGTCAAGTAGTCCGTCTTTGTAGAATCCCTCTTCCAGGATGTTCCCTTCGTTGTCGTAGTGGCAGAAATATCCGTTGAGCACGTTGTCTTTGTAGGTGTCTATCTTTAGGCTATCCTCCCATTGCGCATAGAATGTCCCTTGCTTTTGTCCCAATTTGTCGGTCTTCCCCCTTTTTAATGTGCCGGGATTGATTTCATGGTACATGGTGATCGTGATGCCTTTGTCGCATCCCGATAGATATGTCGCCAGGAATATGATTAATATTGCTTGTAAGCTACGTCTCATGTCTATTCTAGTTGCATCCTTTTAAGCAAAAATAATAATCTTTTTGGAAAATCACCCCATCCTTTTTCTCTCCCTCCCTCTTTTTTTGATATGATTGGGCGAATTTACATAGTGTTGATTTGATATTACATGATTTTGGTTTTTTTTTACAATCTTGGTATGGGAATGCGCTTTATATTTGTTTCTGTTGATTAATCGTTTTGCATTATGGATTTTTTGAAGCCTTTCATATGGTCTCTTCCCTTCTTTTTCGTGTGGAACTCTTCTTTCGCCACGAACTATACGGATGTTTCCGTCCACGATCCTTCCGTGATGAGGGTGGACGATACTTACTACATCGTGGGCTCCCACATGGCGGGCGCCAAGACGAAGGATTTCATGCGTTGGACGCAGCTCTCAACGACGGTGAACGACCAGAAGTTTTTCCGTAACCTCAACTCTCAGTTGGGTGAGGTGCTCTCCTGGGCGGAGACGGAGACCTTCTGGGCGGGTGATTGGATTCGCTTGGCGGATGGTCGTTACTATATGTATTATTGCGCTTGTAAGGGCGACTCTCCCCAGTCTTGCATCGGGTACGCCGTGGCGGATAGCCCGGAGGGTCCTTACGAGAATAAGGGCATCTTGCTGAAGTCTTCCAGAGGTCAACTGTCGTTGACTAATTCGTCTAACGGTCAATCGTTTTCCTATAATTCCAACCTCCATCCGAATGCGGTTGACCCTAATGTGTTCTATGATGCGGAGGGGAAGTTGTGGATGGTCTATGGCTCTTATTCGGGCGGTATCTTTATCTTGAGGATGGATCCTAACACGGGTAAGCCTGTGGCTGGTCAGGATTACTATGGAAAGAAATTGTTGGGCGGCTTCCACTGCCGAATCGAGGCGCCTTATATCTTGTATAGCCCCGACACGAAATATTACTATCTCTTCCTCTCTTTCGGTGGCTTGACCGCGGATGGCGGTTACAATATCCGTGTCTGCCGTTCTTCCGCGCCTGACGGTCCTTATTATGACGCGCAGGGTAATGCGATGACTGATTGCTTGGGCACGTCCGGAAAATATTTGGAGGCGCAGGATGCGAAGATTTCCGCTTTCGGCGTGAAACTGATGGGTAATTATCGTTTCGGCCAGGTGTCGGGCGAGGTGAACGGCTCCGCTCAGGGCTATGTCTCGCCGGGTCATAATTCGGCTTATTACGACCCGAACTCCAAGCGTTATTTCTTGATATTCCATTCCCGCTTCCCGGGCAAGGGCGAACAGCATTCGGTCCGTGTGCATCAGATGTTCATGAACGAGCAGGGTTGGCCGGTGGTCGCTCCGTTCCGTTATGGGGGTGAAATCCTTTGTGACTTTAATGGGGAGAGTGAGATTGTCGGTGATTATAAGTTCGTCGACCACGGTACCTCTGTCTCCGCTGACATCGTGAACTCTTCTGTCGTTTCTCTTCGCGCGGATGGCTCTATCTCGGGCGACGTTTCTGGCAGTTGGGAAAGTGTGGATAGGAAGAGCTTGAAGATTCGTTTGAACGGCAAGGAGTATTCGGGCTTCTTCATTCCGCAGACGGATATGAACACGGGCAGGCAGACGATGACTTTCTCCGTGACGGGTGACAGGGCTAATAACTGCTTGTGGGGCAGCCGAATTAACCGTGGCAGCCAACAGAAGGAGATTGTGGATGGGGCGACTTACTTTATCCGCAATGGTCATAGCGGCCTCTTCATGGATATTCCGAACGGGGTCAATGAGGATGGTACGAATCTGCAGCAGTGGGAGTTCAATGGTTCTGACGCGCAGCGCTTTAGGTTGAGGAGAAATAGTGCGGGGCTCTATACGCTTGCGAGCGCTTGCTCGGACTTCTCCCAGTTCGTGACGGTGGAGAACGCCTCTTCGGTGGATGGCGCTAATGTGATGACGAGCTCCGCGGAGGAGGAGGGCAGGTTCTTTTCTGTTTTGTCGAATGATGACGGAACGTTCCGTTTCTTAACGTCGGTTTCCGACAATGTGCGTTGCGTGGAGAATTTTGATTTCGGTACCGGTAATGGTAGCAACGTGGCGCAATGGGAGTATGGCGCGAGGGAGGCGCAGCACTGGATTTTGACGAGGGCTTCCGACCCTGTGGAGGTGACGGGCTTGCCTCTTGTCGACGAGCGTGCGGAGCTGTTCTCTGCTGTGTCTAAAACGGAGGATGGGTTTGTCGTTACGCTGACGGAGGATTCTCCTCAGACTCACATCTCGCTCTTCGCGATGGATGGGCGCTGCTTGGCGGACAAACGCATGGATCTTTCTCGGGGTGAAAATTATATTCTTCTGAATGGAATCTCTGATGCGCCTTGCTTGTTGAGGCTGGAGGCGGACGGACGTGTTTGGACGGGCGTCAAGTGATTGTCTGTGAGATAATTATTAGGGGAATTGGTGCCAGACAATTCCCCTTTCTTTTTGGAGCGGGATATTTCACTATCGCAATATGTTCGATCTTGAATAGATGTAAAATAATTCCTGCGTGTAGGAGTAGCCTTTTCCCATCTGCTCGAAGGTGCTGTCGAATTCTTCGAAACCGACGCCTTCGTATTGATGGGCGGGACTTTCCACGTACTTCCATGATTTACCAGCAAGGGCGTTTTCGTCCAACGCTTTTACCATCAGCGAAACGGGGAATATGTTCTCTTCCAGGCAGACATGGGTTTCGTTTCTGATAATCATTTTTTCTCCTCTCATTTATGTTATCAAAACATCGGAAGCAAAGTTACGATTTGGGGGCGGTTTCCCATCGTGCGACGCCCATCTTTTCTCTTAGAAACGTTATGATAGAGGGATGATTCCTTGACCGATTGGGACGAATTGCCTTCCCGTGGATGTTGATGGTTTGGGAGAAGTTTTATAGTTTTGTTTTGTTCTTAAAATAAAAAATTATGGAAGCGAAAGAGAAAGTTTTGGCTACGATGAAGCAGGCTGGAGAGCCTCTAAACGCTGGTAAAATCGCGGAGCTCAGCGGTCTTGACCGCAAGGTGGTGGATGCGGCTATGAAGCAATTGAAGGAGGAGGGAGCGATCATTTCTCCCGTTCGTTGCAAGTGGGCGCCCGCTAAATGAGACAAGAGGCAGGCATCTATTATGTCACTGTAGCAGGTTCGTGTGACTACAACCACAAAGATCGTGCTGGTGGCGCCGCTGTTGTGATAGAACATGACGGGGGCGTCATCGGTCGCGATGTCATCAAGGCGCGTCACACCACGGAATTCCGGATGATGCTCACGATCATGCGCAAGGTGATGGAGGAACTACCGCAGGGGAGTGATATCCTCTTCCTTACGAATGTCGCTTATATCCAAAACTTTGATAAAATCCCTTCCACCCAATCCCCCAATGAAGATTTGATCCGTTCCTGCATCGAGGCGAAGAGGAACCACCGTTCGGTGGGCGTGAAGATCGTCTCGTATCACAAAAGTCCGTTGCTGGTGGAGACGCACGAGAGGGCGACGGAGGCGATGAAGGAGGGGAGAGGAGGTTGAAGAATAGACTGTAGAGATAAGGGGGCTTTCTATTGTAATATTTTACTAACTTTTTTGAGCATACTATTTAAAACTATAAAAGGTTTAGCGGACACTAATAAAAATCTTTCCAATTCTTTTAAAATTGGAAAGAATTAGCATTTTCACAATCCAAGGGAATGCTTCCAAATCGAATCATTGAAGCCAATGAAAGCGTTAGGGAAATAAATCAGTTAATCAAATTTTGAACAATTAATCATCTAATACAGAGACCTCATAAAAATAAAAAAACGACAACCTTTTATTTCAGTCATCGGTATAAAGTTATGTGATTCAGATTTTGGGGCATTGATATCATAAGATCGTCGCTTACTTCTCATCCTCGATAATAGGTCTGAAATTACTTCAAGTTTTTGCACTTAAATTTTTACATGACTCTTTTCGTCATATATAGGGATTGAAGGTTTCTGGGAAGGAGGGGAATTTTTATGAAACCTATGCCCTCATCCTGCACACCCCATCTTTATACTTGCTTTTTTATTATCATACCCCGATTTTATTGTATTTTTCACTATCTTTGGGGATTAAGCGTATAATTGAATTGAAAATTTAAATGGATAGTTCTTATAATCAGATTGTCTCTCTCATCTGGAGCATAGCAGATGATATCCTTCGTGATGTGTTTCTACGCGGTCAGTATCGTGATGTGATTCTGCCGATGGTGGTCTTGAGAAGGCTCGACGCTCTCCTTGAACCGACTAAGGAAGCGGTGGAGGAAGAGATCAAGGAGAATGGTGGCGTGGATGATAGTGATGAGGGCGTTTTGACTGATATCACAGGTCTCTCTTATTTCAATACCAGCAAGTGGACGCTGAACCGCTTGAAATCACAGGCTACCGACAACAACCTTATTCTCTATAACAACTTCGAGGAGTACCTGAACGGTTACAGCGAGAATGTCCGTGACGTGTTGAAGAACTTCGAATACTACAGCAAGGCGAAAAAGCTTGCCGATAATGACCGTTTGCTCTCCATCATTGAGCGTATCACCGATCCGCATATCAATCTTACCGACAAGGAGACGACCGACCCCGACGGCTTGCCGTTGGCTCCCCTTACGAATGTGGGGATGGGTACCGTTTTTGAGGAACTGCTCCGTAGATTCAACGAAGAGAACAACGAGGAGGCAGGTGAACACTTCACTCCCCGCGACGCTATCTCCTTGCTTGCTCATCTCGTATTTGAGCCAGTTAAAGACAACTTGCCTAAAATCATTTCGCTCTACGACCCTGCATGTGGTTCTGGTGGTATGTTGACAGAAGGTCGTGAGTATCTGCTGGGCTTGGGTGTGAAGGATAGTTCCATCAAATTGGCTGGTACGGAGATCAACCCGGAGACTTACGCGATTTGCAAATCCGACCTTATCATCAAGGGGGTGGACCCAGGTAAAATCTTCCACGGAAATACAATCACGGGAAAGGAGTTGGCTGAGGGACAACAGGAAAAATCGGTGCTCTTCTGCAATGGCGAGACTTTCGGCTACATGATCACCAATCCTCCGTATGGCAAGTCTTGGAAACCCGATAAGGATAAAATTTATCATGAGAAGGAGCTCTTGGACCACCGTTTTGAACTCTCTTTGACCAATTTTGCGGGAGAAGTGGAGGTGCTGGACTCGACGCCCCGTACCTCTGATGGTCAGCTCTTGTTCATCCTTGAGGAGATCGACAAGATGAAGCCTTTGGAGTTTCAACCGCAGGGCTCTCGTGTAGCTTCCATCCATAACGGTTCGTCGCTCTTCACGGGCGACGCTGGTAGCGGAGAGAGCAACATCCGTCGTTATCTGATCGAGAACGACTATGTGGATGCGATTATACAATTGCCTAACAATATCTTCTATAATACGGGTATCTCTACCTATGTGTGGATCCTGACCAACAAGAAGGCGGACAACCGCAAAGGCAAGGTCCAACTCATCGACGCTTCCCAAGCTTACGAGAAGCAGAGGAAGAACCAAGGCTCCCGTAACTGTACCATCTCGGAACAGTATCGCGATGCCATCCTGAAGGTTTACATGGACTTCAAGGAGCAGGAGTCCGACGAGGAGACGAAGATCGGTTCTAAAGTGTTCGACGGGGACGACTTCCGCTACTACAACGTGACCATCGAACGTCCTCTGAGGTTGAAAAGCCAGTTCAACGCCCTCAAGATAGACGAGATGCTCTACGACAGCAGCGACCTCGAAATGAGCAAGTGGCTCTATCAGACATACGGCGAGCAAGTGTTTAAAGGCTTGGAGTCGGAGGTGCCTTCCATCAAGGAGTATCTGAACGACAACGAGATCAAGATGACCGACAAGAAATTGCTCAAACTTATCTCTGTCAAGGATTGGACAGCGCGTAGGGAATTGCAGTTTGCCGCCAAAGCTCTCATGAAGGCCATCGGCACGGATGTCTACATGGATTTCAACCTCTTTATGGAGAAGGTGACGGAGACGGCGAAGCGTTTGAACCTCGATGCGAAGGGTGCGGCGCTCAATACCATCGCTCGTGCCATGTCGGTTGCCGACCCTGAGGCAGAGCCAGTCGTCAAGAAGGAGCACAAGGCTAATAGCAAGGATATTGAGAAACTGGAGGCCACGTTCGGCATTACCGATGAGATGCTCGCTGACTATGGCTACCAGAAGGCTGGCAAGGGCTACATCGAATATGAGACCGATAGCGACCTCAGAGACAGCGAGAAGATACCAGTCAAGGAGGACATCTACGAATACTTCCAACGTGAAGTTCGTCCGTATGTTGCCGACGCATGGATCAACCTGCCACCTACAAAGATTGGCTGTGAGATTAGCTTCAACAAGTATTTCTACAAGCCAGCACCACTGCGTTCCCTTTCCGAGAACGAGGCTGACATTCTTGCACTCGATGAACAGAGTCAAGGCTTCATTAAATCACTCTTTGAACTGATGTAAGCGTATGGAGAGGTATAACGAATATAAAGATAGTGGCGTACAGTGGCTTGGGGAGATACCGAGTCATTGGGATATGCTGGCACTAAAACATATATTAAAATTGAAGAAGAAACTTGTAGGAAAGCAATCTTACAAGTATGATCTTTTGTCTTTGACGTTGCAGGGTATTATAAAAAGAGATATGGATAACCCTACAGGCAAATTCCCCTCTTCATTCGATACATATCAGGAAGTAAATGCTGGCGATTTCGTTTTCTGCAACTTCGATAATGAGGAAACACCACGAGCTGTTGGTCTATCGGAATATAGAGGAATGATAACAGGTGCATATGACGTATTGTCATGTAAGAATAGCAACCTTACCAATAGGTTTCTGATATACTATTTCCTGTATATTGATGATGCAAAACGCTTTAAGCCTCTATACAAAGGACTTCGCAAGACAGTACCGTTCGACTCGTTTATGTCTTACAAAATACCTGTGCCGTCCATCGAAGAACAGCAAGCCATAGCCTCCTACCTCGACACCGCTACAGCCAAGATAGATGAAGCCATAGCGCAACAGCAGAAGATGATTGACCTCTTAAACGAACGCAAGCAGATTATCATCAATAATGCTGTGACTAAAGGTTTGAATCCTAATGTGAAGATGAAGGATTCAGGTGTGGATTGGATTGGGGAGATACCGGAGGGGTGGGAGTTAAATAAGTTTCGTAATTTATTCAAGACTCGTACAGGTATCACTTTCACCAAAGCACAATTAGAAGAGGAAGGAGAACCTGTCATTAGTTATGGTCAAATTCATTCTAAAGAAAATTGGGGTGCATCTGTAAACTCTGTACTGATACGACACATTCCAGCAAGTCTTACAAAGGGGAAAGAGGGTGCTCTTGCATACAAAGGTGATTTTCTATTTGCTGACACCTCAGAGGATTTTGAAGGCTGTGGAAACTGTGTATGTATTGATACTCCAGAACCAATATATGCAGGTTATCATACAATTTTGGCTAAAAGAGATAATGACGAACATGAACAATATCTTGCATATCTCTTCGCAAGTTCAAAATGGCGTGGTCAGCTTAGATCAAAGGTTAACGGCGTAAAAGTTTATAGCGTTACGCAATCTTTGCTAAGAACAGTCATTGTACTTCTACCTCCTAAAAATGAGCAAATTGAAATTGCGGAGTACATAACAAAGAGAGTAGTTCTTATTGATTCTGCAATAAAACGACATGCGGATAGAATAAAACTTCTTCAGGAGCGTAAGCAGATAATAATCAATGAAGTGGTAACGGGGAAGGTAAAGGTATGTTAATAACCATTATAAAATTTAATAAATTTGCATATAAAGTTCAACAACAATGGAAATAGTAAAATTTGAAAGTGAAATAATCGACATGAATTGTTCAAGAGACCAAGTCCTTGGGAAAAAAACTGATGCCGAAATAAATGAGAAGTATTTAAGTGGTGAAGTTCGTATAGTAACAGAACAAGCGAGATATCCACTTGATACTATTCCGAGTATGCTAAAATCTGGTAAATATGAACTTAGACCAGATTTTCAAAGAAGAAGAAGATGGAATCGAGTACAACAATCTAGGCTTATAGAATCTTTTATTATGAATATTCCTATTCCGCCAATTTTTTTGTACGAATATGGCTATTCTAAGTATGAAGTCATGGATGGACTTCAAAGACTTACTGCAATTAATGATTTTTATAATGATGTTTATACATTAGAAGGTCTAGAGTATTGGCAAGAGCTAAATGGCAGAAAATATTCTCAATTACCTGAAGATGTTAAAGCAGGAATCGACAGAAGATACCTTTCCTCTATTATCCTTTTAAAGGAAACTGCAAATACGAGGGAAAAGGCAGACAAATTGAAACAGTTAGTTTTTGATAGAATCAATAGCGGTGGAGCCAAACTTGAGTACCAAGAATCAAGAAATGCATTGTACCCAGGTCCTTTTATGAATCTGGCTACGAAATTAGCAGAAGATAGTATTTTTCGACTTATTTGGGGGATACCAGATGTTTCTTCTGAATATGAAGCAGATGAATCAACAAGTGAATCAGATGATGAATCAGATGATGAATCAGATGATCTGGTGAACAACAAATTATACAAAACTATGGGTGATGTAGAGCTTGTTATAAGATTCTTTGCTATCAGATTCTTAGATTCTTTTGATGGAATTACATTGAGAACTTTTCTTGACAAGTTTACTGCATCTGCGAATAGCTTGTCTGATACAGTATTAAATCAGTATGCAGATCTATTTAAGAATACTATAAAGTTGGCATACGACATATATGGCGATTTTACTTTTAGACTAGATAAAGGTGATGAAAAAAAATATGGTAATCCAGTTAAGACAATATATGATCCTATTATGGCGGTGTTATCGCAGAGAGTTGACAAAAGTGCTTTGCTGATTTCTAAAAAAGATAAAATTGTCAATCAAACAAAGTCTATTAT
>JAZLJL010000043.1:0-5490 GCA_045617845.1 Paludibacteraceae bacterium | reverse complement strand
CTGAACGTCGCCAATGCGAGTGAATCCACACCACCTGCCACTTATTACGAGCTCACCAACCACCTCGGCAACGTGATGGCGGTGATCTCTGATAAGGCATCCGACACAAACGAGCCTACCGTTGTAAGTTTGTCGGATTACTATCCGTATGGTATGACGGAGCCTGGAAGGAGCTGGAATTCGGGTGATTATCGTTTCGGATATACGGGGCATGAAAAGGAGAGTGACTTGGCGGAAGGGGTTTATACTACTGAGTATCGGTTGCTGGATACGAGGTTGGGTAGGTGGTTGAGTGTGGATCCTCTGTATATGAAATATTCGGGGATGAGTTCATATAATTATTGTGCGGGAAATCCAGTGTGGTTTTTAGATATAAATGGAGATGACTGGATATTGAGTACAGGAGATAAGGTATATTGGTATCCTGGAGAATATGGAAACACGGATGGGGAACCAATTATTTTCGATGCGGCTTCTGGACTTGGTGTGACAGAAGTACAATATAGAGATGGACATAAAGAGAAGGTGGATTTGCAGAAAGCAAAATATCAGATTGTGAAAGATGGAGGTCCAACAGTAGAGGGGAAATATCGAATAAACTTGGTCTCAGATTACAATAGAGTTGCAGAACCCATAGATAAATATGGGAAATATTTTGGAGAATTAAAAACGAATGAAGAGGGAGGAATTGAACAGATACCACCTTTTTGGAAAACTAAAAATGAAAAAGGTGAGAATGTGACGTATACATATGAGGCATGGGGGAAAGAGAGAGCGAGACTAGAACCTGTAGATGTGAAAAAAAACACGAGAGATGGTAGATTCTATTTCCATGATTCTCAAAAAGGATATACGCATGGGTGTGTAGAGGTGCCATCTGAATTCTTTGATCTTTTGAAAGCATATAAGGACAAAGGTTATAAGGAAATAGATGTTATGGTAAGGTATCCTAGTCCAGAACATGTTACAAATGCTAAAAAAGGAGGGGCGGAAAATGAAGAGTAGAATTCTATTGACTGTACTGATTTTATATATGCAACATATGTATGCGTCAGACAATGTCAGCATACAGGTCCTCGGAGTGAACAATGATAGTGTTTCGTATGTTATAAAAAACGAAACAGAGAAAGAAATCTATACGTCTTGTGAACTTCAGATTTATGACGATGATGAATGGATTGTAGTCGCTCCATATCACGATTTTAGGCTTCAGGATTTGCAAAAGCGTAGTTTAATCGTCACGGTCGAAAGCAAAAGTGAACGATTAGAAATGTATCCAATAGATACATTTCTAATGCGGAACTATCCATGTAGAATAACCCTTCGATATAGTTTCTCAATACTAGATGCTGAAAAGAATGAGACTTATTCAAATATAATTCCCTACAAGTTAAACAAAAGGAAAGAACGATTTGATAAAGATAGTACATTTAAAGTTTTTGAGCCTGCCAATTATTATGATGAGACTATTCGTCGAGAATGTAAATTAAACTGTGTCAAGACAAAATAAAAAGTCAAAGACAAAGTTTAAAAAGTATGGAAGAGAAAGAAAGTTTAGAGGCGATACGCCAAGAGGTAATCGAAGGGTTAAAGGCAGGCAAGCCTATGTTCGGCAAGGACGGAGCGTTTGCGCCGTTGATCCAAAACATATTAAACGCAGTTCTGGAGGGAGAGATGGATGCCCACCTGACAGAAGAAGACGTCGCCAAGTTAATCTAAAAATTAAGCTTGACACAGTTCAGTTTACATAACCAAAAATCGGTATCCCTAAGACATTGACTCCCGAAAGATTACTTAAAACTGTAAAAACTTAATACGATGTGTTTGGTTGTGATCGCGCCATCTTTCAGTATGCACATAACTTTCTCCATAACAAAAGACCACCGCAACTCATTGCGATGGTCTTTTGTTTTTTTGCGGTGCCCGACTTTTGTCGAGCCGTCTCGTTTTTATTCTACGTTCATGCTGTTTAAAAGCTTTTCTGACGCTTTCATTTTTTCGACCGTTATGCCTTCGGCCAATTGGATGTTGGCGGAAATGTTGGCGGAGGAGAATGAATTTTGTGTGACAGCGTCTACATTGATCGTACTGCCATAATAAGCGATGGTAATCTTCTCCTTATTGAAGGAGGTGAGGATTTCGCTGAAGTTGGATTTTGGAACGCCCATAACAATTACTTTGACGGGACGCTCTTTGATTGTCTTAGAGACGATTTGGGACTTCATGAGAATCGATTTGCCGCTAAGAAGCGTTATTGAATCGTCTTGCGCGGTTGTCATGTCCACTGTCTCCGTGGTTGTGTCACCATTTACGATGTAGCGAACTTCTATGTCATATAATGATATGAAAGTGTCGTTTGCCATCACATTAGAGGCGAACACGTCCGCTGTTTTGGATTTGTTGTGTTGATCGTTTGTCTCGGTTTCGTCGTCGTCACCGCAAGAGTTCAAAAAAACAGGCGTACATAACGCCAACATTACACAAAAAAAGAAATTTTTCATACCTGAATAAGTTTTAATAAGTTAATACGCGAATTTACGAATAATATCCTTCCCGCCCTCTCTTTTGCGGAAACTATTTAAGGCTCTTCCTCGCATTCACCATTCATCCTTCTCACTTTGAGAGTGATAATTTTATAAAAAGCAGTGCGGACCCGCAGTTTCCCGCGGATCCGCACGTCTGAAAATTGTTAGGCTCCTATTAGTTGACGCCCACCACGACGTCGCTCGCCTTATCGTCCGAGCCGTCGATGTTGATGTTGCGGTTCACCTTAGCTTCCAACGTGTTGGACTTCATGATGTCCGCCATGTCCACGCCGGTAACGGATTTTACCACGTCGAACGTTTGCTTCATCACGGTAGGCACGTTTTGTGAGATGCCAGAGACTTCGCCGCCCGTCGTACCGTAGATGGTGACATCCTTGATGGTAGACATTGGTTTCGCGATGTTCTCCGCAACGGTAGGCAGAACCTTCTCGTTCATCTTCGTCAACATATCGATGACGGCCACGTTGCCGAACTTAGCGTATGCCTCCGCCAGTTTCTCCTTAGCCTCCGCCTCCGCGTTACCTTTCGCGAGGATACCGGCTGCTTCCGCCTCAAGGTTCGCTTGGGTAGCGGCTGCTTGCGCTTTACCTTTCGCCTCTATACCGGCAGCTTCCTGCAGTGCAGCGTACTTGTCGGCGTCCGCTTTCGCCTTAATGGCCTTGGCTTGTTGCTCAGCCATGTAGGCTTCCGCCTCCGCCTCACGTTTCCTCTGCTCCATGGCAGCCTCCGCGTTGATCTCCGTTTGGTATTTGTTAGCGTCTGAGATTACCTGCTTTTGGTACTTCTCGGCATCCGCCTTAGCGTTGACTTCGGCGCGGAGCTCATTCTCTTTGATCTTAATTCTCTCTTCGGAGAGGACTTGCTCACGTTTCGTTTGCTCGATCTTGGCGTCGACCGTCTTCACGTTGATGGTCTTGAGCTGTTCCTGCTTCATGATTTCGTAAGCGGCGTCTGCTGCGGCGCGTTTCGTATCGGATATCTGTTTCAAGTCCGCTTGCTTGATGGCTAGTTCGTTGTTACGTTCCGCTATCTCCGTTTCGGTCTTCACACGCACGTCGTTGGCAGCCTTAGCGGCCTCTTGGCTTGCGATGGCGATATCCCTTTCGGCGTTCGCCTTTGTGATGGAAGCGTTCTTCTTGATGGCATAGGTGTTGTCGGCACCCAAGTCACGGATGAGTCCGTTCTCGTCTGTCACGTTCTGGATGTTGCAGGAGATGATCTCCAAGCCCAACTTACGCATGTCCGGGTCCGCTTTTTTCTGGATCTCGTCGGAGAATGCGTCACGGTTCGTGTTGATTGCCTCGAGCGTCAATGCGCCGATTACCTCACGCATGTTTCCTTCAAGAGAGTCCTGCACTTGCTTCGCTATGTCGGCTTCCGTCATGTTGAGGAAGTTTTTTGCCGCCAAGCGGGTACCTTCCTCGTCTGGGGTGACGCGTATCTTGCATACGGCATCCACGTTGACGTTGATGAAGTCATGGGTAGGAACCGATTTGTTGGTTTTCACGTCCACGGTCACCTGTCCGAGGAATACCTTATCCAAACGTTCGAGAATCGGGATTTTGAAACCTCCAGTACCGATGAACACACGAGGGTTCTTTTTGACACCTGATAGGATGAAAGCGGTTGACGGAGGCGCTTTCACGTAGAGCGCTACTGAGAGAATGATGAATACTACGATGAAGACGCCGATGGCGACTAATAAATGTTGAGTTTCCATATAATAAGTTTGGGTTCCCCTTTGTTTTTTTACATACACGACAGAAGGAGCCCCCCTCTGTTAAACCATCGTGTATGGTTGAATAATAATAAATCTCAATCAGGTTCCCGCATCTCCATCGAATAGCTATTCCTACTTGTTATAAGTAAAATGTGTCTTGTAGTAACCTTTTATACAAATATAATAAAATGAGGTGTTTTTAACAATTCAATTCGATAGGAGACGACCGATTTTTGTCCTTTTTTTAATACTTTTAACATAATTGGATAAGCCCCTCTGGCGATTTTAGAAATGCCTCAGTTCGCCAGGGTGGTAGGTGAAGAAGGAGGCTTTGAAATCCTTGTCGTCCCCGTTGATGAAGAACCAAGGATTGCTGAACGGATTCAGGTTCCTAAGGATATGTTTTTCCCTTGCGGGTGTGTTGCTCTCCGCTAGCATCACCGCGCGTTTCCCCTCCGCGTTCACCGCCACGTCCACGACAATCAACGCATGACCATACTTCCCTTTCTTGCGGGAAGGGTAGACCAGCACGTCGCCCACCTCCACCTCCGAAAATTTACGGGGAGATAGATCCTTATATAAAGAGGTGGTGTTGCAAAGGTCGAATACCTGCCTGAGGTATTTTTCGAAGGCTTTCCGTGAGTCTCCGCCTTGGTAGGCGAGGGTAGTGCCCGATACTGTGGTGAACTTGATTTCCGCATATCTTTTTTTGCTCCAGAGATATTCCGCACGGAGACGCATGACCGCGTCCGCGCATTGTTCCATGTTGTTGAGGATGTCCATGTCAATCACTGCGTAGGATAGGATCTGCAGATTCGCTAGTCGTCCGTCGGTAAGATGTACCAACGAACCCCTGCTTTTGAGGGGAAGGTCCCTGAGGTAATGGGCAAAACTGCCTGTTGGTGCGTCGCTTCTCAAATATCCGCTTGGTGTGGCTATCTCTCCAACGCATTTCACGTTCTTTGGATTACTGAGGAAGAACACCAATAGTATCCCTGACAAAACTGCCAGTGCGGAAAGTATGATGGCTAATATGCGTCTCTTCTTGCGTTTCATGATTCATGTGAGATACTTATACAAATATAAGGGGACTTCTATAAATTCCCCGATTATTAAATATTTTTTTATATAGGTTATTCTTTAATCTTTTGTGCGCTTTTGAACTTTTGTCGCCATCTTGCTGATTTTCACTCAGTCACAGTGCCCGCACTGCTCCTTCGTTCA
>JAZLJL010000042.1:0-6945 GCA_045617845.1 Paludibacteraceae bacterium | reverse complement strand
ATGAGAGACTTTTTAGGATGTTTTGATTATTTCCGATAGGAGCAATGGGGTTCCATTGTGACTGAGGAAATGATTAAAATAGACAAAAAGTAGCCATAAAAAGCCCAATGAGAAACTTTTTCGTGAATTTTTAAACAGTTTCTTAATTTATAATTCTAATTTTCACGTTTTTTCTTTGTCGGTTTTTCAGACAAAAAAAGACGGAAGAAAGTCTCCCGTCTTTTCATTATACTTTACTTATTTTTACTCAGCCTCACCGAATGGAAGAGGATCTCCTATTGGCAAACCTTGTGAGAAGTCATACTCTCCACTGGTTGCTATCACATCATTTACTGTTATCTCTACCATCTCCATCTCGGGAGTTTCAAATATCTGTTTTTTCATATTATTATTGTTTTAATGTTATACATAATTTCAATGAGGGCGTATGCTATCCCAACATGGGCGTATGTTATACGCCCCTACTCTTTTACGATAAACTTTTGTCCGTTCACAACATATACGCCAGCCGACAAACCTTCGAAGCATGTTGCAGACTCTACATTGGCGCGAACCACTCTACCAAGAGCATCGTAAACGGTAACAATGTCAGATACAACCTTATCTTCCTCAATCATCATCACACCTGTTGTAATATCATCGAATGAAACAGAAAACGCACGTGGTCGAGGAGATGGAGAAGGTTCTTCTATAAATTGAAAGAATGTACGGAATGGACGAATCGACACACTATCGAACTGACAAAATTTACCATTATTGTAAACATACGAATTTCCATTTAATACCGTATCAGCATTAAATAAATTTCCAAAATGCATCATATTATCACGCACCAATACATTATTCTCCAAATTATATAAAAATGTACCTTGATATATTTCATCTATAAGATTTTTACTTTTATCCACATTCTTTACAACATAAGGTGTTGAAGTTGTCAAAACGCCATCTTCAACTTTTGAAAAATGAAGAGTTGAATCTTTATATCCATCAAAAACATATACATCTCCATTGACCTTCTCTGTTGGAATATCTACAGGCAAACAAAATGTCACAATATCGCTTGTAGGTACACGATTATACACAAAAGTATCAACTAAAAAACCACCAACCGTATTTTGATACGATACATTATCAAAAGATTTGCTATCATCCACAACAAACTTTGGTGTATAGTAACACGAATGTGTTTCATCTATTTGTTCAATCATAAAAGTAAATGGTTTCATCAACTTTTTGATAGAATCCATAGAAATAGAATTCTCAATAGCGTCAACTATACCTATCAAATCTTGATCGAATTTCATCTTCGATAGGTCATTTCCATCCACTATTTTAAAAAAGCTCTTTTTTTCCTTAATATCAAATATATAAACTAAGAAAGTTGAGCCATCATCCTCATTGATTCCGCCATTGCCATTAAATGTCAAATTCAAATTGTTGTCATTAAAGCTTTCACAATTCTGTATTTTAGCACCATCATGATTGTATCCACAGATATTACCTGCGGCAGGAGCTATAGAAGTGTAGCTAATTACAGAATAGTTATCAAAGCATTTCAAAATCAAGCCACGATTATCGCCAGCAATACCTCCAACAAAATTATCTGCAGTTATAAAATTTTCAGCAGAAACACAGCCCGAAATAGTTCCATAATTTGTATAACAAACGCTTCCCACATACCTTTTTTCGTGATTATCTATTTCAAAAATTTTATGTTGATTGAAATAAGATCCCATAATTACTACGTCCTTCACCTCACCTTTTTCACCAATTTCCGCAAACAAGGGTGCTCCATACAGTCCAAATATGAAACAGTTATTACCATCAAACACACCATTGTATGATCCTGTCTCAGTTTCCCATGGAATTAGATTTTCTGATAAAATTATATTCCCTTCATCACTGCTTTTCCAAACGTCTTCATTTACAATAATATTATCCATTAAAATCGCATTTAATGAGCCATTCGATTTGTCAGAAACAGCATTTTTAAATCCATAAAGATCACTAGCATTATAAATTTTAATGAACGACTTACCCTCAATTGTCGTATCAGTAAGTTGATCGATCGGTGTTGGTGTTACCGGATTTAAAATTCCACCTGCGTAAGCATTCAAAAAAGCACTTGCCACCACAGAAAATAAGAGTAATTTTTTCTTCATATCAATTAAATTATTTAGTTAACAAAATCTGTTTTCGGAATCGACGCTTAACTGCTTCTCGATTTTTACAAAATTAACAGAAAACTCCAGAAACGCCAAGAAACCGTTTAAAATTTGACCTATAGGTCCTTTTCTTAAACACCAACTTATTGCGTTTCAAATACTTGGAAATCACATTCTCCCATAAGGAGACTTCTATAAATTCCCCGATTATTAAAAAGAGCCGTGATTGACTAGCACGAGCTTTTTCATTTAGCTTTTTCCGGAGAATATAACAGAACACGCAACAAAAAAACATTAACTTCGCATAAACAAAAAAAAAAGAATATACTATGACAAAAAAATTATTCATTACGATCTTTTGCATCGTCTCCATGGTACTACCCGCTGCCGCACAAAACTTCGCAGGGGATAAAATCATCGGAGTCTATTGGGTGGAAAGAGACGGGGACAAATCGAAAGTGCGCTTCAGCAAGACAGGCACCAACAGTTATCAAGCGCAGGTCATCTGGATCGAAAAAGAGAAAGACGCGAACGGACAACTTCGGACGGACAAGAAAAATCCGGACGCAGCAAAGCGTCAGACTCCCGCCAGCAAAATCGTATTAATCGAAAAAGTATCTTACAAAGACGGGAAATGGACGGATGGTGAGATTTACGACCCCACCAGAGGCAAATCATTTACCGTGAACATTTGGTTCGACAACGACAAAAGCCTTTGCGTGAAAGGTTCGTTCGGCCCGTTCAGCGAAAAGGTATACTGGAAGAAATTGGAATGAATCACATCCCTACTCTAAGCAACATTCACAAGGGAGTCGATAACAAAATCGTCTCCCTTTTTTGTCCGCTCACACATCTGCCAAAATGACACTCCATTTGAAAGCGCTCTGCCACATTTCGCCGTTTTTGTCAGCAAAAAAAAGACAATATAGTTTTGGCACAGATTATGATGTAAAAAATAATGTGGTCCAAAGGAACAAGAGCCACATAAACAACTAGACAGCTTAAAAAAATAAAATAGTATGAACATTAAACCATTGGCAGACAGAGTTTTGGTAAAACCCGCTGCAGCAGAAGAAAAAACAGCAAGTGGAATCATCATTCCGGATTCAGCAAAAGAAAAACCTTTGAGAGGCGAAATCCTTGCCATCGGGAATGGCACTAAGGACGAAGAGATGGTCGTGAAAGTCGGCGACACCGTTTTGTACGGCAAATACGCAGGCACGGAATTGGAGTTGGACGGTGAGAAATACCTCATCATGCGCCAAAGCGACATCCTCGCAATCATCTAATCAAACAAATAAAAAAGGACTTAAAAAATCACAAAAATGGCTAAAGAGATAAAATTCGATACAGAAGCGCGCGACCTTTTGAAGAAAGGCGTGGACGAATTGGCAAACGCAGTGAAAGTAACCCTTGGACCTAAGGGACGTAACGTAATCATCGAGAAGAAATTCGGTGCACCTCACATCACGAAAGATGGTGTATCTGTCGCAAAAGAGATTGAATTGGCTGATCCATACGAGAATATGGGCGCTCAAATCGTGAAGGAAGTCGCTTCCAAGACTGGAGACGACGCCGGCGACGGAACAACGACAGCAACCGTTTTGGCTCAATCCATCATCAACGTAGGATTGAAGAACGTTGCGGCAGGCGCAAACCCGATGGATTTGAAGCGCGGTATCGACAAAGCAGTCGCTAAGGTGGTTGAAAGCATCAAGAAGCAAGCGAAAGAGGTTGGCGACGACTACAGCAAAATCGAGCAAGTCGCTACTATTTCAGCAAACAACGATAGCGAAATCGGAAAGTTGATCGCAGACGCGATGGCTAAGGTTAAGAAAGAGGGCGTCATCACCGTAGAGGAGGCGAAAGGTATGGACACGACCGTTGACGTCGTAGAAGGAATGCAATTCGACAGAGGTTACCTCTCTCCATATTTCGTGACCAACACAGAGAAGATGGAAGTCGAGTTCGACAACCCATACATTCTCATCCACGACAAGAAGATCTCTTCCTTGAAAGACATCCTTCCTATCTTGGAAGCAACCGCACAATCAGGCCGTCCTTTGTTGATCATCGCTGAAGACATCGACGGAGAGGCATTGACCACATTGGTAGTCAACCGTTTGAGAGGTGCGTTGAAAATCGCCGCTGTTAAGGCTCCCGGATTCGGTGACCGTCGTAAGGAGATGTTGGAAGACATCGCCATCTTAACTGGTGGTATGGTTATCTCAGAAGAGAAAGGCATCAAATTAGAGAGCGCAACGATCGAGATGTTAGGAACCGCAGAGAAGGTTTCCATCAACAAAGACAACACCACCATCGTCAACGGTGCGGGTGCGAAGGAGAACATCGCTGAGCGCGTGAACCAAATCAAGGCTCAAATCGAGACCACTAAATCAAGCTACGACAAAGAGAAGTTGCAAGAGCGTCTCGCCAAATTGGCAGGCGGTGTCGCAGTGCTCTACGTAGGCGCTCCATCCGAAGTGGAGATGAAAGAGAAGAAAGACCGTGTGGACGACGCTTTGTGCTCTACCCGCGCGGCTATCGAGGAAGGTATCGTTCCTGGTGGTGGTGTGACTTATATCCGCGCCATTGAATCTTTGGAAGGTTTGAAGGGTGATAACCAAGACGAAACGACAGGTATCGAGATCATCAAGCGTGCTATCGAAGAGCCACTTCGCCAAATCATCGCCAACGCTGGTAAAGAAGGCGCCGTATACGTACAGAAGGTGAGAGAAGGCAAAGACGACTTCGGCTACAACGCACGTAACGACCAATTCGAGAACTTCTTCAAGGCCGGTGTCATCGACCCTGCCAAAGTTACCCGTGTGGCGCTCGAGAACGCAGCTTCCATCGCCGGCATGATGTTGACCACAGAATGTGTGATCGCAGAAAAGAAAGACGATAAGGCAGCAGCTCCTGCAATGCCTCCTATGGGCGGAGGAATGGGCGGAATGATGTAATCCACACCTTTTTAGATATCAAGGAACAGGGGACCTTCAACGAAGGCTCCCTGTTTTTTCTATACACCAATTCATTTCTTTGGGGACAGCTATAAAATCGCACGATTATTAAATATTTACGAATAAAACCTGTCTGATTTTTTCTTTAGCTCTTTGGTTTGGGCACTTGCCACTTAATTCTACCCTATCTATCTTAAATAGTCTAAAAAAAGGAAAAACAAACATTCCGATTTTACTGAAAAATACTAATTTTGCACCATCAATAAACTGAATGTAAATGTATATTTCTGAAACAAACATTATCGACATTTTGCAGAACTATTTGTATTAATAATCAAATAAAATAAAAAAGAATGAAATTCATCTTAAAGGCATTAACGGCTGTCACAGCCCTTTGTTTTTGGGGATACGTCTATGGTGCAGACGCCACCTATCAAAGTCCCTACACGCAAACATTTATTTCAGAAGTGATAGTAGCTTCCGGCGGTTCGGATTTGAAAGAAGACGGGACCAAAAAATTACTTCAAGATGCAGGTTATACCCCTACCTCGGTCGATTGTAATGAAGAAGCCGGTGGTAAATATGTTTTTATCGGGTATAAGACCTCCACACATCCAGAAGATGCCATCACCTCGTTCATTATCGCAAGCGGTGATTACAGCAAAAATCCGGATACGACCGTAACAGTAAACGGAATCACCTATAAGAGAGCGTATACCCTTCCAAATTATGGTAATGGAAATTTAAACGAAGGAGCTGAAGGTAAAAAATTGTATCTTTTTTACTCCAAAGACCGCAATACGGAAGAAGGACAAACTCTGGTTACGGAAATGGAAACGATGGCATTCGGAAGTGCGAAGAAAGATTCTTCTTATGCGAAGTATTTGCATTCGGATGGTAGCGTGGATGATAATGCGGATTTGAATAACGGAGCTGGTGGAGATTATGTTTATCTGAGTTACAAAAGCAATCATACCCATGCATGGGAGAATGGATTCTGTACCTGTGGATATCAGATGCCCAAGCAGGGCAATGCCGGTTATGAAATTTCCAATGCGGGTCAGCTCTACTGGTTTATGGATCTTGTAAACAAAGAATATGGTGATGTCTATGCCAATGCTGTTCTGACTGAGAATATCATGGTAAATGAAAATGTATTAAAAGACGATGGCACGCTCGACGAGGATCAGAAAGATTCATTCCGTGAGTGGTTCCCTATTGGTTATTGCTCTTTCGATAAAGATAGAAACTTCAAGAAAAATGTTTATTACGAAGGTATTTTCGACGGACAAGGACACATCATCAGCGGATTGTATTTTAATAATCCTGAACAATACAGGGTGGGCTTATTCGGTCAAGCGTCTTATGCTGAAATCAAGAATGTCGGTGTGATTAATTCTTATTTTAACGGAGATGCTATGGTCGGAGGTGTCTGCGGAGAAATAATTAAAGGTACAATCACAAACTGTTATAACACGGGCAGTGTGAGTGGAAGTGGCAATGTCGGCGGCGTCTGCGGATGTATTACAAATGGTACAATTGTAAACTGTTATAACACGGGCAGTGTGAGTGGAGAAGGTTATGTTGGCGGCGTATGTGGGAAAAAAGCCACTTATGGAGGTGAAAGTACAATCACAAACTGCTACTATCTTTCTACCCTTCCGAGTGATGCTAATGCCACTCCGATGACTCAAGATCAGTTTAAATATGGAATCGTTGCCAAAGCACTTCATAAAGCATCAGATGTCTGGGGTCAAAATGTGGGAGTGGATCCTCTTCCGAACTTCAGTGGTAAGGTTTCAAATGCGTGGTAT
>JAZLJL010000041.1:0-16994 GCA_045617845.1 Paludibacteraceae bacterium | reverse complement strand
GATTATTTCCGATAGGAGCAATGGGGTTCCATTGTGACTGAGGAAATGATTAAAATAGACAAAAAGTATCCATAAAAAGCCCAATAAGAAACTTTTTCGTGAATTTTTAAACAGCTTCTAAAACTTTACAGAAACACTTTGTCTTAGACTTCCGTCTGTCTTGACACAAAAAAACGGAAGATTTTTCTTTATACGATATACAACTGCCTTACCTAAAAAAAATATTACCTTTGCGGCAGAATATAGGGTGGAAACATCACCCTAATAATAAACTGAACTAGTATGAGTTTTCGTCACAAAATATGTCATTTCATCTTTAACAGAATTGGGTGGAAAGCCCAACTCAAAGTACAAATCCCACAACAATGCGTTTTCGTCGTGGCGCCACACACCAGCAACTGGGACTTCATCCTGGGCGAGCTGATGTACCAAGCATTCGGCGGAGACGGAAAAGTGAACTTCCTGATAAAAAAAGAGTGGTTCAAATTCCCATTCAACCACATCTTCGGTCCATTAGGTGGCGTGCCGGTCAACCGAGGACGCAGCAACTCATTGGTAAGCCAACTCGTCAACGAATTCCACAAACGTCCTGACATGCGACTCGCCATCACACCGGAAGCCACCCGCAAAGCCAACGCCAACTGGAAACGAGGCTTCTACTACATCGCTAAGACAGCCAACGTGCCGATTCTCCTGGTCTACCTCGACTACGAGAAAAAGGTCGCAGGCATCGACGAGATCTTCACGCCGACGGATGACGAAGAGGCAGACATACAATACATCAAGCAATATTACACCCAATTCAAAGGCAAACACGCCGAAGGCTTCGCTATATAATGAAAATCGCAATCGCACAAATGGATTTGGCATGGAGGGACAAAGCGGCCAACCTCGCCAAAGTGGAGCTCCTCGCCCAACAAGCACAAGAAGCGGATCTTCTGGTACTTCCGGAGATGTTCACCACAGGCTTCTGCATGGAAGCCGAATATCTAGCCTGTACCATGGAGAGCGAAACCATCAAAAGACTCCAGTCCATCTCCAAACAATACGACTTAGCCCTTTACGGAAGCGTCATCACCAAAGAAGAGGGGAAATTCCTCAACCGAGGACTCTTCATAAAACCCGACGGAGAAACCATATCATACGACAAAAGGCACCTTTTCACGCCAGGCACCGAGGCCAACACCTACTCGCCAGGCGACAAGAAGGTCATCGTAGAATACAAAGGCTGGAGATTCTGCCTGCAAATCTGCTATGACCTCAGGTTCCCAGTCTTCGTCAGGAACATCGAAAACGAATACGACGTCATCCTATACGTGGCGAACTGGGCAGAATCAAGGATATCAGCGTGGGACCGACTACTCCCCGCGCGAGCCATCGAAAACATGGCCTTCGTCTGCGGCGTGAACAGAGTGGGGAAGGACCTATACGGAGAACAAGGAGGAAACTCCATCCTGCTCAACCCAATCGGCGACCCGATCATCAGTTGCGGTAAGGAAGAGCAATTGGCCATCTCAGAAGAGTTGACCAAAGAGAAACTAGAACGGATGAGGCAAAAATTCCCCGTCTACAAAGACGCAGATAAATTCACCATCCACTGAAACGGATTATTTTATAAATTTGTAAGGTATTGTTGAATATTTAAAGAAGTAACGAAATGTCAGTACACAGTGAAATCAAAAAAGTGACCACGAAAGTCCTTTCAGATATGAAGGCGCGTGGCGAAAAGATCTCCATGTTGACCGCCTACGACTTTACCATGGCGAGCATCATAGACCAAGCAGGTATGGATATTATTTTGGTCGGCGACTCCGCATCCAACGTGATGGCCGGAAACGCGACAACTTTGCCGATCACTTTGGACCAGATGATATATCACGCTTCTTGCGTAGCGCGCGGAGCTAAACGCGCCCATGTGGTCGTTGACATGCCTTTCGGCAGCTACGAGGCCAGCAAAGTGGACGGCGTGCATTCAGCCGTTCGCATCCTCAAGGAGAGCGGAGCAGATTCAGTGAAAATCGAAGGAGGCGAGGAGGTTATCGAATCCATAAAAGCCATCATAGACGCAGGCGTTCCGGTAATGGGACATCTCGGTTTGATGCCACAATCCATCAACAAATATGG
Organism: Paludibacteraceae bacterium; assembly: GCA_045617845.1. Lineage (GTDB taxonomy): Bacteria > Bacteroidota > Bacteroidia > Bacteroidales > Paludibacteraceae > UBA1181. Next base: position 14,870 of record JAZLJL010000041.1, on the reverse strand, counting down.
TTCATACGCCCTACGCGCTAACGACGACGCCGAGGCGCAAAAACTACTTAACGACGCTAAACTTTTGGAAAAGGCAGGTTGCTACGCCCTCGTGTTGGAAAAAATCCCGGCCGTACTCGCCAAAAAAGTCGCCGAGAGCATCAGCATTCCGGTAATCGGTATCGGAGCCGGCAGCGGAGTGGACGGACAAGTGCTCGTCATGCACGACATGTTGGGTCTCAACAAAGGTTTCTCGCCTAAATTCCTCCGTCGCTACGCGGATATGTTCGAGGTGATGACCAATGCGTTACAACACTATATCTCAGACGTCAAATCAGGTGAGTTCCCGAACGAGAACGAATCTTATTGAAATAACTGATAAGGTTATTAGACACAAAAAAAGGGGAATCTTCACAGACTCCCCTTTTCTACTTTATTTAACCTAAACCATAACTAAGAAAATATAATATGTTTATGCGTTGTAAAGTTCTTATTTTTTTGTGATATTTGGAAACACATTAAAGAAAAAATATGGCGACAATCAAAAAAATTGTTAATAAGATAAAAAAATGGGCGGAAATACCTACCCAAGGAAGCGTTTGGGGGATAATCCGTGTCGTTTTGCGGCGTCTAGTCGTCTTTTTTTTCATATCCACAATCTTCATGACGATACTCTACAGGTTCGTCCCCGTCTACCTAACGCCGCTCATGGTGATACGCACCATGGAACAAGTGACGGACGGCAAAGATATAAAGCTAAAAAAAGAATGGGTACCCATCGAAAAGATATCACCGGAGATGGTAAACGCAGTGGTCGCTTCCGAAGACAATAGGTTCATGGAACATTGGGGCTTCGACTTCGAAGCCATATCCAAGGCGCGTAAGATGAACAAAAAAGGGAAAAAAATCTACGGTGCGAGCACCATTTCACAACAAACCGCCAAAAACGTATTCCTCTGGCCAAGCCGCTCGTGGCTGAGAAAAGGACTAGAATGCTACTTCACAGTGCTGATAGAACTCTTCTGGTCCAAAGAAAGGATCATGGAAGTATACTTGAACATAGCCGAAACAGGTGACGGAATCTATGGCGTGGAAGCCGCCGCACAGAATTACTATAAAAAATCAGCCCAAAAAATCAAAAGGAACCAAGCCGCACTCATCGCAGCCGCACTTCCAGCTCCTCGCCGTTACAATCCATCCAACCCGACCGCCTATTTGTATAGCAGGCAAAAGAAAATCATGCATCTGATGAAAATATCCAAACCCGTCAAATTCGAATAAAATATCGGGTAACACCTCCAATTTCCACGCCTAACTATTTCACGAATAAAAAATTTGTTTATATTTGTATAAACATGTTAAATTTTATTCCTAGTGCCTATGTTGAAACGAATTCTAATACCATGCTTGGCAACTTTGATGATGGCTTGCGGTAATTCAAACACGAATCAGGACGCAAGCAAAGATGCGAAGGGAAGTGAAGTGAAAAAAGAAGTGAGTAAAGAACCGAAGAAACCCACAGGTATTGGCGTGATCACAGAAGATGCGAAAAACGTGGAGATCCTCCCGATGATGCAGTATCCAGCGAATTCGCCTGTCGCCAAATGGGGAAAGCTCAAAGTAGCGCCTAACGACAAAGGTGTACGCGTCTTGTGCGACGAGAAAGGCAACCCGGTTCAACTGAAAGGAATGAGCTCACATGGTCTACAATGGGCCGGTGTGGCTGAAATCACGGAAGAGAACATCAAGGCGTTGAGCCAAGATTGGAAATGCTCCGTCTTCCGTATCGTGTTCTATGTGGACGAAGAGGGTGGCTACGCCTACAACGAGACCCACCGTTCAAGACATTTGGAGAATGTCGTGAAATGGTGCGGCGACAACGGAATATACGTCCTCATCGACTGGCATGTACACACGCCAGGAAACCCAGAGGCTAAACAATACAGAAAACACCCAGCTTCAGGCATCGATTTGGCAGGTGACTTCTTCACCTACTGTGCCCGTCGTTTCCAAAACCAGAAACACGTACTCTACGAACTCTGCAACGAGCCAAACCCTCGTAACGGAGCGACCACCTGGCACAACCACATCAAGCCTTACTGCGAGGACATGCTGAAAATCATCAGGTCCTACGATAAGGACGTAATCTGCATCTGCGGTACGCCAAACTGGAGCCAAGACGCTCAGACAGTCATCGGAAATGAACCTCAGGACGAAAACGGTAACGTCTACGACAACCTAATGTACTCCTTCCATTTCTACGCGGCTTCCCACTATGACGGGATCGACCCGGATTCTCCGTACAGAGGTCATGACTACATGAAACCGATGCGCGAAGGAGATTCAACTGCTCACATGCCATGTATTTTGGCAAGTTTGCCTATCTTTGTAACTGAATTCGGTACTACGGACGCAAGCGGATGGACCAACTTCAGACCTGACCTCACAGACCGCTGGTTGAAAATATTGAACGGAGATAATTTGGGCGGACAAAAAGTAAGTTGGTGCAACTGGAGCTTCAGTGCTGAGGGCGGTGCCAGCGCGACATTGAAATGGAACGACGGTAACCTCCTTCTTTGCGACAAACGTATTCTTACCGAATCCGGCGCATATATTTATAAAAAATTACATGAAAAATAATAGGATTTATTCAGTAGCATCCACAGTTCTCTGTCTTCTCGTCTGCTCACTCTTCACTGCCCAAGCGCAAAACAAGAGGGAGATGCGAGGCGCTTGGTTGGCGACGGTCGCTAACATCGATTGGCCGACAGACAAGACAGCCCCGGCGGAAACACAAAAAATTGAGTTGGTCAAAACCATCGATTCGTTGCACCAATGCGGTATCAACGCGATTATGTTCCAAGTGAGACCAACAGCGGACGCACTCTACAAATCCGAACTAGAACCATGGTCAGAGTGGTTGACGGGGGAACAAGGAAAAGCCCCGTCAACCGACTTTGATCCCCTCCAAGTGGCAGTCGAAGAATGCCACAAACGTTGCATGGAACTCCATGCGTGGATCAACCCATACCGCGTGACAAACACGCCAACCGCTAAGTTGGCGCCTAACCATATCTACTTCAAAAAACCGGAGATGTTCATCTCATACGGTGAAAAAATCTATTTCAACCCAGGATTGGAAGAGACAGCGAACTTCTTGCTGAAAGTACTCAAGGACATGGTCACCCGCTACGATATCGACGGACTCCACCTGGACGATTACTTCTATCCTTACCCGATCAAAGGGAAGGAATTCCCTGACGAAGCCACATTCAAAGCCAACCCGAGAGGATTCTCCAACAAAGGAGATTGGCGACGCGATAACGTAAACCGAATCGTACAACGCATCCACAACATGTTGCTCGAAACCAAACCTTGGGTTCAATTCGGCATTAGCCCATTCGGCGTGTGGCGAAACAAAGCCCAAGACCCTCGAGGGTCCAACACCAAGGCGGGATGCACCAACTACGACGACCTCTACGCCGATGTTCTGCTCTGGGCGGACAAAGGTTGGATCGACTACATCGCCCCCCAACTCTATTGGGAGATAGGAAAAACAGTAGCCGACTACGCCGTGCTGGCTCCATGGTGGCGCGAAAACGTGAAGAACTGTAACCTCTATTTCGGTCTCTACGCTTCCGGTCTTGCCGTCAATAAACCGAAAGTCTGGAAAACGCCCAACGAATTGTGCCGACAACTCCGCTTCAACCAAGAATGTGTAGACATCGAAGGCGTCATCTACTATAGCACTTGCTACTTCCTCCGTAACCCCCAAGGATTATTGGATAGCCTAAAAACACAACACTATCCTCATCCCGCATTAACACCCGTACATGGTAACGGACCGGAATCCTACTTCCCATTGAACGTAAGGATCGACACAGACACACTGAAATGGTCACCTGTCATCGCAGACGATGGCGAGGCGATTTCCTATTACGTGGTCTACGCCATCGCGGATACAGAAGAATGTGACTTCGAAAACGCAAAGAACATCCTTTGCCTAACCACAAACTCAGAAGTGAAACTCTCCCAATATCAACTCAAGGAGAACATTTACAACATCGTCGTAACGGCGGTGAACCGCTATGGGAAGGAGTCAGAACCGGAAACCTTCCTGTATTGGAACCCTCATTTAGCCCGGACAAACGATAAAACAGACAAAGAATAGATTATGGACCAAGATAAAAAACCGGTCATCCTAATCACCAACGATGATGGTTACGATGCAGACGGAATCAAGAAATTAGCCGAAATCGCAAGTCGCCACGCAAAGGTGGTGGTTGTCGCGCCTTGTCACCAACAATCGGGCATGTCGTGCGCCATTACCCACAGCGTCCCTTTACGGTTGACACTCATGTCGGAAAACGAAAACATAACGGTTTACTCTTGCAACGGAACACCCGTCGACTGCGTCAAGCTCTGCTTTTTCACCTTGTTCAAGGAACAAAAACCGGACCTGGTGCTCTCCGGTATCAACCACGGATCCAACTCGTCCGTTAACGCAGTCTACTCAGGAACGATCGGCGCGGCAATCGAAGGATGCGTCAACAACATATCCTCCATCGCCTTCTCCAGCTTACAGATGGAAAAAGAATTGGACCTTCAGCACGCATCGTCCATCATCTCACAAATGATTGGGGACGTATTGAAAACACCACTTCCTCTCGGAACTTTGCTGAACGTGAATTTCCCCATCGGAGAAATCAAGGAGATACGATTCTGCCGACAAGCGGACGCCAGATGGAGCGAAGAGTACCAAAAGACAAGCGACAAGGATGATTCGTACCTTTTGGCCGGATTTTTCGACAATAGGGAGCCTGAATCGGAAGATACCGACGAATGGGCATTGTCCCATCAAATGGCTTCCGTCGTGCCCATGCAGATAGATAGAACTGATTATACTTACTTAAATAAACTCAAATACAAGTATGGCAAATAACCAAAACGAAGAATACTTGGACAAAGATTATTCCGAAGAAGAAGACGACGAAATCAACGAAGAAGAGGAACGTGAGATCCAAAAGTTGATGGGCGAATCAATGGAGACCGAAATGGTCGAAGAGCACTTCGACGACGATTGGGTAGAAAAAGACAAGAACAAGCTTCCCTTCGACAACTTCTTCATCGGACTGTTCGGAGGCGCTATCCTATACCTCATCGCCATCCGTCTGGTTACGTGGTCGGAATTGTCGGACCTCGGCATGAAAGAGCTGTTGCTGAAGGTCTACAACAGCACCAACTTCGGCTCCATCATGATGTCCGCGATGTTGCCTAACCTCATAGCATTCTTCGTCCTATATAAATTGGAACGTTGGCAGACCAACTACGGAATGGTAGTATTCTCTTTGTTGATCTCAGCATTTATATTCCTTCATATCGTATGAAATACTTTATTATAGCGGGAGAGGCATCAGGAGACTTGCATGCCTCTAACCTAATGGCGTCCATCAAAAAAAATGACGCGGCGGCCGAATTCCGCTTCATGGGCGGAGACCTCATGGCGGCGCAAGGAGGAACGATGATCCGCCACTACAAAGATATGGCCTTCATGGGTATCGTCCCCGTATTGTTGCACGCCCGTACAGTATTAGGCAACATCAAGCAATGCAAGCAATCCATCCTCGAGTACCATCCAGACGTACTCATTTTGGTGGATTACCCAAGCTTCAACCTAAAGATGGCGCAATACGTGAAGGAAAACATTCCTGGAGTGCCCGTATACTACTATATATCACCCAAATTATGGGCATGGAAGGAATATCGCCTGAAATCAATCCGAAAATATGTAGACCGAGTCTTCTCCATACTCCCGTTCGAGGTGAAATGGTTCGCGGAAAGAGGATACGAGGTAGAATATGTAGGTAACCCTTGCGTCGACGCCGTGGAGGCGAGGCAACACAAAGACGAACCCCGGACAGATTTCGAAGCTAGAACCAGAGTGGGGCAGAAGCCCATCATGGCGCTACTTGCCGGAAGCCGTGTACAAGAGATAAAAAGCTCGCTACCGATTATGCTGGAGGCAGCTTCGCAATACAAGGAATACCAATTAGTCGTGGCGGGCGTGAAATCCATCGATCCTTCCATTTACGAACAAGTACTCAAAGGATACGACGCGAAAATCATCTTCGACGAGACCTACGAACTGCTGCAACAATCAGAACTGGCAGTGGTCTGCTCAGGCACGGCTACGCTTGAGACCGCTTTGCTACGCGTGCCGCAAGTGGTAGTCTACAAAATGTCGGGTGGTTGGCTGTTCCATCGTTTCCTGGAACTATTCATACGAGTCCCCTATATTTCGCTAGTCAATCTCATAGCAGACAAATGGCTCGTGAAGGAATTAGTGATCGAAGAATTCACCGTCGATAGGGTCAAGGAAGAGATCGAAAGATTACGCACGGAAAGCTACCACGACGAAGTGATGAAAGGCTATGACGAGCTCATCGAACTCCTCGGACACGAATCCGCTTCGGACAGGGCGGCCAATGCGATTTGGAAAAGACTCAACGAAAAATAAGCGAATACTAAGCCTAATTATAACAACCTCATTCAAAAAGGAAACATCCCGCTTGAATGAGGTTGTTTATTCTCGTTGGTACGATAAAAAAACATAGTCTTTTTATTCAATACGGACACCAGACACAAATGAGAAATACGCCCATATGTTAAAATCAAGCGTGTGTGGAAAAAATCACACCCAAGGCCAAACAATATTAGATGTTAGGCTTATACATGAACAATGGGAAACGAATGGATAGACGAAAGGAAAAATATAGAGACGAATTTCCACAATAAGGGAGAATCTTCGGTTTGATTTTTTTTATTGATTTTTAAAATAATGATAGTAATCTAATTGATAAAGACGAAAATCAAACGATTTGAGCGAAAAAATCATTTGAAAAGAAAAAAAGCCCAAATCAAAAATTCGAATGGAAAGCTTTGGAATCTTCCGGACAAATCACTAAGTTTGTATTGATGTGTGAGAGAAATTACAAATAAGAGGTCACAAAATAGGTGTGTTGTAAGTTTTATGTGTTAGTTATTTGTGATGCGAATTAGAAGAGTGTTGAATTAAAATTTCAGTGTCATTAATTATTAAACTACATGCTGATGGTAAGTTGTAAAAAGTTGTTCAAACCTGTAATAGGGTTATTTGCTTCATTGTCGGATTCGATTGCTTCGGAATCGAAATATTTGACGATAGAAACAAATTCAGGGAAGAAATTTTCGTTTTCGATAAACGACAATCCCATGATTTCAATTAGGAAAGGCTGTTTAACAGTCGAGAGTTCATCCGATCGTTCCTACATGGTGGAGAACGTGAAGGGATATCAGTTCTCGGAGAATAGGTCATCATTCCCAGAGCTCTTGTCCGACGCGATCAGAATCATCTCCAGCAGGAGCCATAACATCGAATTGCTAGGCGTACCGCCGTTCTGCGAGATCGCCATCTGTTCGGAAAATGGTCTTATCCACGATCGCATCCATTCAGACGAGCAAGGCAAGGCATGGATCTGCGACAAATTCTCCGCAGGCACCTACCAAATCATGATCGGAAACAAGTCATTCCAACTAATAAAAAAATAAAATATTGAAGTTGCCTATGGGTTAATTTATACGCTAACCTTAATAAACTACTTATATAAATTCAGGTATCCCCTGATTCCTTTCTCATGTGAAAGCGCTATATTCGCGGGTCGAATAGAAAAGGCGCCAAACATGGGCTGAGGTCCCTATTCGACGGCAGACTATGTATGACAATAGAGACTCTATAGATTTCGGCAAAGAACCAATAGGCAAATTGTTCCGTAAGATGTTCTTCCCGACGATGGTCGGCATGATTAGCATTGTAGTATTGAACATCACAGACGGAGCCTTTGTGGGACATGGTGTGGGAAGCGACGGGCTTGCGGCCGTGAACATCATCGCACCGCTCTTCATGGTAATGGGCGGAATAGGAATGATGTTCGGAATCGGCGGAAGCGTAGTTGCCTCCATCCACCTCTCCAAAGGAGAGAATAAAGCGGCGAACATCAATGTCACCCAAGCCCTTTGCGGCGGGACATTCGTGGGAGTCATCCTATCCATCATTCTACTTACCCATTTGCGTGAAACATGTATCCTTTTCGGCGCCAACGAAAGGTTGGTGCCGTTAGCCAGCAGTTACCTCGTGTGGCTCGCAGCGCTGATGCCCTTATGGATCATCAGCAACGTAGGCATGTACATGGTGCGTCTGGATGGCTCACCGAAACTGGCGATGTCTGTCACCCTCGTGGCAGCCATCCTCAATATCATCGGTGACTACCTGCTGATCTTCGTATTCGACATGGGACTCGAAGGCGCCTCCATAGCCACAAGCGTCAGTTTCGCCCTCGGTGGCCTGGTCGTTCCCATATACATGCTTTTCTTCAGCAAAACGCTGAAACTCCACAAACTAAAACTATCGAAAACAAGTCTCCTGCTCAACCTAAGGAACCTTTGGTACCAAGTTCGGATCGGAGCCAGCGCCTTCCTAGGCGAAATCGCCATCGCCGCGGTTACGATCATCGGCAACCATCAGTTCATCATCTACTTGGGCGAAGATGGTGTCGCCGCCTTCTCGATCGGCTGTTACTGCCTACCCATCGCCTTCATGCTTGGCAACGCAATCGTGCAAAGTTCACAACCCATCATCAGCTTCGCCTACGGTAACGGCGAACGCCAACGAGCGAAACAAACATTCCACCTCACCATACGCACGGCCCTTATCGGAGGATTTTGCGGCATGCTAGTCCTCGCTTTCGGTGCGAAGGGGATAAGCACGACCTTCCTTCCGCCAACGTGCCACGCTTGGTCGATTTGCGTCGAAGGATTGCCATACTTCAGCCTATGCTTCCTATTCATCTGCGTCAATATCGTTTGGATAGGCTACTACCAAAGCATGGAACGAGCGAAACCCGCCACCATTTACACACTATTACGAGGATTCGTTTTCATGATACCCGCATTCATTATCATGCCTATCTTGTTTGGGACTAACGGTCTATGGCTTGCGCAAGCTGTCGCCGAATTCGCCACATTCCTCATCATATTATTCTTCCACAACAAAGCGATTGCATAAGATTGTAAAGGACAAAACTAAACTTTTCGAACGCCATAACGAAAGGCAGAAAGTCATCAACATCACATTTTGTATAAAAATGCAAACTAGATAATTATCAATTAACATTAAAAACCACCGACATTAATTTAAATTTCCCCTATATTAGACAATATCATCCACTATGAAGAATTCTATAATAAATTACACACAAATCTGTAATAATCAATGATAAACATTATGCCAACAGGTACGGAATCCCCTATAAATGGCTAACTTTGTGAAAGTTAAGAAACAAAGTATTCAGTATTTGTAACATTCATTGTGTAATTAAATCGTGAAACCATGAAAAAGGCATTGAAAATATCAGTATGCACCTTGTTGTGCAGTTTCCTTGTTTTAGGAATCACTACATATCTTCTTATAAATAAGCAATATAGCGCAGCTAAGAGTGTACAAGAGATAGGCAAGGGGATGTATTCGTTCACATACGAAGGCGATTACGGATTCGATGAATTCATAGAAAACGGAGGTGCGAAAAACACAGACGAAGTCGCAAAGTTCGTCTCCCGCCACTTGACGCACGGCCTCTTCAAAGCAAACGTTCAACCGCAGGAATTCGGATGCAGCTTCATCTGCGCGCAAGACAAAGAAGGTAATTCTCTCACAGGAAGAAACTTCGATTGGCCTAACTGCACTTCCGACATTGTAGTGGTCCACACCAAACCAGACAACGGATTCGCCTCCATCTCCACCAACTGCATCAACTTCCTTGGATTCCCCAAGGACTACAAACCGACCCAAGACATTCCGAACAGAATGAAACTCTTGGCTACCATCTACGCCCCATTGGACGGTATGAACGAAAAGGGACTCTGCGTGGCTAACCTCGTCGCAGGCGACAAAGACACCACCTCGCAGTCCAACGCCACGAAAGACCTGACCATATCAACAGCCATCCGTCTCCTTCTCGACCATGCGTCCACAACCGACGAGGCTGTGAAACTTCTCTCCGAATATAACATGCACGAGGAAACCGGTTTCAACCACCACCTCGCCGTCAGCGACGCTAACGGAAAAAGCATCGTCGTGGAGTGGATAAACGGGGATATGCACGTGGCAGAATCTTCATTGTGCACCAACCACTACATAGCCGACAGCTACAAGAAAGGGAAATCCATGCACTACGAGGATTCCCACAAACGCTTCGACATCATGAACAAGGAAATGACAGAACATCCTTACATGGAAGCCCTGGACGTCACAAAATCCATCCAACTGGTCGCAACCCCAAAACTTACGCGTTGGAGCATCGTCTACGACCAAAAAGAACTTAAAGCGACCTATTACCAAAACGCTGACTTCACAAAGCCTTATGAAATAAGCTTACAATAATACCGACAGATTTCAAACAAAGGTATTCTCAATCTCCCATAAGCGGCTAACAACGGAAACTTTTTCCTTGTCAGCCGCTTTCTTATTTCTCCCGGTTGAGCATGATTTGAAGATATTTTAATTAACTTTGGGCGATAGAAACGAACAATCATGAAGGAAATAAATATTTGGATCAGCATCCTATTTGTACTTTTCTTCGTCATCGCCCTCATCATCTACAAGAGGTCAAGCACTCCGGATTATGAGAAAACCAAAGAGGGGAAAATGGCGAGGAACGTCATCGCTCTCTTCTCTTTGGTGATGAAAATGAACGGAGTGGTGGACAAAGACGAACTGAACATCGCACGAAAATATTTCTTCCGCCATTTTCATGGACATTTCATCTGGGCGGTCAATAAATTAGACGAGCTCAACAGCAAAAAACTTACCAAACACTGGGATTACTGTATCGAAATACTGAACACCAAAATCCTAAAATACGACGATAGGCTAGAATTGTTGAAAGTCCTCTTCAAAATAGGCTACACCTGCAACGGTATCGACGACAATAAAATAGAGCTCCTCCGTGGCATAGCCAAATACCTGCTCATACAAAAATGGGACCTCGCTTCCCTTGAATACACCTACGAATGTGGTCAATACAAAGACAGACAGAAGCAACGGGAAGCGCTCGAAATGGCCAGCAAATATAAAATGGAAGTTGCCTACACCATACTAGGACTGGAACCGGGAAGTCCGCTCAGCGACGTGAAAAACGCTTACCGCTCCATGGCGCAGAAATACCATCCTGACCATCTTCCCGCCGAACTGAACGAAGAGGCGAAGGAGATGTCCGCCACTCTTTTCAGACAAATCACGGAAGCCTATAATTTTCTGACAAACTTATTCAAGAAATAAAACCTTCCCTAAAAATCCCGCATAATGGGAATGGCACATCATTTACCACAAACATAAACGAAGGCAAATCTTTGTTAAAAAATGGATAATCCCCATTTTTAGCATTACAAATGACTATATTCGCGTATAACGTATGAATAGAGCTTAGAATCATGTGGTACACCTACTTAATTCCTCCAGTCCTTGGAGCCGTTATCGGCTACTGCACTAACGAAATAGCCATCACCATGCTTTTCCGTCCACACAAGCCTAAATACTTGTTCGGACACAGAATACCCTTCACGCCGGGAATCATACCCAAGGAGAAGGGACGCATCGCCACCTCCATCGGCGAGACCGTCAGCAAACACCTCATGGACAAAGAGACTTTGGAAAAGAATCTCCTTTCAGACGAGATGATTGGCAAAGTGGTGGCAGGCATCGACTCTTTCGTGGCGGATCTGAACATTACGGAAGATACGCTCCGCACATACATCTGCCAATATATTCCACAAGAAGACACCGACATGGTCGTCGGTAAACTCACGAACGAATTCGCGGATAGGATAGGAGAGAAGATCAAGGACGAGAACCTCAGCAAAGGCATCTCCCATAAGGTGGTGGAGTACGCCATCGGACAGACCGGGAAAGGATTCCTGGGTTTTCTTCAGACCGACAAGCTGGTAAACAAACTCTCGGAACCCATCGAAAAAGCTCTCGCCAAACACCTTGACACCATCCTGAAGGAGAATGCCAGGGAAATCGTCCTGAAGATGGCACAAAGCGAAATCGACTCCTATATGGGGACGCAAGTAAAAGATCTTATGCTGGGTAGGGAAAGCATCATAGAGAAATGCAAAACCGCCATAGTCGCGGCATACAAAGCCATCATCGCGGAACAATTACCGAAAATGCTGGAATCGATCGACATACAAAAAATCGTGGAAAACCGTATCAACGAGATGGAGATCGCCGAAACGGAGAAAATAACCTATTCGGTTTTGGATAAGGAACTGAAGGCCATTGTCTGGCTAGGCGCGCTCCTTGGAGGAATACTCGGAACGATAAACCTGATATTCCTGTAACAACCAAGATTAAAAAAAAACGCCATGGTGTATTGGAACAACACACCATGGCGTTTTTTTTTATACTTGCGAAAACTTATCTTCTCACATATCGATATTCGATACCGCTCTTACTGCGCAAAATAAGCTCGTTATCAAAAGCCTTGTTAATCCAATAATCAACCACGTCACCATTGTCGTAATGGATGTGGATGCAACCGTCATGGTATTCATACGTGCCTCTGTCGTACATATGATGGTCTCTATCGTAGTGAAGGATCTCCCAGTCGTTGAAGACGATGTAAGTGTCATAGTATCCGTGCAAATCGCCATGAGTAGAGACGTAATACCAACGACCGCCGCGGATGTAATTGTAGATGTTATCGACATCGTGGTGATAATACTTGTCGTGGAAATAATAAGGACCATGTTCATGATGATCGTAATAGTCATGATCATAATAATATTCGTCCTCATATAATTCATCATAATCATGGTCACATGAAACCATACCGATGAATAACCCTATCAAGCACGGAAAGAGAAATAATAATTTTTTCATGATTTATGTTTTTCTATTTTTACTATAATCTGCAACGCGAATATACACAAAATCGTTAGAATAGGAAAAGAATTTTCTATTGAGGAAACTTAACCGTTAAGGACATCATCAATTTCAAGGACATCCTTTGTCGTAGCCCCTCGTCAAAGGAACACGCGCGTTGTATGATATTTATTGGTGATATTTATCAAGGAATCGGGGGGGGGTATGGAGAATTTATAGAGTTGAAAAATACTAATTGCACTATATTTGCAAAATATCATATGATATAAAAACTATAAAAATTAAACTATATGGGACTAAAACGATTAATGATGGCATCGGCTGCCTTGCTTTTAGGCATGATGCAAGTGAATGCGGAGGCGAACTACCTTACGGTGGAGCTGAAAGCTGGGAACAAATACAGTTTCTTATTGGAGGAGAAGCCAGTGGTGACATTCTCATCGGGCAACCTTGTTGTCAACGGCAATTCCGAGACATCCTACGCAATCGAGGGCGTGAAGAATTTCCATTTCACGGAAGGGGAGGTGACAAGTGCGCAAGCACTATCATCGGGAGAGATCCGCATAATCAGTTTGGACAATGCGACAATCAAGGTAGAGAATATTGAGAAAGGGTCTATAGTGACGCTTGTGAATGTATCTGGGATGGTGATTTCATCGACGAAAGCCGATTCCAATGGCACAACCACAATCGGATTGCCACAAGCGAAAGGCGTATTTATCCTTTCAGTGGCAGGCAAATCCTTCAAGATAATCAAGAAATAATCATCAAGAAAAAAGGAATCGTTCCCGAAGGGAACACATAACTGAAAGTTAACGTAACCGACAGTTGTTTGCGAAGCAAACAACTGTCGGGAAAAAAGAGAAATAATATGAAAAAACAATTACTAGCAACATTAGGTCTAGCCGCCCTATGCATGGCATCATACGCAGCCACATTCATGCAGGTAGTGACAAACGACGGGTCAATCGTGGAATACGATGTGGAAAATGTATCAGAGGTGAATTTTGTAAAGAAAGAGGTTGTTGTTCCACAGAACCACTCCTACGTTGACCTTGGCTTGCCTTCCGGCACACTATGGGCGACATACAACATCGGAGCCACAAAGCCTGAAGAGTATGGCGACTATTTCGCATGGGGAGAGACAGAGCCAAAGAAAGTGTATGACTGGAGCACATACAAATGGGGAGACGATGAAATGACAAAGTATAATGATGGAGATGGATTGATGACACTTCTCCCCGAGGATGACGCGGCGACAGCCAACTGGGGATTAGAGTGGCGCATGCCGACAAACGAGGAGCAGAGAGAGCTAGGAGAGGAGTGTCAATACCAAATGACGGAGGTCAACGGCGTGTACGGAGCGAAATTCACAGGAAAGAACGGCAACTCTGTCTTTTTCCCTGCCGCTGGCTACCGCAACGGCTCGTTTGTCGACCGTAAGGGCTACGAAGGCGTCTACTGGTCGTCTTCGCTCATCGAGAAGGGCGAGGACAACGCTCGCGACTTCTTCTTCTACGAGTACGTCTCCTGGCTCTACTACTACCGTAGCTATGGGTTTAGTGTTCGTGCGGTGCGCGTTCAGAAATAGCATCCTTGCCCCCCAACCCCTAAAAGGGACGCAACCCCATATCCTTTGGTGTGAGTGGCACAAGCACGGGTGTCACTCACACCAAAGGATTTACTATTTTTCATTGGTGTCCGTTAAACGTGAAAATAAATTTATAACACGTTGAAAGATAATGAGTACGGATATAAAAACTTGAGACAACCCCCTTGCTCGAAACACGACTACCACGATCTCTTTTATTTTCTCCATGAAGGATTCCAAGTCTTTCTTGGAATGTTATGGAATCCGTGTCCGTATATGGAACAGTCCACGCCCTGAAAGGGCAGTCCTTCCACAGCCTAG
>JAZLJL010000040.1:0-7999 GCA_045617845.1 Paludibacteraceae bacterium | reverse complement strand
AGCTGTTTAAAAATTTACGAAAAAGTTTCTTATTGGGCTTTTTATGGATACTTTTTGTCTATTTTAATCATTTCCTCAGTCACAATGGAACCCCATTGCTCCTATCGGAAATAATCAAAATATCCTAAAAAGTCTCTCATAAATATCTCCAATAAAAAAATTTAAACAGCTTCTAAAAACTACCACTAATATTTTGCGATTCAATATATCCACAGAGGTCATGCGTCCAATGCTCGCTATCCTCCACGAAGAAAGTTTTCATGCCCACTTGCTCCGCACCCACAAGGTTTTGGCGTCTGTCGTCCACAAAAACGGTTTCCGAAGCGACCATCCCCTTGTCGTCCAACACATATTGGTAAATAGCCGGATCAGGTTTGGAAAGGCCGATGTCGCAACTCACATAGAGCTGGTCGAAATAAGCATGGAACGGTTTCCCGTCCGGCGCGAAATCGTCGCTACGGATGTAACTCATCATAAAAGGATTGTTGTTGGTGAGCATATAGAGATAGAAACCCTCTCTCTTCCACTTCTCCAATTGTTTCAGTATGCCCGGAGCTAAATGAGAGAAGAATCCCCACCAAGCATAAGCAACCTGCTCAAAAGAGACAGGCTTCCCGCAGAGATCAGACACTTGGGTAAGAAAATCATCTATGGAGATGGAGCCATCTTCCACCTCGCCAAAAATTCCTTCCCAATTCTTCCCCTCCACAAAATAGGTCTCAGGATGGGGCACACCCATGGCGGCAAAACGCCTTACCGCCTCATCATGCCGGCTTACACTTAATACACCTCCCCAATCAAATATCAGATTCTTAATCATTTATAACTCTTTAAATAGTTTACGTCACTATGGCTATTGCCAAGGACACCTTCTAACCTCATCTCAAAAAAACAAACTCCTTAAGAATATCATTCCAAAAGAGACGAAATTTTATACACTTCCCTTACGATTTTTTCAAATGCCTCAACAGGCACCCGCTCATTAGATAATACTTTTTCGGAATCCACCTTTATAAACCGACAAATTGGGATTTTATATTTTACCCATAACCTTACAACAATCTATTTCCACCAATTGATGTGTAAATTTTCAAACACCGTATAAAATTAGTACATACTATTTCTTGACGAAAAGACTATTTTTCATCACTTTCTTTTTATTCACTAAGTACAATATAATCCCTGGCACTATGCAGAGGAACGTCAGAATTTTCGTTGGTGATTCTGCCAAAAAAGACTTGTTCCTAAGACGTATCGAATGAGAGACATAATGAACATTATTCATAATCTTTCTCTTTAACGATTTCGTCTGACTCAGTTCAAACTTACGGAAAAATATCCATCCCTTTGGATTATCCCAATACTGTTTCCACATCCCAAAAGAAGACCCATCCAACTGGTAATCAACAATAGCGTAGACCTCATTACTAACCAACATTTCATAGTCTACATCAATCATATAATACAAATATGACAAACCGACTAATTTTTCCCCCTCGAAAATCGGATACTTAGGATATTTTTTCACAACATCCGTACGGTAGACAAGCTTCTTGTCACCACTACCACCCAACTCTTCGTAGTACCTACGCGTAGAAGTTGACCGCATTCCGTCCGGAAATCTTTCACCTATAATCTTACCATCCAAAGAAACATCTAAACCCATAAAACCGGCATACTTATCCGATCCATTTTTCCTCCAAAAGGAAATAATCTTCTCCACTGCATCATCCGGCATAAAATCGTCAGAATCAATGCAAGTGTTCAGTTCAGTTTCTATATTATCGTAAGCCGTATTATGAGCACCATGCATACCTTGGTTCTCTTGGTATATATATTTTATTTCAATCTTACCCTCTGCAATCCATCCTTCAACCAATTCCCGTGTGTTATCCTTTGAACCATCATCAACAATAAGCCATAAAAAATCATCAGATGTTTGACTGCACAAACTTTCGTAAGTTCTTCCTAAAGTATGTGCTCTATTATATGCAGGCGTAAATATAGTCAGTGTTTTCATCTTTCGAGTTTTAGATTTAAAAATTCTCCTTGTAATAAACCTATAAACGTATCATAATTTATTTATTATGATGTTAAACACTAATGGAATTTCAAGCTATCAATTGTTACCAACCGATTTCAATTTTAAAAATCCATTTCATTTATGCCAACAAAGATAATGTTATTTTTGTTAATCTCTTGTAAATGTCCACTATCATTCTTGTTTAGATACAATTAAGATGTCCCCCGTTCTACGCTAAAATAATTAATAAAGCACCATATAAACAACGGAGAGTAGTCACCAAGAACTACTCTCCGCAGAATCGTTTTTGTCAGGATTGATTATTTCACCATCAATTTCTGAACGGAAGTGTTGCCTGAGACTGTGGTCACCTTCACCAGATAAGTGCCAGCAGGCAAATCAAAGGTCACCGTCGCACCGACACTTTGGCTGTTGAGGCTACGCCCGAACAAATCGAGCATCTCGACGGAAGAAATCCCCTCGGCGCTCTTCACCGTGAAGTAGTTCTCCGCAGGGTTAGGCGTCAGGATGATATCGTCAGAAGAACTAAGTTCCCCAACTAGCGACGGCGCTCCCTGCGGTTTTTTCAGACCCTTCCACGACATCGTAGCCTTGGAATAATCTATCGAACCTGTACCACCATAAACATCACAAGAAAGCATGCAACTATAGACGCCGGAGAGCTTTAGGGCCATCTCCTCCCACTTCTTGAAGTGCTCGGATACGGAGATATGACCACTCGTGCGGAAAGAAGACCTAACCGCCCAGATTACGTTTATTTCGTTCACCTGCGCCATATCTCCCCTGGTATAATGTTTTTTATAAAGCGTGTATACTTCGCCATCCATTTCATAAGAACCGATTTCTTCAAGAGTAGAAAGTCTCACCTTAACAGAATCGGACGATATATACGCATCGTCCACAATATAATACTCTATATCAGGATGACACATGAATCCGTGCACGCCAAAATAGGAATAGGATTCACAATTGCCCGTTTTCGTATAACTATAATCAGCTGTAATCTCACCAAGTTCTCCATATTGCTTGGCGGATGATTCGTCCAAATAACCTGTTTCAGCCAAGAATTCGCCAGGTTCATGCCACTCAGCCCTGAATGCGCAATCATCGCTGCCGCCATATATATTCATGCCTACCGTGTTATTATTTCTATCATGATAGAAATTATAAGAATAACCATTGCCGATACTCTGATGCGAAATATCCGTCACCGTCATGCCACTCAAATCAATCACTGTCGAGTCCGAAGGGAACGGATCGACTTCCGGCGAATCGCTGTGGACTTCCTCGATATTTGCGTAGGTGAAATCGACGGAACCCTTTCCACCAGCCGCCTCCGCAGACAACGCAATACGATGCAACGCTCCCGCATAAGTAATAACTCCTAACTTCTTCCAATTCCTGATATGCTCGGATACATCGACCGTTCCGCACTGACGACGCGATTGGCGGACACTCCATATTAAAGAGACACTTCTTTCCAAAGTATCATGAAATGCAGCATATTCCAACACTTTATAAGTTTCACCGTCAACAACATACTCTCCCTTTTCCACAATTGTCGGACTGATCACAAAGCTTTCTTCGCCCATCCAATCCTCCACGATATAGAACTGAACCTGACCGTCATTCATCCAACCCTCCACACCGATAGAAGAATAGGTTCCACCATCATCTCCGGTTGTTTGGAAAGCGTAGCTCACCTTAAGGTCACCGCCGACATTATTGTCAAAAGATTTACCTACCCTAAATATAACGTCTCCATTAGGATTGTCCCATGACGCCTTGAAACAAGCGTCTTGGGGATAAAGCGTCAATTCTCCGCCGTCTATCTCCCGCCAAAGCTCATATTGGTAGCCGCTTTCTGTGGTGCCGATAATATTCTTACCGGATATAACCGTCCCCCCACTCAATTTAGAGGTTTGCGCACACGGATCCGCCGCAAACGCATTAGAACCCAATATGATAGAAAAACAAAACGCAATGGCCTCAATAGAACAATGTATTCCTTTTCCCATTGTACTCATACTTATTTATTTGATACTGTAAAATAAAATATCTCCCAAAAAAATTTATTACCCTTATAGATATTTTAAAGATTCGTCTCCAATCCTAAGGAAGGACAAACACAACTAACACGAACGGCAATAAAAACAGAAGAATAAAAAAGAAGCATGCCTACATAGTGACATGCTTCTTTCGATAAGTTTACTTAACCATCAATTTGTGGACTGAATTGTAACCATCAACAGTTAGAATCTTTACCAAATATGTACCAGCCGGCAAATTAATCTCCACCATCTCACCATTATTTTGGCTATAGACCATCTGTCCGATAGTGTTGAAAATCTCAATTGAACTGATTTCTTGGGCACTCTCCACCGTGAAGAAGTTCTCGGCAGGGTTAGGCATCAAGATGACATCGTTATCGCTTCCGATCTCCTCAACCGAAGTAGGGTCGCTAATCGGTTTGATGGTCACCTTATAGAGTTGGCAGTCCTCATATGAATCGATGACAGTCTCCTCTTTGTAGGTCACACCATTGTATTCGTTGGCCTCAACCGATTTAGTCTCAATAGTAGGTTGCGGCTTCCAAATCTTGAAGTGTCCGGTCAAGTGGAGCATAGCCAAGAAGTGAACCAAACCATCATAGTAACGTTGGCTACCAGTCAACGGGGTACCTTCCCAAGCTAAAGTCAAGTTCTTAATAACTTTATCCTTATATGAAGGCTCATCCAACAAAGCGTAAGTCGCAACGGCGTTAGCGCCCTTCTGACCCAAAGTATATGGATCATTATAATGGTTATTGACAAGACTACCATCCCAATTGAAATGAGCGTGGGAATAATTATCCTTATCGAAGAAATCAATGATCTTCTTAGCCATCTCTTTCTCCCTCGTTTTATCCACACCGAACAAATAGTAATCCATACCGAAGTTCATTGCGCAACGAATGGCGTCGAACATATAAGTGTCGGAAGGATTATTACTGTCGAAACCGCTGTGCGGCGTACCATCGAAGTTATTATAGTCAGTAAACAACCCAGTCGACGAATGAGAAGATCTGTACAAGTGGTCGCGGGTTGCGGTCACAGCCTTAGACCATTTGTCTTGGCTTGTGTTAGACCAACGGGAGAACAACTCCAAGAATGCCGGCAAATCGTAGGAAGGATCAGAGAAATCCTTGTTACCTTGAGTCGGCTGGAAAGTGACAATATATTGCGACTCATTGAAAAGCTTATAATTCCTGTTGTTCCACATCCTATCAAGAATGTATTGGGCATCCTCCATATACTGGGAATCGTTCCAACGGTTAGCTGCAAAGAGCAGAGCCATCATGAAATACATCTCGCCATCAGGCGCAGGTTTATTATCCGCCCCACCATTAAGTCTGATCTGCCATGAGAAATAACCATCCCATTCATCATTCTTATGCCACATGTTCTTCTTAGCCCAATTCCATAACTTGTCGAACTCCTGCCTATGGTCAGTTTGGACACTGATCATCATGCCGTACGACATACCCTCGGAGCGGACATCATTATTACCGGTATCCATGATATAGGCGTCATTGCCTTGGTCATAGTATACCTTAGAGTTATCATCACCCTTGAAATAGTGGTTCCACAATTGGTCCAACTTCTTTTGGATATCCTCTTCGGACTTACCCAAGAGAGTAGTGAACGGACTTGTATAAACACCCGTATAATAAGCGCCATCACCCTTTTTATCGTCGCAGTCAGGGCCAAAATATGCGCCATTCCCGTCAAAGAAAGTCGAAGCGCCAGAAGTGGTTGTCGTCGTGCTATCACCTGTAGATCCACCAGTCGAACCGGGACCGGAACCAGAACCGGCTCCTTCACCTTCCGCGACAATCTCAATATAATCAATGTTACAATACATAGTGCCGAATTTAACCTTCAAGGCATGTTCGCCCTTGGAAAGGGAAACAGACTTCTTGGAAACGAGTTTATAGGTCTTCCAATCGTCTCCACCGTTTCCTGAACCAGACAAAGTACACAATTCCTTGTCGTCCAACTCAAGAATGATCTCAACGTCATTCTGTCCGTTCGAACAATTCGCATAGATATCATATTTACCGTCTTTCTCCACATTAATGGAATATTTCAACCACTCGCTTGTGGAAGTGTGACCGATCGCATAGCCAGTTCCGCCCGCCTCGATATCCACACCATCGTTTCGGTATTCGCTGGTTTCATTCTTATTATCACTATCCTTGTAACCGAAACCGTTTCCACCCATGTCATAATCCTCAGATTCGATTTTACCAGGTATAGAGAAAACTCCCTTATAAGGCCCCTCCGGTTCCGTAGGTTCTTTCACAACACTCTTCCCGTCGTTTCCATCTCCGGAATCGTCTGTAATGTCAATGGTAGCGTATTTGAAATCAACATGTCCTTGTCCTCCACCAGCTTCGGCCAATATCTGGCACTCCATCAAGCCACCGAGAGTCAAGCCCAACGCTTTCCATTGCCTAAAATGCTCAGAAATATGGATGGTTCCACATTGACGACGAGATTGACGGATACTGAAAATTTGAGTAAATGTAGACGTTCCCCATTTTGATTCACCAGTACGCTGGCCCGACCAGACTTTATATATTTCACCGTCAACCATAATTTCTCCTATCTCTCTACCAATATAGTTTCCACCCGGCGTACCTCTATCGTGCAACCAATCTTCTACTATATAATACTCAATCTGAGGGTTGTTCATCCATCCGTAGATTCCGATGTAGGAATAAGAACCTCCGTCGCTTCCATTATTTCCCTCACTATTGGATTTCTCAAACTGATAATTAACGACAAGATTTCCTCCCAAATTATCGACTGACGGCGTATTGCCCCAAGACTTTCCGACACGACCAAGGAAATCTCCCGCATTATTCCAATCCGCCCTAAATGCGGCTGCCTGATTATAGAGGGTAATGGAACCGGAGCCTCCCCCATTACGCCAAACCTCGTAGCTGTAACCTTGTGAATTACCAGTAACTTGATTACCACTCAAACTGATTTTTTGTCCCTGTCCCACATTCGGTGTAACAGTACATGGATCCACTTGCGCATACGCATTGGAAACCAAAGTCATTAACACACATGCGGAAAATGTGCCGAGACATTGTTGTATTGTGTTATTCATCGTTTTTATAAGAATTGTAATATTCTTTGAATAATATCTTCTAAGAAATTCATTTATACTTCATCAGATACAATTATACTTTTGTTATAGTATGTTTCCCCAATGGCTAATGAATTATTAAATCCCGTATCCTAAAAGCAGATACTCCTATCAAAAAGAGGAATATAAAAAACGGAAGCATACCCAAGATATGCTTCCGTCATTCATTATTTCAATTACTTAACCATCAGTTTTTGAACTGATACGTTACCGTCGGCAGTGGTGATCTTCACCATGTAGGTGCCAGCTGCCAAATTGATCTCTACAACCCCGCCATTAGCTTGGCTATAGACGTTTTGTCCAATCGTGTTGAAGATCTCGATTGCGTTGATCTCTTGAGCGCTCTTCACCTCGAAGTAGTTCTCCGCAGGGTTAGGCATCAAGACGATAGCGTTGTCGCTTGCGTTCTCCTCAACTTGGGTCGCACCGTTAGTAGGCTTGATAGTTACCTTGTAGAGTTTGCAATCCTCGAATGCGTCGATGGTTGTCTCCTCAGTGTACTTGACGCCATTGTATTCGTTAGCGTTTATTGTCTTAGCCTCAGCCTTGTGTTCTGGCTTCCAAATCTTGAAGCTTCCGCACAAGTGGAGCATAGCCAAGTAGTGAACCAAACCGTCATAGTAACGATATTGTCCGGTCATCAAGCTCGCACTCCAAGCTTTCTCCATGTTGTTCTTGATGATGTCTTGGTACTTGTCGTTGTTCATCAAGCAATAGCAAGCCACGGCGTTTGCTCCCGTCTCACCCAAAGTGTAG
>JAZLJL010000039.1:0-59164 GCA_045617845.1 Paludibacteraceae bacterium | reverse complement strand
TTTTTATGGATACTTTTTGTCTATTTTAATCATTTCCTCAGTCACAATGGAACCCCATTGCTCCTATCGGAAATAATCAAAATATCCTAAAAAGTCTCTCATAAAAATCTCCAATAAAAAAATTTAAACAGCTTCTTAATAAATTTCTGAAAAAAACAGGGATTTTATTTGCTGGTTTTAAAATTATGATTACCTTTGCACCGCAATCGAGAGAAAACGATTGATGAAGGTGCGGTAGTTCAGCTGGTTAGAATACATGCCTGTCACGCATGGGGTCACGGGTTCGAGTCCCGTCCGCACCGCAAGAGGATGAATCCGATGGTTCGTCCTTTTTTTTGTCTATGTTGTTCTGCCCCCATACACAATAGTTTATGAAAAAAGCCCGGCAAGAAAATAGGTCTCGCCGGGATAAGGTAGGAAGAGGAAAGTTTTTCTCCTTCTTGAATTTCTATTTATTGACAAAGAAACACGTCGTTTTCTTCGGCTAGTTTCCTTAGGTTGAGTATCGCATATCGCATTCTTCCCAAGGCTGTATTGATGCTGACACCTGTCGCATCCGCGATTTCCTTGAAGCTTAAATCCTCGAAATACCTCATTCGAAGAACCTCTTTTTGATTGTCCGGGAGATGGTTCATCAGATTCACCACGTCTTCGTAGACTTGTTCTCTTATCATTATATCCTCCACGTTGTCGTCATACAAGTGGATGTTGTTGAATAAGTCCATCTCGTCGTCCTCGTCATTAGAGACCGTGTTCTCTGATTTGTCCGTTCTGTATTGGTCGATGATGAGATTGTGCGCGATACGGATAACCCAAGCGGCGAATTTTCCTTTTTCGGTGTACCGTCCTTGTTTTATCGTGCATATCACTTTCATGAACGCCTCTTGGAAGATGTCGTTCGCGATGTCTTGGTCATGTACAGACAAGTAAATGCTTGTGTATATTTTATCCTTATGGCGCGCTAATAAGACATCGAATGCCTCGTTGACGCCATTCTCATATAGTTTAACCAACTCGTCGTCGGTCGTTGTTTTCGTGATTATCATACTCGTTCATTATTAATATGGAGTATGTGTGTGTCGATAGGCAATAATTTTTTTAGTTAGACATTTGTTTCTATGATTACATCACCCGCAAATTTAAGCTATTTTCCCATATATGTTTATGAAAAATAGTTAAAAGTGTTTTTTTTATTTGAATTTCACGATATCCTCCATCTTGAATCCCCTTAGAAATTCCTCTGCCGAT
Organism: Paludibacteraceae bacterium; assembly: GCA_045617845.1. GTDB lineage: Bacteria > Bacteroidota > Bacteroidia > Bacteroidales > Paludibacteraceae > UBA1181. The sequence continues at coordinate 57,916 of JAZLJL010000039.1, read as the reverse complement.
AGTCTTTTCTTGCCGGGGTATTGCAGTGATTTTATCCTTATCATGCCGTCTTTTGTCGCGACGTTTATGTTTTTTTTGTCGAACGAAAAGGTGCCGGGTTCGTTTCCTTTGCAATCTAAGATTTCTGTTTCGAATATTTTGATGGCGGTCGCGTTACCTTCATGGTCCACCATTTCACACCAGGCGGAGGGGTAGGGCGATAGGCCTCTGACGAAGTCGTGGATTTTTTTTGATTCTTTGTCGAATTCGATTTTGCAGGTCTCCTTGAAAATTTTAGGCGCAGCTTTAAGATCGGATTCGTTGTCGTATAATTGTGCTTGCTGGATGGTGGAGATTTCCCCTCCTAATATTTTGTCTACGGTTTTTGTCACAAGTTTCGCACCTAGGAGCATTAGCTTGTCATGTACGTCGCCAACGTTGTCTGTCTCTTCTATTTTGACGCGTTCTTGCATGATGATGTTTCCCGTGTCGATGTCGTGTGTTAGGAAGAAGGTGGTGACGCCCGTCTCTTTCTCTCCGTTGATCACAGCCCAATTGATTGGGGCGGCGCCTCTGTATTGGGGAAGAAGAGAAGCGTGTAGGTTGAATGTGCCGAGTTTGGGCATGTTCCAGACAACTTCGGGTAGCATACGGAAAGCCACGACGATCTGCAGGTCTGCGTTCCATGCTTTGAGTTCCGCGAGGAAAGTCTCGTCTTTCAACTTTTCTGGTTGGAGGAGAGGTATGTTTTTCTCCAATGCGTATTCCTTTACTGGGGAATATTGGATTTTATGTCCTCGCCCTGCCGGTTTGTCTGGCATGGTGATGCACCCGACTACGTTGTAGTTGTTCTCGACCAATTCTTTTAGGGGTTCGACGGCGAAATCCGGAGTCCCCATGTATACGATGCGCAAGTCCTTCTTTTCCATATTTTTTATCTTTCTCTTTCGTCGTTGCCCCATCTGAGCTTTGTGCGAAGTGTGCAGAAGAAGTCTTGGTCTTCTCGTTTCACCGTTTTGATGGAGAAATCCGCCTTCCTGATGGAAAGCGTTGTTTTGTCGTCGAAAATATTGTTGCGTCCGTCCAATGCGATGAGGAAATGTTTGTTCCTGCTCTCCACCTTCAATTCTATGTCCCACGTGTCCGGGATGATGATTGGACGCACATTGATGCTATGCGGTGCGACCGGCGTTAGGATGAAGTTGGATGCTTGAGGGACGACGATTGGTCCGCCCACGCTCATGGAGTAGGCTGTCGAACCTGTTGAAGTTGCTACGAGTAGACCATCGGCTTGATACGAGTTTAAGAATACGCCATTTGCCCAAGCATGTATGGTAATCATGGCGGAAGAGTCTCTTTTTAGAACGGCGATTTCGTTTAGTGCGTAGTTGAAGTCTGTGTACAGGCGGTCTTCCGTGTGGAGTCTAAGTAGTGACCTTTCCTCGATTTTGTATTTTCCTTCGATGATTTCTTCCACGGCGTTGCTTATTTCGTCCCCGGATACGTCAGCAAGGAATCCCAGTCTTCCGGCGTTGATACCCAAGAGCGGGATGCCACTCTTGCCGATTTTCGCCGCGGCACGTATGAAAGTTCCGTCACCTCCGATGCTGAAGGCCATGTCCGCGTTCCCGCAATCCTCGTCGATGACGAAGTGTGGGTAAGAAAGGTCGCAGCCTTTCTCGACGAGGAATTGGCAGAAGTCTTTTTCTATGCCGACTTCGACACCTTTCCCTCGGAAGGCGTCCGCGAGCTCCTTCGTGTATTTGATGACTTCCTCCCTATATTTGTTGCCAAAAATGATTATTTTTTTCATGCTTGGTGGGTCTTGTTAAAAAAAAAGGGTACCGGATGCCGATACCCTTTAAGGTTTTGTTCCCGAAAATTATTTTTTGCGGTTACCGTAACGGCTCATGAACTTATCAACACGACCTGCGGTGTCGACCATCTTAGACTTTCCTGTGAAGAAAGGGTGTGAAGAACTTGAAATTTCAAGTTTTACCAACGGATAGGTCTCTCCATCGATTTCGATTGTGTCTTTAGTGTTAACAGTAGAACGAGAGAAGAATGTGTCACCGTTTGACAAATCCTTAAATACTACCGTGCGATAGTTCTCTGGTTGAATCTCCTTATTCATTTTCGTATATTTTAAATTATTGTTATTATATTCGAATAATAATCCCGCTTTTTGCGGTGCAAAATTACAAAATTTTTTGTACAGAAAAACATTATTCGTATTTTTGTGAAATAATTTTTACGGTTATGAGAAAAATATTGATTGTTTCATTTTTGTTGACATTATTTTTTATGACGGTTAATGCTGAAAATAAGGAGACTATGGTCTTGATTACTACCGAATACGGTAAGATGAAGGTGAAATTGTATAACGAAACGCCGCAGCACCGCGACAATTTCATCAAGTTGGCAGAGAAAGGGTTTTATGATGGGTTGTTGTTCCATCGCGTGATAAAGAATTTTATGATTCAAGGTGGAGACCCTGAGTCTAAGAACGCTCCCGCTGGCAAACAGTTGGGCGCCGGCGATGTGGGTTATACTATTCCTGCGGAATTCGTCTATCCAAAATATTATCATAAGAAAGGTGCGTTGTGCGCCGCACGCCAAGGTGACCAAGTAAATCCTGAAAAACGTTCTTCTGGTTGCCAATTCTACATCGTTCAAGGAGATAAGATGAATGATTCAAAATTGGACCAGATGGAGAATATGGCGATTAACCAGCAGAAGGAGGCTCGCTTCTATGAAATCGTCAAGCAAAAGAATGATGAGATAAAGAAGTTGAGGATCGCGAAAGACCAGGCTGGATTACAGAAGCTTCAGACTGAGATTCTGGCGCAGGTTGACAAGGAGTTCGCTGGTAAGAGCGCTCCTAAAATGCCGGCTAAGATGCGTGAGGATTATAAGACTATTGGCGGCACACCTTTCTTGGATAACCAGTACACTGTTTTTGGCGAAGTGGTGGAAGGTCTTGAGGTCATCGATTTGATCGCAGCTGTAAAGACAGCTCCCGGTGATAGACCTTTGAAGGATCTCAAGATGAAGGTTGAGGTTATAAAATGATTTTTTTTCGAGTTTAATTATAATATAAATAGGTAATGGCTTCACAAGAAGAAGTATTCAAACAGTTGGTTTCGCACTGTAAGGAGTACGGTTTCGTTTTCCCTTCAAGCGAAATATATGGCGGTTTGGCTGCGGTTTACGATTACGGTCAAAACGGTGTAGAGTTGAAGAACAACATCAAGAAGTATTGGTGGGACAGTATGACTTTGCTCCATCAGAATATAGTTGGTATCGATGCCGCTATTTTCATGGAACCAACCACATGGAAGGCTTCAGGTCACGTCGATGCGTTCAATGACCCGTTGATCGACAACCGTGATTCCAAGAAACGTTATCGCGCCGATGTGCTCATCGAGGACCAAATCGCCAAGTACGATGATAAGATTAAGAAAGAGGTCGAAAAAGCCGCTAAGAAGTTTGGTGACGCTTTTGACGAGGAGAAGTTCATGGCTACAAACCCTCGCGTGTTGGAACATGTGGAGAAGAGGGATGCCCTTCATGCTCGTTTCGCTAAGGCGTTGAACGACAATAACTTGGATGAGCTAAAACAAATTATCCTTGATGAGGAGATCGTTTGTCCTATCAGTGGCACAAAGAACTGGACGGATGTTAAGCAGTTCAACCTTATGTTTAAGACCGAGGTTGGTTCTACCGCGGAGAACACAATGTCCATCTATTTGCGTCCTGAGACTTGCCAAGGTATCTTCACCAATTTCTTGAATGTCCAAAAGACAGGTAGAATGAAAATCCCGTTTGGTATCGCACAAATCGGTAAGGCTTTCCGTAACGAGATTGTGGCTCGCCAATTCATCTTCCGTATGCGTGAGTTCGAACAGATGGAGATGCAGTTCTTCTGTAAGCCTGGTACGGAAATGGAGTGGTTCAAACATTGGAAGGCTTTCCGTTTGAAATGGCACAAGGCTCTTGGTTTGGGAGACGAGAAGTATCGTTACCATGACCATGACAAGTTGGCTCACTATGCTAACGCCGCTACTGATATTGAGTTCTTGATGCCTTTCGGTTTCAAGGAGGTTGAGGGTATCCACTCTCGTACCAATTGGGACTTGTCCCGTCACGGACAGTTCTCTGGTAAGAAGTTGGAGTATTTCGATCCGGAGGAGAACAAGTCATATATCCCTTATGTTATCGAGACTTCGATCGGTGTCGACCGTATGTTCCTTTCCATCCTTGCCGGGTCTTTCAAAGAGGAGGCTTTGGAGGGTGGCGAAAAGCGTGTCGTTTTGACATTGCCTGCTGCTTTGGCGCCTGTTAAGTGTGCTGTCCTTCCTTTGCTGAAGAAGGACGGACTTCCTGAGAAGGCAACCGAAATCATGAACGAGTTGAAGTTCGACTACAGATGCGCTTACGAAGAGAAGGATACGATCGGTAAGCGTTATCGCCGTCAGGATGCGATCGGTACTCCGTTCTGTGTCACTGTTGACCATCAGACTTTGCAGGACAATACGGTTACATTGCGTTACCGCGATACGATGCAGCAGGACCGCGTGAAGATTGAGGATCTCCATCGCATCATCGGCGAGGCTGTTAATATGCGTAATTTGTTTAAGAAAATGATGCAGATGGATTGATTTCTGTTTGCGGGCTAATGATAAAGGGAGGACATATGTCTTCCCTTTTCTGTTTTTGTGGGGTGTTTTTATGCGTATATACCCCCAAAATCTCCTTTCGTATAACAAAAAAATTTTTTTTATTACGATTTTTGCCTCTGTTTTGTATAAATAGAAAAAAATAGTTTAATTTTGTTGCGTATATTAGAATTGAGTTGTCATGTACGTTCGCATGCATCGATTTAATTGTATGTTGTAAATGATAGTGAATTGGAGATTTTGAGTATGTTTCTTGGATGATTTTTTTTGATGATGAAGAACATAAAAACTTGTTGATAGTAGTTAATTGATTTTAGACGATAATTTATTATATGAATTTAATTTAATTACATATAGTTTAATCATGACATTTAACTGCCATAATAGATAGAACAATGAATAATATTAATCTAAATATAATGAACATTATTTCTTTTGGAAAAGTGAAGATATTTCTTGCCTTCTTTTTCTCATTATTTACTTCGTTGATTGTTTGGGCACAGGATCCAGGACTACGAGATCCATTTGCTAACGTGCAGATTTCTACGAATGGCGTGACAGAAGCTTGCCCGAAGGAGCCTGTTGCATTTGAATTAATTGGTGTAGATGACAGTATCCCCGGTTTGGATTATTTTTATGAATGGCTCATGTCTTCTACGGGCACAGGTGATTGGAGGTCTCAGGGAAAACTTTTGGTTCCGTCAAATACGTTTTTGATGGGGAATTCTGATATGTATATACGGGTGAATGCCGTTGCTATGCAAGATAATTCCATTAAATTCCAAAAGCAATTCGATGGTGTCATAAAGCAAAAGGAGAATTGTAGAATTAAGGATTGTCATCAAACGACAACGGGCGATTATTATGGAGGAACAGATTTCAATCTTCAATATGGATATTCCAGTGTGGATTGGGGATCCACTCCGCCTCGTGGTCTTGAAGAGTATTTTAGCGAGCAGGGAATTCAATTCCATGGTATGCGTGGTGATATAAAATCACAGGCTGATCTTGGTATTCCTTTGCACATTGATGATTCATTGAATGTAAATCCGAACAATAATTTTTATGTCTTTAAAACTGATGGCGGATATGGGGAAAATTTCACTATCGAATTTCCTATTGACCAATTCATGAATACAGACTATCGCTTTTTTATGCGATTCTATTTGATATTGCCGGCTGGTGTTAATTGTGAAATTGATACAGAAGGTAAGATGTATGCTCGAACCAACCATGGTGTGACTACAGAAGATTTGATGGACATTGAAATATATAATGACTTGACTAATAGAAAGATTGCTAGTCAATCCATTCCATTTAATGGGAATGAAGTGACGTATTATAAATTTGGTCAGGTGTTGAGTAATAATTATGTTTCAGGTCAGTTGAATGTGTTCCGTTTTGAGATGACCTATTATGGTCATTTCCCTTATACAATCAACAGAGAGAAAAAAAATTGGGGTTTTGTGCCATTCTTCCAACAATTCCCTAGATGTGGTACTATTGCAGTCGACTATATTAGTGCTGAGGCCGTGGGTGCTTGTATGGACCCTTCTATCGCTTGTGTTGGTGATTATGCGGAGGTACATGCCGCAGGTTTCCCTAAAGATGCTCATTATCAATGGAAGAAATATAAGGATGGTACATATCAGACGGAAGTTCCTTGGGAACGAGATGAAATTATTTATACAAATGATGCTCAAGGCAACCCAGAACATGCAAGTATAAAGTTGTTGGAAAAAGGAGTTTTCTATTACTCTCTTTCTGACGGGAAGAATGTCGTTAAGTTTGCTTTGGGTGGAAAAATTTGTGGATCGCTCGTGCCACCTCCAATTGAAGGTAATCCTAATGTTTGTATCTCGCAATTCCCTCATAGACAACATTACTATATGAGTGATTTCACAAACCTTGAATGGATTCATGAAAATGGTGATACTTATGGATTTAAGTGGTTGCTTGAGGCGCCAGAAGGTTTGCCGGAAAGTGAGTCTTTGGTGTTCTTGGATGTCGCTGATAACGGTGTTTCCGCTGATTTGGTGGTGTTAAGTGAGCAGTCAAAGTTGAGCAGTATGTTTATTCCGAATCAACCATATAAGATGACTGTCACTTCACATATTGTCAATAAAGAGACGGGTGAGTTACAACAAGCTTATGAAACGAAAAATGAAGTTAATTTATGGTTGTATGACCAACCTGATATTTCTCGTTTGAATTTTGTGACTAAGCGGGGCGAGGATACCATTTGTGTGGCTAAGTCTTCCGATACCATTATCCTTCAGCATAAGGAGGATGTCATGGGGTACACTTGGAATTTCACGGGTGCCACTATGATTGATAGTGTTATCCATATCGACGGATATGACAAGACGGCTCTCTGTAATTCGGTCGAAGCTTCCTTCCCTGTTGATTTGGAGGTCGTGAATGGTGTATGTAAGGCTACTTTGAATGATTTGTTCACAATCCATTCCACCGATGCGCCTACCATCGATTGTAGTAAGTTGTCGGAACCTTCCACCTATTATTTAAAGGAAGGCCAATTGGATTCGACGATTTATTTACCTATCCCTCATTATGAGACTAGCTGTGACGACGATCCTGATTTGAACGTGCATATCCATTATGTCGCATCAGAGGGTATCCATAGCTTTGATTCGACTTACACGTTACATAGGGCTCAGATTGAGGATAAATCCAAAACAGCTTTGACTCTCTTTGCAGGAAAAGGTGAGGTTACCTACAACCTTGTTGACGGTTGTGGTAAATCCGCATCATGTTCCTTTACGTTAAGTATGTTGGATACGTTCTCTGCGGTGGTGGATTGTAAATTGGTGAAGGATTATTCCGTGGATGTTACTCCTGAAGATAGCTGTGTCGCTAAACCAGGTGAGAACATTGATATAGAGATACCTGTCCTTCGTGATTTGTCTTTCACGGATACTACTATTTATGTGACGGGTGTCTATGCGGGTCGTTCCGCTAAGGATTTGTCTGCTGACCCTGGGGTCGACACGACGCTCTACACAATGGATAAAGACTTGAACGATGAATATGAAGTCGGTACTACTTTCATCCTTTGGCGTTTCGCTGACCCTTCTGGGAATGCGATGTATTGTCGTAGTCGGGTTTCAGTGAAGAATGGCGCTGATATGTTCAGGTGTTCTAGTATCAATACCATTCGAACTCACGTCAATAGAAACCCTAACAGAGAGTATAAATACGCTTCTGCTCAGGCCCAAAGTACCGTTAATCCGGATACTCAATATTCCTTGGCTGATTTATTGACGATTCCGCAGGCGGATTCGAATTATTGTTCGACGACTAAACTTACCATCTGGTTCTCTGGTATCTGCGTGGATGATAAGGGTGATACTGTTGCTGTAGCGACTGATTCCATCATTTCAGAGGAAGAGTTATTGAAGCATCGTTTCCCTATCGGTTTGACTACTGTCTATTATCAGTTTAGCAGTGATTATTTGAATTTTGACACGCAGCGATATGATACGGTGCTTTGTTCACAGGAAATCATTATTTCCTCTAATCCATGGCCTGTTCCGTTCGAATGTCCGGATGATGCTACTCTTTATGTGGATCCGAATAATTGTTTGGCGCCTAGCCCATACAATTCTTATGATAAGATTCCTAGGGCTAAGGTCTCTTTCTTCTGTGAAACGAAGTATACCTATGACGCTTGCTCGGGTACTCCTTATGAGTATGACAACTTAGGTTTGAGCTCTGCTTTGTCTAAGGATTACGATACTATTATCTATCCATTTTCTGTGCGTAGAATTTTGTATTTGGATAGTGCCTACCAGGTAACAGACTCTACCATTGTCTTGGAATGTGCTAGCGTCTTTACCGCTGCTGATTCTGTACCTCTCAAAAGGGTTCAACACCGAAATGGCGAGTTCAATACGGTTTGTGCGGAGGATACGATTGAGAAGATGGCTTTGAAGGTCACTAATTTTGATGAGATTCCATCTTGTGTCATCGATTCTATCCCTCGTGGTCATCATCTCTTGATTTGGTATTTTGATAATGGTAAGGGTGATTACGACAGCTGTATTACCCATTTGAGTGTGGTAGATAATACACCTCCGGATTTGACTGATGTTTGTGAAGATCCAGAAAAGGATGTATATGCGAAGGATTCTTGCGAGGTCCCTTACTCTGCTTTGGAACTCCCTGAATTGGTAGTGCATGATGTTTGTGACGGCGATTTATATCCTGAGATTATCGCTTATGTTAAGCAAAAGGATAGTTCCATCTTCATTTATCGTAATGATGAGTTAAAGACAGCTACATATCCTACGGAAACGCATAAGATTGTTTGGCTGTTTACCGATAAGGCGGGCAATCAGGATTCCTGCTTTATGTTTGTGACCGTAGTCGATTCTGTTGCGCTCCTTATGGAGAATTGTGATACGAATTCACATGTTGACGTCACTATTGATCCTGGACTTTGCTCTTTGAGTGCGGATTCTTTGAGCAAATACATGAAGTTCCCTACTGCTTATGATATGTGTGATGACGATAGTATCGTTCCTAGAATCGAACGCCGCTTCAATGGTGAGTTGGTGACTGATGATTCCGGAAACCCTATTGTTTGGGACTCTCAGGACTTCCCTCTTGGTACGACTTACATCCGTTGGATTTTCGTAGACCAGAAAGGTTTGATGAAAGATTCTTGCGAGAAGTCTGTTACCGTTAAGACGAAACTGTTCGATTGTTCTACGTTGCAAGATACGGTTAGGGTGAACTTGCTCGACTCATTCTATGCGACAGCGGAGGAAGTTAAGTTGGCTGGCCTGGTTAAACCTCAAATTATAATCGATAATTGTAATGCCGCTGATATCTCTTTCAGACGTTCTGATGGTCTTGATAGTACCGCAAATTATGAGATTGGTATGACCGCCGTCACTTGGAAGTTCGTCTATGTCTTTGGAGACGAGAAGGAGTGTAAACAAATCGTCGATATCGTCGATATGGTTCCACCTGTCTTGGAATGTCCTGAATTAGAAGGTATCGATTACGAGTGTTATGGGGAAATTCCTACTCCATATGCGACGTTTGAGGATTTCGTTGCCGCAGGTGGTAGTATTTCCGATATGGCTAAATACAAAGAAGGTACTTTCCGTTACGAAGAGCATGAGGTGGGTGAGGCTCCATGCGATTACACTTTGGTCCGTACTTATTATGTGACCGATGTCCGTAATCATGACGAGTCTTGTGATCAAACATTTACCATCAAGGATGTGACTGCTCCGACAATCCATAACGTTTTCGATACAATTAGAATCGCTTGCGATCAGGATTCTTTGATTGATATCGCTTTGGCGATGGAAGATGTCGTTATTGACGCCTCTGATAATTGTTCTTCTAAGGATGAGATTAAAATCACTAAGTCACACCAAAGCAATCGTTCTACGGATGTACATGATTGTGCTTATAACAATTACACGATTTGGCGTACATGGGTTGCGGAGGATAAGTGCGGTAATGTGAGTGCTCCATATACTCAGGTTGTCCTAATAGTCGATTCTGTCGCTCCTAAATTTGAACTTCCTGAAAACTGGTTTGATACCGTAATGGCTTCTAATTTGAAGAAGTGTATGATGGCTGTTCCTTCCATTACTTATCTCTTCCCTAATTATGTGACAGATGCATGTACGGACAAAGAGGATATCACTTTCTGGCAAGAGCCGGCTCCTGGTGTCATTATAACTGAAGATACTGATATTTGGGTATACTCTGCTGATAAGTGCGGTAACCGTGATAGTGTTAAGATGACTGCTCGTGTGATGATTCCTGACAGCATTGTCGGACTTACTACAAAGGATGTTAGTATCTGTATCACTACAGACTCTTCGTATATCGATGTTTGGTCCAATGAAGTTCGTTACGCGAAGGGTGATATTCAGTTGGAGACTTATAATAGAACTGGTATCCGTCATATTCCAGGTACATATGTCTATGATTGCTATCGTGAAAGCATCAGCCCTTCTAACTTGGTTTATAGTGATAACAGATATACCTATTATCATTTATTCTCTAGCTCGAACAAGGCTATAGGTGATAGTATCTTAGCTGCTAAGACTCATTTGAATAGGTATTCTCAGTCTGGTAATTATGTGTTTGTCGTAATGGATACGACCACTCGTTGTACCGATACCGCTTATGCATATTTGAGCATTAACGAAAAGCCACGTATTAATTTGAATTCTTTGGCTATGCCTCTTTGTGAGGATGATTCCATTAATCTTCATGACATTGATAGTATTACTAATGTTTGTGTGGATCCTATGGGTGCTTATATCACAAAGACTGGTTGGGTATTGGATACTGCGGATTATATACCTAATTCACCGGTGCCTTATTCTGATTCTTTGGTTCCGGTTTATTACTTCGCCGAGAATGCTTGCGGTAGAACTTTGAGTAACAATAGCTTGTATGCTACTTGTAACGATACGTTGTGTTCTGTGGAGGATAGTCTTGCTGTCGCCGGTTCTGTGGAGAATCTGCAGGCTTGGCGTGATTATAAAGTGTTTAGAAGGGATAGCGTTCTGCTCTTCATGCATGAACGTTTCAATCCTGATTCGTTGATTCTTTCAACTAATCCTCGTGGAGTGACTCGTTGCTTCGTCGGTGATGAGGTCACATTGTCTGTCAACACCAACCATTTCGTTCCGGTATTCTATTCATGGTATAAGGTTGTGGATGGTTTCGATGGTGATACGATTGGTTTTGATTTTGATGGAAATCTTACGAAAGAACTTGATCCAGAATTTATCGATTCTTTGATGTACGGTGATTTCGAGGAATTGCATACTTCTTACTCTTTCTATCCTCTTGATTCATCATTCTATTACGTCTTGGTTGGTGATGGTGTTTGCCCTGCTGTCCCTTCCAACTTGTATAAGATTGATGTCTTGACTCATGTTCCTACTGCCTTCACTCCGTTCCAAAAGGATGGCCTTAATGATATTTTCCTTGAGAAACGTGAGGTGGTTATCTTTGACAGATACGGTCAAAAGGTATTTGAGGGCATGAATGGTTGGGATGGTACCGATTACAATGGTCGTATGGTTGATCCAGGAGTGTTCTTCTATAAGGCCGTTATCAATGGTGTCACCTTCAGAGGTACAATTGAGGTCGTTTATTTGAGAAAATAATTTTTCTGATATTAATGGGAAGACCGCTTATGGGCGGTCTTCTTTTTTTTGTTTCTGTTATGTCGAATTCAGTTTCTGTTTTATCTCTTCTGAAGCATAGGGAACTATTGCGTAAGGAGTATGAGTTCGATAAGGATTCTTTTAATGTTCAGTCCGCTGCTTCTTCTATTGAGAAAAAAATTTCTGCTGGTATTTGTCGTTTCCCTTTGTCTTTAGGTAAGTCTTATTTCAATTCCTTGAATCAGTTTGTCTTGGAGGTGACTTCTTCTTGCAAGGAAGAAGAAGAGGATGACCATTTTGAATATGGCAAAGATGTCTCTTTTTTCTCAATGAGTCTGAATGGAGATTTCATTCCTTTGAATGTTTGCGCACAAGTATCTTATTCAACTACCAATACTCTTGTTTTAGTTTTACCTAATCGAGAAGCGCTCCTCCGTCTTGAGTCTTGTGCTCGTTTGGGTGTGGAACTTAGTTTCGATGAGAGTTCATATGTCGCTATGTTCAATGCTTTGGACCGTGTGATTCAAGCTAAAGATGGTCGTTTGTTTGATTTGCGTGAAATACTTTTAGGCAATAAGCCAGCCTCTTTTTTCTCCTTTTCTCCGATTCGTTTCCCTTGGTTGAATTCTTCTCAGGAGTCTGCGATTAACTTAACGCTTCGCGCCAAGGATGTCGCTATCGTTCATGGACCTCCTGGAACAGGTAAGACAACCACATTAGTGGAGGCGATTTATGAAACCCTTCGTCGTGAGAATCAGGTGTTGGTTTGCGCTCAAAGCAATATGGCGGTTGATTGGATCTCCAAGCAGTTAGCAGATAGGGGAGTGAATGTTTTGCGTATCGGAAATCCAGCGCGTGTTGATGATGACATGTTCTCTTATACCTATGAACGTCGATTTGAAGCTCATCCTATGTACGATACTTTGTGGGGAATGCGTAAGGCTGTCCGCGATTTATATCGTTCTAACAAAGATAAGGCACATGCCATCAAGGAGAAGGCTGAGGCTTTGGAACTTGAGATACGAGAAAGCCTTTTTGCGGAATCCCGTGTTATTGCTTGTACTTTAGTCGGTGCCGCAAATTCTCTTTTGTATGGTCGGTCTTTTCAATCGCTTTTTATTGATGAGGCTGCCCAAGCTTTAGAGGCTGCTTGTTGGATCCCTATTTGTAAGTCCCATCGTGTCATTTTCGCTGGCGATCACCAACAATTGCCTCCTACCATAAAGTGCTTTGAAGCTGAACGTGCTGGTTTGTCTCGTACTTTAATGGAAAAGATCGTTGCTTCTAAACCTGAAGTTGTTTCATTTTTGAATGTTCAATATCGTATGAATGAGCGCATTATGCGTTTCTCGTCCGATTGGTTCTATGATGGCAAACTACATGCCGCCGAAGAGGTGAAATGCCGTGGAATACTCGATTTTGAAGAACCTTTGGAATGGATCGACACGTCTAATTTTTCCTTTACCGAAGACTATATTTCTCATACTGCAGGTAGGGTTAATAAGATGGAAGGCGAACTCCTTATGACACTTCTTTCTCAATTCATCGAAAAAATTGGCTCGCATAGGATTCTTGACGAACGAATCGATTTTGGTGTTATTTCTCCTTATAAGGCTCAGGTTTATTTCCTTCGCCATTTGTTGAAACAAAACAAGGCTTTGAAGCCTTTCCGTAAATTAATTACCATTAATACGGTTGATGGTTTCCAGGGGCAGGAACGAGATGTGGTCATGATCAGTCTTGTGCGTTCTAACGAGGATGGGTCCATTGGCTTTTTGGGTGAACTTCGTAGAATGAATGTCGCCATGACCCGTGCCAGAATGAAACTCATGATTGTTGGTGACTCTGCTACGCTTACCCATCATTCTTTTTATCGAAAACTTTGGGAATGGATTTCTCCTGACGATAAATAAACCCTATTGTCTTTTTCCCCTTGTTTTAATCCTTTTTTATTTAGAACTGTTTTTAAATCCTCTTATTACTTTTATGGTTAATAAGACGACTAAGATAACTGTAACTATTACTGCTACCGGTAATGCTGACTTTATACCCTTGAAAGGTATTGTTATTACAAAGATGATAATGAATAAGTTTATTATACCTACTAGTATCGCATGCTTGTCTGTGAAATTTTTAATTCTTGTCGAAAGACTAATGTTGTATGCATCTTTGTTTATTTTTACATTGTTGATTTCTTTCGGCATTTTATATTTATTGCATTTGCCGAATGCTTGATATTCAATTTTTTCTAGATGTGAAGGTAGCTTGACAGCTTTTAATTCCTTGCATCCGTAAAACGCTTCGCTTTCTATCCTTTTTACATCGTCCGGAATTTCTATGCTATCTAATGACTCACAATTTTTGAATGTGCCGTCTTTTATCTTTGTTAGGGATTCCGGTAATATTATCTTTCTTAGCGACAGACATTTTTGGAAACAATTTTCACCTATCCATTTTACTGAGTCCGGTATTGTTATCTTTTCTATATTTTCGCATTGTGAAAACACGTTATCCCCTAGTGAGGTCACTCCTTCAGGAAGGTTGATTTGTTTTAATTGTTTACATTCCGCGAAAGCGAAATGCTTTATTGTTTTTATGCTTTTCGGCAATTGAATGGCTGTTAGTTCGTCGCATTCTCTGAATGTTTCCCTTTCTATTTCTTTTATGCTATCGGGCAATACCACTTTTTTTATTTTTGTTGAACTGAACGCCAATTCACCTATTACTTCCAATCCACTAGGTAGTTGTATGTCTTCGAGATTTTTACAACCATGGAACGCATTGTTTTCAATACGTTTCAGACAATTCGGGAATATGACTTTCTTTAAGTTGACGCAATTTTCAAATGCCCCGAGACATATTATCTCCACGTCGCCTATAATGTTTGCCACGTAGATATCTTCCCTGTCTTTGTATGTGTACGGTGAAATGGCAAAATTTTGGTCTGCCTTAAGCACGTGGCGCTTTATCTCCTGTTCTGGCATCTCTAAATAACCATCCTCTTTTTCTACGGTGTTGTTGATATTAAGTTTATCTAATCCATCGCATCCGTAAAACGCCCTTCTCCTAATTCTTTTTAATGATTGCGGAAGATTTATGTCCTTTAACGAAAAGCAGCAATTAAATGTGTTGCGCTCGATTGTTTCGATACCTTCCGGCATCTTAATCGTTTCAAGGCTTTCACATCTTTCGAATGCGGAGCATCCTATTCCTTTCATCCTTTGGGGAAGTGTTATGTCTTTTAAAATGAGGCAATTCTTGAAAGCTTTCTCTCCTATTTCTTCACATCCTTCGTCAATGGTTACGCTTGTGATATTCATGTTGCCTTCGAACGCTCCACCAGAAATGCCTTTTGTTCCCTTGATATGTATATCCCCTTGGCAAGCGTGTCCGTCTACAACCCATCCTTCTATGATGACAGCTTCTTCTCCGTCCTTTTGTCTTTCCAACCAAGGTGTGCCTGTGAACGCATTCCCTAAAATTCTGACAACGGTTTGTGGCATTTTAATTTCCATAAGTGATTGGCAACCTAGGAAAATGTTTTCAGGGATGACTTCTAATTTGTCTGGCAATGTCACTTTCTTTAGGTTCGTACAGCCTTCGAATACGGAGTGGCTGATAGTTTTTACCGAGTCTGGTATGGTGACGCTGGTCAACTTCATGTTTTGATTGAACGCACCTGCCGCGATTTCTGTCACGTTGTTTGGAATGGTCACATCCCCTATGCATTCCTTTGCGTCGATGAGAATGCTTCCTATCACAACCATAGGATTTTTATCCCTAAGTTTTTTCAAAAACGGAGTCCCTTCGAATACATCTTGATGTATGTTGCCTAAAACTATTTCATCATAAACGACCGATTGAAGGCTCTCGCACCCGTAGAATGCGTTTTTATTTAGATCCTCTATGCTTTTAGGTAGGTTTATGCATGCCAGTGATTTACAGTTCGCAAAGGCGCTTGCTCCTATTCCCTTCAGACCATCCGGTAATTGTATGTCCTCCAAATTTCTGCAGCCGTTAAACGCATTGTCTCCTATGACCTCAAGCCCTTTCGATAAGGTCACGCTTTTAATTTGTCCTAGGTTTTCGAATGATTTGGGAGCGATTTCCTTTACCGTGTTTGACATCACTATTTTCGTTACTTCTGTAGGAATTCCTTTGATTGTGTTTTTAGAGACCACCTGGATTCCTTCTGTTATGGTTAGTGTGTCGTTATAGATTTCGTATTTTTTGTCGTCCATCGTAATATTATTTTTCCTTTTTCCCAAAGATATGCTTTTAATAGTTTATTTTGACTTTATTGGGTAATTTTAATTACTTCTAGATATAAATTTGTGTGGTTCCGTTGGCTTCCTTTAACTGTTTGTGGGTTAATTCCGCCTCTTGTTGATTTTTTTGTTTTTGTTTTGTAAAAAAATATTATTTCTTTGATTTCTGTTAATTAATTATTTATCTTTGCAAACGATATGATTGGACGATATGGTTAATGTGTATTTGGACTTGTCCTAATGGAGGTTTATGAAGAGTTGGGTTTTAGTTGTGTTAGGTTATAGGTATACATGCATACGCCTTTTTTATTGATTTTATAATTAAACTAATAACCATTATTATTTAAAGTATGTTCAAGCAGGTTTTATTGCTGATGACGATGGCAAGTTTGCCTACGCTTTGTCTCTCCCAGTCAAATGTGTATAGTTCGGCTTCCGAGAAATCTCAAAATGATTTGACTATGTCTCATGTGGTGGGGAATGTCGTTAATTTGGAGTCGGAAGACGGCGCTCTCTCCACGGGAGCTCTTGTTCAGTATCATGTCGCCGTGGTTACTGGAACTGAATTCACGGATGTCTCTTTGCTCTCTGTCTATCCTAACCCTACGAAGGATGTTCTCATGTTGATGACCGGCGAGATGAAGGGGTTGACGATGACTTTGACCAACGGGGAGGGGAAAATGCTCATTTCTTCGTCTGTTAGGGATAGCTCGACATCCATAGATTTCTCACATTTTGCGTCTGGACTTTATCATCTTACTTTGAGACTTGGAAACAAGATTGTCAAGACGTTTAGCATAGTCAAGGACTGATTGAATTGCAATTGAGTAGCAGTGCTAGTCGACGATATTAAATAGATCAAATTTTTAAACTAACTTATTATTACACATGAAAAAAATAATTGCGATTGTTGCAATGATGCTATTGGGTATAGTGTCTTTGTCGGCGCAAATCCCACAGAAACTATCGTATCAGGCGGTTTTACGGAATAGTGCGGGGAATGTGGTCTCAGACCAAAACTTGGATGTGAATGTCACTATCCTTAAAGGCTCTGTAGATGGAGTGGCTGTTTATTCAGAAACGCATTCAACTAGTACGTCTGCCAATGGGGTGGTGACTTTGGAAATCGGTGGTGGTGTCACTACTGACAATTTCTCTTCCATCGATTGGAGCAATGGACCTTTCTTCATTCGTTCAACAACTGAACTTAATGGCAAGACCATTTCCGTCACTTCCCAGTTGCTTAGCGTACCATATGCGTTGTACGCTTACAAATCATTTTTGGCAAATAAAGTGGACGAGGATTACTTGAATGCGTTCGTAGAGGCGCGCGTACAAGCAGCCTTGGATGAGATGAATTCTTCCTTGTCCAAAAAAGTGGATGTGGATTCCTTGGACGCGCTCGTGGATGCGCAAGTTCAGGCAGCCTTGGAGGAGATGAATTCCTCCTTGTCCAAAAAAGTGGATGATGATTCGTTGGATGCGTTCGTGGGGGCGCGTGTGCAGGCAGCCTTGGATGAGATGAATTCTTCCTTGTCCAAAAAAGTGGACGAGGATTCCTTGGATGCGTTCTTGGAGGCGCATATACAGACAGCCTTGGAGGAGAGGGATAAACGTTTGAGCGCACTTGAGGAATACTTGAAATCATTAAATGAACTTCCGATTATCGCTCCTGAAGTTGACGATACTCTCAATCCAATCGACACCTCTGTCGTGGTCCCTCCAGTGGATAGGCCAGACTCTATTCAGTTGCCGTTCATCCCTCTCGAAGATACAGTGCCTCATCAACAGGACACTTCTGACGTGGATCCTGTTGATACGACAGCGGTGGTTCCGGTCGTTACGCCGACGGATACCGTTAAGCGTTCTGTCGCAAAGCATGGCATATTACCTGGTGTGTTCAATGGTTACCATTTTTCCCAAGGCGTTTTGCAGTATCATGCGAAAAAGGATATTTGGCGTTTCGCGAAAGACCAGTTGGAGACTTTAGGTAAGTCTTATGTCGATTATCGGAAATATCCTACTGACGCATGGGTGGATCGTTTCGAATACGCCACGTCCGGATATGATGGTTGGTACCCGTCTAATCCTTATTTGGGACGTGAGTTGTATTATGATGATGTCCCTATTTCATTTACTTCTGATTACGATTGGGGATATCATAATGCCATTTCCAACGGGGGAAACCAAACAGGTGTGTGGTCTTTGACGGATATGTTTTTTTGGTGGGGGGTGTTTACTGAACGTGAAAATGCCGAAAACCTCTACTCCAAAGCTACTGTTGAAGGTGTTAAAGGGTTCCTTCTCTTGCCTGATGACTGGGAAGCGACTCCCGATTTCATCTTTACGCCAAGGGCCCATGGCTTTTCTGTTAATGTCTATGACGAGAAACAGTGGTCTGATTTAGAAGCTTTGGGCGCTGTCTTCTTCCCTTGTGACTCTTATTGGATAGGAGCATATGTGTCAGATTGGAATGCAATTTCTTTTACTGAAAAAATGGGGGATTTTTTCCCTGAATATTCTGACTTGGACTATGCAAGTGTTTCTAGTTTTTTGCCGGTTCGTCTAGTCATCAGTGATCGCGAGGCACAAAAGATCATAGGGGATAGTTCCATCGTGGATTTGGTCGTGGAGGATAACTATTCGGTTGTCGAAGATGAAAATGATTATTTACCTGATGGTAATGTCGATTTAACCAATGTGAATATGGAGGAAGGTGTGCTTCCTGGTAAATTTTCCATTTCCGAATCCAAACAGATCGTTTTTTCCAAAGGTAATCTTCAGTATCATTCCGAGTCGAAAATCTGGCGCTTCGCCGAGACGCAGAATGACTTCATAGGAGCTGGCCTTTTTGATATGGATGTCTACTATCGTGATGGATGGAATGATTTGTTTAGTTGGGCGACATCCGGTTATGCGTTTGAACCGACTGCGTTATTCCCAAGCCCTTACTATTTAGGTGCTGGACTTGAAGATATAGCTGGCACAAAATATGATTGGGGTGTGAACAATGCCATTTCTAATGGAGGTAACACTCCGAACATTTGGCGAACGCTTACCAAGGATGAGTGGTTTTATCTTTTGAAAAGGGAGAAAAATGGCGTTCCTTTGGATGCTCCTGCCAAAGTCAATGGCACGGACGGATTTGTTTTTTTGCCGGATGATTGGACCTTTGTAGATGACATTCCTTATAATGGTAATACATATGTTTACGAAGATAATGTTTATTCTGATGAATTATGGTCCCGCATGGAGTCGTTAGGCGTTGTCTTTTTGCCTAGCGCAGGTACTAATCGATACAACTTGGAGTTCGATTATGATATGGAGTATTGGAACGCTGGGGGATATTGGTCCACTACTGCTTATGAAGATTATCGTGCTTATTTGGTAAGTTTTGGTATATACAAGTGGGACTCAACAAGATATGATATCGCCGATGGCTTGAGTTATGCGTCAAGGAAGCCGGCTTTTTCCGTCCGTTTGGTTCGTGACGTGAAATGATGAGCCCTTCGTGAAAGAGAATTTGAAAGTGAAATCTTTGCTCCATGATGGTGTGAGGTTCGCTTGCTTTCGGTTCTAATGAATTTTGTAAAAAACATACAATTGTAATATTAAACATGAAAAAAATTTTTGTGATTGTCGCAGCGGCGCTTTTAGGAATAGTGTCGCTGTTGGCGCAAGCCCCGCAGAAGTTGACGTATCAAGCGGTTATACGGAATGGGGCAGGAGAGGTGGTCTCTGACCAAGCTTTGGATGTCCAGGTATCCATTCTACAAGGTTCCGCAAACGGGGCTGCTGTCTATTCGGAGACTCACAACACGTCTACAACTAGTAATGGTGTCGTTACGCTAGAAGTCGGAGCCGGAACTTCATCGGACGATTTCTCTTCAATCGATTGGAGTAAAGGTCCGTTTTTTATCAATTCCTCTGTCGATATGAACGGAAAGACCATTTCCGTCACTTCCCAGTTGTTGAGCGTGCCTTATGCTTTGTATGCGCAGAAGGCATCCTTGGCGGAGAAGGTGAATGAAACTTACTTGACAAAAATGATCTCGGACCAAATCGAGCGGTCTTTCGCTGAGAGGGATTCCATCGCTGCGGCCAGGGCTGATTCTATTGCGTTAGCTGACTCCATCGCTGCGGCTAGGGCTGACTCCATCGCTGCGGCAATAGCTGATTCCATCGCTGCGGCCAGGGCTGACTCCATTGCTGCGGCAATAGCTGACTCCATCGCTGCGGCTAGGGCTGACTCCATCGCGGCTGCCAAGGCTGACTCCATCGCTGCTGCATCATTCAAGTCTGCGGCGAAGAATGGTGTGCTGCCGGGTAAGTTCTCGATCAGTGAAGATAAACAAGTGCATTTCTCCCAGGGTGTTTTGCAGTATCATGAGAAAAACAATGTCTGGCGTTTTGCGGAGACTCAGTTTGATACTTTAAGCAAAAGTTATAAAGATTATTGGATGTCCCCTACCAATGCTTGGGTTGATCTTTTTGAATTTGGAACGGGCGTAGATTATCCGGAGTGCCCTTTTGAAACCTTTCCGTATTGGTATGGATATGAATCGCCTGTCTATAATTTAGGTTCTTCTGATTGGGGGCTTCACCCTATTGTTAATGGAGGAAATACTGAAAATCAATGGCAAACTCTTTCTTGGACTGATTGGACTTATCTTTTCCATCAAAGGAATAATGCGGAAGAACTTTATTCCAGAATTGTGGTGGATGGCATGAAGGGATATGTCATTTTGCCGGATGATTGGGCTCTCCCATCAGGTGTTTCCTTTTCGCCACGTGCATCGGACTTCACGGTAAACGTCTATGATAAATTAGCTTGGTCTAAGATGGAAACCGCAGGGGCAGTGTTTTTCCCATGCTCAAAATATTGGTCTAGTGATATGGATGGGTCGTATTTGAACTTGGTTGTTGACCGTACTGATCCTATATATTATGATGATGGTTGGTATGACAATGACTTTGTCTTTTATGTATGTTATTGTGGTAGAGACTTGATGTTTGTGCGTTTGGCGACCGTAGATGTTAGTGTTGCGGACAAAATCATGAGCGGAGAGACGATTGCTGTAGATTATAGTGATACCACAGGTTTTATTCCGAACAATTATCGTCCGGATGAAAATGTCGATCTTTCAAATGTGGACATGACGGCGGGTCTCCTCTCCGGAAAGTTCTCTGTATCCGAGTCTAAACAAGTTAATTTTTCTAAGGGAAATCTTCAATATAACAGAGATTCAAAAGTATGGCGTTTCGCTGAGAACCAATATGATAAGATTAGTGTAGATGGATTTTGGTATTCACGGGATTTTGAAGATGGATGGACTGACCGTTTTAATTGGGCGTCTTCTGGATATTCGGCTGATCCTCTGAGGACCTTTTATTATGATGAAATGTATGGTCTCGGTTCTGAGAATATAGATGGAACTAAATATGACTGGGGGGTCAATAACCCGATATCCAATGGCGGTAACACACCGAATATTTGGCGTACTCTTACGAACGAAGAGTGGACATATCTCCTCAATAGAAAGAAAAATGGTCTAGAACTTGCTGTGCCAGCTGTTGTTGATAATGTGGATGGTTGGGTGTTATTACCAGATGATTGGAGTAATTCTTCTGATGTGGTGGATGTTAAACATGCCGATATGGATTTGTTGAACGGATACGACATTAACGTATATACCCTAAGTCAATGGTCCGTTTTGGAATCACAGGGAGCGGTATTCTTGCCTTGCGCTGGAATATTTAATTCCTTTTCTTATCATGATTATATCGAATATACTAGATCTTCTTGGACCGATGGTGCATATTGGTCTTCTTCCGCAAAAGAAAATGATATAGCTTGGATTGTCGATATGGGGCTTTCCTCATATGATGAAGATTTTTCTTCATTTACTAGAGCCTACTATATGGTCTCACTTGGTATGTCTTTGGCATATCGTACAACTGAATGTTCCGTCCGCCTAGTACGTGACGTGAAGTAATGATTTCTAGGTTAATGTTCGAGTAATATGTGACTCGGGAGTTTTAGGATATTTTTTTGAGGATGCGCAGCATTAGTGCTGCGCATCTTTTTTATGTGGCACTCCTTGTTTCATGCCATTCTTTATGAATAGAACGTTGGAAAGTCGATGCTTCCTTCCCTTTGACAACAAAAAAAGGCTGCCCGTGTGAGCAGCCTTTCTTTATCTATTCGTTGATTGATTACCAAGCGAACAAAGGATAGTTCTTCATGGTTGCGTTAACCTTTTCACGAACTGCCTTGATGTTAGCTTCGCTCTCTGGGTTAGTGAGGACAGTGTCGATCATCTCAACGATCTCAACCATCAAATCCTCCTTAGCGCCACGGGTAGTGATTGCTGGAGTACCGAAACGTAGACCTGATGTCTGGAATGCTGAACGGGTGTCGAATGGCACCATGTTCATGTTGGTCGTGATGTCAGCTGCGACCAAAGCGGTCTCAGCCATCTTACCTGTCAACTCAGGGAACTTAGGACGAAGGTCGATCAACATCGAGTGGTTGTCAGTACCGCCGGAAACGACAGCGTAACCTTTGTCGACGAATGCTTGGGCCATAACAGCCGCATTCTTCTTTACTTGAGTCTGGTATGTCTTGAACTCAGGTTGGAGAGCCTCTCCGAATGCGACAGCCTTAGCGGCGATGACGTGCTCGAGTGGACCACCCTGCATGCCTGGGAATACAGCTGAATTTAAGATTGAGGACATCTTGCGGATAACACCCTTCTTGGTAACTTTACCCCAAGGATTGTCGAAGTCCTTGCCTAAGAGGATGATACCACCGCGAGGACCACGCAATGTCTTATGTGTGGTGGATGTCACGATGTGAGCATATTTCAATGGGTTGTCAAGCAAACCTGCTGCGATTAGACCGGCAGGGTGCGCCATATCAATCATAAGGAGCGCACCAACCTCATCAGCGATTTTACGCATGCGTGCGTAATCCCACTCGCGTGAGTAAGCTGAACCTCCACCGATAATCAATTTTGGACGTTCTGCCTTTGCGGTCTTCTCCATTTCGTCGTAATCGACGCGGCCAGTCTCCTTGTTCAAGAAATAAGGCACTGGTTTGTAGATCAAACCTGAAGTGTTTACCAAAGATCCGTGTGAAAGGTGACCACCATGAGCCAAATCCAAGCCCATGAATTTGTCGCCAGGATTAAGAACTGCAAGAAGGACAGCACCATTAGCTTGAGCGCCAGAGTGAGGCTGTACGTTTGCGTACTCGGCACCGTAAAGCTTGCAAAGACGTTCGATTGCCAAGCCTTCGCTCATGTCGACTACCTCGCAACCACCATAATGACGGTGTCCGATGTAACCCTCAGCGTACTTGTTTGTTAGATAACTTCCCATTGCTTGCATCACCTGATCACTTACGAAGTTCTCAGAAGCGATTAACTCAATTCCTTTGAGCTGACGCTGATGCTCTTTCTCGATGATGTCGAAAATTGCTGTGTCTCTTACCATAAAGGATTTATTATAGTTAATGTTAATTTCACGCCGCAAAGTTACTTCTTTTTTCTATATGTGGGTGTATGATATTGGTTTAAATTTTTGCGGATTGTGGTTCCTCGCGGATTTTATTCACCAATTTTTATCGATTTCATCGCAAAAACTTTAGTGATTATTCCCCGAATTTTTATATTTTTGCGACAATTATTTACGTGTGCATGTTATCCAATAGGGTTAGGGTAAATATAGTTTTCTTACTTCTCCTATTCGTTTTCCCCGCTAAAGCGATGGAGTGGGCTACTTTTCACCATTATACGGTGAAGGAGGGCTTGAGTTGTAACTATGTCCATTCTATAACACAAGATAAGAACGGATTCATGTGGATCGCGACCGAATATGGTCTAGATCGTTTCGATGGTGTGCATTTTAAAAATTATTTCTTTGAAGATTATCCTTCCCTTTTCCGTAATGACATCCTTTTCGCTAAAACCATGGAGAACGGCAAGGTGTGCTTGGGTGGAAACAATGGTTTGGTGCTCTCTTATGTCGAGGCGGCCGACACGTTCGCTAACCTCGCCCCGAAGGATTTCGACTCCACTTATTATAAGTGCATTACTGGTATTGTGCCTATTAGTGGGAACCGGACGGTCTTGACCACTAACGAGGGTATCTATTTCTATGACGAGAATACGGATGTTTTCGTGAAGGACCCGCAGGCTTTTGAGGCTACGAAGAACATTTTCGGATGTAGCATGCTCGAGGATGATTGGGGACGCATCTGGATTGGCTCTTTCCCTGGTATCCGTGTTTGGGATAAGAATTATAAAATATGTAGCCCGAAATTTTTGGAGGAGATTAATGAAATGGTCTCTTCTATGGTGGTCCTTGACCATAATAGGATATTGATGTCTTCCAGTATCGGATCCCTTGGCGTGATTCATGTCGCGGATGACGGAACCATTGAGCGCTTCGAAAAGGTTGATACCCCCTTTAAGTGCATCACCGCTTTGCTGAAGGATTCTAAGAACCGTGTTTGGCTGGGTACTAGCGGTAGCGGCTTGTGGCGCGGGGAATGCATGAATGACTTATGGCATTTTGAGAAACAGGAGCCTGTCAATATCAAGGTGGATGAACTGAAAAAGGTCCATACGCTTTTTGAGGACCGTGATGGTGACATTTGGATCGGCACCCAGAACTCCGGTTTGTGGCGTTATGGCGCTGTAAAAGGAGCTGGTTCCCTCCATTCTTCGGATATGGGTTTCCCTTTGGTCGACGGTACTTCTTTCGCCGAGGATGAGCGTGGAAACATCATCGTGTGCGCGGATGGCCATGGCTTTTATTTGCTCTCCCCTGATTTGAAAATCCTGCGTCATGTGCAGACAGAGGATGGTTTGCCTAGCAATAATGTTTTGTCTGCCCAAAAAGGTGCGGATGGTAAGATTTGGCTCGCTTCTTGGGGTGGCGACCCTTGTACATATGATACCGAGACTGGGAAAATCGTCGATTATCCTTTCAAGGGTATCGGTTTCCCGTATAGTACCAGCAAGGTGTTGTGCTGCTTCCAAAATGGTGAGGTGGGTGTCGGATTGGCTGGCGATGGCGTTTATTTCCTTCCTCCGAATTCCACATCTTGGTATCATCAACGTTTCGACAATGATCCGAAGATTGCCTCTGAAGACCGATGGGTGGAGCATGTGATGGAGACCAAACAGGGCGTCCGTTGGGTCGTCACTTCACGCTCAGTATGGCGTCAGGGCACGGATGGCCGTTATCGGGCTACTTTCCCTGACATCGATGCGACGCAGTCCCATAACCCGCTCCTCATGTTCCAGGCGGCTAGTGATGATATGGGCAACCTTTTTGTTGTTAGCTCTCGCGGCGTCTTGCGCTTCTTGGCGGATGGCTCCTCTTTTGAATGGTTGGATTTCTTGCCTTCTGGCCACTATTCGTCTATCCTTTTGGGTAAGGATGGGCATTTTTGGACGAGCGGTTCCAATGGTATCCTCCATTTCGACTATAATACAAAGTCTTATAAACAGGTGTTGCTCGACGACCGTTGCCGTAACCGTAATTTCTTTACTTCCCGCGCGGCGTTCCAGGATTCCAAGGGTCGCTTCTATTTCGGTAGTACGGAGGGCTTTCTCGTGTTCGACCCGACGTTGATCCATGAGATGCCTAATGTCGATTACCTTTCTTTCTCTGACTTGTACCTGTTCGGACAGCGTGTGGCTCCGAATAGCGAGCAGCTTCCTTTCCCGCTTTCCCAAACAAAGGAATTGGTCCTTAATTATGACGAGACGAACGTCCAAATACTTTTCGATGTGCTGGATTTCTCCGGCTTGAACAATGTGGACGCTTCTTATCGTATCATAGGTTTGGATCGTCGTTGGGTGGATCTTGGGGATAAACGGGAGGTGAAGATCTCCCACTTGCCGTTTGGTGAATATGACTTGGAGGTGAAGGCGAACCGTCGTGACGGAGTGGCTGACCCGAAAACCATATCGTTGCATATCAAAGTTTTGCCTCCGTGGTGGAAGACTTGGTGGTTTACACTCCTTGTCGTGGCGTTTGTGATTTCTTCCGCAGTCATCATCCTCTACTATCGTTTCCGTTCTATTGTGAAACAGAGGGAGTTGCTTGCCAAAAAAGTTGCCGAACGTACAAAGGAGTTGGACGAGAGTAATAAGTTGCTGGAGCAAAAGCAACAATTCATCGAACAACGTAACTTGGAGTTGCTGGATGTCTTACGTGAAAAGGATCGCTTGATTTCTGTCGTGGCGCATGATTTGAAGAATCCTATGTTTGCCATTGTTGGGGCATTGGAGGGTGTCTTGCGTAAGAAGGAGACGTCTCCGAACACTTGGAAAATATTGAACGACACTTATTTGTCCGCTTTCAACCTTCAGTCTGTCATGGTTAAACTCCTCGAATGGGCTAGGGGAAAGCAGACGGATGTGGCTTGTCATCTGCAGAATATTAGTCTACGGCAAATCCTTGCCGAGGTGAACGATTTGTTGAAGGGCGTCATGTCAGATAAGGGCATAACCGTGAACTGCGTTTGCGATGTCGCCCATAAGATTTATGTGGACCCTCGTATGATCGGAACTGCTATCCGTAATGTTTTGTCGAATTCGGCTAAATTCACTCCTCAGGGTGGTTCCATCAATATCTTGGCTCAGGAGTTCCCTAAGTATGTGTGCTTGACTATCACTGATTCGGGTGTCGGCATGACTCCGGAACAGGTCGATGACTTAATGAAGGATGGCGAACATCAATCCACGCTTGGTACTAATAACGAAAAGGGAACTGGACTTGGTTTCCAGATGACTAAGGATTTCGTACGCAAAAGCGGTGGTCAAATCGTATTGACCAGTGAAGTGGGGAAGGGTACGACCATTGTCCTCACGTTGCCGAAGTCGGATGAGCCGGTAGAAATTGCCGCCTCCTCTTGCATTGAGGAGAGTGCGATAGAGGTGAACACTGAGTTGTTGGATGGCAATACGGTGATGGTGGTGGATGATGATAGCTTGATCTTGAACAACTTGAAAGAGATGTTGGAGCCTTATGTCCAGGTGATTGTCGCCACAAACGGAGAGGAGGGCTATCGTTTGGCGTTGAGTGAGAAGCCTGATATTATCATTTCTGACGTTGAGATGCCTGTCATGGATGGCATCGAGATGTATAATCGCCTACGTAATGATTCTTCGTCCGCTGGTGTGCCTCTGATTTTCCTTTCAGCCCGAACCGAGGAGGATGACAGACTACGCGGTTTGTCTAGTGGTGCGATTGATTACGTGACGAAACCTTTCGCCGCAAGGGAATTGTTGATGAAACTGAATAATATCCTTCAGTGGCGTAGACGTCAGCAACAGGATGTGCTTTCCCATAATTTGCGTGATAACCGAATTGACGCTGAGACGAACTCTTTGTTGAGGAGTATCCTCGAGGTCGTGGAGAGACGTTACCAAGAACCTGAATTCTCCGTTGATGATATTGCTGACAGTCTCGCGATGAGCAAATCTTCTTTGTCTAGGAAGCTTAAATCAATTACGGATAAGACTCCGTTGGAGGTTATCGCCGAATTTAGGTTGCATCGGGCGCAAGAGATGCTGAAGTCTGGTTCTTCCGTGTCGGATGCGGCTTATGCTGTCGGTTTTAACGATCCATTGTATTTCAGTCGAAAATATAGAGCGTTCTTTGGCTATCCTCCTTCCCATGAGGAGGAATGACCTGTATTGCTTTTCCACATTTCCTTGTGCCTTTCTCCGTTTTTTATGAATTTTTGTTGAAAAAAATCGGAAGATATTTGTGAATTAAAGTTTTTTTTACTAATTTTAATACATCAATCTTTCCTAGTTGACGATTTTGCTTTATATTTGCATCGTCAATGACAGAACGATTATTGATAAAGTGTAATAATGGTTTAATTCTGAACTGAGACGTTGAACATTACCTGCATGTATTTGTGTAAGCTTTGCGAAATTGGGCGGATCCATTCGGGTCTGCCCATCTTTTTTTCTGTCGAAATGGAATAGTGTAGTGGATTTCTTCCCCTTTTGTATGATAATACGAGACTTGTACGCACAAAAAAACCTCCGGAGGTGCTCTCCGAAGGTTTGTACCCAGACCCGGGGTCGAACCGGGATGGAAGTGAATCCACTGGTGTTTGAGACCAGCGCGTCTACCGATTCCGCCATCTGGGCAAATCTTGAACTTTCGTTCTCAATTGCGGTGCAAAATTAGGGGATTTTTTTTAATTCCCCAAATTTTTATGTGTTTTTATTTTGGACATAAGTTCAAAAATCTGTTGTTTTTCGGGACTGCCTTGCCGTATGGCACTTATTCTACCGATATGTAACCTTCTACCGACATGTAACCCCTCTGGGGTTGGTTCGTATCGCTAATTCAGTGCGTTAGAATGTTATTTTTGTGTTTAGTGGACAGAAAAAAAGAGGAAATCTCGGAATGAGATTTCCTCTTTTTGCACTCTACCGGATTATTCAGCGTAGCTGAAATCCTTGTGGCCTATGTCTGTGAGATCTTCATTATAGCCACTTGTCGCGATGACGTCGTTCATCTCCATGTTAATGATTCCCATTTGAGGAGTTTCGAAGCTTTCTTTGTTAATCATATCATTATCTATTTAATTGTTATTTCTCTTTTATGATGAATTTTTGACCGTTGACGATATACACGCCAGAAGGAAGTCCTTCGAAGCAGTTGTCGCTTTCCGTGTTCTCGCGGACGATTCTTCCGTTGATGTCGTAGACATTCACTTTCCCAGAGACAATGTCTCCGTTTCCGATTAAGGCGACACCTGTCAATTGTCCGTTGAAGGTCATTCCGAGTGCTCTAGGAGCAGGCTTTTGCGCTGGCGTCATCATGGCGAATGCCGCATGGAAAGGCCTTACTACGACAGTGTCTACTTGGTACAGTGTTCCGCCTTCGTATGCGTAGTAGGTGTAAGGAGGTGTTGGGGTGTTGAATAATACTTCTTCCTTGAGCAATCCTATGTGGCTGACCATTTGCGAAACTACGTTATTCATGATTAACTCGTCGTCTAGTCTGTAACTGTTTTCGGGGTTTGACTCCAAAATGACGTTGTATAAAGTGTCCAATAGTCGATTTCCGATTTTGCCCTTCACGACATATGGATGACCAGCTTCCAAATTCTCGTCCGTTACCTCCTCAAAGTTGAGGTTCGTCCCGTCAAACTCTTTTAGGGAATAGATTACTCCGTTGACTTTCTCAGTTGGTAATGCAGTTGGTAGTGCGAAGGAGACGACGTCGCTGTTGATTGTGCGGTCGTATACGAATGTGTCTATTTCGAATGTGAGGTTAAAGTCTATGTTTTTCATGTCGTCTGAGACATGAAGCATTGCGGCGTGATAAGTGGTTCCTTCCTTTGGAGTAAATATGTTCCTTCCTTGAACTTTCTTTTCTAAGTCTATCGCAATTTTATTGATTCCGAGGTCAACGAAAGAATCTGCGTTTAAAATTACATCATGATACTTATTCCGAGCCAAATCGATGCCTTCCATTGCATAGACTTGGGCTCCCGTGAAGTTTGGAACGGTGTCGGTCCCAAGATTCTGACCCCAACATTCTCCTGAAACTTTTTCTCCTATTCTCAATAAGTAGGCTAATGAGCCGTCCTTGACATAATCGTCACTTATATTTTGGGCGTAATTGTCGTCCTTGCTGTCTTTGTTGTAAAAAAAGCAGTTGTCTATTGTTCCTTCGGAGTAAATGACGAATTCTCCTGTGTATTGCGCACCTTCTTGGGCGTTGATTTTACCTAGTGTGTAACAATTAGCGATAAGGTTGTAATTGATTCCGCAGATTCCTGCTAACGTGTCTCTTCCTGACATGTCGCTAAGGTTGTAGCCTTAATACTAAGTGAATTGTCGACTCCTTTTCGATGTTATAGTCAGCCAATGTCCTGTTGTCTTCGAGTTGTTTGCCTGCGAAGATCAGTCTTTGTTGGTCTGGCGGAACCCCTTCCTTGTCTTGGATCTTTGCCTTTACATTCTCGATCGAGTCGGATTACACGACGTCCAGTGTGATGGTTTTCCCCGTCAAGGTCTTCACGAAAATTTGCATGGCGAATGCGCCCAAACTGCCTATTGTAAGAAAATAGAGCAGAAGAAAAAATTTGTTGAAATGTTTCATCATATACTATTTGAAAGTTAAACTAAAAAAAATGTCATATATCACTGAATGTGTTGGAAACCGGATAACACCTTCCCATTTTTCAAAATTATAAGTGTAAAGTTAGTTCCGGAAAAGGAATGTTCGTGAATTTCTTGTGCTTTTTTAAGAGTTGTCACGAAATGATTTGTTTTTGTATGTCGTTTTGATGTATGTAGTTTTTTTGCGGCATAAAAAAACCTTCGAAGAAACTCTCCGAAGGTTTGTACCCAGACCCGGGGTCGGACCGGGATGGAAGTGAATCCACTGGTGTTTGAGACCAGCGCGTCTACCGATTCCGCCATCTGGGCAAGTCTCGAACTCTCGTTCTCAAATGCGGTGCAAAAATAGACATTTATTTCGAAAGAATCACTCGCTTTCCGCATTTTTTTTTGCCGAACTGGTGATATTTGTCTTATTGTGTTGTGAATCAATAGGAAAAAAGTGGTTTCCTTGTGCTTGAATGGTTCGGTTGTTACGTGGTGAAGACATCGCTATTGAATCTTTTGGGACATAATCGTTGTATATGTATTGTTTTACGTTAAATGTTTGTGCGTTTATTGAGTAATGTTATACGAATTCGCTTTGTTTGTTAATTATGAATGTTTCCTAAAGTTTTATTCAAGAAAAAGTAGTACTTTTGTGGACTAACTGCAATTTTAAAACCTATATGATGAGTAATTACTATTGCGTCATTATGGCGGGCGGTGTTGGCAGCCGTTTTTGGCCATTTAGCACAAATCGTAAACCCAAGCAATTCTTGGATTTTTTCGGTACTGGTCGTTCGTTGTTACAAATGACTTATGATCGTTTTTTAAAGATCGTCCCTAAAGAGCATATACTGATTGCCTCCAATAGCCATTATAAGGATTTGATATTAGAGCAATTGCCTGATTTGAAGGAGAATCAGGTGTTGTTGGAGCCTGCGCGAAGGAACACGGCGCCTTGTATCGCTTATGCGATGCATAGAATCAAGGCTGAGAATCCCAACGCTAATGTGGTTGTCTCTCCGTCGGACCATTTGATTCTGAAGGAGGACGAGTTTATCCAGACTATCAAGAATGGTTTGGAATACACCGATTCGCACAACGACATCCTGACGTTGGGTATTAAGCCTAGCCGCCCTGAAACGGGTTACGGTTATATCCAGGTGGCAGATATCTCCAGCAGCAACGGCATTCTTAAGGTGAAGACGTTCACTGAGAAGCCTAACATCGAATTGGCGAAGATCTTCTTGGAGAGCGGCGATTTCTTCTGGAACTCTGGTATGTTCCTCTGGAACGTGAATACCATCATCGAGGCTTTTGACCTCTATTTGAACGAAATGAACAGGAAATTCTCCAACGGTGCCGCTTTTTATGGCACGCCGAAAGAGCAGGAGTTCATCGATAGCATCTACCAATCTTGTACCAACATCTCCATCGACTACGCTATCTTGGAGAAGGCGAAGAACGTCCACGTCCTTGCGGCTAATTTCGGTTGGTCTGACCTCGGTACATGGGGCTCCATCTATGAGCACTCTGATAAGGACGCTGATAAGAACGTCTCTTTGAAGTGTCACACCTTATTGTACGAGAGCAGTAATAACGTCATCGCTCTCCCTGAGGGTAAATTGGCTGTCGTGCAGGGTCTCGACGGCTATATTGTCGCTGAGGCTGACAATGCTTTGCTTATCTGCAAGAAGGAGGAGGAGCAGCGTATCCGTCAGTTCGTCAACGATACGCAGGTGAAGATTGGCGAGGAGTACATATGAGTTAAGAGTTAAGAATTAAGAGTTAAGGAATTGATTCTTACTTTTTAAGGATTCGGGAGGCGCATGTTTTTGCGCTTCCCTTTTTTGTCGGGTGTCTTCCCTTGACGATTCATGTTTTGGGCGTGTGAAAAAAAACAGAAAATAAATGTTGGGTTTTATGGCAGTACTTTGTTTTTTGTTTATATTTGTCATACGATACTAGGGCGATTCAGTGTAATGTTGTGTGTTCCACAGTTCATTTTGTTTCCCTTTTGTTGTTGCATACGTTTCCTGCCTTGGGTATGTTGGGCTAGGTGATGACGTGTGGTGTGAGAAAATTGGCTTTTATATTTTTATAATAATTAATGTTTAACTTAAAATTTTATTAGAAGTTATGGAATGGTTTATTAAATGCTTGAAAAATTATGCGAATTTTAATGGTCGTGCTAGAAGAAAAGAGTTTTGGATGTTTACTTTGATAAACGGCATTATTGGTTGGCTTATTTCTTTTGTGCTTGCCTTGATTTCCCCAGACTTGGCAATGGTTGCTTATGTATATTATTTGGCGGTTTTTTTGCCGTCTCTCGCAGTTAGCGTTCGTCGCTTGCATGACATCAACAAGAAGGGAATCTATATTCTTATTTCTTTAATTCCTTTAATCGGTGGCATCATTTTCATCATTTGGTGTGCTAAGGCTGGCGATAAGGGTGATAACCAATACGGTCCAGATCCAAAGGCTGTAGAGGCATAATTTATCTTCAACCTCATATTACCGGAACAGCTAGTCGTTGGCTGTTCCGTTTTTTTTCTATATACTACCTGATATGATTTATATTACCGATTGATCCTATAGAAAAATACAATCTATATCGTTACCTCGTCTTGTGCGATATCTCTATCTTCGCTCTTGTTAAACTTTTAAACGATTTGCGTTATGGAAAAAATATTGATGTGCGTGTGGGCTGCTTTGTGCTTGCCTATGTTTGTCTCTTGTGAAGACGACGATGATGAAAGTGTAGTGTCTAACCGACATAATAGGATAGAATGGTCCGATAACATTTTTGTATCCGAGATTCTTGTGAACCAGACGTTGCTGGATCTCTATGACATCAAGGTGACATATGACATCAACGGACATACGATAAGCGAATTTGTTGATTTCTCCGGAGCGGAGAAGAGGACGGCCTTCGTAAATGGTTCAGAGTATGATGTGTTGGGTGTTCTTGCCACTAAAAAAATAACCGACCGTCCTGTTAAGGTTCTTGTCACTGCTCATCTTAAGGACTCTTTTGAGTCTGTCCTTTCTGAGAGGTATACGGATAAAGTCGATTTGATCTATTTCGCGAAAAGTAAGACTGTGAAAACGGAGTCGGATGTTGCCTTCAGTAATTATTTTATGGATTTCAGTATCAAGACATCTATTGGTGTGTCGGTCGATAAACTCAAGGATAACAAGAGGACGTTGCAACTTGGATTGTTCACGATGGGTTGATTCCGAGTTTGATTGTGTTTCCTTATAAAAAAGTCCGGACGATTTATGGACGTCCGGACTTTTTTTCGAATACATTCGTTGATTTCTCTATTCTTCCTTTTTGACGGGAAACAGAATCGATGCAATGATGCTAAGCGCAAGGATTCCTAAGATTATTAGAAGTGATTGCCCCGGACCGATTTCGATTCCCCAGAAGGTGTTGAGTATCATTTTCACACCGATGAAAGCTAAAAGGATACCTAAGCCTGTTTTCAGCCTGCAGAACATGTTCATGACATTGCTGAGCATAAAGAAGAGGGATCGGAGTCCCATGATAGCGAAGATGTTCGAGAAGAACACGATATATGGGTCCCTCGTGACGGAAAAGATCGCTGGGATGGAATCCACGGCGAAGAGTATGTCGGAGAATTCGATGACCAATAGCACGAGGAATAGGGTGGTGACGAAGAGTTTCCCTTCGTTACGCACAAAGAAGTTGTGCCCTTTGTAGCTCTTGTCCAGTCTGAAATATTTTGCCGCGAAGCGCACTACCGGGTGGTTTTCCGTGTCGATCTTTTCGTCCTCATCCTTACCGAAGAGCATCTTGGCTCCCGAGATGATTAACAGACCTCCGAAAACGGCCAGAACCCATGAGAAACGTTGGATGAGCGCCGAACATAGGAAGATGAATGAGAAACGAAGGACGATGGCGCCGATGATACCCCAGAACAAAACCCTGTGGTAGTATTTCTTTTCGACACCGAAACTCATGAAGATCATGATCATCACGAAGATATTGTCCACGGAGAGCATCTCTTCGATTACGTAGCCGGAGAAGTATTCCAAGGTGAGCGCTTTGCGGTAGAGGAGGAGATTGAAGTCCAGCCCTTGCTGCGGGTCAAGTTTCAGTTGGTGCCCATGTAGTTCATTGATGTTGACGAGCCCCTCCATCGAATCGATTCCGTGGATATATTCTCCGAAGAAGTAGATGACGCCACCGAAAAGCATGGCGACGGCGACCCATATGCAGGTCCAGGTCATGGATCCCTTGAATGAGACCACATGGTCGTCTTTGTGGAAAACGCCAAGGTCCAGCGCAAGGAGGAAGGAGATGATTAGTAAAAATGCCCCGAAGGACGCGTAGTCATAGATGTTCATAAGCTATTGTTATTATTTTTTCTGTTTTTATATTCAGTTGGTGTGACTCCATATTTTTGTTTGAAGCAGCGGCTGAAGTACCTGGAGTCTGACATGCCGATCATGTAGGTGATTTGGGTCATGTTGTAGTCGCTGTTGTCTATTAATTCGGCCGCATGGGCGAGCCTTGTCTCCCTGATGAATTCCATCGGTGTGAGTCCGACGAGTGCCTTGACTTTCGAGGTGAGGTTCCATTTGCCAATCTTTAGGGCGTCTTGGAGGTCTTCCACGGAGAACTCGCTGTTGTCCATGTTTTGGTTTATGATCTCTACTATGGAGCGCATGAAGGCGTCGTCTTTGCTTTCCAACGGTTCTTGGCTGATGTTGTCGCACTCTTCCGTCTTGGAGTTTCCGCTGAGGCGTTCGCCGATGAGGGCGCTTTTGTATTTCTCCTGCCATTTTTTCCTCTCGACAAGGATATTGTCTATGCGGGCCTCCAGGTATGCCATGCTGAAAGGCTTGGTGATGTAGTCGTTCGCCCCGATCTTCAGACATTCGATTTTGCTTTGCATGTCGGTCTTGGCGGTGAGCAGGATGATAGGGATGTGAGAGGTCTCTTCGTTTTCCCTTAGTCTTTTTGTCATTTCCACACCATCCATGACTGGCATCATGATGTCGGTGAGGATGAAGTCCGGAAGCTCTTTCTGGGCGGATTCCAACCCTTTCGCTCCGTTCTCGGCTTCGGTGATGGCGAAGCGTTTCCCCAGCACCGAGTGCAGGAATGTGCGGAGTTGCTCGTTGTCTTCCACGATTAGCAGTTTGGTGCGTCCTTGCGCCCCACCGTCCGATTGGTTCTTGTTTTCTGAATATTGGTCCGAAGTGTTTGGGGAGCTTTGTGTTTCGTCGTTGATGACGATGTCCACCGAGTCGTCGAAGTGGTCTATGCCCGGCTTTAGCCTGATGGTGAAGGTGGTTCCGACGTTAGGCTCGCTGTCGACCACCACGGATGCCTTGTGCAATTCCACAATCTCTTTGACGAGGGATAGACCGATGCCTGTCCCGCTCTGTTTCGTGAGCGAGTAGTCTTGTAGTGTCGTGTAACGGTCGAAGATGATGGAGAGTTTGTCTTTCGGCATGCCGCAGCCTTTGTCGGCCACTTCGATGATGCCTTCTCCGTCATCCAGGTAGGTCCGCACGGCGACTTCGTTGCCGTCAGGTGTGAACTTGAAGGCGTTGGAGAGCAGGTTGAATATGATGGTGTCTATTTTGTTCCGGTCCACCCAGAAGGTCGCGCCGTTCGTTTCGTCTTTTACGGTGAAGGTGATTTTCCTGTTGTCCGCTAATTTGAGGAACGTGGAGCTGCAGGAAGAGACAAATTCGCCGATAGGGGTCTGCTCCAGCCTTAGGCGCATCTTGTTGCTCTGTATTTTTCTGAAGTCCATGATTTGGTTCATCATGCGCAGCATTCTGTTCGTGTTGGTCCTTACCACCTCCAGTTGCTCGCGGTCTTCGGGTCTGAGGGTTCCGTTTTCCAGCACGTTCTCCAATGGGGCGTTGATGAGTGTGAGCGGAGTACGCAGCTCATGCGAGATGTCTGTGAAGAACTGCAGTTTGGAGTCTGACATCTCCTGCTCCATCTTCATCTTTGTTTTGGATCGGTAGATGGATGCGGAGCCGAGGATGATTAGGATGATGATGAGGGCATAGATTAGGTAAGCCCAACCTGTTTCCCAGAAGGAAGGCAGGACGATGATTTTTAGTTCTTTGATGTTGTCGTACCAGATACCGTCGCTGTTGGTCGATTTGACGAGGAAGTTGTATTCTCCCTGCGGCAGGTTAGTGTAGGTGGCGAGCCGTTGGTTGCCCACGTAGTTCCACTCTTCCTCGAATGGCTCAAGCTTGTAAGCGTATTGGGTATGCTCCGGGAATCTGTAGTCCAAGGCGGCATATCCTATAGAGAATACGGATTGGTTGTGTTTAAGCGTGATTTCGTTAAGGTAGTTGGCTGTGACGTTCACGACGGAATTCTTGTCGTGTATATCCTGCTCTTTGTTAAAGAGGAGGAATCTGGTGAATACGATTTCCGGGGAATAGTCGTCTGGCTTCGCGTCCTGAGGATTAAAGGAGAAGAAGCCTGTGTTGGTGGCGGTAGAGATTATGCCGGAATGGCGTCTTACCAATCTTTTGTTGGAATTGTCGGAGCATCTGAAGCTCTGGACTTGGCTGAAGCATTCCGATTGTTCCTCCTTAGGGTTGAATTTGATGATGGACTCCTCCGTGAGTATCCATATGTTTTCTTGGGCGTCATCCACGATGTCGTATAACAGGTCGGAAGGGAACCGGTTCTCTGTGTGGCTGAATGACTCGAATTCCGGTGTTTGGAAAAGGACGAACTCTCCTTTGAGTTTAAAGAGCCCTCCGCCGAATGATGCGAGCCAGACTGTGCCGTCTTCGCCTTGGAAAATATCGTAGATGCAACTGTTAGTCAGGTTTGTGTTTTCCGTGTTGTAGAAGAAGAAACGGATTTCTTCCGGGCTGGAGAATTCCGGCGAGAAGATGGTCAGGCCTTCGCTGGAGCCTAGCCATATGTTTCCGTTCTTGTCTTCTATGATTGAGTGCGATTTCTCGACGGTTGGCGGGTAGTTGAACTTGAAGAGGTTCTCCTTGTGGATGAATCTGTAGCCGTTCTCCGTTTTGAGCAGTAGGTGAAGGCCCCCATTGGGGGAAGCGAGCCAAAGATGTCCTTTGGAGTCTTCCAGAATGGAAGAGAAGTAGTGCGAAAGGGGTTGGTAGTCCGGTTCCGTAACCTTGCATTCGGAGATGGAGAATTGGTTCTTCCCCTGTTCGATGAGTTTTAGGATGGCCTTGTCCGTGGCGATCCAGATGTCACCACTACGGTTTTGGTAGATGGCGGAAATGTTGCCGAATAGGTTTTTCACCGCAGAGACGTTCCCCCTTTGGTCGATGAAGCCCAAAAGCTTGTTCTCCGAATCGTAGAGACGGAGTGCGCCGTCTTCCGTGGCGACCCAAAGCCTTCTGGCGTCGTCCTCGAACAAGGTTTTAGTTTCGCTGAGGATGGCTGTGTGGAGAGAGGTCTGTTTCTTGTCCAATCCGAGAGGTCCGTTGAAGTTGACGGTTTTGCGTATGCCCGCATTGATTTCGGCCGTCCAGGATACTCCCATCGTGTCGGTCAAGATGGCGGAATTGGAGGAGGCGTTGAGGCTGTTCTCCCGTATGGAGAGACGTTTGGCGTCCACTTCGTAGAGTACATTCTTGTTTTTTAATTTGATAAAAACGTTTTTCTCTTTATCCTGCCATATCTTTTCGATGTCGCCGTCCAGCGATTGCTTTTTGGTGGCAGACCAATCTTTGAGGTCGGTTATCTGTATTTTCCGTTCGTCGCTGATGGTGCAGAAGTGGGAATCGTCCAACAGGAAAATCTGGGAGATTTCTGTCCCGTTGCCGTCGATTGGAATAGTAGAAAATCTTTTTTTCGTTTTGTCATATACGATGATTTTTCCGTCGGATGCGGAGATGAGCAATTCTTGGTCTGTCTCTACCATATGGAAGGCGGCGAGGCTGTCCGTCAAGGTGATGGGCTTCAGATTGATGGTTGAGTCTGTCTGGGTGATGGTGGAGGCTCCCTGCTCCGTGAGAATCCATTCCTGCCCATTTCTTTCCATGAATACGCTGTTGACTTTGACGCCAGGGCGCTCTTCCGTGTTCCCGCAGATGTGTTGGATGTGAGGCGTGGCGGTGGAGTCTATTTCGATTCGCATGGCGCCGTTGTCACCGGAGCCTATCATCCATAGCTCGGTAGGGGATAGTTGTACCAATTCCGTCGCTGCGAAGTAGTTGTCTCCTTTGTTCGTTTCGGCGGAGGGGTAGAGCGTAAAACACTCGTCCATCGGATTGAAGCGAAGGACTTGCCCGATGTCGTTGAGGATCCATAAGTGGTGGAACTGGTCCTGACGGATGGAGACGAACTGGTTGCTGATGCTTCTGGCGAGGTCTTTTGAACTGGCTTTGTAATTTTTGAAATCGTATCCGTCGAATCTGCTTAGTCCGTCAAGGGTTGTCGCCCAGATGAACCCGGAGTGCCCTTTCATAATGTCCGTGACATTGTTTTGGGAGAGTCCGTTTTCCGTGGAATAGTTAGAGATCCTTATGCCCATCTGCGCGGAGGCTAGCAGGTGGGTGACGCAAATGAGTATGGTCGTCAGAAATCTTTTGCTATTCATGGGGCTTTATTGTAGTTCTTGAATGTCGAATTTATCTTTGTCTGGACCTACGGTCAATGTCCGGATGTTGTTTTCGTCGTCCGCGTAGATGAAGTAGGCGGTGACTTTGGATTCTTGTTTTTCCACGTATTCCTTCGCTTTTTCGAGGCCCATCACCATGAATGCGGTGGCGAGAGCGTCCGCTGTCATGCAGTTCTCCGCGAACACGGTGGCGCTCAAGAGGTTGTGCTCGACAGGATAACCAGTGTGGGGATTTACCGTGTGGGAAAAACGTTTGCCGTCTTTATAATAGAATTGGCGGTAGTTGCCCGAAGTGGCTGTTCCGATGTCACCTATCGAGACGGAGGCCTGCAGTTCCGGATTGTCCACGTTATTGTCGTCGGTTGGTTTGGAGATGCCTATGCGCCAGAGCTCGCCTTTGGGGTTTACACCGTGGGTGACGACCTCTCCTCCGATTTCGACCATGTAGTTTTCGTATCCCTTGCTTTGAAGGAATTGGGCGATGACGTCGCACGAATAACCCTTGGCGATTGCGGCGGCGTCCAGCATGAGCGCAGTATCAGTCTTGACGATTCTTCCATTTTCCAACTTCACTTTTTCGTAGCCTACGTGTTGGAGGATCTCCTTCACATGTTCGTCGGTCACGTTTTCGCTCTTCTTGAATCCGAAGCCCCAAAGGTTCACGAGCGGAGCCACGGTCATGTCGAACGCGCCGTCTGTCAGTCGAGAGATCTCCATGCCTTTGTTGAACACTGTGATGAAGAAGGAGTCCGGCACCACGTCCGGGGCGTTTCTGTTGATGCGTGAGATGACCGAAGTCTCCTTAAATGTGGAAAGGGATTGGTCGAAGGCTTCGAAACAGGCTTGGAGTTCCTCCGCGTCGATCGTGTCGGCTTCTGTGGCGTATTTGATGGTGTAATAGGTGCCGTGCACTCCGCCTGTGATGGAGTAGTATTCTTGTCCCTTGCTGGTGCTGGGTTGGGAGGTTTGGCAGTTCCTGATGAGAAGGATGGCGGTTACCATTGTCACCGCCCACAAAATGAATTTAACTGGTTTCCGCAAGTTTGTATTTTGCATGATGGGTTATCCCTTTTTTTGTTTTTGTACAAAAATAGTGAAAAGGGTACTAAAAACAGAGAAAGATGGACTATTTATTTTTAATATATAAATAAAAATTCCTTCAATATGTAAAAAAATTGTACCTTTGCATTGATTGGCTGAAGTCTCGGCCGATGGAACCCTGCGTTTGGGTTCCATTTCATTGAAATTTGATAGTTAATTTTTAAAGTATGATATATAACACAAAAATGAAACGCCTTGTTTTGCCTGAATATGGCAGGAACATACAAAACATGGTGGATTATTGTTTGACGATTGAGGACCGCGCCGAGCGTACGGATTGCGCATACTCCATCGTCGCCACAATGGGAAATCTTTTCCCTCAATTAAGGGATTTGACCGAATTTAAGCATTTGCTTTGGGACCATCTCGCGATAATGGCCGACTTCAAACTCGACATTGATTATCCTTATGAGATCGTGAAAAGAGAAAGCCTTAACACCTACCCTGACAAAGTGGAATACTCTTCCCCTTGGAACATCCGTTACAGACATTACGGGAAACTTATTCAGGGAATGATTGAGAAGGCATCCTCCTTGACTGACCCTGAGGAGAAACAGGAACTCTCCCTCTTCATCGCGAATTATATGAAGAAATGCTACATCATGTACAATAAGGATGGTGTGGTTGACCAGAAAATATTTGATGACTTGCGTGATATGTCGAGGGGCGACATCCGCTTGTCTGCCGACGAGGTGCAACTGGAGGACTGCAAAGACCTTCTGACCACTCAGGTCCAGACTTCGTCAAAAAAGAAAAAGAAAAAGTGACGGACCTCAAAACTGCGATTTGTTATGGCTAAGTTCTTGATAGAAGGCGGACACTCGTTGTGTGGTGAAATTATTCCGCAGGGCGCTAAGAATGAGGCGCTTGAGGTGATTTGCGCCACGTTGTTGACGTCTGGTAAGGTTACTATTTCCAATATCCCTGATATCTTGGATGTGAACAACTTGATATCCTTGCTGAAGGATATGGGTGTGAAGGTGAACCTCCTGAAGAGGGGCTGCTATTCCTTCCAGGCTGACGATGTCAATCTGGATTACATGGAGACTCCTGATTTCTATAAGAAATGCGCCGCTTTACGTGGTTCCGTCATGTTGGCGGGTCCATTGGTCTCCCGTTTCGGGAAGGCTATCGTGCCTAAGCCTGGTGGCGACAAAATCGGAAGGCGACGTCTCGATACCCACTTCATCGGTATTCAGAAACTTGGCGCCGAATTCATCTATGACGATGACCGAAAGCTTTATCGTGTCTCCGCGGATCATATGTGTGGCGCCTATATGCTTTTGGACGAGGCGTCTGTCACGGGTACGGCGAATATCGTCATGGCTTCCGTCTTGGCGAAGGGTAAGACGACCATCTATAACGCTGCTTGTGAGCCTTATATCCAACAACTTTGCAAGATGTTGAACTTGATGGGCGCTAACATCTCAGGCATCGGCTCTAATTTGTTGACGATCGAAGGCGTGGACTCTTTGGGGGGCTGCGACCACGTGATACTTCCTGATATGATCGAGATTGGTAGTTTCATCGGCATGGCTGCCATGACTCATTCCGAACTGACGATTAAGAATGTTTGCTATGACCAATTGGGGATGATCCCGGATTGTTTCCGCAGACTGGGTATCGTCTTGGAACGTAGGGACGACGATATCTTTATTCCTAAACAGGACCATTACTGCATCGATACTTTCATCGACGGTTCCATCATGACTTTCGCGGACGCTCCTTGGCCGGGTTTGACGCCTGACTTGCTGAGTGTCTTCCTTGTGGTGGCGACCCAGGCGAAGGGTAGCGTGCTCATTCACCAGAAGATGTTCGAGAGCCGTTTGTTCTTCGTGGACAAACTGATCGATATGGGCGCCCAAATCATTCTTTGCGACCCTCATAGGGCCACCGTCATTGGCTTGGGCAACGAGAACCAGTTGCGCGCCTCCAAGATGAGTTCCCCTGATATACGCGCGGGTATCGCTCTGCTCATCGCGGCCATGAGCGCTCATGGCACGAGCACCATCAGCAATATCGAACAGATCGATCGGGGATATGAGGACATCGACGGTAGATTGAATGCCATCGGGGCGAAGATCATGAGAGTCGAGTGACGTGATTTGTCTCATCTGATTCGATTGTTTTTGTTTTTTATTATTACTTTTGCTTAAACAATAATTATTCGATATGGGTAGTTTAGAAAATGATGCTGAAACGAAAAAGAAAGGAAAGCTGAGCGTCGGCAAGAAAATCCTGATCGCTCTATGGGCGCTTTTCTTCGTTGGTATATTTTCCGTCTATAAGGTGTTTGACATGATCGCCGAAGGGAAATTAGGTTTTCTTCCTCCGGTCGAGGAGTTGTTGAACCCTAAGAGTAGCTTTGCGACGGAAGTCTATTCCTGTGATATGAAGGTTCTTGGACGGTACTTTAAAAGTGGAGAAAACCGTACTTACACTCCATATTCGGAAATCTCCCCTTATATGACGGATGCCTTGATTTCCACCGAAGACGCCCGCTTTTATGAGCACTCCGGTATTGATGGTGACGCATTGCTCCGTGTGGCTGTGAAAACACTTTTGCTTGGACAGAATAAGGGTGGTGGTAGTACAGTTTCCCAACAGTTGGCTAAACTCCAGTTTACAAAGGAACGCGCGAAGTCCAAAATTGAACGTACTAAGCAAAAACTCTCGGAATGGGTGATTGCCGTGAAATTGGAGAAATACTATACTAAAGAGGAAATCATTACGTTGTATTTAAACCAGTTTGATTGGGTGAATAACGCTGTGGGCATTAAATCCGCTTCACAAATTTACTTCAGTAAACAACCTAATGAACTGAACATCGAAGAGGCGGCTCTTTTGGTGGGTATGCTTCAGAATCCTGCTTTGTACAATCCTAATAAGGAGTCCAGACGCGAGAGGTGCAAGGCGAGGCGTAATGTGGTGCTTTGTCAGATGGCTAAGTATGGCAAGATTACGCAAGCTGAATGTGACTCGTTGTCCCAATTGGACATCCAACTGAAATTCCAGAAGGTCGACCATAAGTTGGGTCTCGCTCCATACTTCCGCGAATATTTGAGATCCATGATGACGGCTCCCCGTCCTGATTACGATAGGTATCCTAAATGGATGCACCAAAAATATTACGAGGATTCGTTGGCTTGGGAGACCAATCCGTTGTATGGCTGGTGCAATAAGAACTTGAAGCCGGATGGCACTCCGTACAATGTCTACACCGACGGTCTGAAGATTTACACCACTTTGGATTCCCGTATGCAACAATATGCCGAGGATGCCGTGAAGGAGTATGTGGGTGGCTATATGCAACCTATCTTCTACAAGGAGAAACATGATGGCAAACATAAGAGACCTCCGTTCTCCAATAAATCGACTAAGGCGCAAGTGGATTCCATTCTTGTGAGGGCCATGCGTTCTTCCGAGAGGTACCGTGTCATGAAGTATGACAGTAAGATGAAGGATGCGGAGATTAAGCAATACTTCGACACCGCTAAGGTGGCGATGCGCGTCTTTGATTGGGAGAATGGTAGCAAGGATACGGTGATGACGCCTATGGATTCCATCCGTTACGCCAAGTCTTTCCTTCGCTCCGCCATGATGTCCATCGATCCTTTCAATGGCCATGTCAAGGCTTATGTGGGTGGCATTAACTTCAATTATTTCCAATATGACATGGTGAGCGTCGGACGTCGTCAGGTGGGTTCTACCATCAAGCCGTTCCTCTACGCCTTGGCGATGGAGGAGGGTATGTCCCCTTGCGATTCCGTGCCTAACGTACAGCCTCAGGTGATGTTGCCTTCCGGCGATATCTGGGAACCTAGGAACGTGCCTTACGGTGAGGAGGGTAAGAAGGAGATCGGTAAGATGATTACCGTTCGACGTGGTTTGCAGACTTCCAACAACTGGACTTCCGCCTATCTGATCAAGCAGTTGGGACCTGAGAGTTTCGTGAAACTGCTCCATTCGTTTGGCTTGAAGAACCATATCGACCCTGTGCCTTCTTTGTGTTTGGGTATCGCGGATGTCTCCATCAGCGAGATGACCTCGGCTTATACCGCTTTCGCCAACAAGGGTATCCGTACGGAGCCGTTGTTCGTGACCCGTATCGAGGATAATAAGGGTAATGTGATCTCCACCTTCATCCCTCAGATGAGCGAGATCTTCAGTGAACAGACCGCCTCTAAGATGATTTCCATGTTGCAGGGTGTCATCAACGGTGGTACAGGTCTCCGTTTGAGGACGAGACGCTATGATTATAGCATCGGTTGGGATACGCCTGTCGCAGGTAAGACGGGTACCACGCAAAACAACTCGGATGGTTGGTTCATGGGCTTCGTGCCTAACCTCATCACCGGTGTATGGGTCGGCGGTGAAGACCGTGATATCCACTTCGACAACATCAGAAATGGTCAAGGTTCCGCATCGGCTTTGCCTATTTGGGGAACTTACATGAATAAGGTTTACAAGGATGAGTCTTTGGGTTATTCCCGTACGGAGCCGTTCATCGTGTCCGACAAGTTCACTTGCTCGAAGGCGGACGAAAGTGTGAAGACGGATGGGGAGGAAATCCCGGAGATGATATTGTTTGAGTAACGTGCATTAGAAATGAATATCTTAGATAGAATCGTTGAAAATCCCGGCGCTTTGGGCCAATGGAGTAAGCAGGCTTATGGTTATTTCATGTTCCCTAAATTGGAGGGAGAAGTCGGTCCAAAGATGATATTCCGTGGAAAAGAGGTCTTGAACTGGGGTGTGAACAACTACTTCGGTTTGGCTAATAATCCGGATATACGTAAAAGTGAAGTCGAATGGGTCTCCCAATATGGTTTGTCCCATCCGATGGGTTCCCGCCTGATGACGGGTAACACTTTCCTTCATGAGGAGTTGGAGGAGAAAATCGCTGATTTCGTCAAGAAAGAGGATGTCTTCTTGTTGAACTCTTTTTACCAAGGTATGATTTCCGTCATCGATTGCCTTTGT
Source organism: Paludibacteraceae bacterium (assembly GCA_045617845.1). Taxonomy (GTDB): domain Bacteria; phylum Bacteroidota; class Bacteroidia; order Bacteroidales; family Paludibacteraceae; genus UBA1181. The sequence goes on along the minus strand of JAZLJL010000039.1, from coordinate 12,963 downwards.
GGCAGGAATGACGTGGTGGTTTACAATTCAGAGGCCCATTCCAGCATACATGATGGTATACGTTTGCCTTTGACCCGCCGTTTCGTCTACCATAAGAACGAGATTGAGAGTATCGAAACCCAATTGAAGAAGGCGACTGAGGCTGCCAAGGAGTTGGGCGGAGGTGTCTTGCTCGTGACGGAAGGTGTCATCGGTGTCACAGGTGAATTCTCACCGTTGGATAAAATCACCGCTTTGAAGGAGAAGTATGACTTCATGTTGGTGGTGGAGGATGCTCACGGATTTGGTACGGTCGGACCGAATGGTATCGGTGTGGCGGACCATTTCGGCGTCATCGATAAGGTCGATTTGATGGTTTGTACCTTAGGCAAGGCGTTGAGCATCTCTGGCGGTTTTGTGGCTGGTAGCGAGGATGTGATCAATTACCTGCGTTATAACATGCGTTCGCAGACATTCTCGGAGGCGCTCCCTTCCGCGATCACGGCTAGTGCTATTGCCCGCTTGGACTACCTAAAGGATCACCCTGAGTTGAGGAAGAACCTGTGGGACATCACCAATGCGCTCCAAAAGGGATTACGCAAGGCGGGACTTGATATTGGCAATACCCAGTCGCCCGTGACGCCTGTCTATCTGAGCGTCGAAAATATGCAGGAGGCGATCCACACCATGATGCATATGCGTGAGGAGTTCGGTATCTTCTGTGTGAATCTGATTTATCCTTACGTTGAACAAGGTAAGGTGATGGTGCGCTTGATTCCTACGACTTTGCATACGATGAAGGACGTGGAGTATACGATCGAGTCGCTCGCCACAATCGCGGAGAACGGCAAGAATGGCATGTATAAGGACACGACGCCTATCACGCCTAGAACTACAAATAATGACGATAACGAGGAGGATTGATATGGAAAAGGATAATCTGAAATATATGCGTAAGGCGATTGCCGTCTCGAAGAAGAGTGTCGAGACGGGTGGTGGACCTTTCGGTGCCGTCGTGGTGAAGGATGGCAAGATTGTGGCTTACTCCAATAATCGTGTGACGATGGACAATGACCCTACCGCACATGCGGAGGTGATGGCTATCCGTAAGGCTTGCAAGAAATTGAAAACTTTCGATTTGTCGGGCTGCGAACTCTACGCTTCGTGCGAACCTTGCCCGATGTGCCTTTCCGCTATGTATTGGGCGCACATCGACCGCTACTATTACGCTAACCAGAAGGAGGACGCGAAGGCGATCGGCTTCGACGACCAGTTCATCTATGAGGAATTGGATAAGCCAGCCGGGAAACGTTCCATGCCTAGAGAACAAATTATGCGCGACGAAGCGATGGAGGTTTTCCGTATGTGGACGGAAAAGGAGGATAAGATTGAGTATTAAATAGCTCGATTCCCTTTTTTTTTGTTTGTTGCGAATAATTGTATATATTTGACTTTTGATATGAATGTATGGGGTGAATTGGAGAATGCCTTTCCCTATTTCATCCCCTTTTGTCTTTTTTAATATTTTATTTCTATGGTTAATGCTAAGTGTTTATTTTTGACAGGTTTATCTTTAGCTTGCCTGCCGTTTCTTGGTTTTGCCCAGGATGCTTTGGTAAGTAGGGTGGAGATTGAACAAACAAAGGAGATTGATGTCAATTCCTGTGTCGCTGTTGGCAAGGATGGTTTGATTCTTACCGTGATCGATAAGGACAAGCAGAAAGAGAAACGTAAGGAGACTGTTTCCTATTGGAAGTATGATAAAGATTTGAAGGAAGACAAGGCTGTCGACATCACTTCTTCTGAATATCGTATCAATGAGTACATCAATACGAAAGATTATTTGTATCGTTTGGGTTATGACTGGGATGGCGAGTTCTCCATCACCCAAATCGACGTGAAGAGTTTGGCTAACAAACATGTTGAATCCACTTTGGGCAAGAAGGTCGATTTCGACTTCTCCGGTGCTATCTTAGCGGATTTTTATATCGCTGGTAGAAGGAAAGATGTTCCTTTCTTATTCTGTAAAAATGTGGTGACCGGGAAAGAGACTACTATCAATTTGCCTGTGGTGTCTAAGGGAGATTGCTCTTTGCTCTGTTTCTTGACTGACGAGGACTCCCAGGAGGCTTATTTGGTCATTAAGGACGGAAACAAGAAGATCGGTACGTTCCTGACATTCTATGTATTCAAGGATGGTAAGCAAATTTCCAGCTGCCAGATTAAGTCTTCCGATGAGAATAAGTTCTTGATGACAGCTACTGTTTCTAAGTCTGGTGAGGGTTCTTATGTTATTACCGGTACTTACGGTCTTTCCGAAGCTCGCCGTAAGCAAAGACTTTCTTCCGGTGTGTTCGTCTATAAGATTGAGAATGGCAACATCGCTTTCGAGAACTTCACCAATTACTTGGATATCCAAAACTTCAATTCCTATTTGTCTGAACGTAAACAACAGAAAATAGAACGTAAGAAGGAGAAAAAAGAGAAGAAGGGTGAGGAACTTTCTTATAACTATATGATGCTTCCTTATCAAATCCAGGAGTTCAGTGACCATTATGTTTTGGTCGGCGAAGCTTATTACCCTACTTACCGTACGGAGTTCACCACTGTTTATGTGAATGGTCATGCCCAGACTTCTACCCGTCAAGTCTTCGATGGCTATTTCTTCTCCCATTACTTCCTTTTGGCTTTCAATAAAAAGGGTGAGACGATTTGGAGCAACTCTTCCCCTATGTCTGTCAGGAAGTCGTTCGTCGCATACCGCCACTTGTCCGTCAGCAAGGAGCAGGATGACGTGAGCATTGTCTATCCTTCTTATACACAGGTGGTCAGCAAGGTGTTTAATGCTAATGGCGTGAAGAGCGAGATGAACGTGCCTTACGCCGTAAATGGCCAAAGAGTCTCTAATTTGAGGGAACTCGACACGCAATATTGGTTCGATAAAACTTTCCTTTCAACCGGTTACGAGAAGGTGAAGGATGAGAACGGTAAGCGTAAGGTGTTCTTCATGAACAAGATCGTTATTCCGTGATGTGACTTGCCTCTAAGGCGGTTTATTCCAACGGATTTTATAGGACATCATCGTGGAGGATTCTACGGTGATGTCTTTTTTTTACGATTATTCTCGCATTTATTAGTATGATATGCTTGTCCGTAATGATTATAAAATTATTTTTGTCTATGCGGAATAATAGTTCGTTCGAATATTCGCGAAAGCGATTTTATTAATTTAGAATGAATGTAAGTTGTTGATTATCATGAGGAATTTATTGATTTGGCTTTCCTTGCTGTTTAGTACGGCATGTTTTGCGGAGGAGATAACTGTGGATTCCGTTGTCTTTGACCATTCGTTTGATACGGTCGCTTATAAAAATCATGGCGTTGTCGGACATTTTTCGCTTCCGAAATTCACCGTGGAAAATCCTGCTCGTTCCTTCGTCTTGGATTCCATCAACAAACATTTAAGCCAAGAGTTTCCTTTTAACGATAGGGAAAAATTCCTCTCTCTCTTCCATGACGCCAGTTTTTCCTATGTGATACGTGACGGATATTTGTTGATTCGCATGTTTTATGTGAAACATTATTATGAGGGAAAAGATATGTTTTCATGTCCATTTGTCTTTGATTTAAAGACGGGTGTGATGTGTGATATGTATAAAAAATTTGTGCAGGCGAGAGAGGATTCCATAACTTATCAATCTGAGGAATTTAGTGTCGCTACGTTAAAGTTCAATGACGGTACTATTGGTTTCCTAGATTATTCGATTCCTAAAATCAAAACCAGCAATCCTGATTTTTTGCCGATAGTGGATTCTATCAATGCGGAGATTTGGAGCGGTTTTTCCTTTGAGGAAAATTGTGATTGGAACGAATTTAGTGACTGGTGTAAAGGCGTTCAATATAGTTGTGAAATAAAGGACGGATACTTGAAAATGGATCTGGAATATATCGGTAATAGTTCCTATGGAGATGTCACCAACACTGATGTGCGTCTTATTGACCTTAAACAGAGAGAGGGGGACTCTGTCTCTTTGAAACTATTTACTGATTTTCAAACTGACACAATATGTAAACTCGGTCATTTCGGTGTCGTGTCCACCGAATTCGAGTATCCGGTAAGAATTCCGGAGAATTCCATTGAAGCTAGATTTTTTGCCGGAGTTATATATGAAACCTTTCAACTCCCGAAGGTTATAACGGATAATCCTGCCTATTCTGCCATATCGGATTCCATAAACAACACGCTTTATAGCGAAATATCTTATTCGGGGAATTTGGACGAATTCACGAGTCATTGCGGCAGATTGGTAGTGCCTAGTTGTCAAATGGAAAACGGATACCTGCTTATGGATTTGGGGTACGCTGATGTTCGTTTAAAAGATAATTGGGAAAAACAATTCCTTTTCGATTTGAAGACAGGTAAGCCCGTCACCTATGGAGATAAAGGTGAACATGCTTTCCCTCCATTCTCCGCTTTGTTTACTACCGATGGTTATTTCGAATTCCTCAATTCCAGAAAGTGGAGCGATGAAGTCAAGAAAAATCATTTTGATTATGCCCCAAGTGTTCAGTTTGATATTGATTATAGAATCGATGGTGATTTGTCATACAAAATAGGTCCTTGGGAAATTTCCTTAGATTATACTTGTGAAGATGATTATTATTGGTATACCAATCAGCAAGGCAATGAATGTTGGTATGAAGGAAAAGACTCTTGGTGTGAGTGCCGTAAGGAAGAGGTGCTCCCTTACCTCAATCAGGTAGGTCGTGCGTTGTTTGATGCCCGAAAGAGCCCGATAGAAAGAATTCTTAAAGCGCATAGTTATTGCGGCAAAGTGGGACACAACCTCTTCCTGCAGCTCGAATATCAGGAAGGTGATGACAATCCGGGTGTGGTTTATCGGGATTCTTCTCTTCAGGTAGCCGTCGACATCAGCAAGCCTAAACGTGTGAAGGGTTATCTCTATGTGAATGGCAAAAGGGAAAGAATCAAAGGCTCGTTCGAGGATGATGAGCTTCACTTGAAGTCAAGAGAGTCGAACTGGTGCTGCTCGTTGTCGCACGATGGGGCGTCGGATGTTTGGAGCGGCTTGAATGGTTATGAGGTTATGGGTTGTTCCGATGGAACGAAAGAAACTTTTTATTATGATGAAACTGATTGATAAATATATTCCTTCCGATTATTACGATACCGTCTCTGAACGGATCAATAGGGCTGAACCGCTCTCTCCGGACGCTCTCTTCGAACGGATGTTCTGCGAATTCCCCAAGCCGGTCGCTTGGTTGATGGATTTGAGGAATCGTCTGGTGAAACCGTTCGGAATAGAGGCGGGTGACGGCTTCCGTCGTCTCGTCGATGAAAGGAGTGGGGAGGAAATCATCCTTTGCAAGCATGACAAGCATCTCTCTTTTTGGATCGGTATCTATTGCTCCCAACCTGACCAAGGCTGGCAGGATGCCGCTGTCACTACGGTGGTCAAATTCAATAATTTTTTTGGTAAATTATATTTCGCCGTCATTTGGATCTTCCATAAAGTGTTGGTCAAGACGCTCTTCCGTAAGGCTATTAAATAGTCTGATGTTGTTGTATTTAAATTGCTTTCCCTGTTTTGTTTGTCGATAAATTTGTTATTTTTGTTCTATTGTATTAGAGCATATTATACTCAACCTTAATATCTTATACCAGTGATTAGGTATCGTCACATATTCTCCTTGCTCCTGCTCTTCGTGGGTTCCGTGGCGCTTCGTGCCGCCTCTGTGGAGTATGGATTCTTCGACCATTTCACCACTAAGGATGGGCTGGTCTCTAATCGTGTGTTTTCTATTGATCAGGATGCTGACGGATTCGTGTGGATCGCTACGGATTTCGGTTTGGAGCGCTTCGACGGGCAATCGTTCAAACATCATCGCAAGGACGATTATGCGAATATGACGAGGGAGGATTTCCTTTTCGTCCACGCTTTGCCATGCGGACGTGTGGCGGCGGGCGGCTACTCTGGCTTGTATGTGGAGTATGACCCGCTGGCGGATAGCGTTTGGGCGGGTAGCATACAGGGGGGAACTTCTTTTTTCCAGGAGACGATGAATGTCTATTTTCATGGTGGCAAACAATATCTTTACACGGGTGCGGGTGTCTATACCTACGATGAACAAAATCATTGCTACGCTAACCAAAACGCACTTTATGAGGGGACGCGCAACCGCTTCACCCGCGCGATGTTTGTGGACGAATATGACCGCTATTGGTTGGGATCCATGGACTCGATGATGGTCTTCGACGCGGATGGCAAGCAGATTTATGGTTATGTGCCGCAGGGCGACGCTTGCAGCTTCGTCCGCACGATGGTTCCGCTGAACGATTCGTTGCTTATTGTGGCGGGGCAGACTTCCGAAGTGTGGATTTTTAACGTGAAGGAGAAGTCTGTCCGTGAGCCTATCGTGGTGAAGACGCCTTTCGATTGCATCACCAATATCGTCCGCGACGAGGCGAACCGTTTCTGGATCGCTACGGATGCCTCCGGTTTGTGGTATACGGATGATTTACTGAGCCCTGAACCTGCGTTCACCAACTTGGTGCCTTTCAACGCTTCGGTGGAAGAGGTGCGGAAGATTTATTGCTTGATGAAGGACTCCAAGGGCGATATCTGGTTCGGCACGCAGAGCTCTGGTGTCTGGCATTATCGTAAACATAACGCGACGGGTATTACCTGTTCTTGGAATTTCGGCTTCCCTTCGGTGGTCTGTTCTTCGTTTCAGGATGATGGTCGCGGCGGATTGTTGGTGGGCGTGGATGGCGGCGGTCTCTTCTCGTTGGACGATAAGTTCCATGTGAAGCCTATCGTGAAGTTCCCGAATAATAACATTTCGGGCGTCGTTGCGCAGAAATCGGACGTTTGCTATGTCGCCTCTTGGGGTGGCGGCGTCTATCGCTGCGACCCGAACACGGGTGTGTTCGAACGTGAACGTTTCGACGGTGTCGCTTCTCCGTCTAACTGTTTCTTCGGTATCAAATCTGTCAATGGTTCCGACTTGGTGGCTTGCTCTTCGGGGGATGGCTACTATCGTCTGAGGTCTGGTTCTTCTTCGTGGGAGAAGGTTCAGTTCCCTGACTCGCTCTCCGATCTTGATAATGGTTGGATTCTCTCTGTCTGCGCTGGCGACAAGGGTGATTTGTGGGTCCTCTCGTCCAATATGTTGTGGCGTGAGACGAATGGTAACTATGTTTTGTATGAAAGGAATACGGATACGACGGATAATCTTTTGGGCCTTATCGACATGATTTCGGACGGTGAGGGTGGCATTTTCGTCGCCACGAACCGTGGCTTGGCGCATTACCGCCCTGATTCTCCTAAGCCTGAATTGCTGGATTTCGTGCCACATGCCTATTTCCGTGATATCACGAAGGATGACGACGGTCGTTACTGGGTGGCGGGCGACGAGGGTATCCTCTCTTTCGATTATGCGAAGCGGGAGTGTTCTCGCTTGCCTGAGAACTACATCGACGTGAAGTCTTTCCTCTTCCAGCCTCGCTCTAGTTTCAAGGCGAAGGATGGTAAACTCTATTTCGGCACGAATGAGGGTTTCATCAGCGTGGATCCTCTCCGTCTGTCGTTCGACACGGTGATTCCTTATCTCTCTCTTTCTCAGTTGTATCTGGGAGGGAAGAAGGTCTCTGCCTCCTCCGAACTCTTGGCTGGAGTGCCTTTGTCTAAGATGGCTGAGCTGCGGCTGGCGTATGGGCAGACTGACATTGCCTTTGATGTGGATGTGATAGATTATTCGGACGCTGACCGTGTGCAGTGCCAGTATAGGTTGGTGGGCTTGCAGGAGGAGTGGCAGCCGCTGCAGGCAGACCGCAAGGTGAATTTCTCTTATATTCCTACGGGCGAATATACGCTGGAGGTGAGGGCTTTCCGAACGAATGTGGCTTGCGAGGAGAAGATTGTCTCTCTCCCGCTTATCGTCTTGCCGCCTTGGTGGAACACGTGGTGGTTCTATGCCTTGGCGGGCTTGCTTGCCCTCGTGCTTGTCTATCTTGTTTTCAAGTGGAGGATGAAACGTCTGATCGCCCAAAAGAATATGTTGAACGAGCAGGTGTCGCTCCGTACCATGGAGCTGCAGAATGCGCTGAAGGATAAGGATAGTTTGATTTCCGTAATCGGTCACGACTTGAGGAATCCTATGTTTGCGATTGTGGTCGCTTTGGAGAATTGGCTGAACAAGGAGCGGGAGATGTCGCCTGAGAGCCGGCACTCGCTGATTTCGGATGTGCGGGATTCCGCCAAGACGCTTCAGGGTGAGATGCTGAAGCTTTTGGATTGGGCGCAGTCTAAGAATGAGGACCTTGTCTGCAAACCGCAGGACTTCGATTTGTTGCCGGTGGTGGAGGATGCGGTGCAGCTGACCGCCGCTCAATTAAAACGTAAGGAGATTGTTTGCGAAAAACGTATGTCGTTGGAACACAAGGCTTTCGCGGACTCTCGTATGATCAGTGCCGTGGTGCGCAACCTCTTGGGGAATGCGGTGAAGTTCACGGGTCAGGGTGGAACTATCACTGTGGGCGCCTCTGAGGAGAACGGCTCTATTGTTCTCTTCGTGCAGGATTCGGGCGTGGGTATGGCTGAGGAGACGGTTCGTAGCCTCCTTTCGGAAGGACGAGTGGAGAGTACCGATGGAACCGACCATGAGCGCGGTACCGGCTTGGGTCTGGTCATGTGCAAGAAATATGTCCAACTCAATGGGGGAACTTTTGATGTCGCCAGCAAAGTGGGCGAAGGCACACGCTTCACCATTACCTTGCCTGCCTCTGAGGCGAAGGTGGTCTTCGAGGAGGATGTGAAGCGGACTCTCTCCGATAAGAGCGAGGAGACCCGTGAATGTTTGGCTGATAATGTGATTCTGATGGTGGATGATAATCCGCTTATCTGCGAGAATATGAAGACTTTGCTCTCCGATTTCTGTGAGGTCTTGGTGGCTCACGATGGTCAGGCGGCGTTGGATGTGGTGAGGGATAATGATGTGGACCTGATTTTGAGCGACGTGGATATGCCTGTCATGAACGGTATCGAGATGTGCGTCAAGTTGCAGGGCGACGAGCTCTTCTCTCACATACCGATTCTTTTCCTTTCGGCGCGGACCGATGAGAGCGACCGCCTCTTGGGTCTTACCCAAGGTGCGATAGACTATATTCCTAAACCGTTCAGCCAAGAGGAACTCATGGCGAAGTTGCGTAGCATATTTAAGTTACGCAAGCAGGAGCGTGCCTATTTGTTGGCGCAGTTGATGAAGCCGAAGGGGGAGGAGAGCGCAGAGACGGAGCCTCAGAAGGTGAAGGAAGATCCATTCGTGGCTAAGTTTATGGAGCTGGTCCGCGAACGCTACACTGATACGGAACTCTCTGTGGATGATTTGGCGGATGTCCTTTGCGTGAGCCGCTCGACCATGTTCCGCCGCGTGAAACTGCTGGTGGGCAAGTCTCCGCTTGAATTGCTGAGCGACTATCGTCTGAACGAGGCGATGCGCCTGCTCAAGATGCAGAGTTTCCCTTCGGTGTCGGACGTGGCTTATTCCGTCGGATTCTCTGATCCATCTTATTTCAGCAAACGCTTCAAAGCCTATTTCGGAGTCTCTCCGACGCAGATCAAGGCGTGAGATTTTTATTCTTCAGCAAGGTTCATGACCGTTCGATGGAGCGGCTGGGATGTTGATTAAGCCCATGGCTTCCAACGCCCTTTCTGCATTGACGTCATAGTTTTCTGAAATCAATAGGTGGGGAAGTCTCTCTTTTTTGCATTGCGCCCCAAAACGATTGTTTTCACGAATCAGTTCTTGCTTGTCGCAATCATTCTCCAATCGCTTTTCTATCTCACAACCGTGCTCTGATATTTCATTGAAGTGATTTTCAATGTATTGCGTGGTCATTATCAAGCACAAATAGTGTATCTCCTTTAGATAGATTTCTGCGAAATCCGCCTGCCAATTCTCTGGCACATAACAACCTTCCACAATCAAGTCTTGCTTGTTTTCGACGGCTGTCTTGATCATCTCTCTGATGATAGGCCACAAAACCTCTACCATCTTTTCGTCGTCCATGGGCGTGAGGTCTGTCATTCCTGTGCGGATGAGACCCATTTTGACGTGGTCCATGGAGAGGTACGGAATGTGTAGCCGCTCTAACAATCGTTGCGCCAAAAGCGTTTTCCCCGTGTGGGAGGCGCCTGTCAGTAATAGAATCATTTTGCTTTTCTTCTTTAGCCTTAACGGAGAATAATATTCTTTGGATGTAAATCTAATATTTTTACCGATGATTCCCAAATGTCGGATGGCGCTTGTGGGTGTTTGCCCATATTGTTTATGGGAAAATAGTCCCATTTCGATGGTAAAATAGTCTCAATCTGCCTGTTGGGACTTTTTTACATGTTCATGAACGATAATTCCCTAAGAAAGATTTTCACGCTCCTTACATTTGCGTTGTTCGGAATGGGGAACGGTTCCAATATAGTCTGCAATGCCAGTAAATACGGTGTTTCGAATTCTTTTTTGAAAACCAAGTTCCCTAATCAAACAACGGGAGTTATATCGGAGACCCTTTTCTCATTGAACCCCGTAGGGGTTCCATATCGGTAGAAAAAGGATTTGTATCACATCAAACAACCCCGTAGGGGTTGCACATCGGTAGAAAAAGGAATTGTATCACATCCATCAACCCCGTAGGGGTTGCACATAACATAGAATGCGTTTATTGTGTATTATAATTCTATAATACATTTTTTCGCAAAAAGGTAGAAGAATTTTAATAACGTTACACTATAAAGAATACAATTATGAATACACTTGATCGTTTGTCATTGACTCTTTGTATGATGGCGCTTCCATTTTACGGTTATTCGGCGGCCACTTTATCCGTGGATCTCTCCGATAGCATCAGGACTGCCACGCATGTGGCGTCGGGTTCCCTCTATGGCTTGACTGAGACGCTTCCGAGCAATATCGATGCGGATGTGGCGCCTCTGAAGCCTAATGTCTTCGTCTGTCCCGCCCGTAGCGGAAACGGTCGCCAGCAGCCTATCGGCGGCGCGTTCCTCGTATCGCCTCGTATCGCTAATACGACCGGTAGAATCCAGATCCGTTTGGCGGATGTCCTTCCAGGCTGGCCTTATAGGTTCCAGAACATGGACCACTGGAAGAATGAGGTGAGGTCTGTGGTGGAGGAGAAGAAGAAATCCAATATCCAAAATTTCGACGGCTACGAAATCTGGAACGAGCCTAATGGCACGTGGAAAAACCCTAATGGTCTCTCTTTTAATTCGTTTTGGAAGGAAACGTATCAGTATTTGCGCTCTTTGGACCCTAACGAGAAGATCATCGGCCCTTCGTTGGCGTGGTTCGATTCGAACTATATGGATCAGTTCCTGAAGTTCTGCAAGGATAATAATTGCTTGCCCGACGTGGTTTGTTGGCACCAATGGGGCGCCGGCGGTTTCGTGGGCTCGCTGGAGTCGCTCCGTAATATCGAGAAGAAGTATGGTATCTCGCCTCGTGCGGTGAGCATTAATGAGTATTGTGCGGGTTCGGATGACGCGAAGAAGAAATATGAGGGTTGTCCGGGTTACTCCGTGCCTTTCATCGCCAAGTTCGAGCGCCATGGTGTGGAGAGCGCCATGATTTCTTGGTGGTTCACGGGACTTCCCGGTCGTTTGGGTAGTTTGTTGACTTCCAACAACCAACGTGGCGGAGGCTGGTGGCTCTACAAGTGGTATGGTGAGATGGAGGGCTATATGGCTCGTGTGACGCCTCCGAACGATAAGAGTGAGGGTGTGGATGGCTTCGCCTCAGTGGATAGGGAGAAGAAGGTGGCGAGCATCGTTTTGGGAGGAAATACGCTTGGTGAGATTAGTGTGCCTATCAAACGCATTCCTGCCTTCTTGGGTAGCCGTGTGAATGTGAAGGTGGAGCGTGTCACTTGGAGCGGCAAGGATTCTCCTGTCAATTCCACGAGTGTGCTTTCCGAGACGGAGTATGACGTGAATGGCGGACAAATCAATGTCTCGGTGAACATCACGGATATCACTTACGCTTATCGGATATATATTACCTCCGTAAAACCTCGTGTCCCTCAATCGCCTTACATCGGCGGTCAGATTACGCTTCCCGGCACGCTTGAGGTGGAGCATTTTGATGAGGGCGGTGAAGATCAGGCTTACCACGATAATGAAGGAGAGAACAAGGGTGACGGTTCTTTTCGTATGGACGAAGGGGTGGATGTGGTGAAGTCTGCGGAGGGTTTGGCGATCGGTTACACGGAAAAGGGCGAATGGTTGGAATATACGGTGAACGTGGAGCAGGGTGGTAGTTATGACCTTACCGCGATGGTCTCTTCCGGCTCCGACCAATCTTCTTTCCTGCTGTCGATGGATGGAACACCATTGTTAGACACTATTATGGTTCCGAATGGAGAGAGTTGGGACATTTATGTGGAGATGAAGGCTGGTACAGTGAATCTGACGGAGGGCGAACATCGCCTTCGCCTGACTATCACGGGCAGCTACGTGAATGTCGATTGGCTGAAGTTCAGCGTGCCTGGAGAGGAAACGGGTCTCTTCTCTCTTCGTCCGGATGTTCATGGAAATGTTTATACGGTCTATGATTTGATGGGTGTGAAAATCGCGGATGTCGCGGCGGATTCATATGACGACATGATGCGTGGATTGGGTAGAAAGGGCGTGTTTGTGGTGAAGGATATGAACGGGACCGTTACTAAACAGATTGTGCGTTAGTTTTTTTTATGTGATTTGACAATTTACGATTTACCGGTCGTTGGTAAATCGTAAATTGTCTTTTTTATTATTGGTGTCCGCTAAACATTAATATCGTCAACTATACATTCCAGAATACCAGTAAACACAATATTGCGGATTCGCTTTTTTGAAAAGGATCCACTGTCGATTTTATAAATATGCCACGGGCTGAAAGCCCAACAGTTCT
>JAZLJL010000038.1:0-19468 GCA_045617845.1 Paludibacteraceae bacterium | reverse complement strand
AGGATTGTGAAGGTCGTAGTTGACGTACTTAAGAGCATAGTACGTTCTGCGGTGTTCAACAATAGCATCATATAGAGTGCGGTCTGCCAATGCTTCCTTGCCATATACTGTGTCCATCAACTTCTCAATGTCATAGAGATGTCGTGACATGCGAACGCTTCTGGGCTTATCCTTCTGGAACTCCTCAGCCAACAAGAATAGTTTTTCAAGGAAAGTACGGGTTGGCACAACGGTTCGTATCTTGCAATCTGCATCTGTGTCCTCACCTTCGAATGCTTCTCCGATGAGTGAACGGATGTCTCGTTCCTCTGATGGTTCATCCATCGAAAGGCAACTGATCTCTATTTTTACACGAGGAGGTATGTAGCTGATTGTTTCTTCTACAATTGAAGGGTAATGCAATAGTATGACTGTTGGATCTTTGTCTGAATCAATCGGATGTGGTTCTCCATCTTTGTCTAATGCATGTGTGACATTTTCAATATTGTAGCCTGATACTCCCAACTTCTTCAGATGCTCATCCAGTTGCATCGATAGAGTCTCATGAATATATGTTCGAGACAATCTGCGGAGTTTTTTCGCGCTGGTTCTTGCTCGTCTTTTCTATTCCAAAGAAGGATTGATTGCAAGGTCTATGTCTTCGGAGAAACGTTCGATTATGTTGAATCCTTTAGACAAGGATGTACCGCCCTTGAATAGCAATGAGTCAGCGCACTCTGTCTGAAACAGTGCTTTGAGTGTGACTGTAACCCACCAGTCCTTTTCTATTGCCACCTGGTTGATGCCAGGATGAGCATTTTCTGTCTTTTGTAGCATTGCCAAACGGTCATTCAGGTCATTGTTTATCCACAATTTATTCATAATATCCTAGTCGTTTAATCATTAATCATTGGTTTAATCAATCTTTTCATCCACGCTGGCATCATGCCGACATCTGTCATTAAGGCTTCTCTTTCCGGTTCCTTTGAAATCAGAGTGCGGATGGTTTGGAGTTCTGCATCGCCAACATTTTCTTGTTTCAATGTTCGTAAAGCTTGTACCAGCAGACCTATAAGTTGTGTGCTATAGCAGAAATTCTTGGGCACACCACGTTTCAAATAAATTTTTCGGGAAGATAGGTTTACAGTGCGTTCACTTCCAGTAGTGAGATATGTGTAATTCATAGGAACCTGAGTGGATAAACCCAAAACATTTAGAGCTGTCATCCCAGACGGAAGAATTTGCGCTTTGTCACGAACTGCAATCGCGTGAACGATTTTATCTACCGAGGGAAGAACAACGCCAAATCTACTCTTCCTGGGTTTGGAATAAATACCTTGAGCCAATTTTACCAAGACTCCTTCATTTGTCAGTTCTGCAAGAACACTCCCAACAAATTCAGAGTGGTATTCTGGGAAGTCAGAGCGAAACAAAACGCTATCATCAGGCATTGCCTCTATTCGTTGCTTCAGAGTGAGAGATTCTGCAAAAAGTTTTTCTTCGTTTTCCATACCTTTGAAATTTTGCTTATTTTTCAAATGTAAAAATACTTATTTTTTCTCAAATAAAAAAGAAATCACTTTAAATAACAATCTCGTATCTCCGTAAGCCTACGGTAAAGTACGTATCGGGAGTCTGAGAAAAAGCAGAAGCCCTCGTGCCTAACACGAGACTTCTACTATGATTCGTTAGTAAGGTCTTAAGCTGAGAGCAGAAAACGCGACAATTTATCTTGAAACAGTTGTTTTGTTTTTTGCTAAGGCTTCCCTATATTTGCAATAATAATGATTTGATTTATGGGTTACGATCAAGAAATACGAAGGGAGATGTATCGTATCGCTAGAGAAAATTCAGAAGTGGCAAGATACATTTTGTTTGGATCGAGAGCAAGAGGAGATGCTAACTCTGATTCGGATTGGGATATTCTTGTCATAATCAATACTGACAAAATCAAATTTGAAGATTATAATAAGTTCGCGGATCCGTTCTACGATTTGGGGTTGCAATACGATGCTGTAATCAATCCTATTTTACATACGGCAGAGGAGTGGACAAAATTCTCTTATTTCCCTTTGTTCCAAAATATTCAAAGAGAGGGGGTGGAGTTATGTTGACCATAGAAGAAAAGAAAGCTATTGTTTCTTATAGATTGGAAAAAGCAGAGAACGCAATAAAACAGGTAGAGGCAAATGTCGCAAATGAGTTTTGGGATCTTATAGCTAATAGATTGTATTATGCGGCTTATTATGCTGTTACTGCGATGCTTATAAGCGAGAATTATGAAACGCATACTCATAATGGCGTAATTACATTGTTTGGGCTGCATTTTGTGAAGACTGGGAGATTTACAAAGGAAGACCACAGATTATATCAAAGACTTTTTACACAAAGGCAAACAGGCGATTATAGTGACAATTTCTTCCTTGACAAGGATGATGTAATGCCACAAATAGAACCGACCAAAGCTTTTATCGAGAAGATAGCCTCTATGATTAAGGACAAATAAAAGTAAGCGAGTTCATCCAGTTGCCGAAGAGCGGAACATTTGCTCCGCCCCTCGATCTGGAGGTAAGCTCTCGTGTTTAGTACGAGACTTCAACTATGATTCGTTAGTAAGGCCTTAGTAAGGATTTCTAGTTACGAGGAACCAAGTTCTTCCAGTTTCTCGGTCCTTGCTGTCTTGCGAGTTGAGCTTGAAGTTTATGAGTTTGTTCTCTAATTCTTCGGTTATAAGTCCTTGTTTTCTACTTAATTAAAAATGGCTGGCAGTTATTCAAGACCCCATTTTTTTATTGTGTTTTGCAAGTCATCCATTCTATTCAACAGTGCATTGAAATCAAGAATTAATCCCCTAAAGGGGAACACATCAAGGCGGAAACCATGATTTTTTTACCCACATTTAACGCCTAAAGGCGTAGGTGTAGAGATATCCCGTTAGGAATATGATGTGGGTAGAGGTCAAAAACGATATAGAACAAGATTTCCCGTTAGGGAATAAACAAGATTATCGATGAAGAAACGGAACGCATAGAACAACATATTCCAGATGACGAAAGTTTCATTTATACGCATCATATGTTCCTTGATTTGCTTCATACCGAAGTTTTGTCTATGCCCGAAGGACAATGATTGAAATGTTAAAATCATGGTGGTGGCAACCGATACCCACTCATGCAAAGTGGCTATTGAGTCGAGTTCCCGATCTTGGCTGAACCTCCTGAATTTTGGAGTCAACAAGGGAAATGTGATTTTGTACGACCTTGGTATGGTTGTTGGGTGAATTGGTGTGTTGAAAAAATTTTTTATATTTGCAGATAAATCTTATAGATATGGATGTCAAGGCGTTAATGAACAATTATTTCCCAGGTTCTCAGTCTGTTAGTGTCGAGGTTTTTGATGAAAAGAACATATACTTGGTTTATGATGATTTAGTAAAAATTTTATTGAACTGTTCTTCTATTGAAACGACCGTTTTGCAGGCATTTGGCTATTGCTTTTAGGAGATTTTGGATAATGTTCGTATTCATTCTGGCAAACAATGCGGTGTTGTTTGTCTTGACTACTTGCCCTCGTCTGATAAGATACAGATATTGGTCGCTGATGATGGAATGGGAATAGCCCAATCTTTACGGTCAAATACGACTTATTCGAATATAGGAGAAAGAGAAGCCTTAATGCGTTGTATAGAAGATTGTGTAACCGACGGGAAAGGAATGGGATTTGGCTTGTATTCTACGTCTCGATTAGTGAAGATGGCTGGTGTTTGTCTGAAAATTCATTCTGGAGAATGGTTGCTTACATACGATGGGAACGATGTTAGAATAGAGAATGTTAATGCATGGAAGGGCGTAATAGTCTATTTTGAACTTATTTCTAACAAGGAGATTAATCCCAATGACGTGGTTGAAAACCGCACAGATGTCGAAGAGCAATTCAATGATCAATTTATTTCAGGAAATCAATTTGAAAATTTGTGGTGATATGGAATGTTTTAAATTTTCTAAATATGGCAAAAATCTTGGTACTAGACAATTAGGTGCCATAGTAAGAGGAGATCTTCTTCGTTTTATAAATAATAATACGAGAATTGCTTTAGATTTTGAAGGAGTAGATGTCGTTTCTAATTCTTTTGCAGATGAGTGCTTGGCAAAACTGCTATTGGAAATGTCTCTTGAGGATTTAAAGTCAAAGACCACATTTATGGGTTTGAATGAATTCGCTAAGAAAAACATTGCGGTAGCTTTCCAGCGTCGTTACTCTTCATTGCAGGTTTGTGAGAATGTATAGATACTATTCCGACTCCAACAACCAGAGGAGATACTAATGACGGATACGCCTGCGGGGCGTCCTTTGCGATTTAAGAGTCCCGATATTATGATGAAGTGATCTCTACATAATCAGATCCTCATTTACGCTCTCCTTGGGGAGAATGACCCACACATGCCCCGAATTTTCTGCCTTGGAACTCGACACTTTGATATACTTGGCTATCCCTTCATATTTCCCAACGAGATACTCCGATTTCTCTTGTGGATTGTCCGTGTTCTTTATCCATTTCTCCTTGATTAGATAGTGCGTGGCCTCTGATGGTTCGCAAAATTCCCATGTCAGGGATTGATCTTTGACTGGGAATGAGGTGGCTTGTCTGATAGGTCCGCAGATGGCTCCGTCGTAAAGGAGATGCATGTTGGCTTCCGCTATCGGTTCTTCGGCTATAAACCATAGCCCAGAACGTCGAACGCTCGTGTCATTGATGATCCATGTGTTGTCCGATAGTTCAATGGCAGTGTTTCTTACCAGTGCTGTTTTGTCTTTCACACGATCTCCGAATGGGGAGTGTAATCTGCCGCCCCTGCCAATCACAGCTGAACGATGTAGGTAGTTGTCTCTGTCCAGGAAGAATCCCTCTAGTTTCTCTTCTTTTTGCGTCATAGTAATATGTTTTATGGTGGAAGTCAAATGTACAATTGTTTTTAGCGCTTTGCTAGTGTGAGGTTGAATTCTATTCGTAAAGGCGTAAAAATGCGAGTCGTTTGTAGTGTAATACAAAACGTGTCATATTCTGTCTGCGGATGAAATAATCTGCCCTTCAACGAATTCGGCTCTCCCATATTATCCCTAACTTGCCCCCGAATTAATAATCTAATTGTTTAACTTTTTAATAACTATGATTATGACAGACAAGGAATTAATTGTTTATCAAGAGAACTACAACGAGTCAAGTCTGTGGAACAAGGTGAAAAAGTTTGCCAAGAAGGCGGGGTTGAAGGTGATTTATTTGGTCCTATTGCTTTACTACGTGCTACAATCCGAAACGGGTTCAATGACTGATAAGGCTAAGATCTATGGTGCGCTAGGTTATTTCATATTGCCTGTGGATTTTATTCCTGACGCTATTCCAGTCGTTGGTTTTACCGATGATTTCGCCGCTTTGGTGGCTTGTGTCATCGCCGTTTCATCCAACATCACTCCTGAGATCGAACAACAGGCGAAGGATAAGTTGGCGGAATGGTTCGGTAACTTTGATGAGGAAGAGTTGGAGGGATTGTATTAATCCCTCTCTCCCACAATATTGTATCATTTAATTCTAATAGCCTATGTTAATGACTAAAACACGCAAATGTCTCAAGTGAGGAAAGGTTTATGTCCACTTTTCGGGCGGTGTTATCTTGAAATTGGAGGTGCCCACATGCCCAGAGTGTGGTTCGAATTTGAGTATACCTTGGGTGAAACTGAAAAAGTAGATTATATTTAACGGAAAAATGTATTTATTATGATAATAGAAAAAGACATTAACAAACTGATTCAAGAAGCCGATAACGGTGATGTGGGGGCGCAAATCTATTTGGGTTACCACTACCTCTATGGCTTTAACATACAGCGTAACCTTAACAAGTCCTACGAGATCTTCAGCCGTTTGGCAGAGGAGGGTTATACCTATGCGGCGGATGCGTTGCGGAACTGTTTCGATGGGTCGGGAAAGCTGAAGGATGACTTCGAGAACATCTATGGTGACTTGCGTGAAATCATCGCTGTTTGGGACAGTGAAGAACTTCATGAATCTCAAAGCCCAGTTCAAACGCTTCGTCTTTTGCACCACGCTTACTACAACCGTCTTTTGGCTGATTGTTTTCTGGATGGTGTGGGTGTTCCCAAAAACGAGGCGCAAGGCTTTGCTCTCTATGAATACCTGCATGAGAAGTTGAACTCCACCGAGGTGCGTTATGCAATGTGCCTTATTAATGGAACAGGTACGAAGAGAGATGTAAAGAAGGGGTTCGATTGCTTGAATAAGATGTGCGAAGAGAATCCTCGCAATGGTTTTGCGGTCTATCACCTTGCTTTGTGTCATATCAATGGCTGGGGAACAAAGGTTGATTATGTCATGGCACTCTCATTGCTCAAACAGGCAGCCAAGTCTGGCTATGCAGTGGCTAACCTTGACCTTGGCATCATGTACAGAAATGGTGAGGGCGTTGAGGTTGATATGGAGCAAGCCATCAAATATTATCAGAAGGGGTTGGATGCGGGTGTCAGCCGTTGTGCAACAAACTTAGGCATAATATACAACAACGGTACCAACGGTGTGCCGCAGGATTTTAAACTGGCAAAAGAGGCCTACATGAAGGGAGTAGATTTAGGCGATGCTGACAGTATGTTCAATCTGGCTATGATGTATTATCAGGGTGATTTCAGCGATGGCATGCCCGATTATGATACGGCAGTCCGTTACCTTAGGATGGCGGCCGATTTGGGCGAGCCCGACTCCATCTATCATCTGGGCATCTGTTACCTTGAGGGAACCGGTGTGGAGAAAGATCCGAAATATGCGACCGAGTTGATTGTTGAGGCGGCAAGAAAGGGCCTTCCTGACGCACAGCAATTGTTGCAAGAAAATGGTATTGATTGGGAAGAGTAGGCGAAAAACGAATTGTTGATTATCGGTGTCCGCTAAACTTGAAAAGACATACCAATATAGTCCACAATGCCAGCAAATACGGTGACGCGGATTCTTTTTTGAAAACTAAGCCCCCGAATCAAACAACGAGAGTTGAATTGGAGGATCTTTTCTCGCAGAACCCCATAGGGGTTTCATACCGATAGAATAATGGATTTGCATCCCCCATCAAACAACCCCATAGGGGTTGCACATAACTCGAATGAGCTGATTCCTATGATTCAAAGCATGAAGAGGAGTAAGATGTGGCGTGAGATGTCACTCGATTGAGTGGGTGAGTTCTATGCCATATCTCTTCAGTTCCTTTTCTGTGGCTGGGATGTAGGTCATCAATTCATCAAATGCCAAATAGGTAACCCCGCCCATCTCCATGGTGCCTACCACATCGTTCAAGGTAATTTGCTCCAATCCATCAAAGGCGTCTCTCGGTACTTTATAGTATTCTTCCTCGTTGGAGGCGGCGATGTAGAGGTGATTCTGTGTGATGGCATAAAGGCTGGTGCGGAAATCATATTCCAGATGGGCAAAGGGAGATACGATCTCACAATGCTTTTCCCACTTTTGGTAGTTCTCGATGACCTCCTTCTTTCGGCACCTTGTGAGGTGGAGTTGGGAGGTCCATGCCTCTGAATACATTAGTCGTTCAAGAAGAAGCTGGTCGGGGCAATTGTCTTCTGGCATATCTGCCGCATACCAGACGTGGTCTTTCTCTGCATAGGGCACCCCTTGCATGCGATGTAGTATCGATTCCGGATGAATCAGACAGGCGATCAGCCTATGGCTGGTATCCTCGAATAGGGCAAGCGTGTATCGGGTGCGTACGAGCCGTTTTTCGGCACTTTTCCTCCAATGTGTGGCAAAGTATACCCCGGCATTGGATGCGGCTTCTATGGTCCAGTATTGGGTGTCGTTGCCCTCTCCGCCACACTCGTTCCAATATCCATTTATGTCGAGTGATACACTGCTCCGCTTGAAATCGTCCGCTTCGCTGTAAATGTTGGCCTCCTCTCCATAGGATTCGTATGTGTCGAGGATTCTTTTGAGGTGGTAGAGTAGGGTGATTCTGCTTTTGTGTTCCTCCTCACGAGCCTGTATGATGGCAGGTGCCGTCTGGAATATCGTCTTCCCTTGGGTGATACTCTCCATTTGTTTCAAGACCTTTCCGTATAGAAAGGGCATGTCGGTTACGTCGCCGGCCTTGGAATTGTAGCCTGGCAGAACTTTCAATGTCAGCAGAATGAGTATGGGAAGGTTAATCCCTTGCGAAAGGACCATCTCGTATGTCGATTTCTTGGATGGGGTCAATCCCTCCTCCCGATAGGGCGGATAGGCGAAGGCGACAAGCTCCTGAACGATCTTTCCCGGATCCGATCTTCGCGCAAGGTTCTTTTTATAGAAGTCCCAAGCGGTCTGGTAATCGATTAGGACGCTTTCTAAGTTGATGATGCCCTTTGTCATGAGACTCACTTCCTCTTTCAGATCCCTAAAAGCGGAGCGTTGTTTCTGTAGCGTTGGGAAGCTGCGCCGGATGCCATTGTCATGTATGGCATGGTTGTCCAACATCTCCTCCAACTCCTCCATTGTGTTGTAGATGAGTCGGGTGTTGGATAGGGTTGTGAGCCACTCTTCGTATTTTGTATTCTCTTTATCCATCATTCTGCTAATACTTATTCCGCCGGATTCGTCACCCTTCCTTCGAAAAGAATCTCCTTATTCTCTTTGTCCAAAATGAAAAAGAGGAATGGGTGGTCGAGGTGGAATTTCTCTAATATGGGTTTCCCTTCATTTTCACATATGGATAGAAATGTTACGGTTTCCGCCGCGCATCTCGTCCCATCCTCGTTCATCTCTAAGACTGCCTTTTGAACCATTTGACCGATGAATAGATTAGGGGCTATGCCTGAGAGGTCCCCCGAATTGGAGAATGCTCGATTGATCCCTAGCTCTTTCAATGTTTCCTCCGCATAAAACTGATTTTCGATTTTCAACTTTGGCGCTTTGATCTCTATCTTTTTCGCCTTAGCCTCCGCCCAACGGAATAATCTTGGGGCGGTCACGTGTGTTAGGACTGAATCGGTCGATATCTTGTTGTTGGGCAGTGCGAATAGCATGGCGAATCTTCCTCCTATAAAGTTCATAGTGAAGGTCCGGAAAGGTAACGGGTGTTTCGCTTCGTCGGTAGGATGACAATTGGGCGTTTCCACTTCTCCTTGGTTCATCATCATCACTTTTACTTTCCCTTTGGACGTGTAAAAGGTCTCTTTCCCCGTCCAAGAATCAGAGAATGCTTTTTCCCAATAACCATTGAAGTAGATTGCGTTCGCCAAGAGCATTGGGGAGTTTTCGATTGAATCCTCGTTCACGATTCCGTTTATCATTCCTTTCGTCTGTTCTAAGCACCATTGGTTGATTCTCGTGGACGCCCCTGGGGTGAGACTGTCGCTTTTCGCCCGATAGAGGTCGTTGACGATGTCGAGGAAATAGGGCGACGGTTTCGTCCCTTTTCGGAAGGCTATTAGGTTCGCTTTCGATAGATATGCGTTGCTTCCTACTATCGTCGTGCCATTATTCGAGCTTTCTATTCCCTTTAATGAATCTTGCGGCATATCTGTCAGCAACTTATGTTGCCACTTGTTGATCTGTTCCAACGGTACGCTGTCCAATCCTAAAGCGTTCGTTATCTCCGCACGGGTTTCTCCTTGGGCGCCGTTGAGTATCATGGCGAGCGTGGTGACGATGCTGGAAGGGGAGAGGCAGATGTTTCCTTCGGACGAGGCGGCGCACATCTCTTTGAAGAGGTCCAGACTGAAACCGCTTGCCATTTTGCTGATTCCTAATGATTCTTTAGCGTCTATGATTGTGTCGAATGCTGTCTTGGAGTATGACTCTTCTTCTGCCACTTCCATTGGGTTGCCTTGCGTGCCTGCGACATGACTATCCGTTTGTTTCGGATTCGCGCACGAAACACAAAGGAGAAGCGCTAGGGCAATTATATTATGGTTCTTCATATTTATTCTTTTTTGTTGTATAAATGTATAAAAAAATTCATGTCGGGAGACTCTGTGAACTGATAATGTTTTTTGGGGGCTTCCCTAATACAAAATGATCACGAGGAATTTATCGAAAACGCCTTGGGTGTGAACTGATATGGCATGCCTAGCTTCTATTTTTGCCTGAAATCGACAAGAAGGGATGAGTGCGGTTTATGTCTAACCCAATTCATTTATAGTCTATGAAGGATGCTAAAGATATTATTGTCCGTCTTCGGGCGGATTATGCGGAGGTGTTCTCTTCGCCCCGAATGTGCAACATGATTGGTGCGATTCTCTATTTCATGGATGATGGCGCCGACGAGTTCATCCGTTATTTTTTCGAGGCGGAAAATAGGGATAATTTTGAGGAGTACTACCATTGGGCGTTCTTGGGAATGAACCATGAGGAGATTCTCCGTAGGGACAAGACGAGTTTCAATGCTTTGCTCGAAAATATGTTGTGTTATTTGAGGATGGATGAGACCCATTTCCATCCGGATAGAAAGTACGCCGCGAAGATGTTGCTGAAAATGAACGTCGAAGAGGCTTCGCAGCTTGACCAGCCGTTCGATTTCGACCTCTGGGAACACGCTCTGCTAATCGATATCCAACCGCCCCGAGCCTCATACTATCTGTCGACGGATCATAGCGTAGGCAATAGAATTCTGATTCATCAGGATGATTTCTCCCTCCTCGACGGAGCGAATTTCAAGGAGAAACAGAAGCTGTTTTATAGTTTCACCGACAATGTGCTCAAGAGTTGTCGCTTTTTTGCAGTCAGTTCGTGTTTTTCAAGAATACAGAGACTGGAACGAGATATCCGTTGTCCGGAATGTCATGAATATCGTCATACAACTCAAAAACGATTATAGGGCTATCTATGAGGAATTGAATAGGAAGAAGAGAAGAAGGTATAGGTATTGAATTATTCAACAAGGCAATCTGGAGGCCGAACGCGATATCTACAATGAGTTTCGGCTTCGATGGCTATGATTCGGATGCGTTTGGAAACGGAGTCTAAAAAAAGAGAGGCTACCCATCGGACAGCCTCTCTTCTTATCTTAGGAATTATCTATTAGATGTTCTTTCCTTCGTCTTTGTGGTTTGCGTAGTAAACGCGGAGCGGAGTGGAAGTGACCTTGATGAAGCCCTTAGCCTCTTCTGAAGTCCATCCCTTGTTCATCTCGCCGTACTCGCCGAACTTGCTCTTTACGAGGTCGTCCTTAGAGTCAACGCCTACGGTAGAGAAGGAGAGTGGACGAAGTTCCAACTTCACTTCACCGTTCACGTTACGTTGAGACTCAGTCAACATAGCCTCGATATCCCTCATCACAGGCTCCAAGTATTGAGACTCGTGGAGGAACATTCCGTACCAGTTAGCCACTTGGTCTTTCCAATATTGTTGCCACTTAGAGAGCGTGTATTTCTCCAAGAACTTGTGTGCGCCGATGATCAACATAGGAGCGGCAGCCTCGAAGCCCACACGTCCCTTGATGCCGATGATGGTGTCGCCCACGTGCATGTCACGACCGATACCGTAAGATGCGCCGATCTCCTCGATGGCTTGGATGCAAGCGATTTTGTCGTCGTATTTTTTGCCGTTCACTGAGCAAATCTCACCCTTCTCGAATCCGAGGGTAAGGATTTCGCTGCCGTTCTTCTTCACTTGTTTCAAGTAAGCGGTCTCAGGCAATCCCTCGCGGGAGTCGAGAATCTCACCGCCGCAGATGGAGGTGCCCCAGATACCCACGTTGTAGGAATATTTCAATTTCGTCCAGTCAGCGGCGAAACCGTGCTGGTTCAAATAGTCGATCTCGTATTGGCGGGTAAGCGCCATATCACGGGTAAGCGTGATGATCTCCACGCCCGGAGCCATTACCAAGAAGGTCATGTCGAAACGCACTTGGTCGTTACCTGCGCCAGTGGAACCATGAGCGATAGCGTCTGCGCCGATCTCGTTAGCGTAGCGCGCGATGGCCATACCTTGGAAGATACGCTCGGAAGACACGGAGATAGGGTAAGTGCCGTTTCTGAGCACGTTACCGTAGACCATATACTTCAAGCTCTTCTCGTAATACTCTTTGGTCACGTCCAAAGTGACATATTTCACGGCGCCCAACTTGTAGGCGTTCTCCTCGTTTTGCTTCAATTGTTCAGGGCTGAAACCGCCGGTGTTAGCGCAAGCGGCGTAAACGTCGTACCCTTTCTCCTTTGCCAAGTACATCACAGTGAATGAGGTGTCCAAACCTCCACTGAATGCCACAACTACTTTTTTATTAGCCATAATATAAAGAAAAAACTGTTTTACAATTTGATGTTAGGGTCTTTAGCGAGCTCCCTTTCCGCCATTTCCACGCTCATTGGCTCGTGTGGGTCGAACAGCATACCCGTACAGATGCAGTAACGTCTGCCGGTGCGTTGGAGCACGTCATAGTTGATGCAGCCTTGGCATCCCTTCCAGAACGTGTCATCCTCCGTGAGGTCCGCGAAAGTGACTGGCAAGTAACCCAATTGGGTGTTGAGCTTCATCACGGCGGCGCCGGAAGTCAAACTGAAAATCTTAGCCTCAGGCCATCTCTTGCGCGCCAACGTGAAGGTGTGGTGCTTGATGCGACGGGCCAATCCCTTTCCGCGGTATTTCTCCGGTACGATAAGTCCGGAAGTGGTGACGTATTTCTTGTCCTCCCACGTCTCGATGTAACTGAAACCTGCGAAATCGTCCCCGCAAAGGGCGATGATCGCCTTCCCCTCGCGCATTTTTTGCTTCACGTATTCGGGGTCGCGTTTCGCGATACCAGTTCCACGAACTTTGGCTGCCTTCTCTATCGTGTCCAAGATAGTGTCGACATAACCCAGATGCCTTTCATCGGCAACCATGATTTCAATTTCCTGATCCATTTCCTCTATTTGAAATACGGTTCAATTATTTAATTGAAGGAATGACGCGGGAAAGTCCCTCTATCACTTCCTTTTCTGTTTTTTTCTCCTTTATCACCGCGATAACGGTGTCTTCGCCTGCCACGGTACCAATGATCACCTCCTTAGCCATTTCGTCTATGTCGTAGGCCAAACTGCTGGCGTAGCCGGGTCTGGTGTGGAGCACTGCGATGTTGCCCGAAAACTCTATCGAAAGAAATGCTTTCCCTCTAGGGAAGTCGGTTCCGAACGACCTGTTTTCCTCCTGCATGTTCCGTATCGGCAGTTGATAGATGTATTCGCCTTTCGAGTTGGTGGTCTTTGACACTTTCAACTGCTTCAAATCGCGGGAAAGAGTAGCTTGCGTCAACTCAAAACCTTGTGCGGACAATCTCTGGAGCAACTCTTCCTGGCTTCCGACAACGGAAGAAGAGATGATCTCTTGTATGGCGGCAAATCTTTTTACTTTGTTTTTCACTTTCTTTTTGCTTTAGTTTTTTCTCGCTGGAATATTTATTGGAATAAATATCCGTTTGCCCTGCAAAATTATGCAAATTATGTGAAAAACAACTTTTTTAGTGTATAAAAATTGGCTGAATCGTTAAAATATGCAATCGTCCGTATCTTTATACTGTATATATCCGTTTTTGTTGGCTCAAGGTACGGGGTCATAGCCGCTGCCGCCCCATGGGTTGCACCTTAGAATCCTTTTAAAAGCTAACCATCCTCCTTTGAATATGCCATGTTTCCGTATGGCTAGGATCGCATATTCCGAGCAGGTGGGGGTAAACCTGCAACAAGGAGGGAAGAGAGGGGAGATGAACTTCCTGTAAAAAAATACAGGGAGGAGGAAAATGGTGGTCACACACTCTTTCGCCATCCTGGATGTCGTATTCCCGTCTGTCTCTTTCATCGTGTGGATGAGGTTATTTTGTCCAATGCCTGTCTCATGCGTTTCTCGATGAACGTTTGGCTTTCGATTTTGTCGCCGATGTAGTTGAAGGCCATCAACATGGTCGAGCCGCTTTGTTCCATCTCGTCCGAGAGGGCATGTTTGTTCTTTCTGTACGCTTCCCGCATCAGCCTTTTCAGTTTGTTCCTGTCCACCGCATGTTTGAACTTGCGTTTGGGCGCATTCACGAGGCATTGCGCGGCGACCTCTTTGCGGTCTGTTTTACGGTAGGCGATGCGAAACGGGTATAGGAAAAAGCTCTCACCTGTCGTGTAGAGTTCGTCGATGGCGGTTTTCCCGCATAGATGTTCTTCTTTCCCGAATGTGTTTCGTCGATCCATTCCGTGCGTGTCTTATCGTGAAAAAAGTCCATGCCAAGCATGGACTTTCCTTTATTTTTTCTTGTTACATTCTTTCAAGAACAGATCCAACGCCGCTGGCATGGATGGGGCTTCCGGTGTAGGAGCTTCCACGTTGACGGTCAGTCCGGCGTCTTTGGCGGCTTTCACTGCGGTCGCGCCAAGGCATCCGATACAGATGTCTCCTTGCTTGAAGTCAGGGAAGTTCTTGAACAATGAGGTGATTCCCGAAGGACTGAAGAATACGAACATGTCGTAGTTGAAGTCTGGGTCGTTGGTGAAATCCGTGCTGACGGTCTTGTACATTACGCCTTTGGTGAAGTTGGCGCCGATGCTTTCCATCATGGCGAGGATGTCGTCCTTATGGTCTTCGGAAACTGATTTGTTCGCTTCGTATACGTCTGCTACGGACACGAGGAATTTCTCGTCCAAATGTTTGGCGACTACGGGAATCAAGTCTTCCAATTTGTTGGAAGTCCCGAAGAACACTTTGCGTTTGCGGTATTGGATATACTTCTGGAGATAAAGGGCTATCGCTTCGGATACGCAGAAGTACTTCATTGTTTCCGGCACGGTCACTCTCATTTCGGTGCAGAGCCTAAAAAAGTGGTCAATTGCGGCTTTGGCGGTGAATACGATCGCCGTGTAGTCCAATATCGCGATTTTTTGCTGGCGGAATTCTTTTGCCAATACTGGTTCCACCTTGATGAATGGTTTGAAGTCGATTTTCACACCATATTTTGTTTCCAAGTCAAAGTACGGTGACTTTTCGGTCGCCGGTTTGGGTTGAGAAACCAAGATACGTTTAATTCTTGCCATTTTTTCCTTTAGTTTTGTTAAGCTATTTTACCCAGTTCCGCATTCCTTCGATTAGGACTATGGTAGGTAAAATTTCCAGCGTGCAAAGGTACAAAATCAAATAGAATATAGAGATTAATCCGTTAAAAAAAATCGAAACAATCTTATGTAGGTACAGTAAGACGGTGATGGCGCAGAACACGCAGCCTAATATTAACGCATATCTGGCGATGGCGTGGTCCGCGAACGACGCCAGGATGACAATCGGGAAGAGTGCCATGCATAGGGCGAAACAGATGGTCGCGTAGGAGTGCCTGACGACCTTGAAGGTCCCTTTGTCAAAGAATATTGTGCATAAGTAGAATATGGACAGCAGTTTGAACGCCACATAGCCGATGAATAGGAATAACATCATCCACAGCGAATGGAAACTATATTGGCTGTGGTAATGCAACAGGTCTGTTGAGGCGAAATGGCAGAAGAGCGTGATGGTCGAGAAGGATAGTACCGTCATCGCGCTTTTGAACCCGAATTCGTCGGTGATCCTGTCCGAAAAGACATTGCTCCTGTTCTTCGGATAGAAGAATTCCCTCGTCGCTTGGACGATGTAGGAGAACCTGGAGGAGAGCACCATGCCGAATCCCCAGAACATGAGGAGCATGAGCGGAACGAACCAAACCTCTTGGTGGATGGATGCGGGCAACTCTATGCCTGGTAGGCTTGGAATCTCTGAAAGGAATTTCTTCTCTTTGATGGGGGGGAGCGCCTCTATGTGTTGACGGATGGTCCCTTGAAACTCCTCGAAGGTGGGTATATAGCCAATCGACGGGTCGCTCAGCGTCTCCTCTTCCTCCTTTTCCGCTATCTCCTGCAGCTCCTTCTTGGATAAACACATAAAGGGAAGCGCGTCTTTCTTGAATGCGCCTCCCTCTATGGTGTCTTGTAGATTCAGAAGAAGTGGGTCCATCTATTCTTCTTGTTGATTTGGATGTTGTTTCACTGCCCTAAAGTGGGTGCGTGTGAATTAAAAGTTCTTCCTGATTTTTTTCGCTATTTCCTCCATCTCCGCTGGGAAAACTTGTTGTTTCTTTGCGAAGTCCAAGTCTTTCTCTTGCGAGATTGGAATGAGGTGGACGTGCGTGTGTGGCACTTCCAAGCCTACGACCGCGACGGAGATTCTTTTGCATGGCACCGCTTTCTCGATGGCTTTCGCCACTTTCTTCGAGAAAATCATCAGCCCGGCAAGCTCTTCGTCGTCTAGATGGAAGATATAGTCATCCTCGGTTTTGGGCACCACCAATGTGTGCCCTTTCTGTACTGGGTTGATGTCGAGGAATGCGAAGTATTTCTCGTCCTCTGCTATCTTGTAACAGGGTATTTCCCCTTTGATGATTCTAGTGAAAATTGTAGCCATTTGGTCTCCTTTCCTCTCTTTTGTGTTAGAATGAGATGCTTACGATTTCGAAAGGTATTTTTCCCGCAGGGACGGTCACTTCTACCACGTCGCCCACTTTTTTGCCGAGCAATGCTTGGGCGATAGGCGTGTTGACAGCCAATTTGCCCTCTTTAAGGTTGGCCTCGTGCTCTGAAACGAGCGTGTATGTCATGGATGCGCCATTCTTTTTGTTCTTTATCTGGACCTTGTTCAGCAATTGGACTACATCCGTGTTGAGCCTTGACGCGTCGATGATTTTTGCGTTGAGGATTTTCTCTTTGAGTAGGGAGATTTTTGATTCCAAAAGACCTTGGGCCTCTTTGGCGGCGTCGTATTCGGCGTTCTCCGACAAGTCACCCTTGTCGCGCGCTTCCGCGATCTGTTTGGATATGTTCGGACGCTCAACCGTTTCCATGTGCTTGAGCTCTTCCATCATTTTGTTGTAACCTTCTTCGGTAACATAAGAAACAGCCATGATATAATAATTAAATGGTTTGTACTGTTGTTAATACTCTCGCCTGCTTGGGTTTCGGCATGGCAAAACAAAAAGAATTCCGACTTATTCATCGGAACCCTCATGTTTCGTTATTTCCCCTTTTCCAAACAGACATAGCAAAGGTAAGTCTTCTTTTTTACTTTTCCAAATATATCGGGAAAATGAAGGCTGATTGTGAATTCCCTCGATTTTATAATTTTTAACGTCCTATTATCTTCGTGATAATTTAATTATATTATATTTGCTTTAATTAACGTAACAATCATTAAAGGATGAAGTGTAAATTTTATACAGTTTTAACAGTTATATTCTTTAGCGTCTTTTTATCATTTAGCTTAAGTGCCCGGGAATATGCGGTGGGTGACGTCATGGAAAAGGATGGCGTTTCCTACAAGGTTTTAGTTTCGTACCTTGTCGTGGATTCCAAGGAGTCGCCCGACACCATAAAGGGTCCCGGTAAGTTTTATTATTCAGGCGAGTTGATGGCGATAAAGGTGGACGAAAACCTCAAGGACGTTGTTATCCCTCCGACTGTGGGCAGGTTCAAGGTCGTCGGCCTAACGGATAGTTTGTTCTATGGCCATACGCATGATAGGATTTGGTTGCCGGAACTCACATTCGTCGGAAACAGATGTTTTGCGAAGTTGAAGGTGGGCAGCGGCGCTTTGGTCATCCATAATATCCACGATTTTGGGGTCGGCGTGTTTGAGGATCTGGAGGCGGATTTGATTTTCGATATCACTAAAAAGGTTAATTTGGAAAAGGCTTTCCAGAATGATGATAATGCCTATTCTGTCCTTAAAAGCAAACCCAAGGGATTGGTTAAGTTTAATACAAGAATGTTGGGCCATGCGAAGTCTTGTCCTTTGTATGACGATTGCTATAGTGCCACCGCCGATAATTATAAGGAATGGATTGATAAGGCATTCAATAATGATGCGGAGTTCAAGAAAAACGATCTCTTCGATAAGAATGTTTGTCATAACAAAAGGACGTATTCCACTACGCCGATCAAAAATAAGAAGGGCTTGACAATTACGTCAGGCGCTGAGAATGTGAAGGAACTTGGTTATCCTTGGGGCTCTCTTACCAATGATTATTATCGCCAGGCTAAATATTCGGTGTATAATAAGAAGAGTAAGAAAACATCTTATTTCAAGGAATTCGCACCTGTGGTGGATGCTTCGAAAAAAGAGGGCTGGTATGTCCGCTTCGTGGGTGATGAAGGGGAAGTGAAATATATGTTGAATGGAAAAGTGATTAAAAAATGAGAAAGATAATATTCCTATTGCTTAGCTTAGTCTCTTGTTCCATCGCATATGCTGACCCGAGGGGCGAGACATTCGAGAAGGATGGCGTGGTTTATACCATTGCCTCGGAGTATTTTTGCCGAGTGGTTGATGAAGGATCCTCTAATGGAGAAAAGAACAATAAGAAAGATAGTATTGTTGTCATAAATGGGGGTGAGGTGTTCGTGACAGGTGTGACAGTATCCGATTCTGTAGTGGTGATTCCTCCTAATGTGGAATTCTTTTCGACCTTTTGTAAGAAAAATTTGGCGAAAACGACTTACAATGTTCTAGGAATAGGTGAGAGGGCTTTTGAGGGTGCGAGACTGAAGGCGCTTGTCCTTCCATATGGATTGAAATTCATTGGGAAAGCGGCATTTCGGAATATGGAACTCTCTTGTGGCGTCTTGGCGCTTCCTCCTGTGCGTATTCTGAGGGCGGATGTCTTTGACGGACTAAAGGCTAAGGTTGTGTTTTTGCAGTTGGAAGATCAAATCGGACAAAATAAGATTCCCATTATTTTTGATAAAACTTTTCAAATCACGGATAACTTACCGGAGTTCTATGTCTCCCACTCGGAATATAATGTTCAAACCAATGGCCTGGATAAGAGAAACTTATATACGATAGGGAAAAATGTATTTAATAAATGGGTGGGCGAGTCGTATACGTTTTCGAGGGAATTTATCCCTCGATCGACCTCAATCACTTCTTCTGCGACAGGGAAACTTGTTTTCGGGACTTGTGGCGGGATATCCGCTCCGTCGATCACCATCCAACCTGTCAGAAAATATCAGAAAGTTGGATCTGACATCGATATGCTTCTTCCCTACGAATATGTGTGTCGGAATCCGTTTACGAACCAAACGGATACCTATGAGGAGTTTACTATGAACGTCTCTCTTTTTAGGTGTAAGAAGGGTGGTAAATACTATTACTTCACTTTAGACGGGAAGCCAATTACAAATACGGAGAGTTTGATAGATGACTTGGGTCAGGATCCTTTCGGATTGCAGGTGCGCAGCTTGGAGGAGGTGAAGGCGAAGAAGGTTTCGAAAGAGCGGGAATCCAATCTAAATGAGAAAGTGAAAGATTTGAAGAATTTGTTCGGATTTTAGGGGATTTCTATAAATTGCTTTGTAGCTATTTTGAAAGTTTTGTCAGACAGATTGATGATTTGAACGAAGGAGCAGTGCGGGCACTGTGACTGAGTGAAAATCAGCAAGATGGCGACAAAAGTTCAAAAGCGCACAA
>JAZLJL010000037.1:0-3177 GCA_045617845.1 Paludibacteraceae bacterium | reverse complement strand
CTTTTTATGGATACTTTTTGTCTATTTTAATCATTTCCTCAGTCACAATGGAACCCCATTGCTCCTATCGGAAATAATCAAAATATCCTAAAAAGTCTCTCATAAAAATCTCCAATAAAAAAATTTAAACAGCTTCTAAATAGAGGCGATTTCTTAAATGAATGGCATAACAACAATGCTATAAGAAGGAATACAATCCACACTAAATATTATCCAACAAGAGAGGAAGGACCAGCAACAGGAACACGAAATGAAGGAAACAGAAATATTAGCACAAAAAAAGGAAACCATTTCTGATTTCCTTTCTGTAGCGGGGACGAGAATTGAACTCGTGACCTCCGGGTTATGAATCCGACGCTCTAACCAACTGAGCTACCCCGCCATCATTCTCAAATGCGGTGCAAAGGTACAGCTTTTTTCGGACCTTCCAAATATTTTCGATAAAAAAAACAAGTCGTCATGAAGTTTTTTTCGCAAGACCGAAGAACACAAAAAATGAGGGAAACTCATTCATAATATTTTCAACTAATTAGATGGAAGAAGATAAAAATATCCATATATTCGCGTGTTACGTGAAGGATGAATAACAATATATAGTTTTTATAATTTCTAAAAGTTTTTATTTACACCATGAAACACTTATTCATAATGGCGTCAATATTGACATGCGCCAGTATGTCCGCCCAAAATTGGAACGGATGGCAATCATCAAACGAGTTAGGTTCATACACGTCAAAAAAGGACGTCAGTTACGTGAACGACAACAAAGAATACCACAAGTTGGACATTTATTATCCGAACAATGCACAAGAGAAAAGTCCAGTCATCATCCATATATACGGCAGCGCATGGATGATGAACAACTATAAAGGATCAGCAGACTTGGGAACAGTAGGAGAAACCGCCCTAAAGAACGGATATATCTTTGTGACGCCCAACCACCGTTCCTGCAATGACGCCACATTCCCAGCGCAACTAAACGACATCAAAGCGGTTGTCCGCTATCTACGCGGAAATGCGGAAGAGTTAAAAATAGACACCTCTTTCATCGGAATCTCGGGATTCTCTTCGGGCGGACATCTCGCCTCCCTAATGGGAACCACACGAAATGAGAAAGTCGGACAAAAAGGAAACACTACATTCGATTTGGAAGGTTCATTAGGCGACTACACAGAATTCAGCAGTAGCGTCGACGCAGTTTGCAACTGGTCAGGACCAATCTGTCTAACCGTAGAGGGAGGATGTGGTCTCATCATGAACTCCAACGGCTCGTACGAAAAGAGCGAAATGGGTTGCGACGTACAAGGGAACGAAGACAAATACGCATTAGCGACCGCCATCACCTACATTGACCCGTCAGACCCGCCGTTCCTTACCGTACATGGTTCTGCGGACAACATCGTTCCTCAATGTCAAGGTAAACGTTTCAACGAAGCCTTGTTAGCGGGTGGCGTGGAAAGCGAATTCATCGGAACGACAGGCGACCATGGAGTCTATCCAGGCGCGCTCGATCAAATGACGCAATTCTTCAACAACGCCAGGGAGAAGAAAGCGGCAAACGCTGACCACACCCTCAACGAAAATGTGAACGACGATAACATACGCATCATCGCACAAAATGGTGAAATAAAGATTTGGGGCATCTCTCCAAAGACCGAATATAAGATAATCAATCTATTAGGGGAAAGCCTAATGACTGGCGTAACAGAGAGTAATAGCATCAGCACAAGCTCTCTCAAGGAGGGCATCTACGTCATTTCGTTCCTCATTAATAATGAATGGAAGACAAGCAAAACACAAATACATAAAAATTAATTCTAAAATCACTCAAGAAAAAAAATCTACATATAAAAGCACATTTATTCTAAATCATCATTACACGAACGAAGGATTTGGGCAACCGAATCCTTCGATTTTTCATAAAGGGAAAACAGTTCGAGAATATTTTTTGTGAGTATATTTCTGGCGTATTATAGATTAGCATCTAAATTTGAAGTATCTTTGAATAAAAGAATTATCTTATAAGCATAAAAAAAACAGATTCTCACATTGGGGATCGGCTATATCTTATTATAATTTTCACTGATTTGAGATGTCAAGATTAGCAGCCACAACTAACTTATCATGAAGATAAAGAATTTTCTATTAATCCTACTCATAACTTTTATCTCATGCGCCGATGAAAGGAAATGTCCAAAATACAAGAACGATGTTCGGTCAACTATTTGTACAAATTATGGGACTATCATGGAACTAAAATGTTCAAAATGCGGAAGCACCGTAACCGGAAATGTTTGTGAACAATGCGGCGCCGTTATTCCATCAGGAAAAATAGACACGTATAACCATGGGCATTCGCAGAAGACGAATCGTTCATCATCCGACACAACATCGGCCCAATCGTTATATGAACAAGGAATGGAACATTATGACAAAAAAGAATATACACTGGCTTTCCCCCTATTAAAAAAATCCGCAGAAATGAACTGCGATTCCGCACAATTCGTATTAGGTATATGTTACAGGTTAGGGGAAGGTGTCGAAAAGAACTATTCCGAAGCTGTAAAGTGGGACAGGAAAGCCGCAAACCAAGGTCATGCAAGCGCCCAATACAATTTAGGGAATGCGTACTACAATGGTGAGGGCGTCACAAAAGACTATTCCGAAGCCGTAAAGTGGTACAGGAAAGCCGCAAATCAGGGTCATGCAAGCGCTCAATGTAATTTAGGGAATTCTTACTATAATGGTGAAGGCGTCACACAAAACTATGACGAAGCAACGAAATGGTACAGGGAAGCCGCCAATCAAGGTCTTGTAAATGCTCAATTCTATTTAGGAGAAGCTTATCTTTTTGGAGAAGGGGTTAAACAAAACTATGACGAAACGGTCAAGTGGCTCAGGGAAGCCGCAAACCAAGGTCATGCAAAGGCTCAACACTATTTAGGTGTTTGTTACTGGAAAGGAGAAGGCGTGATGCAAGACGATACCGAAGCAATAAAGTGGTTCAGAAAGGCCGCAGATCAAGGTCATTCAGATGCAATAAAGGCGTTGAAAGATATAGAGGAGTATTTAAGGTCAAAATAGAAGCCTTATCCGGCCGGGAAAGTTACCCCCAATATATAAGAAGCTGTTTAAAAATTTACGAAAAAGTTTCTTATTGGGCTTTTTATGGATACT
>JAZLJL010000036.1:0-77976 GCA_045617845.1 Paludibacteraceae bacterium | reverse complement strand
ACATCCTCCTTTTCGCAGGATGAGAACTGAAAGGCGAGCAGCAAACCATTAAGATAGAAGAAATCACGCAAAATCTTCCCGCCTTTTCCATTAGTTAAAAACATAAATTAAAAAAATTATAAAAAATTGGTAACGATTTTTCCTTTCAAAACCAACTTCTTTAAGAAAACTAACACTATGCCGATAGACGGCATGCAAAGGCATGATAAAAAATAACAATAACAAACTTTATTACATAGATATCAATGGAAAGGTTCGGTTCAGATTGCCCCCAAAAAGACAAAATAATCGCATTCTATGTTATGTGCAACCCCTCTGGGGTTGTGTATGGGGGGATCCATTATTCTACCGATATGGAACCCCTACGGAGTTCCGCGAAGAAAGAGCCTCCGATCGGACACCTATCATTATGCCAATATGGAACCCCTACGGGGTTCTGCGAGGAAAGATACGCCTTTTCAAGTTTTGCGGACTTCAATCATAAAAAAAAGGCTCCGCTGAAAGCGAAGCCTTTCCCTGTTATCTTGCAATCAATGATTATCGGATATTCGCGATGCTGATGATGTCGGCGAAGACACCCGCAGCCGTCACAGCCGCACCCGCGCCATAACCACGGATCATCATAGGATCTTGGTAACGCGCGGTGTTGATGATGATGAGGTTGTTGCTTCCCCTCAAATCGAAGAACGGATGGGTAGGTCCTACCGCCTGCAAGCCCACGCTGGTCTTGCCGTTCTCCAACTTAGCCACGAAACAAAAGTGCTTGCCTTCAGCCTCAACGACCTTGCGTTTCTCCTCAAACTCGGCGTCATAGCCCTCCACCTTCTTCCAGAAGTCATCCAAAGAACCCTCGAAGAAGTCGGTAGGGATGAAGAGGTTCTTCTCCACATCGTCCTGCTCCACACGGATGCCGGACTCACGCGCCAAGATGACCAACTTACGGATCACGTCCTTACCGCTCAAGTCGATACGAGGATCAGGCTCGGCGAAACGAGCCTCCATAGCCATGCGGATCGCCTTGCTCAAAGGAATATCCTTGCTGATGGTGTTGAAGATGAAGTTCAACGTGCCGGAGAGCACAGCCTCCAATTTCACGATTCTATCACCACTGAAGATCAAGTCGTTGATCGTATTGATGATAGGAAGGCCCGCACCCACGTTGGTCTCATACAAATATTTGATACCACGCTTACGGGCGATATTCTTCAGCTCCATGTAGTTGTCGTAATCGCCGGAAGCGGCGATCTTGTTAGCAGCCACGACAGAGATGTTGTGGAGCAACAAATCCTTGTAGATATTAGCGATAGCGCCACTCGCCGTACAATCGACGAACACGCAGTTGTAAATATTCAAATCGATTAAAGCCTGTTTGATGATCTCAGGCGTTGAAGTCTTACCGCTCTTCAGCAACTCTTGATATTGGGTCAAGTCGACGCCGTCGCGATCCAAGATGTAATTGCTCACGTCAGCGATACCGATCACCTTCACCATCAAGTTGTTTTGCTTCAGGAGCAACTCCTTTTGGGTGTGCAACTGTTCGAGCAAACTACCACCGACAGTACCCGTACCAACGACGAAGAGGTTCAGTTGTTGGTATTCAGACAAGAAGAAAGACTCATGGATGCAATTCAGAGCCTTACGAAGGTCAGCGCGTTTCACGACGCAAGAGATGTTGGTCTCTGCCGATCCCTGAGCCAATGCGGTGATGTTGATATTATTACGGCCCAATGCGTTAAAGAGTTTACCAGCCGTTCCGGTGGTCTGCTTCATATTATCGCCCACGATGGCGATGGTAGCCAAATCCTTCTCCGCGGTCACCGACGTGATAGCGCCCATAGACATCTCCTCGGAGAACTCCTCGCTCAAGAGGTCGATGACACGCTCGGCGTCATCCGCCTGCACACCGATTGAGATAGAGCTGCCGGAAGAAGCTTGCGAAACGAAGAAAGTATGGATATCGTTATAATCCAAGGCCATGAAAATACGTCCGTTCACGTTGTGCACGTTCATCATGCCCATTCCCTGGATTGTCACCAAAGCGGAATCCTCAATGGAAGAGATACCCTTGATGGTCTTTTCGTCCTTCACATCCGTGGAGATCAAGGTGCCACAAGTATCAGGTTTCTCTATGTTCATGATTTGGATAGGAATGTTGGCCACACAAGCCGGATATATTGTCGGAGGGAATATGACGGTCGCTCCGAAGTTACAGAGCTCCATCGCCTCGGAATAGCTCAAATGGTCTATCTTATAAGCCTTGCGGGTAACGGAAGGATCGGCGGTCATGAAACCATCGTTCGTGTTCCAGATCTCAATCTTGGAAGCGCCCAAAGCGGCGGCGATCAAGGCTGCGGTATAATCCGAACCGCCACGACCCAACGTTGTCACGTCAGCCGTATCAGCGTCTGACGCGATGAAACCAGCCACCACAATACGTTTGTTGGAAGCTGTAGCGAACTGCTCCTTCACCAATCTATAGGTCAATTCGAAATCGACGTTAGCGCTTCCCAAGGAATCGTTCGTCTTGATGAAGTTACGGGAATCCAAATAACAAGCGCCCAAATATTTGCAAACCACCAAAGAGGCGATACGCTCACCATACGAAAGGATAGCGTCCTCAGTCTTGGCGGTCAAATCCTTGATTAAATAAACACCCTTCAAGATATTCTGCAACTCCTCGTGTAGGGCGGTCACGTCCTTCAACACATCCGCACTCATGTCGGACGACATCAGTCCGTCAATCAATTGGTTATGGATAGAAATAATAGAATTGAGTTTCTCTGTATATGAAGCATTTCCTTGCGCAGCCAATGTGGTTGTCTCCACCAACATATCTGTGACATTCTCCACCGCTGAAACGACAATCACGACGGGCTCGTCAACGCCCTCAACAATCTTCTTGACTTGCTGCAAGTTCTTTATGGAGCCTACGGACGCCCCACCAAATTTTAAAACTTTCATACTTCTGAAAAAATTACATTTTTACGTTTAGTCCGCGAAGATAGTCAAATATTCGATTTTTTTCCCTATGTTCGCGTATACTTTCTTACGGAAATGAACGGATCCTCATTCACCGCCAGAAAATCTAATACTAATGGATCCACTAAAATTTTCAAAATGAAAAAGGTATTTTTAGCTATCGCTTCGGTAATGGCAGCAATGACAATGAATGCCCAAACGATGGCGGACTCCACCAATGGAGCCAACAACTACAATCAATTCAACCAAATTCCTTCCTCTAACACAACCGATTACAAACCAGAAGAGGGAAGTTTCATGATGGAAATCGGCTTCGCACCATTCCACACGATCGCCAATGATAGCGTTGACGGAGGCCTTATCAACCTTCAAGGCGGCCTTCTTAGAGGCGTTTACGTTGCAACAGAGAACCTCGAACTTAAGTTAGGTTTAGGATTCAGCATCTTCAAGGATGTCAACGACAACGGTCAAAGCGGAGATGCTTGGCACAAGACTACGGACCGTACCGCCTTGTTCAGCATCAATCCAGGCGTCAGCTACGTGTTCGACGGAACAGATAAATTGTCTCCATACGTAGGTGGTGAACTTGAGTTCGGAATCACTTCCACAAAGAAGACAGACGAGTCAGAGCACAACAAGACCGTCACTAAAAACGAGAACGGCTTCAACACTTTCGGTGTAGCTGCAGTATCTGGCTTCAACTTCTACTTCGCGAAGAACATCTTCATCGGCGCCGAAGTGAAATTGGGTGTTGAAATGCAAATAGACAAGAAACCTTCCGTTGAGTCTGACGGCAAGACAACTAAAACAGAGACTAAGTCACACGATTTGGTATTCCAACCTCAAGCTGTGCCTACACTCCGTTTGGGTTGGGCTTTCTAAGGAAATCCTAACAGGACATATACAAATGGGGACCTCTTCGGATGGTTCCCATTTTTTTTTGTGTCACGCAGGAACATACAGCGACTTGTTCCCACACTACAATGTTTTTCAATTTATTATTTTCCGAATCAACATCGACGGATACCCGTACACCACAGCCAAGAGGCACAACAGCGTGTTCAATAGGCTGATACGCACGAAATCGACGGTCGGACGGAAGTGCGTCACCCGCTCTTCCTTAGGTGGGTAGAATACATTTATAGAGATGCTCTTCAACGGAATCGCCCGCCACGCGCTACGCACCAAAAGCTCCAACTCCGCCTCGTAACGGCGACAAAAAGGCGTCATCCCTTTCATACGCTCCAACGGATAAAGCCTGTAGCCAGTCTGCGTGTCGGGTAAACGGTGCCCCGTCTGCAAGGCGAACCAAAAATTGGAGAACTTATTGGCAAAGCTGTTTTTCTGCGGCATGTTCGGATTGAGGAACGAACGGCTTCCCACTATCAGGGCATCCTCGTCCACTTGGCAAGCCTCCGCGAAAAGCGGCAAATCGGACGCTAAGTGTTGGCCGTCGGAATCCAGCGAAACCACCGAACGGAGGCCCATCTCCAACGCCTTTTCAAAGCCTGCTTTCAAAGCATAACCTTTCCCTTTATTAGGAAGATAGGAGACAACATGGACAGATTCGGGCAACTTGCGTAGAAGCGTCTCGGTCTGGTCCGTGGAACCATCGTTCACGACAATCACGTCGGCGCAAAAGGGAAAGACGGACTCCACCACCTGAAGCACTGTCTTCTCGTTGTTATAGACAGGTATCAACACCCCCACCCTTTTCTCAGAGAAGATTTTCCTCGTCTCGTCAACCGTCATCGATTCATCCTCCCCACCATCAAATCGAACTTGGCATATATACGGTCTCCCCCCGAAATCACTGATTTGAAGGAGTAGTTCCCCTCTTTCTCCGCATAGCGGGAAACGACTTTCAACGGCTCGTCGACGCCTGGCACTATCACCGTGATGAACTTCACGTTACGCACCTCCAACACCCGTATCTCCTCTTGCAGGATGTCGGAAGCGGCAGAACGGATCACCTCCACCAGCACTGCGCCGGGGACGATAGGATTGCCGGGGAAATGGGCGGCGAAAACCTCATGCCCCGCATCAAAGCGAAGCTCATGGCCGAAAGCGCCAGCCTCTCCCGTATCGTATGCTCGAATCGTAAACATATCGTATTATTTTACAACAAAGAAAACGCCCACCATAATGATGCCTACACCAATCCACCTCGTGACAGGAATCGGCTCATGCAGAAACCATGCGGAGGCCAAGAGCCCGAAAATGAAACTGAGGCATGTGAGCGGATGCGCCTCAGACAACGGATAGTGTCTAAGAATGTAGAACCACAACAACGTGGCCAAGCCCATGGAGACGCCCGTGAGCGCCAGCCAATAGTTCAGGATCAGATCTTTGAACCACGTCCATGTCCACGAAAACGACTGCATCTTCCCCACGGCCAGCTTCAAAAAGACCTGACCTAACGCCAGACAGAAAGACTGGGCGACGGATAGTAGCAATAGTCTCAGCATGTCAATAGTCCCACAGAGTGGTCTTTATTTTGAAAATGATTATATACCAATATACATTTCGGAGCGATGTTTTTCTCCCCGCTATAGACGATATGGGAAGGAACCATACCCCGCTTGAGGCAAGTCGCCGCCACATAATATCCTAAAGCGGACGCCGAGAAAGACTCGCCGAACAGGTGTTTGTAGTAGATTTGAGTCACGCCAGGGAAGAGCTCATCCGCCATTCGGGCATATACCCTATCGTTCGACTCCGCCGCATTATATCCGCAGACCACAGCATCCACATCCGACCACTCCATGCCAGCCTCAACCAAGAGGTTATCGACGGCGGAGCGCAACCGTTCGGTCGACGGCTCGAACATCGTTTCCATGCCCACCAAACGGCACAGGAAATCACCTTTCGGGCAGTCCGTCAGCAAGAAAGAGGCGGAGACTTCGCCCGCGAAACTTCCCTCGCCGGCAACCTGACGGAACATATCTTCCGTGACATCCTCCATCTTCCAGTAACCGATTTGGTCGAAGAGCTTGAAATAAGCCTCGGTCATCTCATCGTTGGCGCAAACCAATGCGGAGGAAATCTCCCCGAGGTCAAACTGCGTCACCACATCCTGCAAGGCACAATCGAACGACGTGCCGCGGTGTGTGTAAGTATTATTGTATCCATGGCACTTCAGCGTCTGGGCGATGACCGAGCCAATCGTGTTGTGGGTGGACTGCATGAAAAAAGAGGGCGGCAAAGCTTGCTCACCATCCTTCAACATCGCATTGAGGAACTTCTCGGTCGTCTCGATGCAACCGAGCCCCGTACCCGTCACGATAGCGTCCAGAGGCTCTTCAAACCCCACGAGCGCCGTCTTCGCCGAAGCGATCGCGCGTTTCAGCAGACGTCCCATCCTACGGGAAGACATCGGGTCTATGAACGCCTTGAAATCAGGCTCTTCGGAACGGAAATAGCGTCCCTCTCTCTTGATCGGAGACGTGAACCAATCGTCACACAAAGGCGATTGGATGGAGATTTGAGCCGCAGACTGAATATAGACCGCCATGATTAATTATTTATTTTAGAGAAAATACAAGAGGAATCATTACCACCAAACCCGAAAGAGTTGCTCATCACATGACGCAAGGAGGCCCTCTCCATTCCCTCAGAGACGGGCGTCAGACCAGTCTCCTCGATAGGTTCCGAGAAGTTGAGGTTGGCGGGAATATAGTTGTTCGTCAGCGCCAAGATGGAGATCACCGCCTCCACCGCTCCCGCCGCGCTGGTCGTATGTCCCGTGAACGCCTTGGTGGAAGAGAAGCGAGGCACTTCGTCGCCGAACACCCGCTTGATCGCCACGCTCTCGCACTGGTCATTATTGCCGGTGCCCGTTCCGTGGGCGTTGATATAGTCGATATCGGACGGACGCA
This sequence comes from Paludibacteraceae bacterium, assembly GCA_045617845.1. Lineage (GTDB taxonomy): Bacteria > Bacteroidota > Bacteroidia > Bacteroidales > Paludibacteraceae > UBA1181. Next base: position 71,119 of record JAZLJL010000036.1, on the reverse strand, counting down.
ACCCAGACTTCAGCAACGCGCCTTTCATGGCGAGGTAAGCCCCCTCACCTTCAGGCGATGTCGCAGTCTGATGGAAAGCGTCGCAAGCGTTGGCATAACCGGAGAGTTCGCAGATAGGCTCACAGCCACGGGTTCTTGCGCTCTCCTCGCTCTCGATGACCAAGTAGGCGGCGCCCTCGCCCAAATTCAAACCATTACGGTTTTTGTCGAACGGTTTGCAATTATCGTGGTCCAAAATCATCAAAGAGTTGAATCCGTTCAAGTGGAATTTGCTGAGCGATTCCGTCCCCCCCACGATGGCGGCGTCCGCCCTACCGCTCTTAATCAGGTTCGCCCCCATGACGATAGCATTCGTTGCGGAGGAACATGCGGTGGAAATCGTGCACATGGAATCTAGATGGCCGAACAAACGTCCGATCTGTTCGGTGCCGGCGCCGCAATCGTGAGCGCCGATATATTCCGTATGTTTTCCCTCGAAGAAATCGAGGTAGTACTGCTCGCTCTTCTCCATACCGCCCACCGTCGTACCGTTCACGAAAGCGGTGCGGGTGGCGTCGGTCAAGCCAGACTGCTCGACAGCCTGACGGAAAGCGACCATACCCAACAAAGGGGTACGGGTGACCACCATATCGGAAGGAAGTCCGAGCTGGGAAATCATCTCCTCATTGCTCATAGAGACCTCGCCCACAGGGAGTTCCGTGTGTATAGTCCGCAAATGACGTGCCGCCCCGACACAAGCCACACCCGCACGAAGGGAAGCGAACACCTCCTCGGCTCCGCACCCAAGGCTACAGATGATGCCCATACCGGTCACGACAATCCTGCCCATACGAATTTATTTCGTCCTATTTTTAGAGATATAATCCGCCATCGTAGCGATAGACTTGAAGATTTCCTTCCCTTCGTTGGCGTTTTTCAATTTGATTCCGTAGTTTCTTTCCATCAGCACGATAAGTTCGAGCGCATCGATTGAATCGAGACCCAAACCTTCCGCCGAAGCGTTTCCGCCATTGAAGAGCGGCGCATTTTCATCAATATCAGCAGGCGACATCCCTTCGAGGTTCAACGCCTCTATTATCTCACTTTTTAATGTTTCTATCAATTCATTCATTACCTTCATTTTTTTCTTTAAGACAACAAAGATATATATTTTAGAATGAAAAGACAAGTTAAGGGGTAGGAAGGCTTTTATTTGTGGGAATATAGATGAATTTGCAAATTATGATTTACTATTTAATCAACAACGATTCCATCTCCCTTCCACTCCCCCAGCGCCCCATCCGCCTCGGTAGACAACGCATAGAATTTGGCGGAGAGGTTACCGTCCAAGTATTCGCACCAGCCGAAAATCTGGTGTTTGATTTCCTTCTCGGGAAGGAATCCGTTCATAGAGATCGCATAGGCGGTTTCGGGTGAGAACGTTTCTGTCACAAAGCAGGACGACTCGCCCATGATCTTATGGTGGATCGCTATTTCGCCCGTCACGATGTTGGAGAGCGTGTAGACGAAGACCGCCGGACTCGGGAAATAATCGTCAGCCGAGGCTATCGTCTTCTGATAAGCCTTGTCGTCGTCCAGCGAGCCTGAGCGCGATAGGAGAATCACAGACCAATCCTTCTTAGGCTCCTCAGGTGCGAGCGAAAGCTTTCCCATCAGCAACTCAGAAGCAAGAAAACCAGTCTTGCAGAGATTGTCCATCTTGAAGAACTTAGAATATTGACAACCGACAGCGGCATAGATATCCGCCAGCCATGTCTTCCCCTCCTCGCGACGAACAGGGAAATCCTCGCCATTCACCATCACCTTCTCGCCTGAAATCGAGACGTATGCCTTCACATATACCTTCATGAGAGAATGAATTCGTTTACCACATTAGCGACACCGTTCTCATCGTTCGAGCAAGTCACATAATTAGCGGATTGTTTCACAACCTCCTGCGCATTGCCCATCGCGACGCCCAAGCCAGCGAATTTAATCATGGAGAGATCATTGAATCCGTCTCCGCAAGCAATCATCTCCTCTTTCGTCAAACCTATATAATCCAACAACTTACCCAACGAATAAGCCTTATCGATGTTCTGAGGCATGATTTCCAAGAAAAAAGGCTCCGAACGGTAGACGTTCAGCCTATCACCATACTCCTTGTTGATGTCCTGCTCCACCTCGGCGAGGTAATCGCCATCGCCCACCATCAGGCACTTAGTGACAGGTTTCGTGATTTGCTCCACGAAATTATCCACCTTGCGGACAGGCATTTTATTGATTCGGGCCTCTATCGCCACGTATTGGTCAGCCTCATTCTCCGTGATGATGGAGTCGTCCTTATAGGTGACGATCGTCACACCATGGTCACGGGAAGATTTATAAAGCTTAGGCATCTCGTCCATCGGCAAGACCGTCTCGTAGACCACCTTCTTCGTACGGTAATCAGTGATGACAGCGCCGTTGAAAGAGAGAATATAACCACCGAACTTGTCGAGTTCAATCTCGTCGGCGATAGGCACGATACCCGGGGTCGGACGACCGGAAGCCAAAACGACGATCACGCCGTTCTCCTGAGCCTCATGCAAAGCCTTCTTCGTCTCTTTCGTGATTTCCTTCTTCGAGTTGGTCAACGTACCGTCGATGTCCAACACCAATACTTTATAAGCCATCTTTATGACAATTATTTACCGGCGGCGATAACACCCGCCTCTTTCAGTTTCTTGAAATCCAGTTCAAAATTAGGGGTAAAAACCTCCTTGCCCAAGCACTCCTCGATCTCGGAGATCTTCCAGAAACGTCCGTCCACCACCTCGGAATGGTCTGGTTGCGGAACTCCGTCGTAGACGATACGATGAACATAAATCATCTCACGCTCCCTAGGACTCTCCCAGATGTAGTTGAAAAGGCGCTCCGGTTGGATATCAGACAAGCCCAACTCCTCGCGCGCCTCACGGAGCATAGCGATCTCCACACTTTCGCCGAAGTCTATGTGTCCGCCCACGGCGGTGTCCCACTTGCCCGGCTGGATATCCTTCCAGTCGGCGCGTTTCTGCATATAGAGGTCACCCTCCTTGTTAAACACATGCAGATGGACAGCGGCATGAAGGATCTTAGAGCCGCTGTGGCATTCCTGACGAGTAGCGCGGTCAATCACGTTACCCTCTTCGTCTATGACGGGAAAATATTCTACCATTTTTATTCTATTATCGTCCGCAATAACAACGTTATACGATACGCATCGGGATGTTTTCCCCCGCCAGATATTTCTTCAGGTCAGGGATAGCGATTTCATGGAAATGGAAGATGGAGGCAGCCAAAGCCGCGTCCGCCTTACCCTTTTCGAAAACATCCTTGAAGTGCTCCATATTACCCGCACCGCCGGAAGCGATGACAGGGATAGACAACGATTCGGAAAGGACAGCCAAAGCATCGTTAGCGAAACCCTGCTTCACACCATCATGATTCATGCTAGTGAAGAGAATCTCGCCGGCGCCACGCTCCTGCGCCTCTTTCGCCCACGAAAAAAGCTTCTTCTCCGTAGCGATACGACCGCCATTCAAGTAGCAAGTCCATTCGCCGCTCTCGTCCAGCTTCGCGTCGATGGCCACGGTGCACACCTGCGAACCGAAGTTCTTCGCCACCTCGCTGATCAAATCAGGGTTCTTGATAGCGGCGGAATTGATGGAAACCTTATCGGCACCCGCCGCCAAAAGCTTGTCGACGTCACCCAACTCATGGATGCCGCCACCCACCGTGAAAGGGATGCTGATGTTTTGCGCGATACGCTTCACCAAATCCACGAAAGTCTTTCTACCCTCGTGGGAAGCGGTGATGTCCAGGAACACCAACTCATCGGCACCCTGACGGCTATACTCGGCGCCCAACTCCACCGGATCGCCCACGTTTCGTATATTAACGAAGTTGATACCCTTGACAGTCTGACCATCTTTGATATCCAAACAAGGAATAATACGTTTTGCTAACATAGGCGTTATCAAATATTTAAGAAATTCTTTAAGACAATTTCACCCATGGCGCCACTCTTCTCAGGGTGGAACTGCACCGCATAGAAATTATCCCTATGGAGCGCCGCGCTATATGGATGGATATAATCAGTTTGGGCGATAGTATCCTTCCCCACCGTCGCATAGAAACTATGCACGTAGTAGAAGTACGGATCCTTCGGGAGACCCTCGAAAAGAGGCGACTTGAGGTCCGTGATGGTATTCCAACCCATATGAGGCACCTTGATGACCTGCTCGGTCGGGATGAACTTCTTCACCCGCTCCTCGAAGATACCCAAGCAATCCACATTACCGGAGTTCGCCTCCTCGGAAGATTGGCACATCAGCTGCATACCGATGCAGATGCCCAGCGTAGGCTGTTTCAAGCCCTTGATCACCTCGTCCAAGCGATGTTCCCTGAGGTAGTTCATGGTCGTCTCCGCCTCACCCACACCCGGGAAAATCACCTTGTCGGCAGACTTTATCTTATCGATATCCCCCGTGATCTCAGCCTCAACGCCCAAGCGGCGCAGCGCGTAATCCACGGAGAAAATATTGCCAGCGTTATATTTTATGATGACTACATTCATATTATTCTTTCAAAAGGAATGACTTGAACGAAGCGAAATCCTTCGTCATCTGCACGCTCTGCTTCTGACCCTTCATGAAAGCTTGAAGCTTAGCAGGAATCTCCACCTCCGAACCGATGATGCTCTCCACCGTCTCCTTGAACTTAGCAGGATGGGCGGTCTCCAGGAAGACACCCGTCTCGCCCGGCTTCAAGTGCTCGCAAAGCGCCCTGTAGCCCACAGCGCCGTGAGGATCCAACAGATAATGCGTCTTCTCGAAGCAACTCTTCAAAGACTCGCGGATCTGCTCGTCGGTATAAGTGCAGCCGCCGATTTCAGCGACGATAGCCTCGTGCGACTCCTTATAGAGCGCAAGCACACGGGCGAAGTTGCTCGGGTCACCCACGTCCATAGCGTTAGCGATGGTCTGCACGGAAGGCTTAGGCGAGTAGACACCCGTATTCAAATAATTAAAGAAAATATCGTTGCGGTTGTTAGCGGCGATGAAACGCTTCACAGGCATACCCATGCGTTTGCCGAACAAACCGGCGGTGATGTTTCCGAAGTTGCCGGAAGGAACACAGATCACGATGTCATCCTTGATACCGAGCTTGTGCAACTGAGCCACAGCGTAGAAATAGTAGAAAGCCTGAGGAAGGAAGCGAGCCACGTTGATGGAGTTGGCGGAAGTCAACTTCATGTGGTCATTCAACTCCTTGTCCATGAAAGCGTTCTTCACCAGCGCCTGGCAGTCATCGAACACGCCGTCCACCTCAAGGGCGGTGATGTTCTTGCCCAAAGTGGTGAATTGGCACTCTTGGATAGGGCTCACCTTACCCTTCGGATAGAGCACATAGACATGGATGCCCTCGACGCCCAAGAAACCGTTAGCCACGGCTGAACCCGTATCACCGGAGGTAGCCACGAGGACGTTCACATTCTTCTGACCCTCCTTCTTGATGAAGTAGCCAAGGAGGCGCGACATGAAGCGGGCGCCCACATCCTTGAACGCCAAAGTAGGACCATGGAAGAGTTCCAAACTATAGATGTTGTCATTCACATGCACGAGCGGCACGTCGAAACTAAGCGTGTCATAAACGATCTCCTTCAAAGAGGCTGCGTCCACATCCTCGCCGAAGAAGGCGTCAGCCACCACATAAGCGATTTCCTGGAAAGACATGTCCTTCATTCCCTCGAAGAAGGAAGCGGGCAATTGCTTGATCACCTCGGGCATAAAGAGCCCCTTATCGGAAGCCAAACCCTTCACGACAGCCTCTTGGAGGGTCGCTTTAGCGGCTTTTTTATTGGTACTATAGTACATCATATCGGTTAAAATTTGGCGCAAAGATACGAATTTATTTACTATTTAAATATTACGAAATAGGAGACGTTCATGGAATTGCCATTTTATTCCTGATAATTTACAAATATGGGGGAAAACATATCTATTTTGTCAGAACGGTATTTTTTTTTGATTATATGGAAAACAGAAAAGGGCTCCTCAAATATCCTAAATCAAGATTAAAAAGACCTAATATATAGACAAACCTTTTTGTCACAGAGTGCGCTATCATGCCCCATGGTAGCGCACTCCTTTTCATAAGGACGGCGTCGGCTCAATGCATACGAAAAAAAATACTTTCCATGAAAGTTTTGAAATGTCATAAACAATTTCTAATTTTACTTTCGTGATATTCTCAAATGAAGAGAAACTTATTTTTAACTTTTAAAAACGCTTATAGAGATGGCAAATTCAATCGACTTAGCAAAACTCGACGCAAATGACATTATCGCATGCAACAATGCGAACTATGCAGGAGCGATTAAGATTGCAGCAGGTAAGGTTGCTGCAGGTAATGTCACTTTCATCATCGATGGAAAGACAATCAATTTATCAGACGCAGGTTGCTCATACTTGAGCACTTCCTTGGAAGCGATCAACAAGGCGAAGGCTGAGGCTGATCCGTCTAAAGTATTATTGGCACTCGCCGCAAAATCGACCTCACTCGTTTCTGGCACTGAGTGCGTGAACGCAGCCATCAAGAGCGGCGCAAGCGAGACGACCTTCCAAAATGGAGCGAACGAAATCGACTTGTCTAAGGCTGGCGACGTCATCCGTTACAACCACATCGGTCAAACAGGAGAAATTAAAGTGCGCGAAGTTGCTGCCGGCGCAGTTACCATTAAGGTGGACGGCGTCATGATTGAGCTTTCCGATAGCGGCGCTTCCTACATCGGTAATGACCTCAGCGAAATCAAGATGGCTTCCGCGGAGGCAGACCCAACAAAAGTGTTGTTCGCATTGAAGGGTGGTTCTACCAAATTGGTTTCCGCCACTAAGGTAGCCAACGCTAAGATAGCCTCTAAAGCTGTCGACACTGTATTCTTTGAATAATCAATAACATTTTATTATTAATATTTTAACATCTTAGTAAAAATGAAAAAAGTAATTCTTTTGATTGGATGCTTGGCAGTTCTCGCAAGCTGTAAAAAAACTCCAGCTCCTGAGACCAACAACGAAACAGTAGCAACTGAACAAACCGCAGCACCTGCAGAGGCTCAAGCAGAGGCTCAAGCTGTTGAAGCAGCTGATCCATTCCCTGCAAGCGAGGCAATCGCAACTAAGGTTGACGGATTCCGTGAGGCAGACGGCGTTTGGACACTCTACTTGGTAGAGGCTCTCGACGGTGTGACTAAATTGGAGATCCTTCCAGACGCAGTTGTCGTTCTAGCAGACAAGAGCGAAGTAGCTCTCGCTAACTTGGACAAGACAGCTTTGAACGAGAAGAGCGCTTCTCTCTGGATGAAGGACGGTAAGGTAGCACACATCGCTATCGCTGAGTAATCCTTTCTCAAGGCAAAAGAAAAGGCGACCATTGGGCCGCCTTTTTTTATGTCCGAGGGAGAACTCCGCAAAGGTCCACCAACGCCCCCGACAAAGCCAATAGACAACTCCACAGTCCGCACGCCGCAAGTGTCGCACAGCCACTGGGAATGCGCAAGAGCGCAATGCGTGGATAACGCACATGCAATGGGAAAAGGCGGGAAAAAGACAGAGAAAAAAAATGGAGGAGTCTCGGCTATTTTTACGAAACTCCTCCCTAACATTTGAAACCCATAACTAAAAACCATAAAAAAAATACATACCCTTATTCGTAAACTTCAACATTCATTTATTGTCTTTATCATGTCGCATTTTGTTTCTAACCGATATTTCTCATATCGTTTGTAACGAAGTTAACTTAATTTTTATTAAAATGCAAGCAAATCGACCTGAAAAATACGCCTAGAACGTCAAAAAAAACCAAACATCAACGAAGTGATTGATTGAAATTATATATCTAACCGACAAGAACGGAATGTCAAAATATACGGCTTTCAAAATTATTCATGGATTCTAGGACGATGAAATTTGGCAACAAAACAGATATTGGACGATATTTGAGCATGTTTTTTTACCAAACACATCACATAAAACGTTGACAGGGCATCCTTTGACAACACCTCAAGCATAAAATTACGGCAAATGTTAAATATTTAGTCGAATATGTTGGTAGGGGAACGTTTTTCAGTTAAATTCGCGTCAGCGTTTCGGAAGAGACGCTTAGGGTTTGGCTGAGTAGTTCAATGGATAGAATACGGGTTTCCTAAACCTTAGATCCGGGTTCGATTCCCGGCTCGGCTACAAATCGAAAAAGCCTTGCAGACTAGTCGTCCGCAAGGCTTTTTTATTTCCTCACAAAACCATCGGGTTACATTCCCTAGAAGGAGGGGAAACATATTATTAACCCAAAACCAACCCATTTAGGGAGAAAATATGAAGCCAAAATATTAACGATTCGAGGAAATAATACTCCCGAAAAGGATCTTCCCCTACTCCGCAAACTTTTCTATGTCGGCTATGAATTTCTTGATATTCGCCTTGCTGACATATCCGTCGCCTATAAATCCCTTTGTCGAAAAACGGAGATTCTTGCCCGACTCGGACTGATAGGAGATGGAATAGACACTCTTGACGTCATCCTTGACCACAACTTGGTCCTTATCCTCCAACACCTGCTGGAAATACTCTAAACATTGCAATACCTGTTCCTTCGTCCTTCCCAAATAAAACAACATCAGATTGTCCATTTCATAACTCGTTATCATCTCCAGGAAATAACGGTTCGTGGCACCTTCGCGCATGAAGACAATCGAAGGCGAATCATCACTTGTCTTAAAAAATCCGCCCTGACTTACCTTTCTGATATTCACATTATCCACTAGAGAAGTCCCTTCTATGGCAAACAAATCCCAGACCATAAAGAACGAGACTACCAATAACAACATTTTTTTCATAACCGAACGAATACTACCATTGGGGAAAAACTTCTAAACTCCTAAACTCCCAAAAACCATATCCCTTCGTCGCAAACCGACAAGAGAAATTGTCCTATAAAATTCATCATTCACTAACACCGCCACAATAATGGTAAAAAGCGACAAATAACCTTAACAAATGAGAATATTACAACAACCCATTAAAGTCCCTCAACTCGACGCGAAATTAATAAAACTATTTTTACGAGACAAAAAAACAATCTTCTTTTCACAAAGAAACTTGGGAAAAGACATCCAAAATCTCTTTAGCATCCACTAAGTCAAAATCCTCCCTACGGGGCAAAACAATCACACCAGCCATGTCAATCGCTCCGGGACTGATCATGCGATAGGTCCCATCCTCAGCGAAATACTGGGAAGGTCGATGAGTCTTACGAGGGAAGATAAAGAGATGCCAGCGGTTCTCCTCGCTCATGGCGAACACATTCAGACGGGGCTCCTCGTTCCCGCCTTCCATCATCATATATTGCGTATAGACCTGATTAAACAACGAGCACAACGCATCTTTCCGTTCGGACTCCGCATGAAGGCACCGACGACCCAGTCCCATCAATTGCTCCAAATGATGGCCATTCCATTCGGACAATTCGCGCTTTCCACAAGCTCTCCACTCCTGCTCCAACGGCAACTGTCCTTTAGCGACCGCCTGGAAATGTAGGTGGTCTGGAGCGGAAGCCCCACAGCGTGGTCCGTTATAGAAAAGGATATGGTCAGGCATCATCTGTGCGAAATCCAACATGTCACCCAAGAAAGGCTTTATCTCCTGCGGCCGATGTTCGTCGCAGGCGATGGTGAAATGCTCCTTCAAGATGGGGAACGGATTCACGAGCAACGAAAAACGGTCATTCATCCGAAGTTTGTCTTGTACGGCAGGACGGTTCTCTGCGCATAAGAAACACTTCCTATTGGCGATGGACGACTTGTCCAACTTGGCGCCAGTAGAGACCGCCCTAGCAGGATTAAACTGAGTCTTGACCACATAACCATCCATGCGGAATTCACGCAATTCCACACGTTCCAATTGCTCGACACGCTCCCTGAACTCAGGCCAAGCCGCCAACTGTTCCTCGTAAAAAGCCTTTACATCCATCACTTTGAGTCCTTAATCCTGCGCATCATCTCGATTGTACGCAACTTATCCTTGTATAAATTATTCTTATTCAAACTGACAATATCCAAATTAGCGTCAGAATTGCCTTCCCACCTACGGCAAAGGTAAAGCACGTCATAAACTCTGCCTATCTGATACTCATGCGAGATGGAAAGCCCCATCGCATAATCCTCGCCATAACTTGTATTGGGTAATTGCAACTTCCTCAGCAACGGTGTATAGAAAGCCCTCGGTGCGCCCAACCCATTGATACGCAACGCATTGTTCCTTCCATTCTCCGGCGTCCACTCTTTATGGTCGATCACGCCCGGCGGAATGGTCTCCATCTTGAAATTAGTGATGGCATACGTTCCGACCACCATAGCGCATCCCTGCGTATAGAAAGCGTCCACCACCTTACGGAGTGTGTCATGACCACTATAGACGTCATCGCTGTCCAGCTGGATTGCGAACTTACCGCACTGAGGATGATTGACTCCCTCGTTCCAGCAACCACCGATTCCTAAATCGCCACGCTGCGGGATGACATGCACCACGCGGTCATCCTGCTTCGCCAACTCCGCGATCTGCTCGGTCGTTCCATCTGTGGAATGATTATCCACCACAATAACGTTGAAAGGAAACGAAGCTTTCTGCGACAAGACCGAACGGATAGCGTCCGAAATCGTCTTGACCCTGTTACGGACCGGGATGATGACGGAAGCCTCCACTTCGAAGTCAGACTCGTCGAAAGAGACAGGAGCGAACGAAGGCTCCAAATATGCCCCCACCCGTTTCAAATATTCGGTGAAGACTCTTTCTCGCTCGACCTGCACCCCTCTATTACGTGGATCCACATAAGCAAACTGTTTCTCTTCGGAAGAGACCTTATCTTTCGGGAGAACCGTATAAAGAGGCTCATTCAAATGGAAAGGGAGTAAGCGCTCCGAAAGTCTCAACCTTAAATCATATAAGGAAGAGTAAACGACAGAAGGTTCCATATCGGTGACACACGACTTGAAAGCCGACGCATCGAAAAAGAGCAATGGGCCAAAGTCAAAGTCATCCCTGACGCTTCCCAACTGGTAATCAATCAAAGGATGTAACTTAATGTTTTCACCCGAACGTTCGAGGAAATCGGAATAAGCCATCACGGCGCCAGTATACTCCATCACCTGTGCGAAACGCCGCATCGCATTCTGTCCCAACAACAACGGACAAGCGTCATTCAACAAAGCGATATGGGAAGAAGAAGCCGCTTCCGCAACTTTACGCAATGTCATATACGAATTCAACGAATCGATAGGCAACAAACGAACGCCAGCCACCGCCGGCTTCTCACCCGAATACAATAAAGTGACACTAGCGATTTCAGGAATGGAGCCAAGCGCCGTCAAGGACGATTCGTTCCCCGGCACATAAGGCAAGAAAAAATCCACCATAGATTACTTCTTTTTATTAAATAAGAACTTCACGATCTCCTTCATCAACGCGTCACGGTCGGACTGCGTCGTAATGGATTCGAAAGGAATGGACGAAATATAAGTTCTGTACCTCCCCTTATAAGCCACCGCGCACGGCAAATTGGAGCCTTCAAAGGAATGCACAATCGAAGAACCACTCACGCAATCAATCGCATCCGGAGCCTCGACAGCATATTGGTATTTACCCAACGTACGATTGTAATTGTAGAATTTCTGGGAGAACTCCTTGTTAACGGAAAAATAATTGGATATCCTACCTTCAGTTTCCACACCACTCTGCGCCAACGTATATTTCAACACTTTTTCGGCGAAATAGATATCGTCTTCGTCACAGGAATCACGCACCATCAAATCGGAAGCGATATAGGCCCCGCTTGCGAAAAGTTTTCCGCCATGGAAAAGATAGGTACGCAACTCGTCCTGCAAACGCTTAGGGAACGTCTTATAACGAGTACCCATCCCCACGGTCGTCTCCTTCTCCTCACCTAAGATCAAATCCACAAACGCATACTTCCTAATATTGTAGTTACCCTCCGTCACCGCCGACTTAGAACAAGACACGAACGAATAACCAGCTTTCTTGATGGATTTCCCATGAAGGGAAGGAAAATCGAAAGTGTTACCGGCAATCACCACACCCTCATAATCGACACGGCAAGCGCCATGTCCAGGCTCCGCGTTATTCCGGAATTTCTGACGTTTACGGAATCCATATTGTTTGCCGACATAACTATAGTCGTAATGGTCCGGAACGCCTTGGTCCGAATCATCCAAGAAACCAGAGAACTCACCCGTATCGAAAGACTCAGGAGCTGAGACGCGGTCAAAACCATTGATGATCAAAGCCGTTTGGGAAGACTTCGCCTTACAGACAGACAAGACCTCGGAAGGGAAGCTCTCGCCACCGTCATTCAAAGCGGTAACCTTAAAGTTATAGATAATGCCTGAATCGATAGGCATTACGCAATGAGGCACATCCACCACGAAACCATTATCCCAACCACCATCATTACGGGAAGTATAAACGACATACTTCGAAGGAGTGGCTGACTCCTCCAAACTATCCTGTTGTGGCGCCCAACTCAAATAAACGCTTTTACACTTTTTATCGTAAAACTCAGTACTGAAATTCGTCACAGGCAAAGGTTGCACCACATAATCAGCGTAATGTTGGAAAGCGAGGAATCGCAAGATAGCCTTGTAGATGGAACGGCTGACGAAGAAACGGAAATTCGGGTCCAAACCATACTTCATGTCCGTGAAATTCTGGTGGGAAAGGAGTTCCAGCAACATGGTCGGCACCTCCGGCACGCGCGCCTCGTAATAAGAGGCATCCATCATTTTGCGTCGGGTCCAATTGGGCCGGAAAGACCGTCTAATATCGTCTACCACCTGAGTTTGTATCATCTCCGTCAAATCACGTCCGGCAAGCCTTCTTTGACCGTTCAAATAAGAACGGCTCCCGTGACTTTCAGACATGTATATCGCCAAAGTTCCCAAAATGGTATCGCCCAACAACTGGCCCGCATCCGTATGGAGTCCGAAAGCCATATCGATAGGAATGCGCTTGCCGGGGAGGTCCTTCGCCATAGGCGAACCACCGATCAAGTTGTTCACCCACTCACCTCGGCACATGTAATCATCCTTATAGTCGTTTTTGCCGCCGTTACGGGAATAGATCGAATCGGGGTAACCAGCCCACTGCATCCAATAACGGGCGCCCTCCAGGAATCTCAGCCTATCGCTCGCCTGCACCACCGTATCACCTTCAGCCGTGACGACAGGACGTCCGATATTACCCATACCGCCACCGAACTTGACAGCGTCAGCCGTGACAATCCTTCCACCCCGTGACTGGTTGGTGAGCACCACCATGCCCATGGACGGATGCAGTCCCTTCTTGAAACGGAACGTTCCCAAATAAATCCACGTACCACCGCCCATGCGCTGGTTGACCACGAAATCGGTGGAACCGCCTGAGTGATGGACAGTATAGTGAGCTTCCGCCGTACTTTCAGGCAAAGACTGATAAGAGACATAGACCGCATATTCGCCATCCTCCGGAATGTCGGGCACCCAATGCGCCTCGGCGCTCTTCTCCTTCGAAGTCCGCACTTGGCGGCAAGTGCCCATTTTGAAGGGCTGTTCGCCCTCCACATATATCTTTTTCTTATTGGCGAAACCGACGGAATCGCAGCCCATCCAAATACAATCCTTCCCGTTCACCTCCTCATAGAGGTATTCTCCGTTCGAGTCATTATCCACGATGACCTCATTGTACTGCGTGTCGCGCTCCCTCGGCAAAAGGACTGTGGCGCCCGCATTTTCCAACATGGGGACGAGATAAGGCAAAACGTAGCCCAACGTGTAAGTGTCTTCGACAATCTGGAACAAACAAGGGCGTTGCCATTGCCACTGGCTCCCTTTCGAAGTGGACTCGAAGTACCATCCATGACTTGGCCACATGGCGATGTGCCTGTTTTGCAACCCCTGCTCCACCTTATAGGGCCTGCTCAAGTTGCGGACTAGTTGGTGCCCTTTGAAATAGTCACGCTGAATCCTGGACCTGTCCACTTTCAAGTCTGAACGCGTCCAATTCGGCACCAAATCATGTAACTCATATCGATTGACGTACAGGGTCAAATCATAGTTCTTATAAGCTCTAGGTAAATGCGCGGAAACGGTATCGTAAATTCTCTCGACCACATCCTCCCTCAACGCGATTCCCTCAACATGCTTCGAAAGATAAATGTCGATTTTTTTCTTACCCGCATTAACAACCGAACTGTCGTTACTCAATTTGTTATGTTTCAATACGGAAAATTCTTTCTGCAAGAAAGCATATACAGGAGCGACAGCATTATCCAAATCTGTGTTTTGTGCAAGAACATCACAACAAATGGCAAGGAAGACTATTATGGAAAGAATACGCGATCTCACTTTCTCTCGATAAATTTTGTACCCAAGATGAGACTCGAACTCATACAGCCTACGGCCACTAGTCCCTGAAACTAGCGTGTCTACCATTCCACCACTTGGGCTTTTCGTATCGCGAATGTAAGGAAATTTTTATTACAGACAAATCATTTCCACTATGATTTATTTTGATAAATTCCACAAATTTAAACTATACGATTGGTGCGATAAAATACAAGGAAAACTATCCCATACCTTCGAGTGTTTGTTATATATTTTTTGTCATAGTTATTATTATATATTGATTATTAATATATTTATTTGTGGTCTAACTTGGAATACCAGACAATAATTGTCATTTTTTATACCAATTATTTTGAATTTAAAAACATATTCATATCTTTGCGAAACATTATTGTATTGGATTATTGAGTGAAGGAAATTATCCGAAGGAATAAAATAAGGGAATAGGGAGAGGAAAATAGGATAACACGAAACGAATCCATATAAGGATCCATGAAAATCACCCTCGCGCAGAATCCACAAACAAGGTCGTCGTATCTATTAACTAAAACAAAAGATATAATGGGGAAAAAGTATTTACTTCTATCACTTTCTGCATTATTGGCTTGTAGTTATGCCCAAGCTGATTCACAAAAAAGCATGCAAATCTGGCTCAAAGACGGCCAGCAGAAATCATTCTACGTCAGCGACGTGGACAGTGTGACATTCGGCATCGCCACAGAGCAAGATTACCAGAATCTTACAGAATGGACAATGCCGCCCGTCATCGAGCATTCCGCACCGCTCAGCCTTTCCGACAGTGAAATGGAATACGCCAAAGCGGGGAACCAACTCGCCAAGAAATATTTCAAGGAAATATGCAATGAGTCTCCATTCGGCAACAGATTCTTCAGCCCTATCAGCTTGAATATGGCACTTGCCATGTGCGCCAACGGAGCATCCAGCGTGGGTGCTACGGAAATCGCCAATGCCTTGGGATTCGAGGGCGGAGACGAATTGGATGACATGAACAAATCGGGGAACCAGTCAAATAATAATGAACTTTATTCAGGATGCGCCAATTTCCTGGCGCATCCTAAAATAACCTT
The DNA here is from genome assembly GCA_045617845.1 of Paludibacteraceae bacterium. Taxonomy (GTDB): domain Bacteria; phylum Bacteroidota; class Bacteroidia; order Bacteroidales; family Paludibacteraceae; genus UBA1181. The sequence continues at coordinate 55,579 of JAZLJL010000036.1, read as the reverse complement.
TCACACAAATGTGGAAATTATATCATAAAAGGAAACTAAAAGTTATTCAATATTTTTCACTACATCAAAATCTATAATCACACTACATTATGAACAAAAAATTATTACTATCGGGAATCTTAGTATGCTACATGATGGGAGAGATATCAGCCGGACAAAAGAGCATGCAAGTCTGGCTGAACAATGGAGAGAACTACATGTACCCTATTGAAGAGGTGGACAGCATCACCTTCTCCGACGAAATCCCGCAATCGTACATGCTCTCCGACGAGAACACCATGCCTCCCGTTCTGAACAGTCCTAGACCACTCGTGATCCTATCGGAAGAACAAGCGTTCGTTAAAGGCAACAACGAATTCGGCAAGAAATGTCTGGAATTTCTACCAGAATTCGATCAAAGAAACATGTGTTTCTCTCCATTCAGCCTCAACACAGCGTTAGGAATATGCGCTAACACCGCACAAGACAAAGGAGTGAAAGAAATCGGAGACGCCATGGGATTCGACACGGATGACCAACTCTCCGCCATGAACAAATTCTATAACAAAATATCCGAATCCCTCAACTCACCTTACAATGATGTGGATATAAGGACAAGGAACGCCTTCTGGATCGAAGAATCCATAAAGGACAAAATAAAGGAGGAGTTCGTGGAAACACTAAGAGGACAATATTACAGCACCATCCGACCTCTAAACTTCATAAACGACCCCCAAGGATCTAAAGACACCATCAACAAATGGGCGGACTTAATGACAGAAGGAAGAATAAAGGAACTAAGCGTGGAAATATCTGATCAGACCAGAGCCGTAATCAACAATGCGACCTATTTCAAAGGACAATGGATAGAAACGTTCTACAGTATCGGAGAAGGAAGTTTCCAAGAAGCCGACTCTACCATATTGAACGTTCCGATGATAATGACCGAAGGATCACGCTTGGGCTACTACAAAACGGACGACTATGAAGCTGTGGATGTCGCGATGGGTAAATCCGGAAAATCCGCTGTTACCACAAAGACAGATTGTTCCTATAGCATGGTATTCCTTTTACCGAGAGAAGGGAAAACACTGAAAGACGTCTTACCGAACGTGGTTTGGGAAGAGATCCCTTTCACCAATACAACAGGTAACCTGACAATGCCGAAATTTAACTTTAAAGCCAAATATACATTAAAGGATGTGCTACAAAATTTAGGCATCAAAGATATATTCAAAAATTGTTCCAAGGGATTTAACAGATGTCCGTTGTATGTCTCCGACGTCACACAAGACACCTACATCAAAGTAGACGAAAAAGGCGCGGAAGCAGCAGCCGTATCATCCATTATCATGGACTGGGGGAGCGCTATAACACAGTCTAATTTCGAAATGATCATTAACAGACCATACGCATTCGCCATCAAGGAAAACAACAGCGGATTGCTGTTGTTCATAGGGATAGTCAACACCCCGGAATGGGACGAAGCCTTAGAATAAACAGGTCATTAAAGTCACAGAAAAAGCGGGTGGTTTTGCCTAGGCAAAGCCATCCGCTTCCCGTTTGGGACCAAACGAAGAAAAATTTCTTAAAATTCATGCCGACGGGAGGGACAACCATTTCCTTTCCACACCAAGGGAAAAAACATAAATGAGAGCGATTCCAACCGTATAAGCCACTATGTCGCTCCACAAGAAACCTTGGCCCAAAGCCAGATGCCCCAATGTGGTCGAACGCAATTCAACCAATCCCGGCCACCTGATAAGTTGCGAGAACTCCACGAAATAGGACACCAACAAACTGACCATCGCCACTCTGCTCAACTTAGCCAAAGAAAAGAGAAAACGGAAACAACAAAAGACCATCATCGCCCACAAAGCATCGCCTGTGGCGGCCGGTATAGCGGGGATGAGACGGGAAAACAAACCCAAGAAAATGATTAAAGCCGTCAAGAAGGCATAGAACAACCTACGTTTTTTTGTGGGACTCATTTCACTACGATGCTAGTCGACAAAGGAGATTCACTCCACGCTAACCTTTCCCTTCTTTTTCCCTATACCATATGAAAGGATGACCTCATGCGTATTGGAAGGCAATTGGTAGGAAGAACCCAGACCCAAATCAAACGAATAACCGAAACGGAACTTATGATGTTCGAAACCAGCCGTCAAGACCAACACGGAAGGGTCCATGTCACTATGGAAATCAGGACGCCAAGCCACGCCACCCCAAATAATCCTATTGACGAAAACCAAAGAACCAATCTCCATCACATTGAACTTGTCATGGTGCATAAACGAAATGGTAGGCGCCAAGTCGACATTATCATTGATAGGGAACAAACTGGTCCAATACAAATAGATATGCCTTCCGCTCTTAAACGGAGTGGACTCCTTGTTCATCAAATGGGTGCACGAAAAGCCGAACGTCCAATGGATATTAGAGAGTTCCATGCCCAAATCGAAATCAGGGGAAGCCTTCTTCTCTTTGACGGAGAGTCCTTCTTCCTCGTACCTCTCACTCTCGTCCTCGATTGAATTGGAGAGATAATCGTAGCCACCCACATTCACGCCCGCAGCCAATCCCAAAGACAAGATTGTACGTTCCTTCATAGTGATTTGGTAAGAATAAGCGAACTTACCATTGATAGTGTTATGTCCCACACCAATTCGATCCATGGAAAGGGAAAGACCTAAACCGGAATGGATTTTGTCTTCATAGTCAGTAACGTTCAAGACAGCCGTTCTTGGCCCGTTCTCAACACCTGCCCATTGGATACGTCCATGGAGAAAGATGTCAATATCATCAGTATTTCCAGTAGCCGCCGGATTCTTGTTCACACGTGAGAAAATCTCCTGGGACAGCAAGAGGTCCTGTTGCGCGAATGCCACGTGGCAAGACAAGGCAAAAACCAATACGACAATTTTTTGAAATATCTTCATCATCATCCAATAGTTATTTCTGTTTTATAATTTCCACCCTACGGTTCTTTTGATGACCCGCCTCATCCTTCGCATTCTTCACGATCGGGTTCGAGCTACCCATGCCTTCATATGAGAGCCGATTCTTTTTTATTCCCATTTTCTGAAGTTGGTCATAGACAACCTTAGCACGTTCGCGGGACAATGTCATATTGTTTGACTCCGAACCACGTTCATCGGCATAACCGACAATATTGATTTTGCAGGATGGGTCTTCATTGATAAACGCATAGATGAAACTATATTCGTACTCGTAATTACCAACCATAGTCGTATTATTCGACTCGAAATAGAAGACAACGGTATTATGATCCTTCTTTTCCACTTTAGGTTGTTTCTTCACGGCGATATCCAAAACATCCTCCTCATCCTTTTGTGGGCAAAAGACATCATAACTACCCTTCCTGTCTGAAGAGAAAAACGGGACATCCCCCGCAAGGATAAAGTTCAAATCGTCAAAATTTGAATTATAGTTGTTGGACAACATCTTCACATTCGGACGATCGTCTTCCAATGAATACTTATAGATGTTATATTTTTTCATCTTCGCCGGTCTATTGGAAGAAAAATAGAACATGGTATCACCGGCGACAAATGGATAATCCTCATCATACTCCGTATTGATTTCCGAAGCATTGACCGGCGTAGACCAAAATTGTGAAAATGAATCCCAGTCCATATACCAAATATCCTTACCGCCTTTGCCGCCTTCCATCTCGGAGACGAAATAGAGTCGTTTCCCCTTGTTCGCGATGGCCGGATTCTGCATACTTTCCTTCGACAATCCCCTCGTGCGATAGATCCAACGACGATATGCGAAAGTGGAACCCTTTAAGTTAGGCTTTTCTTTATCATACCCTTGTATATGAAGTTCTTCCGCCGAGCCCCATTCGCCATTCTTCAAAAATGCGCAATACAAACGTCCGCCAGAAGAATAATACAATGTGGAATAATATTGGGAAAATTGCCCCTCTATATTTAATTGCTGAAGATCTTTCCTCACCACAAAATCATTGTCTTTCCATGATTTGGAAGATGTACAGACAAAAATCTGCCCGTCCCTGGAATACGCAACCTTATCATCCAAAGAAGAAACACCCGTTTCCTTCCAATAATTACAAGACTTCAATGGAAGTATGTCGTATCCCACGGAAAAATTCCTTTCGTCAGCGAAAGCAGTCAATCCGTACAAAGCGAATAATATGATCAGAATCCTTTTCATTTCTAAAAAATCACTTAGACTTTACAACTTCAACGGTTCCCTTATATGACTTGGAATCCGTGACAACCACATAGACATAGACACCAGGCTCAACCAATTCATCCCGATAATAGCCATCCCAACCATTATCGGAATGGCACAATAAATTACCATATCGGTTATATATATAAACCTCATGACCAGTCATGAAAACATCATTTTTCCCATTCTTTGAATATGGAGAAAAAGCAGTCGGAATGTCAAGGTCCTGATCGCTCCCCCCTATCTCATAGGCGCCCATACATGTATTCCCTTTCCTGGACTTGCCTCTTCCATCAACATTCACCGAGACGTATTTCAGAGGAAATCTCAGGCGCTCCCCTCCCGGTAAGGTATCTCTCAACAACGGAGCTATCGGAGCGACAGTCTTAATCCCCTCATCATTTTTCAGCACGGGATTGAATGAGCCCGAGCCATCCACTGTGCAATCAAACAAATAATCGATGTTAGAATAATTTGAATATATATTGTCCACACTATTCGCCCAATCATAACAAGTCTGAGGAGGGTTTTGTAACAAGAAGAGATTATGCCGGGCGTTTTTGTAGCCATCATCGACAAAAAAACTATCGCATAATATATTCCCGGTAACAGAAAGTCCGCGGATAGGATAATTGGAAATCCATGAAGCGTCAAGGATAGTATTACACTCGATTTTAGCATAGTTAGCCACTGTATCGGATCCGTTATTCGATAGAATAAATGCTGACCCATTTTGGATGAACGAGGAATTGTGGATGGAAACACTACCGCTATTGGATTTAACCGCATCAGTAATACATTTATGGAACGTACAAGCCTCGATACTCATCGGATAAACACTTTCGTGCGAAAGAGCGACTCTTTCGATATTATCGAAAAGGCAATCCTTCATATCGAGTGAAGCGTATTCAGTTCTAACGGCGCATGCACAATCAGTGAAGGTACACTTTTCAATATTTAGCGCGACATTACTAAGACTAGGAGAAACCGTCAATGCACAATACAAACGCTCCTTAGGATGATTATACTGATTAGTAATCTCCAATCCACTGATCTTCAAATCACCATGACCAGCCAATAGATATACAAAAAGGGAAACGGATGTTGAAGAATCCCCATATATGTCACCATCAAAAATAGTATGATAACGGGAAGGATCTGGTTTATCACCTTGCTTAGCTTTCTTTGGGTAGCCACCAACCAAATTCACAAACTGTCGAGTGACAAAACAAGGATATGGCAAAATATTGGATGTCCAGGTTTCAAAGTCATATTTGTAAAGTCCTTCCGCAAAGTGGAATGTGGATTTGTCGGGCGCACAGAAGAAATAGAAGGAAAATTCCAAAGGGCTCATCGCATTTTGCCAAGAAGAGCCATCTCCAGTTCCATCAGTCTTCACGTAATAATTTGTTTGATCATTGAAAGGACATTCATTTGCGCCATAACAAGCAAGCACATGGCGTTTGGCACCCGTCTGGTCATAATCAGGCACCTGATAATTATCCATGTTACGTAAAGATATCATCTTAGGAGCCACAAATACGTGATCCCTCAACAACCGGACAGTTTTAGTAGGTTTCCCCTTGACGGAGGTGATTTCATAAATACCTGATTTATAGTTAAAGAAGCTGCTTACAGTGGATTTTTCAATAAAAGAACAACCATATAAACTAACACCTGTATCTGACAAAGATTCAACGACGAATAAGTTAGACGAAGATGCATAGTATTTAAATAAAGATTCGCTACTGCTAAATAGCCCATGAACGTAATTTCCGTAGAATGAATATTCCAGGCCTTGCAAGTAGACGTTACCGAGGATGGTATTGTAGTTAATCGTCGAAAAAAACGGGTTTTCGGAATTTGATGAAATATATTCTGAAACTTGCTTAATACTTAACACGTCATCAGAAGCAACCGTTCCACCGGGTCCAGAAAAAAGGCAGTTCGTAATCCTCAACGTATTGTTGGAATAAACATCTAAACATTTAGTCCCCATAAAAGAGGATGATATGATATTAATCGGCTCCCTGGTATCTGAACCGGTCACAGTCATTTTGTAGCCAGAGTTAAAAGAAAAGTCACAATCAATGATTGAACCCTTACAAGAGGATAGGTTTAAGCCTAAATAGTCGGAAAAGGAACAACGTTCAAAATGGAACGATGGAGAAACGCCAGTCATCCATGAATAAAGAGCTACGGCACACGTGGACGAGGAATACAAAGACGAGCCCTTGAAATGGACATCATAAAAGGAAATCGTATCCTCACCAGGTATATTAGCATACACTAAATAATCTATATTAGGGAAACTTCCACACAAAATGGTCTCTTTGCCAGATGGCTTATCCAAAGATTTTTGAGAAGGAGAGTAACCGCCGCGGATCGTCACACCATAAGATATAGTAAATGCGGCATACAATGAAGGATCCACAGAAGACTTGGAACGATATTCGCCTTCGGCCAAATAAAAGGTGCAATTCTTCTTGGTCTTGGACAAAACATCGATAAAAACGTCAGTGCTTAGGGCGTCATCCCATGAAGTTCCCGAACCGGAAACCGTCTTGGCACAATTGACGAAAAAAGAAGTGCGTTGATAATCAATGTTTATGGCAAAACCCGTAGAGATATTTAGAAAGGCCAATAGAGAAAAAGCCCAAAAATATTTAAGTCTATCCATTATATTAATAATTAAACCAAAAATAACCCAAATGCGAGTAATACCGAAGGATTGATTCCGCTATATCTCCAACGAAAACAATCCCAAAAGGGAAACCCTTTCGGGACGCAAAGGTAATCTAAAAGAAATTATGCAACAACTCAAATGAAGAAAAAGGGAGTTACTTACCAGACAAAAGTCGGTACGTCAGCAGACGTCATTTACCCTTTTTGGATATGCCATAAGAGAGGACAACCTCGTGTGTATTGGAAGGCAAAAGATTATTGGAACCGATTCCCATATCATATGAATACCCAAAACGGAACTTGTTCACCTCGAAACCGACAGTGAAAGCCAATACCGCGGGATCTATCTTGTTATGCAAATCAGGACGCCAAGCTACGCCACCCCACAAAAAACGTTTAAAGAAAACGTGAGAACCGACCTCATACACCTGAGTCTTATTATGGAACATGGCAGAAAGAAGAGGCGCGATATCAAAATTATCTCCGACAGGGAAGAGACCTGTCCAATATGCATACAAATGCCTTCCGGTCTTAAAAGTAGTAGTCTCACTATTGAGAAGATGGGTCATGGAGGCTCCAAAAGTCCAACGAGGATTAGCCAACTCGAAACCGAAATCAAAGTCAGGGGTCAACTTCACAACTTTATCCCAAGGGTAAGTATCATTACCATATTCATCAACATCGGATAGAGAGTTCTTGGAATAATCAAAACCGGCGATATTCACCCCAGACCCGAGACCTAACGAAAGAACTAATTTTTCGCTCAAATCCAACTGAAACGAATACGCCACTTTAGCGTTAGTTGTCGTATGTCCGATACCGAAACGATCCATGGAAAGAGATAGGCCAAAACCCGAATGGATCTTCTCCTCATAATCGGTGACATTCAAAACAAGGGTCCTAGGTCCGTTATCCACTCCGAGCCATTGCATACGACCATGCAAGAAAATATCGATGTCATTTGAATTACCCGTTGCGGCAGGGTTCTTATTCACGCGTGAGAAAATCTCCTGGGACAATAATAAATCCTGTTGAGCATCAACCGAGAACACGGTAAAATAACTCAATAATACGGATAGGATAAAAAATATTTTTTTCATCATTCAACTGTTTGCATTCTACTTTTTGATGATTTCAATTCTGCGGTTCCAACGGAACTCTTCTTCTGTCTGAGGGTTAATCATGATCGGGAAGCGATTTCCTTCGCCACGATAACTAATATTATCTTCATTAACACCCATATCAATCAGTTTATCCATCACGACGCTCGCACGATTCAAAGAAACCGAAACATTATGATCGGCACTTCCCTCCTCATCACAATAGCCGACAACCTCAAATCTGTTATTAGGATGAGCCTGAATGAATTGATAGATGACCTCAAACTGATCATCATAATGAGCAGCTAATCGCTTATTGTCGAACTCAGGACGGAAAATGCACATGTTCTCTTTCTGCTGCAACAACGGTGCGGAAATAGGGTCAACAGCATTAGGAGTTGATTCAATAGCCTTCATATGAGGTCGGAACAACTTCATGCTTCCTTGACGATTGGAAAGGAAAAAAGGAGTATTCCGCACCACAACGAAATTCTTGTCATCCGCATTGCTATTAAAGCCGTTAGATACTAGGGTAATGCTCTTATCCCCTTTCTTTAGACGTTTCTTATAAATATTGAAACCGCGGAATTTATCTCCTCGATTGGAAGAAAAATAGAAAATTGAATCAGATAAAAAACGAGGGAAATCATCATCATCTTCTGAGTTCACCTCCTCATAATTAACGGGAGCGGACCAAGTGACACCGTCTGGATTACGGGTAATGTACCAAATATCCGAACCTCCTTTTCCGCCGGGCAATTCAGAAGAAGAGAAATAAAGACGTGAACCATAGAAAAAAGGATTATACATTTTCTCCTTCTGCTTGCTTTTTGGCTTAAATCCCCAACGCTTTGTGGCGAAAGATGAACCTTCCTCCATTTGCCTTTCAGGTTTATATCCCTCAATTTTAAGTTCTTCAGGGTTCTTCCATTCGGCATTCTTCATGGAGACTTTATACAAAACGCCATTGGAAGAATAATATATAACCTTCGTTCCCGACTGGTTTGTCTCGCAAAATTGCCCGTCAATCTGTAAAGCGGTCAGATCACGATTCTCGACACAACTAGAAATACCCTTGATTTCATATTGCTTGTTATCCACATTACATTCATAAACACGTCCGTCACAAATGAGTGAAAGATCGTCATTGAAAATTGACACGGCGGAAATCGACCCTAAATCATTCGCCGATGAAGGAGAAATTTCAAAAAAGTTGGGATCGAATTTGCGATCGTATGAAAAAGCGCTAAACGAATATGCGCAAATAATCAATAAAAAAAGTCGTTTCATTTCGAAATCATTTAGCTTTTAATATATCAATTGTACCCTTTCTCACTTCACCTTCCGGATCCAAAAGCACGTAAACATAGACGCCAGGATCAGCCAAATCGCCGCCATCATAAGTACCGTCCCAACCATCCATAGAATGTGAAATTAATCGGCCATAACGGTCATATATGTACACCTCGTATTCAGGCATAAAGACATCGTTCAGGCCATCCAATGAATATGGAGTAAATGCGGAAGGAATATCCAACGGAATAAACCTATCCAACTCATACGCACCCCTACAAGTGTTTCTCTTCCTCTTAATTCCCCTCTGGTCGGTAGTAACCGTCGTGTTCGACTTAGGGAAACGAATTGAACCGACACCTTCCAAGGTATCCGCGACAATGGCAACAGTCATCGCATACCCACCATTATCGTTCAAAATAAAGGAGCCATTCGAATTACTTTCCAATATTTCGCGGAACTGGTCATATGAAGCCCAGATATCGGACTCGTTAGAATATTGGCCTAACGTTGCCTCGTTCTGTTTATCAGGGTCGTTCCAATACATATTATAAGAAGAGACGTACTTCAAAGGCTGATCACCGTCTTTGTGAATTCGGAAATTACTAGAGAAAATATTACCGACACACTCAAAATTAAGATTTGACGAAACTTGCACCGGTGACAAAACCGTATTGTTAGTAAACTTACAAGTACCTAACTTGGATGAGACATAAGAAATGGCTGATCCATTACAATCCTTGAATGTGGAATTGGTGACAATCAAATCGTATGAAGAAGCGCCACACTTAACCGCAGTCTCCACACCGTTAAAGGTGGAGGAAGAGACCTCAATCTTTCCAAGACGATTGCCTGAAGAGACAACGGCTGTATTATCATCCGTGAAGTAACATTCGGAAAGAACCAACGAGCATGAATCCGCCACGATACCTTGATTGAAATTACGAACAGTACTTTGACTCACATTCAAGGTGACATCGTTCTTATTCGCGTCAATAACAATGGCATTGCCTACCATCGAATCAGTATACGATTCAAAAATGACACCGGACACAGACATTTCTCCGCTCTTCTTAGAGACGATGCGCAAAACATTATTATACACCTCTTCTTCACCATTCTTGTTCTTTCTATAGCCGCTTAACACAGTTTCGCTGTTTAAAGGATCAGGAAGATCCCCATCCTTCGCATCACCGTGGTAACCACCCTGTATATTCACCAAATGTTCAGAATAGAACTCTTTGGTACTTACATTATCCGGAACACTGTCTGCGTTCATGTCATAAATAGGTTGATATACACCCGCCGCGATATGGAATGTGGAATGATCGGCCACCATCGGGAATACCCATGCGAATTCTTCTCTTGACATCGCGTTCTTCCAAGACATTCCGGACTTGGTACCGTCACCATCATACTTCACATAATAATCTTGTGGTGCCGGAGAAGGCTTCACAAATATAATATGCTTCACCATTTCCACACCAGAAGCCATCGTATCCAAACAATTCAACTCATAAATACCAAACGATTCGAATAATTTACCAAACAAGGTCTGTCCGGCAACAATCGTATCATATTTACAAAGCAATTCATAAGCGCCCATAACAGTCATTGGCATACGAGATACACCACGTTGGTCTACATCTGTATCGGAGAAACGAACAAAGCGTATGCTCTCGCCAGACGACAACCTATCGGATTTCAAAGGAGCATATGATGTAAATCCGGTACCCTTCATGACACTGACATTTCCTTGAGCATCCAAATCAAACAAAGAATTCAAATCACGTATGTCTAAGACCATATCGCTTTCTGAAATCTCAGGAAGAATGTTCTCGTTCAGATAAACATTAAATGAAGAAGTCATCGAGAAGCTTGTGAATGATTCATTCTTCGTAACGATGGAACCGAAAATATTTCCTTTCCAAACCAAAAGTGAATTTCCAATATTGACATAAACGCTATCCAATATCGTGTTATAACTCATTAGATACTTCGCAAACTCACCTTTACTAACATCCATGGCAGTCGTATTACCTACGAAGGTGGAGTTGGTCAAATAGAAATCACTTCCGGAGCAAACATTCAAACCATGCGCATTACCCGTGAAATAAGAAGAGTCCACATAAATTGGAGAAAGACCTTGGTTTGCGTCGATACGTAATCCGCAAACCGAATTGTCGAAGAAATTACAACCAGCGACATGTCCACTACAATAGGACAAAGAAATACCTAAATACGCATTTTTAACCGTACAATTCGTAATATCCACCGTAACGTTCGAAACTTCTCGTTTCGGATTGACAGTAATCGCTTCACACTTACACTCAGGATCACTTGAAGCGCCATTAAACACGATACCACTCAAAGATATATTTTCGTCCGCGGACACATTCGCAACGAAAAGGTTTTTAACGGATCTTCCCTCACCCGCAGAGAATATGGTAGGATTCTGGCTGAGGTTCTGTTTGTAACCCTCTGTCGCAATACTAGAAAATCCTCCGATAATCGTGACAGATTTGTTGGTATAGAAACAACGGGACTCTTCGTTTGCTGGGACATGACCCAAAGTGTCGAACATGGCGACATATTCACCTTCAGCCACATAGTAGGTCTTAGGATCTTTCGAATACAAAAGCGAAAGCTGGAATGCGTCACTTCCCATCGCATTGTCCCAACTACTACCGTCACCTAAACCTTTGCTAACGGTCTTGACATAATATTCAGGTAATTCAGGAGGCAATACGACATAAGAACGAATGGTTTCATGGGTACAACCTCCGGCATCAACGACAACCGTAGTGTCGGAATGCCAACCTGGAGCTTCTTCGCCATTATAATCCACAAATTGGCCTTCATATGTAACCGAAGTAGGTAGACAGCCGAACTCATATGCTCCGCGGCACGTCTCGTCCGGACGATACACACCTCTTTGATCCACATCCAACTTCAACATTGGATTCTTTTTTTCGTAGCGGATAGAAGCACCGCTAGATAAAGTATCTGAAATAAGGGCTATCGTATAAGTGAATCCACCATTGTCCTCCGCAAGGAAGGAGTTCTCGTCATGAGCCATGATATATTTCATCTCATCGACAGACAACAACAAGTCACCCTGACCTTGGATTGAAGCGATATCCGCATCATCTGCCGGATAGATGTTATTGTATGACTTGATATTATTGGCGTCACCCACTAAATAGAGGTCAGAATAGATGATGCTCGCCCTCAAAACGATTCTATCCGCACCGGCGACGAATGTACCGATGGTCGAGTTATCTACATAACCTGTTTTGGGAACAGAGACCGCGCTACTAATTGAGACATTCTCCAAAGTGGAATTGACGATGTGGTAAAAATGCTCAACAATATTAACGCCACCCTTCACATAAGAAGACTCAATCTTAACCGTATCACTAGAAATACCCTCTATAGAAATCGCATTAGAATTATCCGACGAGATGAACTGGCAATTGCGGATAGTCGCGGCGCAATTGCTGGTCCTTATGCCACACCACGCATCAGAGAACCGACAGCTATCGAATTCACAAATTGCGGAAAGGCCCGAGGTAAGGTTCGCGTTGACCAATCCGTCCATCGAACGATACGAAACGACACGTTTGAAATTGATATATTTACAAGAAAGTTTTTTACCCGTCTCTGTAGGATTAAACATTAACACATGAATGGAAGTACGGGAAGCATCTTCCGCACCCTCGAAAATGGTCTCATGTAATGAATTAGGTACCGCAGAGAGAGAAACTTCTTCCTTGGAGTAACCACCTATTAAATTAACCGAATGGTCGGTAAAGAACGCCTTGGAAGAAACATTATCAAGATCCGTCAATCCAGGAGCCGAGAATACCGGATTATAGGTACCCTCTGCGATATGGAACGTAGCGTTATCCTCCACCTTATTCAAGGCGAAAGCGAAATCTTGTGCGCTCATCGCATTACGCCACGAGGAACCGTCACCCGTACCATCACCATTCTGCTTTACATAATAATGGAGAGCTTTTTGGTCATCCTCATAAGCCTGCGGCAACACAGTGACTTTACGGGTATAGATGATGTCAGGCTCATTATCACTGGCACCAGGTATCGTATCCGTCAACACGAGTTCGCCTATAGCCAAGCCTTCCGCACTTAATCCATAAGGGTCGAGATAATCGCCCGGCGTAATTATGGTATCAGCAAGATGGATAGTTCTTTCTGTCAAAGGAAACTCATAAGCGCCCATACATGTAGAGTCCGCACGCACATATCCACGCTGGTCAACCACAACATCAGTCACACCTTGACGGTTGAAACGAATCGAGTTGCCATCTGACAACGTGTCAGCCAAGAGGGCGACGACCTTGGTATAACTGTCAGTGTCGGACAAAATCGCAATTTCATTTTCAACGTCAAACGAAAGAAGAGAATGCAACTGATCGGGAGTCGCACTGAGGTCTGTGCCAGACATCCAAGTCGCATTAACGCCATAAAGATTATGGGAAGACACTATGTTAAATCCGCTCTCTTCCAATTTGAATCCTTTACAGAATATATTACCCGTGAAATTAATACCGCCCAAGTCATTCGACCCAAATTCGCAAAGGTCCAAAATAGTATTATTAACCAATGAGAGGGAATCAAAATCAAAAATCCTCAAAGCGCTATTCACCGTAGAATTAAAAATCCTCACAGACTCGAAAGAAGAGCATAAATGGCCGCCGGACATGGTTTCAATAAAGGAAGACACAATAGTCAAATCTTTCTTACCTTGAATATCAAAATAGTTATCTATGAAATTACAATCCTTGATTGTGACAGATACCGTATCCAAAATCATAGCTTGAGTATTGTTCAGGAAGGTACAACTATCCACCTCTAATTTAACGTCCGCTTTCCCGCCTTTCACAATGAATGGAGAGGAAGTATTGACACCCTTCATTCCGAAATCAAAGCCGGACACACGAATCGTACCGTCATTAGTAGGAGCAAACCATATACCATAATCCACACCTGCAATGACGACTTTAGTGTCTTCATCTCCTGGGCGCGGCATTTCTCCTTTTGAAGGGTTTGCAGGATAACCACCCACCAAGTTCACACATTTGTCAGTCCAAAAGCCTGTCATTTTGTTTGTCGGCGTATACCGACCTGCAGCAAAATGGAAAGTAGCCCCATCATCAACTTTATCATACATATACTCGAAAGCCTCACTGCTCATTGCCTCTTCCCAAGACGAACCATCCCCTTTGCCGCTTGTCTTCACATAGTAATGGAATCCATCATCTTTCTTCTCCCCATTAGCTAAGACAGACAAATTTCTGACATAGACGGTATCAATTCCACCTTGCAAAGAAGCATATACCGTATCACGCCAAACATAAGGTCCAACCGGGACAACTACACTCTTCCCGTTACCATAAGAATTATCTTGATACTCACCCGCATGGACTGGAATTTCAGTCAAATAAATGATAACCTTTGAAAGGCCTATTTCGTATGAGCCAACACAAGTCGAGTCTGGACGAGAAACTCCCCTTTGGTCAACATCCACATTCGTAAATCCATTACGGTTGAAACGAATAGAAGTACTATCCGACAAAATATCGGATTTCAAAGCGACAGTCTTCGTAGGTCCCTCATTGTTATTCAACTCAAACATTTCGTTCTTATACTCCAATAAGTTCTGTAACTCCTCAAGATTCACAGAAATATCCGAATCAGAATACCCCTCGAAACTATTTTGCGTGAAACTCGGATCAAGATTCAAAGATTCTTTGTCGACATATAAATTATACTTCGTAGATATGCTTGATGGTCCATCCAACTGCATAATGATATTCCCAATCATTTCCGCTTTGTCTGACCCTTCAATACTTATTCTTTCTAAAAACGTATTGTTTTGCAAGGACAGACTCTTGTCGTTAACCAATTCCACATAATTATTATAAGAATTATTAGGCGTGTTGGATAAGAAGGTGTTATTATATAAGGTTACTTCATCAAAGTTCTTCGCACCAAAATATAATTCAGCGAACGTGGAAGACTCAACTTCAATTCCCTCACCATTAGTCAAGACGACTCTTCCTCCGTCAAATTCGCAGTCTCTTATCGTTCCCGAGCAAGAATCGGAACAGAATAACGTATGATCAGCCAACTTGAAACTACAATTGCTCACCTCGAAAACGACGTTCTCCACATGTGCGTCAAAACCCAGCAACGCATCCCAGAACGTAATAAACGGATCCGTAAGGGGTAAGGCCTCCTCAAACGCCAATCCACTTACCTTAACAGTTCCCTCCTTGGACAAAGAGTATAAAACCACATTCGGAGAAGTCACCTCAATAGTATCCCGAAAATGTTTACCCGTAAAAGTCGCATGATACAATTCCGGAAGAGGTACTGCATTCTCATCCATCACATCCGCAGGATAACCACCTTGGAGGTTCACCAAATTTGTTGTATAGAAAGACTCTCCTCTAACGGCGTCGCTCTTTTCATTATATAGCACTGGATAATATGTACCTTCCGCAAAATGGAACGTAGCGCCATCTTCCACTTTGTCGAAAGCGAAGGCGAACTGGTCGTTACTCATCGCTGTCGCCCAAGAAGAGCCATCACCGCCCTCGGTACCATTAACCGTCACATAATAATTATGGTTCGTCGATTTAGGCAAAACAGTGACTTTGCGGACATAGAAAGTATCCGGAATGTCTTCCCCGTGCCTTACCGTATCATTCAATATCGTGTCTCCGATCTCTAGAACCTTTGTGACACCAGAAGCGAGATCCTCATATGAACCCGCAACCACAATGGTATCATTCAGGGTAATGGTTTTGTTAACGATTCCGATTTCGTATGCTCCCATACAGGTGAGCTCAGGGCGAACAATTCCACGCTGGTCGACATCCACGTCCGTCAGACCCGTACGATCGAAACGAATGGATTGGCCATCCGGCAAAACGTCAGATAGCAAAGCGATATTAGATGTGAAACCACCATTGTCAGCTAAAAGCGGTTGTCCTGCTTCATCTTTCTCTAAAATACTCAACAAATCCACTTCTGTTGTCAATATATCATTGTTCGACTCCCAAGACAACAAACCATCCCCTATTATGATATTATATGAAGACACTACACTTGCATCACCAATATTGAAATTGCTGTAAATAATATTTCCAACAATTTGGGCCTGTCCTTCAAATATACACGAGGAATTATATATAGTATTATTAATCAACGTGGTCTTATCACTTGAAAAAACTAGCGCAAAATCATTTATTGTACTGTTTTCAATACAAACACTGCTTAGACCTGATGTTTTAATTGAAGAATATACTTCACTGAAAAATGAAGAAGAAACAATCAAACTTCTTCCGTCCACACATGAAACACCTATACTACCAAAATAACCCGTACCATAATGGATATAGCAGTTAGAAATGCGGGTCGTTTCAACTTGCTTCAAAGAAACACCAATAGCCTCGTCCATGAGATTTTCACGAGCACCAAAGAAATTGACATCACAACTATCCATCGTCAAATTGACCTTACCCTTCTCGCCGGAAAGGAAAAATGCTATTGTGTCCATCACCGCTATGTCAATGCCAGTAACTGAAATATCACCATCTGATTCAGGAATGTATGCAACACCTTTTAATATTGCTTTGTTCTTACCAACATTAGGTTTCTCTCCTTCCGAAGGATTTCCCCCGTAGCCTCCTCTTAAATTAACACATTTATCCGAAGCAAAACATAAGTAATTTTCCCCTTCATAATCATAAGAATAGACCGGAGTATACGTACCCGCAGCGAAATGGAAAGTGGAACCATTCTCCACCTTATCGAAAGCGAAAGCAAATGACTCATTACTCATGGCATTCGCCCACGAGGACCCATCACCAGTTCCGGTGGCCTCCACTTTCACATAATAATTGGCAGAATCTCGAATCACCTGTGGTTTCGGCAAAACGGTCACGTTATAAACATCAGTCACCATACAACCGAAAGTGTTCCTTGCCGAAAGGGTTACCGTCCTATCGCCGATAACGGAAAATGTTACTGTGTCTATTCCCTCAACACCAAATTTCGTATTCTCGCCAACGATGATTGTCGCCGTATACTCACTACCTTCACCCTCTTCACATGGTATTGTGGAAGTTCTTCTCACGACTCCATTCGAAAAAACGATCTCCGCCCCACTTCCCACATTGCTCAACACAAAGACAGTATCCTTAGCGGAACTCTCGAAAATAACACCTGAAATGTTCGTGGGCAGGGCATCTTTACCCGTCGGCGTAATAGCAATCGTCTGGTTCTCAGAAGCGTCAGATGAGACATCTCCCACCAATATGGTCATGTCCGATTCGGTTAACGTGGACAAATCCCGAGTCCATTCTCCATCTACGAGAGTGTAACCACCCTCAATGATAAAGGCTTTTTCCGTCACCAAGCCCACACTCTCACTCTTGGGATAATACTTGCCGGATGCCATATAAAATGTCGTTCCAGAAGCGGCAGTCGCAAATAAATCTGAAAATTGTTCCGAATTAATCGCATTGCTCCAACTGGACCCATCACGGTCACCACCACCATCGAAAGTGACATAATATTTTGTTGTTTGCGACCAACCCTCCAAACAGGACACAAGACACAATAATAACAATACTTTTAACGTCTTCATCGTTAATATCTTTTATCTTCTATTTAACTGTTGCTAGATTGGGATTCACCTGTAAAAACTCTATTATACCCACCTGGACATCCATACCATGACACTCTCTGTTTCAGTCCCAATCTACAACAACACTTTTCGTATTTTTTTAATAAAACAATTACTGAATTAACATCTTCCAATAATAATTTTGCAAAGATACAAAAATTAACATATCCGCAAACTTTAATAAATGTTAATATGCGAACGGGCGTAACAATAGGAGATACCCTAAACTATCAATCGGCACTTCCACTATCACCATCCCATTTTATCACCATTGTTCAAGAGACAGTTTATGCCCTTTCAACTTATTTCGGATTAAACACATGACTTCGATCCCGCGATAGAATTCAATATCAGCGCAGAAGCATCCAGGACCAGAAAAGAATTTGTTTCCCATCTTTCTATTCTATAGTTTTATTAATTAACATTTAACAATGCGAACTTACTCATAATTATAATCATAAGCAAGACTAACCCAACATCCTTAGGACAAAAAATGTTAAACCAGGGAGTCCGGCACTTCACAAAATACGCCGTTGCGGACCCCAATCGAAGGATGACTCGCGCAACGGCGTAAATAAATTAACCTTGCATCTATACTATCGAAAAAGCTATTCGTTGGACTCGTCGTCCATCTGCACCATAACGCCGAACATCCACTTGACAGATGATTCGAATGTCTGAGCATCAATCACATAAACGATGGACCAAACGGTACCAGAACGATACAGCCCTGTATCAGGATCCGGCAAACAACGGTTCCCATCCGGATCCACCACTCCATTACTATGCTTATCCAGGAATTGCGGAGGAATTGCACGGATATGGTTCAGCTTGACATACCATTTCCCACTGGCATACTTCACCTTAACACTTTGGAAAACCATATAAGTGAACTCACCATTAGTACAAGGTTCATAACCCAAATCACCTAGATAAGACTCACCTGTTTTCCTGTCGTACCATCCCTCGTTTTCAAGGAAATCGGCTAAATCCTGGGGTTTCACCTGCAATTGGCGGTAATAGAAATCCTCATTCTCCTTTTCCACAAGATAACCGTCCGAATCATAGCGTCTCGTCATGCCAATTGACCTATTGAACAAACGCTGATGAATGGTTTTCAACACGCCATTCTTGTGGTATTCCTTGTCATATGCGCAGAAATCTCCTGAAGGAGAATACTCAATAATGAAACGGACAGGACGGAAAACTTTCCACCCATCACTGGTCATGCCCCAACTACTGACTTCCGCATAACGAGGATTTTCACTTAAAATAGGTTCCGTCGTTTTTTCTCTCTCTAAATCTTCCATTTCAGTTAACCATTATTCCCACTAACCATACAACAGAAAACAAATAATCCTCTGCCGATTGGGTTACTTATACCATAAAAAGTGACAAATGAAAATAAAAACGACATCAACACCATCACATTAGACACTATCCACTATAAACGGGAAAGACATCAAAAAAAAAATCAACTTCACAATAAATGTCATTGTGTTTCCATCCATTTATTAAAAGCAAAGATAATAAAAAAAATAAAAATTATGATTTTGGCGAGAAAAAGCGGAGAAAGAAATCTTTGAAACTACAAAAAAACGGCAACAGAATAAAAAACGGAAATTTGCAAAGCGAATAACAGAAAAGAATCACTACAAGCAGAGGAAAGAAAAAAACTCCCACCTTAAAAAGGCAGGAGTTTGTATCACAATGAAAAGGATCAGACAATCCCAATCAAGCGTTTTCCACAGAGCTTTCCCAATCAGTTCCGTCATCACCCTTTTGGCCATCCAATTTGATGACGAAGCTCTTAGCAGGGAAATAAGGAGTGATATGGATATCCAAATAAACACGGTCCTTTTGGTTAGGGTCTTGCTCCAAACGGAGAATCTTAGAACGCTCAATCAATTTGCTAGGGCCCTGGATACCATCCAAGAACTTAACGATTTGAGAGCGGAGGTCACGTTCGGTCTTACCACTCCAGTTCTCGAAAGAACGACGATTAAGGAAGTCGAACAACACCTTCGTAACGTAGTCGAACACACGAACGACGGAATATGTCTGGAGACCCAAGTTGTCACCATTGAACAAAGTCTTAGCGGAGAACGCCATCACCTTGCTATATTCGTTCACCATAGGAACGAGACCCATAGACTCCAATTGTGAGATTTCGCTCTTACGCAATGGGAACGCGACAGACTCAACCTCATTCAAACCACCATATTTCTTACCAGCGGTAACCTGAGACATCAAAGTCGTATAAACCTTTCCTGCGAGGGCAGCGGCAGGAGAGACACGCAAATCGTCTTCCTCGCCAATTTCCTTATAAGCGTTACGGCCGACCAACCAGTTACAGCACATAACAGTGTTACTCTTATAAGCGTCACCACCTGCGTGGTCAGCGCTAGCGAAGAGTTCAACAACATCATCAGGGTGATCAAGGTCAGCGAAGTCGGTATACATCATAACCTTGTTAGCGTTTGCGATTTTGGACCACTTGTCGAGCACCATGTTTGAACCCAAATAACCAGGGACAACGAGCAACGAATAGCTATTCCTCAAATCGAGACGGTCGAAGTTTTGTTTCAACTCATCAGCGACGCAATCAATGAAACGAGGGTTGTCGAGATCAGTGATTTGCTCTTGGGAAGCGTTAACGATAGTGATGTTAGGCACTTTATCGACCTCAGTGTTCTTATAGAACAATTGGATAGCCCTATAAGACTTCTCCAAATTCTTAACAGCCTGAACGGCAGCAAGTTGGTTCTTCGACAAGAGAGCAGCTACGGAAGTAGCCTTACCTTGGCATTTCTCCACCATCTCGGGGATATCCTTACTGTTAGTAAGAAGGTCGATCCAAAGGTCGATCTTGTTAGCCAAATCTTTTCTTTCGCCCTTCTTTTGAGCATCTTGAAGGAACATGTTCTTACGAGCCTTACGCTCAGGGTTCAAGTTTTGGACACCATCTATCGCGGTCTCCAAGAAAGTAAAACCGCCAAAACGAGCCAAGGAGTTAAGTGCGTCAGCCAACGAAGGGGCACCAGTCTTCACACCAGCCTCAGCAGTAGCTTGTTCTGCTTGTTGCAATTGATCATCTGCCATAATAACGTAACACTAATTTAGGGGGAAACTCCCCGGTTTACCTAATATTTTATAAGCCAATAAATAAAGGGATCGTAATATAAAAGCCGGAAGGAATAAATGAAACGTGCGCAGCCCCAACACAAGGGGAAGAGAACACATTAAATTCCGACAACTAGGATCGCCTTATTCACCAACGTTTTTTAATTCCTCACGAAGTTGAGTCAAAGCATCAATCATGCCCTGACGCGCGTCAGCATTCTCCAAAGCTCTTTGGAGCACCTTATTAGTACGGAGTTGCTTAACCAATTTCTCATAAAAATCCTTTTGAACAGACAAGTCGTTCAAGAAATTGCTACGAGCCGTCATTTGCTTAACTTGGAAATCAGCAGTGTTGGCGAACTTGAAATTCTCTTGGACAGTCTGGCCATCCTCAGTCTCGAATTCGACATCCACATTTGGTTGGAACTTAGCGTAAACATCCTCAACTGTCTTCAATCCAGTGACAGCCTCTGCCGCAATAGGATCATCAGCTGTGAATTGACCCACATAGAGAGTTCTATTCTGAGGAAGATTTCCTATACCTTCTGACGCCTCAACTGGCTTCTCATTTCCTCCAATTTCGTATTCTAACATAACCGAAACACTATTATGGGGAATGTTATCCCCGGATTAAACTTAAGGTTGAACAAAGAGTCCACCAACTATATTTTAAGGAAGCCCAATACCCGCAAGGAGCAATGGCTCCGAAATTAAATCCAAACTTAAAAATACTGAAAGATAAGCGGGAATCCGTACCTTATCATTCAACCGCGCAAAATTTGGGGAAACCAATGTGAAAGGTTCCTCCAAATCATCACACTTGTAAAAACTTTTTATGGGCTTTTGATCTTTTGTCCTTGGCGAAGCCAAACACGGACAAATTCCCAAAACCCCAACAGACAATCAAGAGTTATCTAAAAAAAGCACAAGGTGTGGGAATACTCCCACGCCTCGTCCTTTTTATTATTTGCATACTATTAAGCAGTAGGCCAGTTCTCTTCGTACTCAGCGCCACCGATCTTGATGGTTTGAGCAGAGATTGTAACGCAGATTGACATTGGAGCGCTACCAACGATGTTGATACCCTCTTCGAATTCGATAATATAAGCGTTCTCGAACTCGAGCTCCTTCATCTTAGACTCCTCGTCACCTTTCTTGAACAAGATGCTTCCGTTGAAAGGCTTGAATTGGTTAACCATTGTCTCCAAGATTGTAGTATCTTCTGTAGACTCAACGCGAACAGTGATACGACCACCGTAGATGTTTGATGATGGACGTCCTTTTGAATCTACGTCACGACGAAGAGAATATTTGCAGTCGAGTACATCATACTCCTTACCGCCTAAGTTTAAAGTTGATCTAAATGCCATGTCTTTAAAAATTAATTTGTTAATAAATATTTAATATATAACTCAAAATATCTTACTTTGATCGGCCAATCCAAATTCTACTATGAGTCGTAATTATTTTAACATTGCAAAGATAATAAAAGATTTTATAAAACCAAAACTTTTTTCTATTTTTTTTGATTCATAAAATAAATCATTAACAAGCGATCTCTATTTCTTCACATGCGAACCCAATATCCGAAGATTTCCAACATCCACACATTCGAAATAAATCTTTTCAAAACTTTCAAACGCCCGTAAAGCACATCTTTACATGTTGTTCGTCTAACCGAACAATACAAAGGTAGCAATAATTTCTAAATCCACAAACCTTTCGTGGAATATTTTGAAGAAAACTTTAAATTATTTTTCTTAATCATTGAAAATCAGCTATAAAAAAAACATCACTACCAGCCAATCTATTTATAGGTTATTTTTTTTGCAAAAAAATGTATTATATAATTAATCATACGTAATAATCGCATTCTATGTTACGTGCAACCCCTCTGGGGTTGTATTGTGTATGGGTGGGAATCCATTATTCTACCGATATAGAACCCCTACGGGTTCTGCGAGAAAAGAGTCTCCTACTCAGCTCTCGTTGTTAAATTAGGGGGGTGGTTTTCAAAAAAAGAATCCGCGACAACGTATTTACTGGCATTGCGAACTATTTTGGCATGCATTTCAAGTTTAGCGGACACCAATAATTATAAATCACGACAAGCACAATAAGGGATAGCAATGGCGTAGAAATAATATCGTTCACGACGTCAAAAAACGAGGAATCGACTCCGATGGCGCACCTCTTAAACCAAACGGCAAAATAATAAAAACCCAAAGTCGCGATAAAATTATCCAGCCGAATGAGATCGGGACGTAAGCCTGTTTCACCTTCCGAAACTGGAGAAGAAGACCAAGAATTAAAATCCATCGTCTTTTTATGACCCTCCAACCATTCCTTATGATCTCGGATATCCAAATCACCGACAACTTCTTTCCCCTTATAGAATCGTCTTTCCCTCTTATTTTTCTTATTCTTTTTCATCGATAAACTCTTATTCCACTTGAGACTCAAACTTACAAATTTCTTTGGTCACCACAAGGACAACCCTCCTCCTTGGGCTCTTCCCCACTGACAGATTCGGTAGTCTTGGGGGCATCGGCAGGCTGCGCCTTGGGAGCTTTCTTTTCGAACCAACCTATCTTATCCCCATTGTACATATCAATATCGTCTAAAAAGAATTTCCTTATCGTTGTAACACCACAAAATACTACAATCCTTATCTCTTGAGCCCAATAAGGCAAAAAATCCATGGGGTTTTGGTGACACTCTTCATCTCCGATTGGTTTAAACATGGCATCAATATCAAAGCAATAAGCCACGAACATTCTTAGCCAATATGCAAAATAGCCAGCTGAAAGACCAAATACTAACATAACAAACATTTGGTACGGCAATTTATATGTAAGATTTATCATACATGGCAAAGAATCACTATAATAAAGCTCTCTCCAGGTAACACCTAATAATATAAAAAAACCTACCACATTATTTACACACAATGTTGTCATGTCATCTATGATCACATCAAAAGAAGTTTCCGCACCATTCGAATAAAACTTCATCCAAGTAAAAAAATAAAAAAGTAATACTGCGGCTATTAAATTATCCAGCACAATGAAGAATCGACGCACACATACACGCAATGTGAGCGGTTTGGGATTGTCCTTCGGGCTACCACATAGTATCTCCTTTACGATCTCTATCGGCGATGGCCCATTTTTATGTTTATGTGTCGAATTATTTCTAACGTAAAAAGAAGTATTATCTGGAATCAATGTTATTTGAGGTTTCTTTTTTTTCTTTCTGCTCATATAAAAACCTTAGTTTTTGTATTCAATACATATTCCCAATATTATCTTTAAAATTGTAAAAAAATTGCGGATTCAAAAATAACAAATCTTATCTATTGGGGGGCTGTCATATCATCTTATTTCGCATCCTCGTTGCAGTTTTACCCAAGGGGAAGAACATATTCACTACTTCCTTCCCGACTTATCATTCATTAACCCCAATTTCTTAAAATCATGTAACAAATTTCGGAATGCTGCCACATTAAAAAATAACATAGTGCATAACATTAATGCGAAATATCTCCGTGGCCCAATAACTTCTTGTGGAACACCATGATATAAACACAACAAAAAACAAAGCAGCTTTACTCTAAGCAAATAAACAACAAAAAATAATAACGGGAAAGCAATATTGCCATACAACCAATATTTCAAGATTTTTTTATTCCGGAAGTTTACCCAACATGGTCTGTCTGAATAACACAATTTTCTAAAAAAGAGAACAAAGCAAAATCCGAATAATATCAGGCCACCATAAGTTGGTCCCAAACAATAATCATTCCATAAGGCACTGAATGACGGTGCGATGTTCTCCACAATGCAATACACCCTAAATGTGAAATAAAAAAAAAGGACAGGTGCGATGATATTATCGATAACAATGAAAAAACGACGAATGAAAATTTTCGCTGTTAATGGAGTCGTATCCTTTTCACTTGGAAAATTGCCCATAAAAAACAAATATAAGACATATAAAATACCCTTAGGTATCAAAAGTATCGCTTGAGGTAATATCTTCAGAAAGGACCAGACTCGACCAATGGCAGCTTTTGAATGTTTCCAAACAATTGACCATGATGTCTTTCCCTTCGTCTCTATCTTCTGAGGCTCTTTTTCCTTGATTTTTCTAAAATCACCCTTATACCTATCTGTCTTACAAATCTTCCTTGAAGCCATTGATTCAAATATTTATGTTATTAGCGACGATAATTATTAGTTACACTCTTTGTTTTTTTCCATTGCTTATGAGAATCTTCTCTTATTGAACAAGAATATGATGGTGAAGCCAGAACATCGGTTGGGACAATGGCTTCCCCTTTTTCATCACGCCACTGTTCTTTCTCAATTATTCCCTTTGCCTTATGATATAAACCTCGTAGGCCACATTGTGGATCAACTTCAAAAAGCGCGGCAGGGATACTCATGTCTCGAGAACGTTTTGCTTCCAGTCCGGGTCCCGAGAAAGGTCACACCAAGAGAAGCGGCTTATTAGTTTATTCCTGAAGCCAGTCTCCTCAGCCGGTATGGCCGTTGGGCTCTCCGATTCGTTATTTGATGGACAACTTTTATTTCTTTGATGTTTTCTCCTTTTTTTCCTCATATATTCTTTCCCGCGTTTTTGTCGTTTTGATGGACAAAGGTGGTCCTGAGATTAAAATCTAATCCAAAACCAAAGTCCATCACTGTCTTTATCTGCCTTAAGGAACACTCTTAGCCAGACGAGGAAAAATAAGGTTATAGTGTTCAGAAGATACAATGGGAAAGATGCGGATAAAACATTTTTCGCCCTTTCGGAAACGATCCAAATTGAGCTGTCTTCTTCGAAATAAGAGCGGATATATAATCCGACAACGCTGATTAACCCAGCAATACACAAGTAACCTAATGCCGACAGATAATTTAATACTCTCTTCTTGCTGAATATGAAACGTACATCGGGTATCCCATATAAGTGTAAGGGTCTCCACGTCCACAAATATATAAAAAGTACTGCAAATATAAATACAATCGGGAACCACCAATAAACAGAACACTCTTCTGATCTTCTTGCGGCAAAAGAGGCAAAATCCTCACCATCCGAAAGCAACCATTGCTCATAAAGAATGATGCCTGCCATTGCGATAGGCGCCAATAAATTATCTATCAAGCCCAGTATGCCGATCACCAGCATTTTAAACCTATGCCATTTGGATGATGACCTCCATTCCTCAACCTCTTCCTTCCTAAATAGCCTCACCCACCATTTCTCTCCGCATGAATTCTTCTCAACCTCCATTTCCTGTTGGGGCTGTGGTTCTAGACTGTTAGTTTGTTCTGTATCTATATGTCGATTGTAATTTTCCATCCTAAACAAGTATTCGTTGGCAAAGATAGTCAAATGTCTCTATATTTTGCGGTTTCTTCATAAAAAAGCGGAGAGGGTATCCTATGCGACACGGTGCTCCCACTGTTCCACCGGATATTTACAAGCGATCACCATGCGACCATTTATTCCTTATTAACAGGCAAAGGGATCCTAACGTCGGGCAATTTATATTCTTTGAGCCTTCTTGGCGGCAGGATTCTACCATAGGAGTCCATTCCCATGTCTCTCTTCCCATGTCTCCTCTATCTTTTCTTCCAACCCCAATGTTCGCAATGGACACCATTTCGTTGTGATATAATAAGTCAGATACAGGCGGCGATAGAAAAGCAATAAAATCACGGCACTCACTAATATAACTGTAACTACATATGGATAATCCTCGACAATATTAGAGCGAGGATAAAATATTTCACTGGGGTAACTCCAATATAAGATCCCGATAAACACAGCACACATTGCAATCACAGCCAGCATCAACCGACCCAGTTTGTGTGCGAAGTAATAGCTCAATGGCATCATCCTTGTCAGCCTTACCGGTCGCCAGAATAGTACACAATACATTAGAAAGTATAGTATCTCTCCCTTGGGATTGGATGCGATCTCATCGATAGACTTGTTGATCGCACATGAAAAATCACACCCTGCCGAATCATACCCCAGGTGATTTTTCAACCATTCCCAAAAGAAACCGAAAAGAAGGGCCGCGACCACATTGTCCACCACGATCAAGAGGCGTTTTATAACCACCCATGCGGAGAGGTCCTCTATCATGTAGCTGATCTTTTTGTCCGTCGAAAGGTCAAAGATATCACGCCACCCTGATGCTTCCGAATCATTGCAACTGTACTTTGGCATATTGTTATAAAATATTTATTCGCGATTATGTGAACGATATTGAAATTGTTTCATGGCAATTATCTTATAATATGTGTGCCGTCTTGTAGGAACCCGGTGCGTCCAATCATGGAACCGCCATGGATTCCCTTATTTCTTTTTCTTCCTTTTCTTCTTCTTTTTCCTTTCCGTAGCTTGTCCCATCTCTGTCCCGGATGCTTGTGCCACATCCCTATTCAATGCTTTCGCTCTTTCCTCCATTTTTTTTAACATCTCGTCACATTCTTTCTCCATTTTTTTCAATCGGAACTCATCGTATAGTGAGCGGTAATCACTGGGAATCTCCCATTCGCTGATTTGGTGCCTCAGAAAGATCCTGCGATAGGCAAACAATGACCAAAACATCCCCCATCGAAGACCCACGACGAAATAGGGATTGTCGGTAAGTCTCGCTTCTTCTTCTGATTGCCCTAACCATAAGCCTCTTTGCTCGTCGAGGTAAATGAATCCTGGGACAGTGAGGGTGAAGAAAACAAATATTATGGCGCATACGACAAGTATGGTTTTATTGACATACCGGTTAAAGGGCATGACCTTTGTCACTCTTACGATTCTCCAGAAAGCGCACAGGTATAGGAGGAAGTAGAGTGTATCCGTAAGGGAGTGTGGAATGATTTCCGTGAGGGATTTGCTGATGGAGCTACCCAAGTCCAACTCCGCATTATATCCCAAATAGTTGGCCGTCCACGCCACGAAAAAACTGAATAGTCCTGCCGCGAATATGTTGTCCAGCAGGTTCAGGAAGCGTTTGAACGCCACCCAAATGTTCAGTTCCTCCATTCCACTGCTTATGTGTGAATCTAATGCGCTGTTTAAAAGGGTCTTCATGCTTTAGGACATTGATAGAATTGAATGATGGACTCTTGTTTCTTCCCATTTGCTAGGCAAAGGTAATCCATTAGGGTAGTTGACTAGGGGCCCGCTGAGTGGTCGGGTTCTTAATCCGTTTGGTTATCTGTGCCTAAAGCACGTCATGAACTGAAAGGAAGTTTGTCATTGTCCTTGTCCGCTATGAAGAATTTTCTTAAAAAGTAAATGGATATGATGAATAATGCGCGTAATAAATTCACTATGAATGGAGTGGCTAAAAATCTATTTGCACGTTTGAGATAAACGTCGAATATTGAAGTATAATTTGATGTAAACTCATACGACACTTGGTTCAGTTTACCACTAAGGTATAATAGCTTTGTGATGGGTATTGCCGCCACGCAAAAGAGAACAAATCTTATGGTGTATCTAAGAAACCTCTCTTTCCTAAATATAAACTGTGTATGTGATGAGCCATATAGGAATAATGGTCTCCAGATGAAATATAAGCAAAGAATCAAGAGCGCAATCCCTTCCAATTTGGAACTTAAACCTTCATTAAATGTTTCTGAGAGAAAAGTGGCAAAGCTATCATTGCTACAATAGATCCATTCTATCCAGTAGAAAAAGAAGGCGATCGCCCCTAGTGCCAACATGTTGTCCAACAACCCCAGGTACACTTTTCTCTTATAGGGGGAGGAAGATGTCCGCCAATCTTCGACACTTGTCTTCACGATTCCTTCACACCAAAAGCGCAGAAGCGCATCCCCTTGTTCTCCCTTCTTTGGTTGGGATTGTGGATTTGTTTGTTTGTGTTTTTTGTTTTTCTTCATCCTGATTCAATTTGTTGCTTTTGTTGATCTTATGCAATTTTTCGATATGCGATTTATTTCCTTTTTCTCGTCTTCTTTTTTGTCGTAGTAGATCCCTCAGGCTCCAATTTTGCATCGTGATCAACCCAATAAGATTTTTTCGAATCTATTGGATTTTTATCGTTGTCTACCCAACGATCTATTTCATCTTGTTTAGGATTCACTCTTTTCCTTATTGCTCTATATTTAGCGAGATATATATCTTCCTCTTTAACCTTAGCTATTTCTTTCGGAATACTGATCCTTGTGTTTTTGTATGCCTCGTGTTTTTTTGCCATAGATCTATATATTCCTAAAGAAGTGAAGATTGTACCCACAGGACCTGTAACAACCGTAGGTAAGTCAACGAAAAAATCAATGATGTTGGAGCTTGTATATTCACCATCCCATATGACTTTTTTTAGGTCTTTGAATATTGACCATACACTGGCTGCAGTGTTTACGGTAGGAACATAGCCCAAAAACAGACTAGTAGTTAATTCTTTCCCAAAATTTGGTCTTTGGGTCCAAAATGGATGGTCATATTTGTAAAAGTTGGGAAAACGACTGTAAAATGTTTTTTCGTCTAACCCAAGTTTTTCCATGGCGTCTTCTGCTGTTCCTCCTTGAAGGCAAATAGATAGTACATCTTCATTTATTTCACCATTTTTCTTGTCTGCTGCTGCACATTGTATATCTGATAGTCGTTTCTTTATATCGGTGAGGTTGGCTATTGATTCTGCTATCATGTCATCAGCTGCCCCTCTGCAATATGCTTCATGGACAAATTTATTGTGAGTGCCATCTATATTTTTAGATCGTTCCTGTATGTCTGTGATATTATTGACATCTACGCATGACAAATTAAATCTACCTTCTACTGCGGAAAGGACTGGCGAATTTTTTTGAATATTAGATAGATTGTATCTGTTTATTACACCTTTTGCATGGTCGAAATCGAAATGCTTGCATTGTTTCTTGGTCAACTTGAAGTTGTTGATAATCTTCTCCCTCAGGTCTTGCAACTTGGTTGTTAAATCCAATAGGGAGGCATCTATTTTTTCTGTGAGAAGTGCATGCTTGAACTCCAAAATGAAATTATACAAATATGTATATGTGCTTTCATTTAGGGGAGAAATGGTGACATATATTTTAAAATCGATGGTGTCACTTTTTATGTCAGGTAAAAAACTTTTGGTTGAATTGTATAGAGCTTTTTTGAATTCAGTTTCCGCTTGACAGAAAGATTGTGCCACTGCTTGTGGATTCATGTCAAGTTTCATGACATGGGTTCCTCCCTCAAAATGAGAGAAGGCTCGCCCATATCCTACAACATCGTATTGGTTTAAGGCAAGTTTTTTACTCTTTTTCAGGTCCTTGAGCTGGATGCACTGAGTGTTTTTGGGCATAACTTACTCCTCCCATTCTTGGTCTAAAGGTGTGCCATTGATGTTTAGCTTTTCTGACGTGAATGTCAATGAGATATAGCTTCCCACACCTTCTCCACAATTTTGGGTGAAATTGATGCATGCGGCGTTTTCGAATTGGATTTTTAGTGAAGGGGTTGATGTCTCATTTTTGAACACAATCTCGCCATTCTTTCGTATCCATTTGCTTGCCGCCCATTGGAGCAGTGAGTTATCTGGAACCCGAGTCATGGATATGACTATTGTGCCACCCTTCACCTCGTTTTTTGGTTCCATGTTTCTTTCTGAAATTCCTTGTGTGAAATCCGTGCTGAATCGCTCGAGTTCATATACATTCCCATCCAAATGCAATTCTGCAACCAAGTTTACGTCTGGTGCATCTGACGCGAAATAAGTTTGTCCCATAATATTCAGTTTTTAAATCTTGTCCATTCATTGTCAACCACTACATCCCCTATATTGATTTTATTTGCAACTATCATAAATTGACAGGATGCATATGTCGAACCAGCTTCTTGATAGTTTATTTTCATGCTTACGCAGGTGGCCTGCTTGAACTCCAACTTTTGCATAGGTGTACCATCCTCCCCGTATGTGGTGATCACGCCATCCTCGTATTTGCGGGCGTTCATCATCCAATTGATCAGTCCATTGGTTGGCAGGTTGGGGTAAGTCATTGTTATTGCACCCGAATAAACCTCTCCCTGAGGTTTTCCAGTATCATCAGCCGCTTGCATAAAGGCGAACTCGGTGTCGACTAGGTCGTACTTCTCCCCCCCGACTTCTAGAATTACTTGATATCCAAACATAGAATTTTACGTTTAATTATTAATAATATATAAATGCCACCACGACAATTCGTATTCGTGATGGCAAATATAATAAAAATTTTTAATTATGGACAACATTCCATGATAAATTTTGTTCTTCGTCCAAATCTCCTTTCAGGAGGTCTCCGTTGGCCAGCTCCCCAGAAAGGATCATCCTGGACACCGGCCGTCGCAGGTAATTTCGGACGACACCCGACACTTGGCGCGCGCCATACTTCGGGTTGAAGCCCTTGAAGGCCAGCATGTGCTTCGCCTCCTCCGTCAGCTCGATGTCCATGTTCTTGGCGGTGAGCAGCTTGCGGAAGCCTTGGAATTGGATCTCGAAGATCTGCATCAGGATGGACTCCCCGATAGGAGAGAACGGAACGATCTCGGAGAGACGCGCCAGGAACTCCGGACGGAAGTGTCCTCCCATGACCTCCATCATCTGCATCGTCGTAGGCACCCTGCCTTCCGACAACTCCTTGGAGATCCATTCGCTTCCCACGTTAGAGGTGAAGATGATGATGGCGTTGGAGAAGTCTCCCTCCTTGCCCAAACGGTCGTGCAACTTACCTTCGTCCAGGATCTGCAGGAAGATATCGAACACGGAAGGATGCGCTTTCTCGATCTCGTCGAAGAGAACCACTGAGTACGGTTGCTGGCGGATCTTGTTCACCAACAGACCACCCTCCTCGTAGCCGACGTATCCCGGAGGCGCTCCGTAGAGCAATGCGGCGGAGTGCTCCTCCTTGAACTCGGACATATCGAAACGGATCATCGCCTTCTCGTCGTTGAACAACGCCTCAGCCAAAGCCTTCGTAAGCTCCGTCTTACCTGTACCGGTAGGACCGAGGAAGAAGAAGGAACCGATAGGTTGTCCCGGTTTGTTCATACCACTTCGTGACTCGAGGATGGCGTCGGTCAAAGACTTCAACGCGCGGTCCTGACCCACGACACGTTTCATCAAGATAGACTCCATGTTGAGGATACGCTCCTTCTCGCCCGTCTTGATCTTACCGATCGGAATACCCGTCTTGCTAGCCACTACGGCAGCCACATGATCAGGAGTGACCTTCTCGATCTTCGTCTTAGAAATCTCAGCCAAATCGTCGCTCAGCTTGCGCAACTTATCGAAGAGCGCCTGACCGTCGTTGGTCTTCTCGGCGGTATAGTCCACCATACCTTGGATGATAGGGCTCAAGCGGCTCAACACATCCGTCTGGAGGCGGATAGTCTTTGTCAAGAACTCGTCGTCCGAAAGTTCGGCCTTAGCCTGTTCGAGCTTATTGAGCTCCTGAGCCAACCAAGCCTGTTCGGAAGCGGTGGATTCGTTCACCATCTTGACGGAAGCCATGGTACGGTCCAGCAAGTCGACGGCGGAATCCGGCAAACGTCTGTCCTTCACATAACGTTTCGCCATGCGCACGCACTCAGAGAGCGTAGCGTCGTCCACGTTCAGTTTATGGAACTCCTCGTAGCTCTTCTGCATGAACTTCACCATGGATACAGCGTCGTCCACGTTCGGTTCAGCAAGTTGCAGCACCTCGAAACGGCGGCTGAAAGCGTGGTCAGGCTCGATGAGCTTACGGTATTCGTCGACGGTGGTCGCACCGATCACGGTGAGGTCACCCTTCGACAATTCAGGTTTCAAGATATTAGCTGCGCCGCTGTTACCCTGCTTAGCGTCAAGGAGGACATGGATTTCGTCGATGAAGAGGATGACACGCTCCTCTTGGCGGAGCTCGTTGATCAAGTTCTTCAAGCGGTCCTCAATCTCACCCTTGTAAGTGGCGCCCGCGATGAGTGCGCCCGAGTCGAGCTCCCACACCTCGGTGTTCTCCAAGAAGGAAGGCACCTTACCATTCACGATATCGAAGGCGAGCCCCTCGACCAAAGCGGTCTTACCCACACCGGAATCACCCGTCACCATCACGTTCGGTTTACCGCGGCGACCGAGGATTTCCTCCATCTGGCGGAGTTCGTTATCACGGCAGACGATGGCGTGGAGTTTGCCTTCACGGGCAGCGTCCGTCTTATTGACGCAATACTTTTGGAGATTAGCGGTAGACTTTCCAGCAGCGATGTTAGCAGCCTCCTTAGAGAGGGACTCCATCTTAGCGTTGTTGGCCTTCTGGGAACCTGAGCCCTCCAAGAAATAGCCCAACACATCGTTCTCACGGATAGGGAAAGACTTCAGTTGGTCTACGGTGAAGCCCACCTCAGGGCGAGCCAAAGCAGCCAACGTACAAATAGGGGAAATCTCCAGCAATCCCAACTTCAAGCGGACGTTATCCGCCTCCTCGAATACGGAAGAGATCTTGCTATCAGGCTCGACCTCGCCCACGCCAGAGAGTTTATCGCACTCCTCCATACGGATTTCAGCCCACTCCTCCACATAAGCGGAGTCCTTGCCGATAGAATCGACAAACGAGGCCAAACCCACCTCTTTATGCAACATCGCCTTAAGTAAATGCGCAGGAGTATACTTCGCGTTACCATATTCGCGCGCCAAGGATTTGGCGATACGAATGGCGGTCTGCAATTCACTGTTTAAATTCAAAAAATCCATATAATAACATATTTTGTTGTTGTTTCACTCGAACGACATGCGTCAAGGCAAGTTCACGCCATCCACACGATAGTAGACTTGGCCATTGAACTCGAACTTGCAGTCAGAGACGATAGCCTCCTCCAAAGCCTTCTGCTTCTCGGCAAGGTAATCCTGCAACCTATCCAACTGTTCGTCGGTCATGCTTCTCCTCAACGACTTGACAGTCGTAGAGAACAAGAGCGGTTCGAAGGAAGGGATGGAGATGACCTGTTGTTGGTTCTTGGAGAGGGACATCTTCTTAAGCTTTTTCTTCTTGATAGGATAGACCTTCTCATCCTGGGACCAACGGATGTAAGCCTTTTGCATATGCTTACGTACCTTTTTGGTGCTATTGTACTGATGGTGACCGTTCTTTGCGGAAATAGGACGAGGAGCCCTCATCATATCCGGGCAGTTACGGTCCTTTGATTTTTTGTTGCTGGAGCCCGTGTATTTATAGTCCACGCGCACCGCCAAGAGGTCGTTGATGTACGAGCGGACACGTGCCAATTCAGCCTCGGAGAGGAATAGGACATATTTACCCATCTTAAGTTTGGACATCTCCACCTTCATGTTGACGGAGAAATTCGTGTGAGGATTCATTGCGACAAGCGGTTGGAAGATGTTCGGAGCGACTTGGAAGTCGGAAGGCATCTCGCCCAAACGCAACCACATAGGGTTGATGGCAGTGTGACCCACGCCCGCCTCCTTGAAGGAGAGTTGGATCCTATTCAAGATATTATCCGCATCACGTTGCACGCTATGAATCATCGAATCGGTATAGGCGATCAGCAAGTCAGGGGAAAGATTCTCCTTCTGTTTAGGGAAGATCACCCAACCTGGCACCATCGCGTTTTTAGGATAATCCAAACCATAAACGTTGGAAGCGAACTCCTTATAACGGTTAGTAGGGGTCAACTGGGAAGAGTGGACCAACATCTTTTTCTTATCCTGGCACAACTTATCAGCGGAACGAGAGATCATGTCCTCGACTTGGAGGACGAAGTTATTGAACGTGTTACCCTTGTTCGCATACAACTGGCAAGCCACGATATGACCGTTCACCTTAACGATTTCATTAACCAAAGCGTCGTCGATCTGCTCCTTTTGGTTACCGTTTTCACCAATAAGGATAATGATGTTTTCCTCGTTCTTATAAGGATGCAACATCTTCAGACCATTCTTCAATGCGCCCCAAGCGTCAGTATCATAAGTAGCCTTACGTCTGGTACGGTCGTCGGCATACTTCTCCAACGCAGCCAAAACACCCGCGACGTTCTCCTTCGGCTTGCACTTAGCCAACCTTGAGTTCCTTCCATCGAAACCGACGAGGTAACCGAGACGGAAAGAGAAGTCCTTCGTGTTATTCTTAATGATACCGTTCAACTTTTGTATGTAATTGACATACTGTTCGAACTTCTCGTGCACTTGGCTCTGTCCGGAAAACACCACCATAATGTTAATATGCTTCAAGTCGCGGGAGAGGTCCTCGTAATAAGGTCTTGAGATCGGGGAAGCGGCAAGGCTGGCAACCTTGTTGTTCTCATCATTCATCAAAGAGACAGGGACAGTCGATTTTACGGTCACCACGTCATCGTTGCCCTCCCTAATGGAATAAACAGGGTTGAAACCGATGAAATCCGGCAAATTGAAAGGACGGAAATAGCGGGCGTAGCTCGTCTTCGGAACAGGATAACTGCCGCCGTCATATTTGATGAAAGAGACATCCTGGATCGGCATGCCCGAGAAATCGGCGTAGAGCATCTCGCCCATCGGGATAACCAAAGAAGAAGAGATCCAGCCGGAAATCAGTTCGGTAGAATTCTCCGGAGTGATAGTCTCCTTACCGATCACAAGGCACTTGCTCTTATCGAAGCTTCTCTTTGCCAAGTAGACGGGCTTTTGGAAAGGCACCATACCGATAGGGTTAATCAATTCAGGTTCGCTGAAGAGGACCAACGAGTCGTTAGAGAAATACTCATCCGTGCGGGACAAAGGGAACGTATCCCTGAACATCGTGATCATCTTCATGATGAAACCAGTAGCGACGTCCGTCATGGCGCGGGAAGAGAGAATCAGGTTATCCTTCTTCATCCAACCATAATACTCAGCCTTAGCCGGATCCTTCACCTTGCGGCCCTCGAATACGGCAGGGTCATACTTGACGAGTTCAAGATACTCACCCTCCTCGTCGATAACGGCGAAAGCCTCCAAATAAGTAGCCTCCTTCATTTTCACCTTACCACCCGGATTGAAGAAGGACGGGTTCTTGTCCCTATCGGAGTAAACCAACCAAGGGCTATTCTTCTCCACCGATTTAGGAACATTCACTTCACCGCAACAATAATTGCGAGTGTATTCATCTGGCGTTTTCTTAATTCTCGTATGCGAATTTACGGGTGCGCAAGCGGTAACCAATACCGTAGCCAAGCAACCCAACAGAATCCATACGCCACTTCTCATTTTAGCCATTTCTCAAAAATATATTATATTTAATTTAAATTACTCCACTTGGCGTTGTGTGACCAACAGCCTCCTGATATGTTTGCCATCGTCATCCCTATCGATGATTACATCCTCAATATAGATTCCCTTCTGACGTCCCATAATCTTCAAACGGTTGCAATAGGAGTTGATATCCTCCTCCACCTCATTATTCACGACGACCGTCGTCAAATTATTGCCTTTCAACAAACCTACGATTTGGTTATAATGTCCATTGAAAGAACCCAATCTATCGACGATATCCTGCAGATGCTTTTTAATCACATCATTACCCTTCGCCGAGGAATCAACCGTGATGACATCCGGCACAATAAGGATTGTATGGGGAATCGGATATTCGACATTATCCGTAATCAAGTTTATCTTGAAACGACCCAGCGTATCAAAGCTAACGAGCGGATTCCTCTCCTTGGAGTCCTCTGGCCCAGCGCCACCGAACTTCCAGTGCCAACCGGTGGCATCCCCTTCACCCATAAAAAGCACAATTTCATTCCTCACCACCGTAGAAGGGGCGATGATCCGGACCGGCTCACGTTCCTGCGCCTTCTTCACCGGCTTAACCTGCACCACAAAATTCTGGGACTGGGAACCCGTCTTCAAACGGATCTTATAGTTTCCGACGGCAGGATATGTATATGACCCACGACGATCGGTCGAGAAATCACCATTACCGAACTCCCAGACAACCGGATTCCGTCCAGCCGTGCTATCCGAGAAAAAAATAGGATCGCCCAAGAATACCTCCTTCGGGAATACAGAAGCGCGGATGCCCGGTTCCCCAGAGCATCTGCTGAATCGAGTCGAAAGGAAGATGACCAAAGCCATGATTCCCAAGACCATCAAAGTCCCTTTTGAAAAAATCCTATCCATTAATGTCTTTCCTATCAATAAAAGCAAGTCATGAAGAAAAGATGACCATAATCATATTTTCCACACATCCCGCTATACTAAGAGACTCTTACCAACGCACCAAAATCAGGAAATCTCCCAATCACTTGGTTTGCCTTTGAGTCACCAACAATCTTTTAACGCAATGTGGCTCCTTTTCAAAAATGACCTTCTCAATGACCAGGCCTTCCTTTTTGCCAAAGAGCTTCAATCCATAACAATACGAAGCGAGATCGTTCTCTATCTCGTTGTTCAATAAGACAACTACATTAGTATTACGCACTAAATAAAGAATGCGTCTGTATTGTCCGTTAAAATTGCCTTCTTGGTCGATAATCCTTTGCATAAGGTAACGAACCTCTTCTTGGGAATCTCTAAAAAAATGCCTTACTGAAGGATCGTGAGCAGGGAGGTCACAAACATACCCTAACGAGACCACATGAATATCTGTTGTAGTGGTATCCTTGCCATCCGTAATTAAATAGACCCGATTATCACCTACTCTATCAAATTGGGCGATATATTGCTTGCTTCGCGATTGGAGACATTTGCCATCCAACATCCAAAACCAAGTTTCGGCATCACCGTCACCCCTCAAAGCCACACGCTCATTCCTCAACACCAAAGAAGGAGCAAGAATCCGAACTGGTTGTCGCACCTCCTCCTTTTCATCCTTGACCCTCACGGCAAAAGTCCGGGTCTGCTCACCCACCGTCAAACTAATTACGTAAACGCCTGCGGCAGGATAAGTGTATGAACCTCGATATTCAGTAGTAAAATCACCATTACCAAAATTCCACATCAACTCCTTACGACCGAGTGTGCTATCAGAGAAAAATATAGGTTCACCCAATAACACCTCCTTGGCGGAAACGGCAGCACGAATTTCCTGCTTAACGAGAGACCCTCGAAATAGGCAGGCCAAGGAGATGACAAGAGCCATGATTCCCCAAACTAAAACTGTCCCTAAAGAAAATATTCTTCCCATTAAAAAGCATTAATGAAAAAGCGATGGCCAACCTATTTATGGGAACCGCCTAAAAATGCGGCCGCCACCGAAATCACATATCAAAAGGGACTAGGATCAGTTGGTCTTCTTTTGGGAAACCAACAACCTCTTGATACGATTACCATCCATATCACGCACCACCTGCTCGATGTACGTTCCGTCTTGCTTGCCCATGATCGACAAACCTTGGCAATAAGATGAGATATCATTCTCGTTAATGTTGTTCACGACGACAATCATCTTATTGTTGCCATTCAGCAATCCAAGAATATGCTTATAGTTATCGTTGTATTTACCCTGATGGTCAATAATATTCTGGAGATATTTCTGGATCAGCTCCTCAGGAGGCGTTCCACCAACTGAAGTTTTATTCCTTCCGATGGCGTCGTCCTCCACATGGATATCATGGTAAACAGGATATTCCATATTGGAACACATTAAGCTAACCTTATAATCGCCAGGCTTATCAAAAGTGACGATCACATTACGCTCCTTGGAATCCTCAGGACCACCGTTACCGAACTTCCAACGCCACGTGTCCGCATCACCTTCAGCCATAAAGACCACCTTCTCGTTCTTCAAAACGAAACTAGGGGCAAGTATATTAACAAACTGACGTTCCTTTTCCTGTTTAGCGGACTGCACCTTCACCACGAAATCCTGCATCCTGGAATCGACCCGCACACGAATCTTATAATTACCGATAGCCGCATATGTATAAGAGCCACGACGGTCACCGGAGAAGTCACCGTTACCGAACTCCCAAATCACGGTTTTAGCGCCCGGCGTACTATCCGCGAAGAAGATAGGCTCACCCAAGGTAATCTCCTTAGCGGAGACGGAAGCGCGGATCATGGGCTCCCCAGAGCACCTACGGAACAGAGTCGACAATAAGATGACAATAACCGCAATGCCAAAAACCATCAACGTACCTTTCGAAAATATTCTATCCATCCTAAATTAAAAATTTTTCAAAAAACATATACAACCCAAGAACTGGCTACCGCTACCCATACGAAGGGGAGAGAAACAAGAAAAGCGACAGCAGGTCGCCGACGCGTAAGTCCGTCATCCCCGGATGAGGCAATGGTTCTTGCCAAACGATGAATCACTGTTGGTTCAACTGTTCAATACAACCCTCGCAGAAGTCATACTTCTCGGAAAAATGTTCAATATTCTTTTGGGAAGCCCAAATACGTTCCTTGGTGAACATCTTGTACTCATAGAACCTGGCTACCAAAGAAAAGATACGGTAACGCTCATCGTAACGATGGTCTTCGAAATCCTTTCTCAATTCGCCCAACGTGTAATTGACGTCGCTCTTTTCGAAAGAGGCGATCAAGCCAGGGTTAATACCATTGACCTTAGCGTCCAGCGCCTCGATTTTCTCCATCCTATCCTTTTGGAAATCCTGGAAATCACTGA
The DNA here is from genome assembly GCA_045617845.1 of Paludibacteraceae bacterium. GTDB lineage: Bacteria > Bacteroidota > Bacteroidia > Bacteroidales > Paludibacteraceae > UBA1181. The sequence goes on along the minus strand of JAZLJL010000036.1, from coordinate 15,857 downwards.
CTCTCTTAAGGCGTTCCAAAGCAAGAACCTTACCACTGGAAGACGCGAAATCCGGGTTGGAAAAAAACATGATATAAGCACAAGAGCCGGACACGACAAGGAACAAAAAGATCATATATAACAATCCCAAGGTCTTTTCCTTAGCCGTCAATCTGTTTGATTTATTTTCTGCCATTTACTTTATTTAAATCAATATCCTTCTTTTTATTACGATATTCCTTATTACAATCCAACAAAGCCTTTCGTTTAGCGTTTTCTTCTTTCCTCAAGGCAGTGATTGAATCCCTTTGGATCATAAGTCCGTCGATTTTCGAGAACATAAGTTTATGCACCTGAACGTCCTTATCTTGGACTTGATCGATAGCCAAGGCGAGACGGTTTTTCCTTTCCGCGATCGCCCTCTTCAGTTCCTCTGAATTCACCTCACCCTCCTTCGTATCGAAGCGGTGGTAGATATCAAGTATCTCCTGGTAACTTGCGCAAATATCGACCTGTTCCGCAAAAATCTTCTCACTATCGCCAGACTTCAGCTTAATCTCGCTCACCTCCGCCTCGGAAGTCTTCATAAAAGCGAATATGGAGAACAAGGTAAGGATAACCAACACGACCAAATAAGCGGCGAATTTCAGATGAGAGAGTAAAACCTCCTTAATGTTTAAAGCTTTCATTATGACAACGTTGAAGTAAGACCTAACACCGGAGCCAATTCCGGCAAATCAGACAAGAAAAACATCGAATCCTCAGGAGCCACCGTCGTGTTGAACACGACTTCAGCGTCGGCAGGGACAAAGAGATCCAAGAGTTCCAAGAACTGTTTATGGGCGGCGGTTCCCTCCAAGACCAAATTCTTCTGGTTTCGGTGGAGGCCATTAATATTGACTTCCATAACAGGGAAAGCGTCCTCGATTTGTTCTCCGATGACGGAATCCACCTCCAACAGATTCGTTCCCAGCACCCAATTACAATCCGTCTCAATAGTCATGGACTTGTATGTGACATGGATATCCACCTGACAATCCAATATGGCGGAAAGAGCGCCGGAAACATGTTCCGGAGTGGTCAACCTATAAACTTGCGACAACAAACCGATGAGGAACAACGACTTGTTCAAAGGAAGTCCGCGGAGGAACGACCAATTGGAACTCCACAAACGGACGAAATCATCGTATTTGTTCTGCTTCTCAAGACGCATCTCATAGAGCTGCGCATTGATAAGCATCCTATCGATGGAAATCTCGAAAGGGCTGAAGAAGAAACGGGCGTTGAGTTCCACCTCGCGCTCCTTCTTGAAGGATTCCACGACATTGCTTTTATTCTTCTTGTCGCGGATATCCATACGCTGATGGAAAAGTCCCTCCGGAAGAGAGTCGTAGAGACCGCGCTTCCTCGCATAGACGTTTAGGAATTGCGAGAAGTTGCTACGCGAGTACTCGCGGCAAATCTTATCGATGGACTTTCCACCCCTATTCACCCCCTGCCTGATCAGGCGCACCTCATCGGTCTCGAAACCGCTCTCGACGATGCAAGCCGCGACGAACTCAGGCTTATAGTTTGAATAAAGCGTGTTTTTATAAAGATTTTCCTCTGATTCCGGAATCATAACTCTAACCAAGATGATTTGTTAGAAGAAGGAGCTTGCTCGTTATCCTTTACACCGATAACGATAGACTCTTTATGTTGACCCACATAATCAAGACGACTCAAGCTGACGAACAAATCCTCCAAAGTCTTCAAGACCCTCTCCACCAAAGCCATGGAGTAAGAGATGCGGTTCTGGTTGAACTCGCAAGCGACCAATTCAGCGAGTACCTGTTCGAAAGAGGAAGGTTGGATACCGTTCCACTCGTAGAAGTATTTGAGGATATCCTCCTTATCAGTCTTCGTATAGAACGTCAAAGCCGTCGAGAGAGCGCTAGCCATATTTGCGGTGAGCTCCACAACCTCATAAGGAGAGAGAGACATACCATAGTTGTGCCATTTGAAGAACAAGGAAGCCAAAGCCCTTTGCAACTCCTTGCACAAATCAAGGATATTGACCATGATAGTCGCGCTGTTCTTTTTCTCGGCCTGGATATAAGCCTTTTCCATGATGACACCCACGCTATTCTTGATGTTGGAGATGCTCTTAGAGAACGATTTCAAGAAAGAAGCCAGCTCAGGAGTCGAGTTCATCGCCAATGACGGAGGGATGAAGGTAGGGTCCAATTTGAAAGAAGTGTCCTTCTTTACCAAATAGCCGACCACCACGTCGTAAGGGCCATATTTATTAATCATAGACCTATCCCTAGCCACGACCTGCAACTTATATTCAGGCTCCACGAAAGGATAGCGAGGAGGGTTCTCCTGCATATTCGGTTCACCGCAAGGCTTACGTTCGAAAGGAGAGACGGTGAGGACGACATCCCAACCGTTTTCGGAGCTCATTCCATCCGTGGCACAAGGGCAACTAACCGAGTCGTTAGCCGCGTTCATGTTGATTATGTAACCACCTTGGGTAATTCCGTGATATGAATTCAAAACAACCTTAGCGAACTCGTTCGTGCCCACAAGGGAGATGGAAATGGAAGGATCCTCTTGGGTCGCCATAGGCAAAAGACCATAGGAGAAACGATCTTGGAGAGCCTTCATACTCTTAGTGACACGCTCCAACAAAAAGTTCTCTGTAGCGATGAAATGAGAAGAAGAAACACTCATTCCCTGCTTCCAGTTAATCTGCATGAAATCTGTATTACTCATATAACTTATCTATTATTTTTTCTTTTTATTATCTTATTTAATTTTACGAATTCTCTTAGCGACGATCAAGTTACTCTCCACCAAATCGTTCTCCTCGAAAGAGAGGTCAGGATCGACATATCTCCGTGACTTCATGAAAGACTGTTCGGTATAGAAGATCCAACCATACGGATCTTGGTCGTTGCAGATCTCAATCTGTTTGTCCACCTTCCTCGTGTTATAATCGGTGACAATCATGCCAAACCACTCACCAAAGATAAAAGACCTAGTGGTCTTCGCCTTAATACGAATAGGGGTCTTATCGCCGATGTTACGAGAAACCTCGATCTCGCAAACCAACAATTGGTCCATATCAATGGAAGCCTGAGGAGGTTCGAAACGTTCCGTCGAATTGTAAACACGCATCTTGTAAATCTCCGCAGGGATATCCAAGTAAGCCTTGTACATATAAATGAACAACGGGATGAAGAACAACAGGATGACCGGAGTAGCGGCCCAGTACCCATATTGCAAGCCATTCGACAAGTTGAATATCAAAGCGAACAAAGCCCATGCGATGACAACCTGCACAAAGATGACCAAAAGCGTCAGCAACGGGTTCTTATCCTTCAAAGACTCAGCGAAATGCATCAATAACTTAAAATTGGCGAATCCCAACAACAAGAAAAGAAACTGGAGGAACAAAAAGATGGAAGGCATGAAGACCATTCCAAAAAAGCCACTCACCCCGAACAAAGAAAAGAAAAGGGAAGACAACAAGACGTAAGTAACCGCTTTCCTATTCGACAACAACTCATTTTTCTTCGCTATCAACACCGCGATGAGGCCCAGAATGAGCATCACGACCGGCATCAGCAAATAATTAACGAAATACAACGCTAATGGAGATTCCATATCAATCAATAAATAATCTATAATTAAATGTCATCGGAGACTTCTCCACCAAGTGGTTGTAGAAGTCCTCGATAATCTGACGTTTCTGTTTATCATCCACCTGTTTGAGGAGGGACAAGTGGACATCGATTGTGCGGACCAACCCTTGACCCGGCTCCTTTCCGCGGCTAATACCCTTCTCGATACGGACATCACGGATCAGTTCCGGCATCTCTGCGATACAGAAGTTCTTGATATCGTTGTTCGTCACAATCCTGTCACGGCTACCCAAGACATACTTGAAGCGGGCGATGCACTCCCTTTCGTTAGGCATGCTCCTACCGCCCATACTAGGCGTGATGAGCATGGATTGGCTGACGAGGGAATAAAGCGATCCGCCCTCCATGGCAGTCTGTCCGATACGCAAACCATTTGCGTTTGCGCCGGAAGAAGCCCAATAATGAACGTAGAATAAAGTCGATTTTTGAGGCGGCTCCACAAAGAGGTAATAAGGAGTCTCCCACTTCCCATCGATCACGCCAGGCATGGCGTTAATCTTCTGAAGGAGCTTCTCGATGGTCATTACATTATCCGTATTCTTGGCGAACTCGGAAGAGGCGAAAGTGCTCAACTCATCCTCCAAAAGAGTCTTCAGACGAAGGAGCAATTCACTCGCGTCCCTCTTATCGAAAGACTCGCATCCACCGCGCCGCAACGTATATGTAAGGTCAGCGGCGCTCTCCTTGTACCCGCTGGTACGGCAATAAGACTTGCCATACTCATCGGAGACATCCTCCACATCGAAGAAGGACTCTCCCTCGTTGACTTCCAAAGGCATGACGCCAAAATCCTTCGTCACATAAGCGGATATCGTCTTCAAAGATTTGTTGGCGACAGGGTATGTGTTGAGGCAGATCTGCAAATCGGACAACACCGTAGGATTGAAGTGGGACGGGAAGTCGACCTCAAACCACAGCAAGTCTTCCAAGCAAACCTGTTGGTATTGTTCCAAATTAGGCGTATAGACCATAGGCACCTTCCTGAAATCATTATAGGTGACCTTCAGAGGAGTGTCTACAGTGAGGTATCTGGATTGGTAATAATCCAAGATCTTCTTGTCGACACTGTTATTGTTCTCATTCGAAGAGAAGAAATCGGCCATGACGCCTTCAGACTCCCCGTCGTTTACCGTATACAACCCGCAACTAACATTAAGCGGCACTCCGTTGAACCTCCAAGAAGTGGACTTAAGGAAATGCAAATAATCATTACGGTTATCCATGTTAGGGAAATCCACATAGAAAGAGAGGTGCTCCAAATCAAGCGTCTTACTCTCGGTGGAGACACCGATATAGACTTTACCAGTTGTGTCAGGAGAAGGGTCCAAACGCAACGAAAGGCGTTTGTTTTGGTCAGGCAACACCTCATAAACGTTACCCTCGACAATCAAAGACTTCACACTCATTTTGCGGAGCGGAGTCCTACATACCGGATAGAACTGGAAAGCGACCGTTTCTTTAGTGGCGACTGGCGGATTCACCAAATAGTCGGCTTTCACATCCGTCAAATACCCATCCACAAGTGGATAAGAAATCATGATGGCATGAGCCGGGTGCACCACCGTAAGCGCCTCAGGCAACAATATTTCGCTCAAGCGACGCATCACACGCGTCTCAATATCGGAAATGTCCTCCGATAAGCCATGCAACTGCATGGCCAGAGCCTCCACCAACAAACGAATAAACGGATCAAGATTCTCCACCTTCTTCACATTCCAGTAGTCCAAGGCGGTCTTGATCATCCTGTCCTTAATCTCCTCTTTAGTTTCCTTATAGTTTCCCATATTTTTCTACAAAATCAATCTTTTGACAAAGGACCCAAATAAAGGGTATAACGGAAGCCACATTTGTCCCCCGTCGAGGCCAAAACAGCGTCCACAAAAATATCAACTTTCTTCCTAACACTGACATTATTCACAACCGCGTTCTCCTTCAGTACCTCCTCCACATTCAAACGATATTGGCAATTGGTGATTCGTTGCTCATACTTGGATATAGACTTCATCAGGCATTCGATGAACTGGGTTTTCCAGGCGTTCATTGAAACGATCCTCTCGAAATCCAATTCCCAAATGTCCGTACCGTACTCACAATCAAATGTATGTTCGCCAGGATAGGTACTAATCAGCAACTCAATATGCTGATCAATCGACTCTAACTCACTACATTTACGCAACGGCACCCCGTTCTCCTCCACCGCGGAAGCGAAATCAAACGGCATGCAATAAAAATTTCCATTCATATTCTCTAAAAAACAACTCTTTCCTTTTGAAAGCCAATGCGTCAACAACCACCTGAACGACGAGGAAAGCCCTCACGACCAGCTATTTTCCTAGCATAATCACACTCGGACACACATAGCCATTCAATTTTCAAAATTACAACAAATTGAACTACAAACAAAACATTTCTTTTCAAATAAAAATTTTTCTATGCGATAAGTCAAAAAAAACGCTAGGAAGTTACAGACCATGAAGGCTGAAAATGTGACATGAAAAAAAATTAGGGCAATAAACCATCGCATTCGAAAAAAATAGTTAACTTTGCAAAAGTTTCAATTTTAAGGAATAATGTATAACACAAAGTGCCATCATAACCATCATCATTATCAACGATAAATTCGGTGAGCGGTTGTGTATGCGATAAAATTAAGGCTTGCCGAATTTCGGTAAGCCTTTTGTTTTTTAAGTCGTTTTGAATAAATAAATAATAAACAAATAAATATCAAAGACATGTTAAGAATTGCAGTCCAGGCCAAAGGCCGCTTGTTTGAAGAGACCATGACGATGTTGGAAGAGTCCAGCATCAAGATCAGTTCAGGAAAGAGAACCCTTTTAGTACCGGCTTCCAACTTTCCGGTGGAAATCCTCTACTTACGTGACGACGACATCCCGCAAGCGGTCGCAAGCGGTATCGCAGACGTCGGAATCGTAGGCGAGAACGAATACGTGGAGCGCCACGAAAAGGCTGACCTCATCAAGCGTCTCGATTTCAGCAAGTGCCGCCTCTCCCTCGCCATCCCCAAAGCGGTGGACTACCAAGGCCTCAGCTGGTTCAACGGTAAGAAAATCGCCACCTCCTACCCTTACATTCTCCAAAACTTCTTGGATAAGAACAACATCAAAGCGGAGATCCACGTCATCACAGGTTCCGTGGAGATCGCTCCGGGCATCGGCTTGGCTGACTGCATCTTCGACATCGTCAGCTCAGGCAGCACGCTCGTCAGCAACAACCTGAAAGAGGTGGAAGTAGTGCTCAAATCGGAAGCGATCCTCATCGGGAACCCGCAATTGAGCGGAGAGAAGAAGGAGATTCTCGACGAGCTTCTGTTCCGTTTCGATTCCTACAAGAACGCGGAAGGCAAGAAATACATCATCCTCAACATCCCTAACGAGAAGATCAAGGAGGTTTGCCAAATCCTTCCGGGCATGAAGGCGCCTACCGTCACTCCATTGGTGAAAGAGGGTTGGTCTTCCCTCCACTCCGTCATCTCGGAAAAGACATTCTGGGACATCATCAGCCAACTGAAAGCCCTCGGTGCCGAAGGCATCTTGGTTGTCCCTATCGAAAAAATGATTCTTTAATCGTAGAAACAAGTCATGAATATCTATAAATATCCAGCAGCGTCGGAGTGGGCGCAACTGCTCGCCCGTCCGACATTCGACAACGCCACGCTCTTCGAAACCGTCCGCACCGTGCTGAACGACGTGAAGGAGAAGGGCGACGAAGCGGTCAAAGCCTACGAACTGAAATTCGACAAGGTGGAACTCTCCTCGCTCGTCGTGACCGAGGCGGAAATCAAGGAGGCGGAAGGAATCGTCTCCCAAGAGTTGAAAGACGCCATCCTATTGGCGAAAGGAAACATCACGAAATTCCATAGCGCCCAAGCGCAAGAGCTCCCATGCGTGGAGACCATGCCGGGCGTCACCTGCTGGCAAAAGGCAAAAGCCATCGAGAAGGTGGGTCTCTACATTCCGGGCGGAACAGCGCCTCTCTTCTCCACCGTGCTGATGCTGGCTATTCCAGCTCAAATCGCAGGTTGTAAGGAGATCGTCCTCTGCACCCCGCCGAACAAAGAGGGGAAAGTTCATCCCGCCGTGCTTTTCGCGGCGAAGACAGCCGGAGTCAGCAAGATATTCAAGATCGGTGGCGTGCAAGCCATCGCATCCATGGCATACGGTACCGAAAGCGTGCCTAAGGTCTACAAAATCTTCGGTCCGGGCAACCAATACGTGACCGCTGCTAAACAAATGGTGAGCCTAAAGGATGTGGCCATCGACATGCCTGCGGGCCCTTCAGAGGTGGAGGTGCTCGCCGACGAGACCGCCAATCCGGTATTCGTGGCATCCGACCTGCTCTCACAAGCCGAGCATGGTGTGGACAGCCAGGCTGTCCTAGTCACTACCAGCGAATCGTTGGCAGACAAAGTGATGAAAGAAGTTGAAATCCAGTTGGAGAAATTGCCGAGGAAAGAGATCGCCAGCAAATCCGTGGCTAACAGCAAGATATTCATCGTAAAGGATATGAAGGAAGCCATCACGCTGAGCAACTCTTACGCTCCTGAGCACCTCATCATTTCAGCCAACAATTACAGGGAAATCGCCGAGCAGATCGACAATGCCGGTTCCATCTTCCTAGGCTACTACACGCCTGAAAGTGCGGGCGACTACGCCTCCGGAACGAACCACACGTTGCCGACCAACGGATACGCCAAGGCATACAGCGGCGTGAACCTCGATAGTTTCCGCAAAAAAATCACCTACCAGGAGATCACTAAAGAGGGCTTGAACCGCATAGGCGACGCCATCGAGATCATGGCAAGCAACGAGCAACTCTTCGCCCACCAAAACGCGGTGACGCTCCGTAGGAAATAATAACCGGGCGAGACAAAACAACGCCCCCAAAAAAAAGAAGAGAATATGTTTGAATTAAAGAATATCGTTCGTCCGAACATCTGGCAACTGAAGCCTTATTCTTGCGCCAGAGACGAGTTCAAAGGCGAGGCTTCCGTCTATCTGGACGCCAACGAGAATCCGTACAACGGACCTTACAACCGTTACCCCGATCCGCTCCAACTCAAGGTGAAGGAGGAGATACGGAAGATAAAAGGCACCGAAGTGAAGAACATCTTCCTCGGCAACGGAAGCGACGAGGCGATCGACCTCGTCTACCGCATCTTCTGCGAACCGAAGGAGAACAACGTGGTAGCCATCGCTCCAACTTACGGAATGTACGGCGTCTGCGCCGACGTCAACAACGTGGAGTACCGTAGCGTGCCGCTCGATGAACATTTCCAGTTCTCCGCCGAAGCGCTTTTGGCTAAGGCGGACGACAAGACCCGCGTCATGTGGCTCTGCTCGCCTAACAACCCGACAGGCAACGCCCTCGACGGAAAGGAGATCGAGACGTTGCTCAAGAAGTTCGACGGCATCGTCGTGGTCGACGAGGCTTACATCGACTTCTCCTCCCAACCAAGCTGGCTGAAACGCCTCAACGAATTTCCGAACCTCATCGTCCTGCAGACCCTTTCAAAGGCGTGGGCGAGCGCCGGAATACGCATGGGAATGGCCTTCGCTTCGGAAGAGATCATCGGATTGTTCAATAAAGTGAAATATCCTTACAACGTCAACATCCTCACCCAAAAGCAAGCTTTGGAGACCCTCCAAGCGCCTGAGAAAATCTCCGCATGGGTGGAGACCCTATTAAAGGAACGCGCGGCGTTGAATACGGAACTCGGCAAACTGCCGATTGTAGAAAAGATATACCCGACCGACGCGAACTTCATCCTCGTCAAGGTGAACGACGCCAACAAGACCTACAATCATCTGGTCGGCAAAGGTATCATCGTCCGCAACCGCCACACGGTGCAACTCTGCGGCAACTGCCTCCGCATCACGGTGGGTACGCCTGAAGAGAACCAGACGTTACTGAAAGAGCTTAGAAACTTATGACACAAACGGGACGGGACCATGGACTATACGTGGTCCCGCCTTTTTTTCACCTTAAATTCTGTTTTTCCTATGAACACACTACAAAAAAGCATCACGCTCTTGTTGACCAGCATATTTTGTTCGTTGAGCGTATTCTCACAGAATTATCCATTGTCCAACGAGGACAAAGAGAACCTACGCCACGCCATAGAGCTCGTCGACAATGGGGAGGTCGATTCCAGCCAAACCATCATGGACAAGCTATTAAAGGAATATCCCAAAAACTATCTCGTCAACTACGAATACACCTACCTACTCTGCCAACAAGGGAAATTCAAAGAAGCGAACAACATCTTAAAGAAGTTGGAGAAAAATCCCGAAGCGGACGAGAGGCTGTACCAAATGTTAGGGAACACCTACGATTTCCTTAAACAACCCCAAAAGGCGCTTAAAAGCTACCAAAAAGGATTGGAGAAGTTTCCTAATTCAGGACGATTATATACAGAACAAGGAAATGTATACCTCATCCAAGAAAAATATGACGAAGCCCTCAAATTCTATGAGAAAAGCATAGAGGTCGACCCGATGTACCCGTCCAGCTATTTCAAGGCATCGATACTTTACCTAAGCTCAGACGAACCGGTATGGGGACTGATATACGGAGAAATGCTCAGAGTATTGGAGCCAACATCTTCCCGCAGCATCAACCTCAGCAAATCCATGGTGGACAAGCTCAACAAATGCTTCGAGACAAAAAACGACACACTAAACATTTCGCTCACAAAGAAGAACTACATTTATTTGAAGAGCAAAAATCCGACAGGGAAAGAGTATTTCGAAGCGCTCGCCAAAGTCAACCAAAACTTTGAGGTTCATTACGAACGAGTGGCCGCGACAATGGCGAAAGAGATAACCAACGTGGACACGTTCAGTTTCGAGAACCTCTGCAAACTTAGGCAAAACATAGCCGAACAATTCGCGGACAGCTCTGTCTACAGCAACGGATTGTTCAAATTGCATAAGAAAATCATCGATGCCGGATTCTGGGACACCTACAACATGTTCATCTTCTGCGAAGCATTCCCGACTGAATGCAAGCTATTCTCTGAAAACGAGGAAAAAATGAACAAGATGAGGTCCTTCTCCACTTGGTTCCGGACCGTGGCGGACTTCCCGAACCCCAACAACCCCGTTTCCAAAAACATTCTGGAAAAGAAATTAGGCATATCGGAAGATAAATAACAGACGGTACCTGAACCCAACAGGAAACATAGTGAAACGCCCTTCCCTCTTGACGGAAGGGCGTTTTTTCAATTAATACTAATTATTCTCCCTTTTTCTATGAACTATTGATTGCCACCTAAAAAAAATAGCGTATTTTTGATATATGGATAAAGAGAGAATCATGACATTCAGAATCACTATTATACCACAAATAATCAATTTAACATTTTTTACATCACAATATACGGGAAATACTTTTCCATGTAAAAAATATTGCGTAATTTTGACACGTAAACAAAACAAATAAATACTAAGCGTATGGAAGCAATTATCACATCTTTATTAGAGACAGACCTATATAAATTCTCTATGGGTCAAGCGATTTTTCATCAGTTCCCCGGTTACAAGACAACATGGACATTCAAATGCCGCAACAAGGACGTCAAGTTCACATCGGAGATGATCGAAGAAATCAAACACCAACTCAAGGAATATTGCAAACTGAGCTTCACCGAAGAGGAATTGGAATACCTGAACAATATCGGCGTAAAACGAGACAAGGACGGCAATATCGTCAAAAAGGGATGGATAAAAGGCTCATACGTTGATTTTCTCCGCATCTGGCGCCCTAGATACGAAGACTTCGAAATCACAGACAATGCGGAGTGCGGTCTCAGCATCGAAGCCAAAGGAACTTGGTTGAACACCAGCATGTATGAGATTCCAACCCTTGCCATAGTCAACGAAGTTTATTTCCGCATGGCATACGACTACAAGGAGTTGTATAAACAATTCGAGCGCAAGCTGAAAGAGAAGGTGAACTTGTTGGAGCAGGACATCTACGAACTCGGAGCCTTCTCTGAATTCGGTCTCCGCAGAAGATTGTCCGCAGAGTGCCAAGAGATGGCGGTCAAAGCCCTGAAAGAGGCGAAGACAAACGGCAAATCCACTTTCGTGGGAACCAGCAACGTATTCCTCGCGAAGAAATACAACCTAATCCCTGTAGGCACCATGGCACACGAATGGATCATGTGCGTCGGACAAGGCAACCACACCATCAACCCCGCCTACTCTAACCTATACTCTATGAGAGCATGGGTCAACGAATACAAGGTGCAGAACGGAACGGCGCTCACGGACGCCATCACGACCGACTGCTTCCTCCGCGACTTCGACGAAGAGTTCGCGACCGTGTTCAGCGGAGTGCGCCACGACTCAGGTGATCCGTTCGAATGGGGTGACAAGATGATAGCGCACTACAACAAATTAGGAATCGACCCGAATACGAAGACCCTTCTCTTCAGCGACAGCCTCAACTTCGAAAAGGCCACGAAACTGAAGAAGTACTTCGACGGAAAGGCGAAGACCGCTTTCGGCATCGGAACATTCATCGCGAACGACACGGACGTGCCGGCACTGAACATCGTCATGAAGACGACTCTCTGCAACGGTGGCGACGTGGCTAAGATTTCCGACACTCCAGGGAAAGGCATGTGCAAGAACCCGAAATATGTAGAATACCTCCAAAGAGCAATCGACTGGAGAATGGAACACAACGAATAAGCAACTTAAAACTAAAAATTATGAATTGGGAAATCAAAGAAAGGGAAGTGATGCTCAAAACGCCTATCGGTAGCTTCATCACGACAAGGAAAATAGACCCTGCAGGAATAGAGAGGAAATACATCTCCATGAAAGCGCCAGACTGGGTATGCGCCATCGTACAACTCAACGAAGGAGATGAGTTCTTGATGGTGAAACAATTCAGACACGGCGTCAACAAATGGGTTGTGGAACTTCCTTCAGGCATGGTGGACGAGGGAGAAACAGCCCGCCAGGCTCTTGACCGCGAACTGGAAGAGGAATTGGGCATCAAGAAGGAGAACATCGTCAGCGTGAACAAAATATATACCGCCAGCCCTAACCCGGCCTTCATGGAAAACAGCATGACTTGCTACCATGTCGTGGTGAACGGACACGGGGAGAGCAGACCGGACGAGGACGAGTTCCTCGAAACGATCTACGCAAAAAAAGACGAAATGGAAAAGATCCTCTTCGAGGAGGATTACAACGTGATGATGAGACTTGCGTGGGAGCACGCCAAACTGACGAAGATGATCGAATAAGAACACTTCATCCTTCCGACGGACATTCCGATGATTGTTCGGTTAAATATTAGATTAAACAATTAAAAACAATAAAAAGAATCACATCATGAGAAAGATAAAAGACGAAATGGTCGCTTGGATCAAGGACTATTTCGAAAAGAACGGAGATAAAGAGACTAAGGCGCTGATCGGCATCAGCGGTGGTAAAGACAGTACGGTGGTAGCGGCCGCTTGCGTGGCTGCGCTAGGCAAAGAGCGTGTCGTGGGCGTCATGATGCCTAACGGCGTGCAGAGCGACATCGCGGACTCTAAGAGGGTGTGTGATTTTCTAGGAATCAAGGCGTACGAAATCAACATCAAGGACGCCTACGAGGGACTCACCAACGAAATCCTCGCGAAGACGCAAGGTGAAATAAGCGGGCAGTTCAAGACGAACACGCCTTCCAGACTGAGAATGGCTACGCTCTACGGAGTGGCCGCCATCATCGGCAACTGCCGTATCTCTAACAACGGAAACCTCTCTGAGCGTCTGATGGGTTACTTCACCTTATGGGGCGACGGAGCGGGAGACTTCGCACCATTGGCGAACCTGTTCGTGAGCGACGTGGTAAGCTTGGGCATGGAACTCGGATTGCCTGAGGACCTCGTGAAGAAGACCCCTTCTGACGGAATGTGCGGAAAGTCTGACGAGGACAACCTCGGTTTCACCTACGCCGACGTGGAGAAAATCGCCAGAGGAAAATATGCGGATGTGGCTCCTGAAACCGCGCAAAAAATCGAGAAGAAAATTAAAGGCATGGGCTGGAAGTGCAAACTGCTCAACCTGCCTTGCTTCGTCCCTACCCAGAAAGCGCTCGCCATCATCGACGCGCAGAACGACTTCATCGACGGCAGCTTAGGCGTGGGAACCGAGAAGTGGAACAAGGCGAAGAAAGCGATATTAGAGTTGGTTAAGAACGAAGATTACGACCAGATCATCTTCACGAAAGACTGGCACCCGGGCAACCACTGCTCTTTCAAGGCGCAAGGCGGCATGTGGCCGAGCCACTGCGTGCAAGGCGAAAAGGGCGCTGAAATCGACGACGAGCTCAACCACCTGCTTCTAAGAGCCACCACGCTCAACAAGGGAATGAACCCAGGCGTCGAGGAGTACGGAATCGACGTATTGCCGGAGAACAGCCCAGTAAAGGAGTTGCATCTCGTGGGATTGTGCTACGACTACTGCGTATCTTCTTGCGCCAAAGAGACCGCCAAGAAACATGCGGGCACCAAAGTGGTGATCAAGAAAGCGGGCACCGTGGCGATAGACGAGAACGCCAAGCTGGACTTGGAAGGATTGCCTATCAAAGTGGAATAATAACAGGAAAGGGACGTGCCAAGACACGTCCCTTTTTTTATGATACAACAGCATAAATACAAGGCATGCCTTGTGTCCTAAACCTTGTACCTACGATAAAAAATCTATCAACGTATGCGCCTCTTCCTCACAACCTTCCAACCTTCAGGAATATAGTCATCACCATACTTTTCCTCCAATTTCCTTGGACATACGAACGTGCCGGTCGGAGAGACGGACTTCAACATTGAAGGACATTCCCATTGAGTGAAACCCACTTTAATATAGTTCAGCTTCTCGCAATTCTCGAACATATTATCGTAGCAACTCTGAGCCAATTTCTTGGCGGGCAAGACTGGAGCCGTGGTCAGGCTAATACAATCCTGAAACATACCAGCGTAACAACTGCTATCCAATTCCGTGGCGGGTAAGGCGGGGGCTGTCATCAGACTAATACAATCTAAAAACATATCAGTGTAACAACCGCTAGCCGATTCCGTGGCGGGTAAGGCGGGAGCCGTAGTCAGACTACTACAATGTTGAAACATACCAGCGTAACAACCGCTAGCCAATTCCGTGGCAGGCAAGGCGGGGGTTGTCGTCAGACTACGACAATCAGAGAACATCCCTTTGTAACAACCCGCAGCCAATTCCGTGGCGGGCAAGGCGGGGGCTACCGTCAGACTACGACAATCAAAGAACATCCATTCATAACAATTCTCAGCCAATTCCGTGGCGGGCAAGGCGGGGGCTGCCGTCAGACTACGACAATCAGAGAACATATATGCATAACAATTCTCAGCCAATTCCGTGGCGGGCAAGGCGGGGGCTGTCGTCAGACTACGACAACCAGCGAACATTCCTCCGTAACAATAGCTAGCCAATTCCGTGGCGGGCAAGGCGGGGGCTGTCGTCAGACTACTACAACGAGCGAACATTCCTCCGTAACAACAGCTATCCAATTTCGTGGCGGGCAAGGCGGGGGCTGTCGTCAGACTACGACAATCAGAGAACATACATGCATAACAATTCTCAGCCAATTCCGTGGCGGGCAAGGCGGGGGCTGTCGTCAGACTACCACATTCTATAAACATATTAACGTAACAAGCGTTAGCCAATTCCGTGGCAGGCAAGGCGGGAGCCGTAGTCAGACTACGACAACGCCCAAACATAACAACATAACAAGCGCTATCCAATTTCGTGGCGGGCAAGGCGGGGGCTGTCGTCAGACTACCACATTCCCTAAACATACCAACATAACAAGCGCTAGCCAATTCCGTGGCAGGCAAGGCGGGGGCTGTCGTCAAACTACTACAAAGAGAGAACATATCATAGTAACAACCCTCAGCCAATTCCATGGCGGGCAAGGCGGGGGCTGTCGTCAGACTACGACAACCAGAGAACATCCATGCATAACAATTCTCAGCCAATTCCGTGGCGGGCAAGGCGGGGGCTGTCGTCAGACTACCACAATCAGAGAACATCCCTTTGTAACAACCCGCAGCCAATTCCGTGGCGGGCAAGGCGGGGGCTGTCGTCAGACTACGACAACCAGAGAACATCCATGCATAACAATTCTCAGCCAATTCCG
>JAZLJL010000035.1:0-59799 GCA_045617845.1 Paludibacteraceae bacterium | reverse complement strand
AAACTTGTATTTTAACTGCATTTTCGGTTGTTCCCCAAAACTTTTTTATTCTCAAATGTTGCTTGAGCCATTTGAAAAACAGCTCGACCTGCCATCTGTTTTTATATAGTTCAGCGACTTGAAGAGAGGTTATGTGCTTGGCATTGGTGAGATAAAAGGTGAAGTGTTTGACGTACCTATCTGCATCATACTTGCGAACAAGATAATTGAAGTGATTTCTATCCAAGAGGGAAACAATTTGAGCAAAAACGAATTTGTCTTGAAATATACAGCCATTTAATTAGGCTGCAAATTTAAAAATTCAAGTCCGTTGACTCTAAAATCGTCTGCAACTAACTATAATTCAATTAATTCAAAGAGCTTTTTGCGATTTTTAGTGGACAGTAATGATAGACTATACTATATTATATTATATTATAAAATCCATCTTAACCATAATGCCATATAAAGTAAGAATATCTTCTTAATCAGTCAAGCGATTCCAGAACTTTTTCACCTCGAAATATATTCGAAGCTTCCGTTTGAAACATCCCTGGTTAGGGTAATACCTATGGGAGAACCTGTGGAATAATGTATTGGAGGGTATGTGCAACTTCCATTGAATCTTAAAATTACATAATCGCTTTATAATTTGCTTGTTAGGAAATCCGTCTGGGTGGTCATTACTAGCGGTAATATAAAAAACTTTCTTAAAGAAAAATTTTCGACCCGTATCTTTCTATAAAATTCATTATAATTTTGTCAGAGTTAGCAATCATTCATAAACCCTAATAAAATGGCGGAATTTGTTCATTTGCATGTGCACTCGCACTATTCCATGCTGGACGGCATGAGCAAGGTGCCCGACCTGGTGGATAAATGCGTGAAAAACGGAATGCACGCAATGGCCCTTACCGACCACGGATGTATGTTCGGTATCAAGGACTTGTGCGACTATGTGGGCAAGTATAACGGAGGTCCGGAGAAAAAAATTAAGGAGTGTGAAGAGGAGATCGGGAAGACGTCGGACGAGACCAAGATAGCGGAGCTCCAGCAAAAACTAGAGAAGCTGAAGGCCGATGCCGAGACATTTATCCCTTTTAAACCCATTATCGGTATAGAGGCGTATTGTGCCAGGCGTACACTTCATGACAAGGACAAGGATTACAAGGAGATTGATCCGGAGACCGGTAAGGAGTTCATTCCAGACCGTAACGGATGGCACCTTATATTGTTGGCGAAAAACAAGACCGGTTACCTTAACCTCTGTAAATTGGCGTCACAGGCCTATACCGATGGCTTTTATGGGAAACCCCGTATCGATAAGATTATCCTGGAGAAATACCATGAGGGCCTCATTGTCTGCTCGGCATGCTTGGGAGGCGAGATCCCGCAGAAAATCATGGGTGGCGACATCCAAGGGGCTGAGGATGCCATCATGTGGTACAAGGGTATCTTTGGCGAGGATTACTACATAGAACTTCAAAGACACAAGACCGATAAGCCTAACGCTTCGTACGACACCTTTGAGCGACAGGAGCAGGTTAATCCTGTCCTCGTGGACTTGGCTAGGAAATGCGGCGTCAAAATCATCTGTACCAACGACGTCCATTTCGTGGAGGAGAACCATGGAGAGGCGCATGAGCGTCTGGTATGCCTGTCGACAGGCATCGATTACGATGACCCTAACCGTACCATGATGTATACCAAGCAGGAGTGGCTGAAGACCCCCGACGAGATGGCTGCCATTTTCCCGGACTATCCCGAGGCGCTCAGCAACACCCTCGAAATTGCCGACAAGGTGGAGGTCTACTCGATCGATTCCGGCCCTATCATGCCTAAGTATGAGATCCCGGAGGAGTTCGGCACGGAGGAACAGTACCGTCAACGATTCACCGACGAGGACCTTTTCAACGAGTTCACCCGCGACGAGAAGGGCAATGAAGTGCTCTCCAAGAAGGATGCCGACAAGAAAATAAAACGTTTGGGCGGTTACGAGAAACTCTATCGTATCAAGTTGGAGGCCGACTACTTGAATAAGCTGGCGTGGGAAGGCGCCGCCATGCGCTATGGCGCCAAGCTTACTTGGAATGCGGAGAACAATCTGTATGACGTCGAATTGGACCAGAAGACGAAGGACCAAATTATCTTCGAACTCCATGTCATGAAGACCATGGGTTTCCCTGGTTACTTCCTTATTGTTCAAGATTATATACGCGCCGCGCGTGAGGAGTTGGGTATGTTCGTGGGCCCGGGCCGTGGTTCAGCTGCGGGTTCGGTAGTCGCCTATTGCCTCAAAATCACCGATATAGACCCTCTTACTTACGACCTTCTGTTTGAACGTTTCCTCAATCCGGACCGTATCTCCCTTCCCGATATCGATGTTGACTTCGAGGATACAGGAAAAATCATTGAGTGGGTTACCAAGAAATATGGAAAGGAAAAGGTGGCTCGTATCATCACATATGGTACCATGGCGACGAAATCCGCCCTTGCGGATGTGGCCCGCGTTCAGAAGGTGCCGCTCGACGAGGTGAACCGCCTCAAGAAATTGGTGCCGGATAAATTCGACGATTTCATAGACCCTGAAACGGGTAAGACATTCGCTTCGTCGGGCAAGAAACCGCCTAAGGTGAAACTTACCAATTGCTTCAAGTATGTCCCGGCGCTCAAGGAGGCGAGATATTCCAACGACCAGAACATTTCGACGATGTGTGAGTACGCCGAGCAGCTGGAGGATACCAATCGTCAGATAGGAATCCACGCCTGTGGTGTGATCATCGGTGCGGACGACCTTACTAATTTTGCGCCGATGTGCGTGGTCAAGGATAAGGAGACCAACCGCGACGTGCTCGTGACGCAGTACGATGGACACGTTATCGAAAGCGTCGGCCTCATCAAGATGGACTTCTTGGGTCTTATTACGCTTACGCTGATAAAAACCACCATACAGAACGTGAAGAAATCCAAGGGCATCGATGTGGATATAGACCATATCCCTTTGGACGACGAACTAACATACCAACTTTTTGGCGAGGGCCGCACGATCGGAGTGTTCCAGTTCGAAAGCCCCGGTATGCAGAAGTATCTGAGGGAACTGAAGCCTACCGTCATCACCGACCTTATCGCCATGAACGCCCTTTACCGACCGGGGCCTATCGGCTATATTCCTAACTTCATCGCCCGTAAGCACGGACGGGAGGAGATCAAGTATGACCTTCCTATCATGGAGAAGTACTTGGGCGACTCTTATGGCGTCACCGTTTACCAGGAGCAGGTTATGCTTCTGTCCCGTCTGTTGGCCGGATTTACCCGTGGACAGTCGGACTCCTTGCGTAAGGCGATGGGTAAGAAGATTTTCAAGATGCTGGAGGAACTGAAGCCTAAGTTTATTGAGGGCGCCATGAAAAACCCTCATATCCGCGATGGCTTGACTGAGGAGATGAGCGACGACCAACTTCGGGAGACACTCGAGAAAATCTGGAAGGACTGGGAGGCGTTCGCATCCTATGCGTTCAATAAATCGCACGCCGCATGCTACGCCTGGGTGGCTTATCAGACAGGTTACCTGAAGGCCCACTATCCGGCTGAGTACTTGGCGGCCAACCTCACCATAAGTAAGGATACCATCACTGAGGTCCAAAAGTTTATGGAAGAGTGCAAAGCCATGAAGATTAAGGTGAAGGGGCCAGACGTGAACGAGTCCGATTTGAATTTCACGGTGAACAAGAACGGAGAGATCCGCTTCGGCTTGGGTGGCGTCAAGGGAGTGGGCGAGGCTGCTGTGTTGGCTATCGTCAACGAACGGGATAAGAATGGACCGTACACATCCATTTTCGACTTCGTGGAGCGTGTGGACCTGAAGGCGTGCAACAGAAAGACAATCGAAAGTTTGGCTTTGTCTGGCGCCTTCGATTGCTTCCCGGATTGTTCAAGGGAACAGATCATGGCGATGAGCGACAAAGGTCGTCCCGTCTCCGAAGTGATTTGCCAATATGGGAACCAATGCAAGGTCGCCGCGCAAAGCAGTGTGCAGTCGTTGTTCGGAGGCGACGTGGGCATGAAGCCTCAGCAACCGATTCTGCCTAAGACGGAATTGTGGTCGGACATTTATAAGCTGGAAAAAGAAAAAGAATTGGTGGGAGTCTATCTTTCTGCCCATCCTCTTGATGCATATTATGTCTTTTTAAATTATATTTGCAATGTGAGGATGAATGATTTGGAGTCCGACAATGATTTCGGCAACAACCATTTGGATCAGGAGTTGATGATGGGAGGCGTGATCGTTGAGGCTGTCTCTTCCGTGTCGAAGAAGGGAAATCCTTGCAGGTTCATCACCGTGGAGGATTATTCTGGCACGCATCGTTTCGCCCTTTTCCGGTCGGAGGACATCATGAAATTCGCCCCTTACGAGAAGGGTATGATGGTGTATATCAGCGGAAGGTATTCCAAGAGGCGGTTCGGTGATTTCATAGATTTCAATCTAGGTACTGTGAAACCGTTGGCGGAGGAGAGCCGGGATTTCAATGGTAATCTTACCATACGCATAAAAGAGGAGAATGTCAATCCGGAGTTCGTCTCTGACTTTTTGTCACTCATTGATGAACAGACTGGTAATGTGAACCTTCAGTTGTCAGTCATCGAACAGACGTCCGGTGTGGCGGTGAATGTCACTTCCCGTACACGAAAGATAAAGCTAACCCAGGCTTTGATGACTTTCTTGGAGCAATTGAAGGAAGATGGTGTGTTGGAATTGAGTGTGGCTTGATTGTCATGGAATGATTTTTGTAATAAATAATGTAAATAAAAATATTTGAGTATGATAACTATTACAGATGCTAATTACGAAGAGATTGAACAGAACGATAAACTGTTAGTTTTGGATTTCGGCGCAAGTTGGTGTGTGCCTTGTAAAAACGTGGCTTCCATCTTGGAGGAGTTGTCCCAGACTTATGCCGACCGCGTCGTAATCGGCAAAGTCGATGTGGACGATAACCCTGATTTGGTCGACAAGTACAAGGTTCGTAACGTGCCGACGCTTTTCTTGGTCCGTAATGGTGAAATCGTGGATAAGCTTGTGGGCGGTTATCCTAAACCTGATATCGTCGCGAAAATTGAGGCTAACTTGTAATCTTGGTCTGAATTTCGTATTGTGGAAAATTTAAATTCCCTTTTCGGAATAGATCGATTGGGAGATGCATGACGTGCTCTGCGCAAAGTATTGTATATTCTTCGAAGGAAAGAGGTCGGATTGGTCTCGTATATTGTTTTTTACCATTAACTTGTAAAATATGGGTGTTAAGGCTGTTTTATATTTATTAATAGTGATAGGCTTTTTTTTCTATTCCTTGATAAAGGATAAAAGGTCTAAAACTACTGGGAACGAACCTGAAGATCCCAACCCAGATCCCCGCGGGGGAGTGCCGGGCATACGTCCGTCGGTACAGAATCAAATGGATTCCTATCGTCGACGTTTGGAAGAGAATGTGAGCCCGTATGAGGAAAAATTCTCTTCAGAAAAAAAACAGTCCCCAAAAACGCAGAAGAAATCTTCTTCTCCTTTTTTGTCTGGTGAACTCGAGAACTATGCGTCGACCTATGAGTCTTTCTCAGGGAAAAACAAAAAGAAGAAAAACAAGGACAAAAATATGAGGACGGAGGATGCTCCCATCTCCGCTTCCGAGATCGGGTCGGAAAATGAAATTTCTTTCGATACGCCGGAAGATGCGAAGAGGGCTTTCATCTATTCTGAGATTTGGAATCGGAAATATTGATTTTCAATAGGGAAGTTATGGGAAAGAAAAAATTGGTTGTCTTGACGGGTGCGGGAATCAGTGCGGAGAGTGGAATTCGCACGTTCCGTGATTCTGATGGCTTATGGAACGAGTATCGAGTCGAGGACGTCGCTACGCCTGAGGGGTTCGACCGTGATCCGAAGCTCGTGTTGGATTTCTATAACGACATGCGTAAGGATTTGAAAAACCATCTTCCGAATTATGGACATATCGGACTCAAGGAGCTGGAGGATGATTTCGATGTCCGCATCATTACCCAGAACATCGACGATTTGCACGAGCGCGCCGGTAGTTCTTCGGTGCTTCACCTGCATGGCGAATTGATGAAGGTGTGTTCCGTCAATAATCCTAAACTCGTGACCGAGTTGCCTACGATGGAGAGTGAAATCCATTTGGGCGATAAGGCATCCGATGGCGCACAGTTGCGTCCCTTCATCGTCTGGTTCGGTGAGCCAGTCCCTATGATTGAGCCTGCCATCGAGTTGGTCGAACAGGCCGATATCTTCTTGATTGTGGGAAGTTCCTTGGTCGTATATCCGGCTGCGGGTTTGGTCAATTACCTGAGAAGGGAAGCCCCTATCTATCTCATTGATCCTAAGCCGGTAAGTGTCCCTTCCGGCAGGTCGGTCCATGTAATCCAGAAGGGTGCGTCGGAAGGTATGAAGGAGTTCATCTCGCTTGTGAGGTGATAAAAACCGATGGTGAAGGTGTCCTTTTCCCTGCGTAGACATATCGTTGTTGTTATTTTGCTTTTGGTGGGGGCTTCGTATGCTGACGCGGAAGTCATCTCTTCCACCAATTTCGAAGATATTGAACCGGGCATGCCAATGTCCCGGTTTTTGTTTTCCCAGCAGGGTTTTGAAACCGCTTCCTGGGACAATGCTTTGGAAAGCCGGACGATGATAGACTCCCCGATATCCTATTCCGGAATCAATTCCATGCGCATCACCTATCCGAAGGATACGTTTGGACCGGAAGGGACGGGCTGCCAAGTACGTCTGATGTTTGATCGCTTGGACGAGGCTTTCGCTTCCTACCGTTTGCGTTTTTCCGAGAATTTCAGTTGGGGGACAACTTCCTATGGGGGAAAACTTCCGGGTCTGGCGGGCGGCGACTGCTGTTCCGGTGGTGCGGTCTGTGACGGGACGAACGGCTTTTCAGCACGCTTGATGTGGCGTGCTGGCGGTAAGGCTTCCCTCTATCTCTATCATATGGATAAACCTTCCGAGTATGGCGAATACGTGGAAATGATCTATCCCAACGGTTCTCCCGTCGTCTTCGAAAGAGGAAGATGGTACCATATCGCCGAACGTGTGCGCAATAATAGTAGTGCGGACACTTATGATGGTGAGGTGGAAATCTGGGTGGACGGGCAACCGGTTTTGTTGATGACAGGCTTGCGTTTCACAGCCAATGAAGATAAGGTCGATTGCCTCTATATTTCCACATTCCATGGCGGAGATGACAACACTTGGTGCCCGACCGAAACCTGCTATTCCTGGTTGGATGATATCCGTATCGGAACCACTTATGAGGACGTTGCTTTCCAATCGTGCGGGAAACCCGATTTGGGACGGGATAAGTCTCTTTGTTCCGGAGCGAAATCTTACGGCTTTAAGCCTAACACTCTTCTCGCCGAAAGAAAACACACTTGGCTGTATCAGGATTCGGTCTTCTCCCATGAGGCGGAAGTCTCTGTGTGGAATGCGGGTGTATATGTACTTTCCGCCGATAGCGCTTGGTGCAATGGGAAAGACACCGTATCCTTGTATGAAGGATTGCCTTTGGACTTGGGTCCCGACCTGCATATTTGTGAGCGTGCGGTTGTAGAACTGTCCCCAAATATAGACATTAATGACGCCGACGAAATCCTATGGGTAAAAGACGGCGTTTCACTCCAGGTTAATACACCTGTTTTGATAGCTGATGCCCCGGGAACCTATATTCTCAATGTCTCGGAGTATGGATGCGGTACGGCGACAGACACACTGCGCGTATTATCAGACTTGCTTCCAGTTGAAGTTTCGGAGACTGAGAATGGACCCCTTTTCTCCATCCCTGTCGAGGGCGATTTCATTTGGTATGCAGATGCTTCCTGTCTGGAAGAAATAGGAGAGGGAGACTCTTTTTCGCCGGAGCCCTATTCACCTTATTCCACCTATTATGTGAAGGATGAGGGAGGCTTTGACGGATGTGTCGGGAAACGTTACCTTTCTCAGAATGCCTGGACGAGGGAAGATTTCTCATCGACATGGATGACCTTCACCGTGGAACGTACCCTTACGATCGATTCGATATCCATCTACCCTGTTTCCTCCTTGGATGCGGTCATTAGAATCTTGGATGACGTTTCAGGCGAAGTGGTTGCCGTCCGCCAATTCCCGAATTTGGGAGTGAAGGAAAACCGTGTTCCTTTACAAGTGACTTTACCTCAGGGGAGATATCGTATGGACGCGTTGGGCACCACGGGACGTTTGTACCATTCCCATAGCGATGAGGACATCCAATTCCCTTACTCGGTGGATGGCTTGATATCGATAGAAGGGGCTAATTTGGCGTGGATGAACGAAAGTGGTTGGTATATGTTCTTTTATAATTGGCGGATCACTTCGGGGAACCGATGCGCCGCTACGCCTGTCCGTGTCCCGGACACATTGGCTCATGAAACCCTTTCACCTGGAAATGACGGAATGTTAACCTTGCATTGCGAATATTCAAATAATATTTTGTATCTGTATGATATACAGCCAAATACATATATCGACGTCTGCGCTTTGGATGGCCGTTTGATAAGAAGCATAACGTTCAGCGAAGAGAGGGAAACGTACGAGTTGCGTGGTGTTTATGCCCCATTTGTGTTGACAGTTGCGGGCAAAATGCAGAAGTCTATACGTTCGTATAAATTTTTGTCCTCGAATTTTTAAGTTTTTTTTGCATTTAACATATTAAGTGTGATATAATCACTATATTAGCGCGATTTTTCGAATTAGGCTTTATTTTGAAATAAACTAAATATAATATGAGTGAGGAAAAGACAAAAGGTGCGTGGAAAATTAAGACGCTCCTTTCCATTGCTGGAAAAATTCAATGGAGAAAATTAGACAAGGCCGCTAAAGATTGTAAAAGTGCGCAAGAGAAAACATTGAGAGGAATCCTTGATTATGCGAAGGATTCAGTTTACGGTAAGGAACATAATTTCGCAAAAATCTTGGAGGCAAAGGATGCTGACGAGTTGTTCAGACTCTACCAAGAGAACGTGAAGGCTAACGATTATGAGGACTTTCGTCCATACGTTGAGCGCCACAAAAATGGTGAGGAAAATGTCCTTTTCCCTGGCAAGCCGAAGATGTATGCCACTACTTCCGGAACCACTAGCGAGCCTAAGTGGATTCCTATCACGAACGAATATTATTCTAACGTATATAGTAAGATGACCAAAGTCTGGTTGTATTCTTTCATCAAGAATCGTCCTAAGACTTTCGAGGGTCAGATTGTCTCTATTGTAGGTAAGGCTATCGAGGGCGCCGCTCCGGATGGTACCGTTTATGGTTCCGTGTCTGGTGTGACCCAAAGGGATTGCCCGGAGTTCATCAAGGTGGCTTACACGGCTCCTGCTGATGTATTCACGATTTCTGACTACAAGGCCCGTTACTATTGCATCATGCGTTTGGGTATCGAGCATAACGTCCATTTGATTGTAACCGCTAACCCTTCTACTATCGTTGAGATGCAGAAGAACGTGAACGAGTTCTATGACGATTATGTGGACGATATCGAGAAAGGAACCATCAGCTCAAAGATTAATCTTCCTGAAGATTTGAGACAAAACATCATCAAGGCGAAGAATCTTCAGCCAAATCCGGAGCGTGCGAAAGAGCTCCGTGACTTGAAGGCAAAATATGGCACGGTGCTCCCTAAGCACTATTGGCCTAATATGCAGATTTTGAACACGTGGAAATGTGGTAACACGAAGTTCTATTTGGAGAAGTTCAAGGATTCTTTCCCAGAGCATATGTTGCACCAAGAGTTTAGTTATTTCTCTTCCGAGTGCCGCGCAGGATTGGTTTTGGACGAGACCAATGGAACTGTTTTGTTCCCTCATATGCATTATTTCGAGTTCGTCGAGAAGAGTGATTTGGAGAATCCTAATCCGAAGTTCTTGCAGTTGCATGAATTGGAGGTGGGCAAACAATATTGTCCTTACGTGACAACTTGGGCAGGTCTCTACCGCTATACTATGAGCGACTTGTTGGAGGTGGAAGGTTTCTATGGAACTATTCCTAAAGTCCACATGGTTCAAAAAATCAATGGCATCGTCACGATGACCGGCGAAAAACTCCACGAGACGCAGTTTACTGGCGCCGTAGAGGAGACAGCTAAGGAGTTGAACATGCCTGTCAAGTTCTTCATCGGTTTCGCTGATTTGAGTGTTTCCGCTTATCGATTCTATTATGAGTTTGAAAATCAGGATACTACGCAAGAACAGGCTGAGGCCTTCACAAAGGTGGTGGATGAGAAACTTAAACAGCGTAATATGGAGTACCAAGCTAAACGTGACTCTTTGCGCGTGCATGATCCATTCTCTCATTTGCTCGTGTCTGAATCCTTTGAGAAATTCAAAGCGCGTTGTATCGATGAGGGCGCTCGTGACGGTCAGTTTAAGTTGAATTTGTTGTTGCAGGACGAGGCTCGTCATGCTAAATTTAAAGACCTCATTAAAAAATAATGGTTAACATTAATTGGTCGAAAGTTAAGGCGGTTGTCTTTGATTTCGACGGTACTTTATACGACAAGAAGAATTTCCCTTTTTGGTTGATTCTGATGGACCCTTTGGATATCTTCAATGTGGGTGAGGAACGTTCTGTCCGCAAGGAGATGAAGGATAGGGACTTCGGATCGGCACAAGCTTTCGATGACTTTTTCTTTGCCCGTTTGGGCGAAAGGCAGAAGCGTTCCGCTGAAGAGGCGAAGTTGTGGTTCAACGACGTCTATTTGGAGAAGTTTTTGCATGTTTTGAGAAAGCATTATCACGCTCAGCCTCAGGTGGATTCCCTTTTGGAAAAACTTCGTGACCGGGAGGTGAAGACGGCCGTTTTCTCCGATTATTCCCGTACGGAGGAGAGAATGGATGCTTTAGGTCTTCCCGCTTCTAAATTCGATTATTGTTTCAGTGCCCCTTCCATGGGCGCCTTGAAACCAGCTTCCCGTTTGATTCAGGAGATAGTCTCCGATATGGGTGTCGATGGTTCGGAGGTTTTGGTCGTCGGTGATAGGACGGACACTGATGGGGCTTCCGCTGTCGCTGTGGGCGGACAGTTTGTGCAGATTGTCAGAAAGGATCCTGTGCCTGTTTCTAGCCATTCCGTTATGCTATGGGATGAGTTCGTGAAGGAGGCTTTAAGCGTTCCTATGGGGTGATTCTCTCGATAAGTAAATATGGATGGCGGATTTTCTTTTGGGAATCCGCCATTTTTTTTTCTGCATTTTGGTTGATATTTGTTGTTCTGGCTGTGAATTTTCGAAAGAATATTTTAAATTTGCTTTGTTGGGTTTGTTTATCGAATTTTCACAATAAAAAACGTTATTATGCTTGATTCTGATGTGATGATCAATAGTAAGGAGCGGTACAAAGAGTACAAGAGGGCCGACGTCATCGCTTATTCTGTCTTTCCGACAACTAAAGGGGTGTTGAGTGGTTTGCTGTTGAATCGTTGTTTCCGTTTCTCTCGAGTTCTGAGACGATATGAGTATATCTTGAACTGCAAGAAAGGATTGTTGGGTAAGGTCGAGAAGTTTTTTGTCTCACTTTACTTCCGCCATTTGTCGGTGAAACTTTGTTATAATGTTCCACCGAATGTTTTAGCCCCTGGTTGTTGCCTCCATGCTTTTGGTCCCATTTTGATCAATAAAGGGTCGAAAGTTGGTGAGAATGCGCGCATCCATGTTGGCGTCCATCTTGGTACAGGCGCAGGCTATGCGAGCGCCGCACCTAAAATTGGCGCGAATTGCTATTTGGGGCCAGGTGTCAAGATGTTCGGAGACATATCTATTTGTGATGGTACCGCTGTCGGCGCGAATGCTGTGGTTAATAAGAGCTGTGATAAACCGAACGTGTTGTTGGCTGGAATCCCTGCCGTAGTGAAAAGGGAGAATATAGATTCAATGGAGTACATCATTCCTGCTACGTTAGTTGCCAAACTCAGCCAAGCGGAACAAATCAAATTGTATCGGAAACCTTCCTTGGAGGTTAGGAAATATTTACAGGAAAAGGGCTATTTGCCTTCTTGACAACTCATACAAAAGATGAAAAGGCGTTTCGTATGGAACGCCTTTTTTTTGTGCCTGTTATGTTGGTGTTTTGCTTTTTTGCTTGGTTATCAGTTTGTTGCGCTATTTGTATTTCTTCGTGCAAAGACAAAAAAAGGTTGACTACCGAAGCAATCAACCTTTTTGGCGGTGCGGACGGGACTCGAACCCGTGACCCCATGCGTGACAGGCATGTATTCTAACCAGCTGAACTACCGCACCATTGTTTTTTTTAGGCTTTGGGTCTCTTCCCAAAAGCGATGCAAAGGTAATGCTTTATTTTGATTCTGCAATGATTCAGCCAGTTTTTTTTTATAGAAAATGTTTTTTTTTCCTTGGGAAAGCAGGAAATGAAGGTGGATGAAGATTTGTTGATACTTTGTTGTGGATATATTTCCCCCTTGTAATGAATTATTTGTACATTTGTCTCATGTAAAATTTGTATATTGATGAAAGCCAAAAATTCGTTGATTTTTTTTGGGTCGGTATTGACAATATTTTTCCTATTAAGCCTCATATTCCCCGAGTCGGGAATATCTTTTGGAAAACGGTCGGACTCAGAAGACACACTATCAGTTAAAGTAGACAGTTTAGCTTTGGATTCAATCGAGGATGCCCGTCTCTCAGGCCAGTTGGATGATACGACTATGCTAGCGGAAGATGACAGCATAGTACAATATGAGTCCGATTTTTTGTCCCAATTGAAGCATGAAAGCATCACTTTGCACTTCCCGACTTTTAAGCAGGCGATAACCAGTAAGACAAATGACAATGAGTCCGCCGAAGGAAAATTGCGTAAGGCGGAAGAAGAACTCAAGCTCCAGATTGTACAGGATTCCCTTGACAAGGTGAATGAGGAGAAATTGGCCCAGGAGGAGAAGGAAAAGAAGGCTTTCCAAGATACGCTTAAGTCATATCAGCATTTCGCGACGACTAGTTCCGCCAGGCTGTATTTCCCTAACGATAATTTCCATCTGATGGATAAGTTGTTCGCTTCCCTTCAGAATTGCGGGAACGGTAAAGTGGTTCATGTCCTTCATTATGGAGATTCCCAGATTGAGTCTGACCGAATCACGGGATATATTAGGGAACAGTTCCAACAAAAATTCGGTGGGTACGGTCCTGGTACATGTCCGGCTATTCAACCAATCCGTTCCTATACGGTCGTTCAATCCTTCTCGGACAGTTTGCCCCGTTATATTGCGGACGGAACGATGCGCCAGAAATTGTCGGACGACCATTATGGCGTCTTGGCGCAGATGGCCCGCTTGAACGGAAAGGTGACGTTGAGTTACGCTACTTGTAATAATAGTAAGGTTTATAACCGCGCAAGGAAATTCTCCCAGGTCCGCCTTTTGGTCGGAAATACAGGTGAGAATTTTTCCGCCAAGTTGCGTTGGGGCGGAAACGATTCCACTCAGGTCATTGAAGCGGCGACCCCTGAGTTCTCTACAATCACTTGGAAGTTGGATACTATGGTCTCAAGTGTTAAATTGGACCTCTCTGGTTCTGCCGAAATATATGGCGTGGCGATGGATGGGAAGTCTGGTATCTCCATGGATAATATTCCGTTACGTGGTAGTTCCGGAACCTTTTTTACCCGCATCTCATCCCATTTGCTTTCTTCTGCGATGAAGGAGTTGAATGTGAAGCTTATCTTGTTGGAGTTCGGCGGAAACTATACGCCTCATATCTATAGTTTGGACCGTGTGGAAAAGTATAAGCAGATGATATCTAGCCAAATACGTTATATCAAAGGGCTCCATCCTGACGCATTCATCATCTTGATCGGTCCTGCCGACATGTCGCAAAAGATTAATGGAGAGTTGCAGACATATCCGTTCTTGGAGGAGAATATCGAAGGCATGAAGCAAGCCGCTTTGGAAAACGGTGCTGCCTTCTGGGACATGTACCAAGTGATGGGTGGTAAAAATTCCATGATCAAATGGGTGGACCATGTGCCTGCTTGGGCGGCTTCCGATTATATCCATTTTACACCTACGGGTGCAGGACGTATCGCTGATATGTTCGTACAATCGTTTATGAATTATTACGATTACTATCGCTTCCTGAAAAGGAATAAAAAATGGAGTGAGGAAATGAAGGAAACTAAGGAATCTAAGGAATCTAAGGATAATAAGGTTATAAAAGAAACTAAAGAAACTAAAGAAACTAAAAAGAAATGATGAAGCATTTGTTTCTTTTATTAATAGCATGTATGTCGTCTCTTTCGATGAATGCGGCGCAAGGCTTTTTGCGTCGTGACATTCCTCGGTATGACTACATCGTGGACTCCTTGAATAAGATCGTCACCCCTGGTTCGACCGATCGTCAGGATCTGTTTTTCTCGAAGTTGGATTCTGTTGTCTTATGTCATGAGGGGGTGGTCAATATCCTTCATATCGGAGGCTCTCATGTTCAGGCGGATATCTATTCCAACGAAATCCGTAGGAATATGGATTCCATCAACGACCAAAGCTTGCCTGGACGTGGTTTGATTTTTCCTTATACTGTGGCTAAAACCAATAATCCAAGTAATTATAAGATTACTTATAAGGGGCAATGGTCCACGACAAAGAATGTCATGCGAGAAAGAAAGGCGGTTCTTGGATTGACGGGTATGGCGGTCACAACCTCCGATTCTATCGCCGAGCTGACGGTCTGCCTGAATGGCTCCAGCCGTTCCACCCGTTGGACTTGCAATAGGTTGTCTTTGCTCGGCTACGCCGATTCGTCCCTTAAGGTGGAGCCTTTCGTCCGGCTGACGGATTCGTCTCTCTATTGCGCTCGCTTCGATACGCTTTCGTCTGTCTATGTCTTTGAGTTCGACCGCTTGGTGGATACGTTCACCATCGTGTTCGACCAGTTGGATAGCGTTCAGCATGAGTTCACGATTACGGGAATGTTGCCTGAAAAAAGCGCTCCAGGTGTGATCTATAGTTCCATAGGCGTGAATGGAGCGACGGTCCCTTCCTATTTGTCTTGTGAGAATTTCAATAGGGATTTGGCCTTGGTACACCCAGATATGGTGGTCTTCGCCATAGGTATAAACGACGCTTTGGTGAAATATTTTTCGGAAGAGAAGTTTATCCAACGTTACGATTCCCTCATCTCTCTCGTGGAGTCTGTCTCCCCTGATTGCTATTTCGTCTTTGTCACTAATAACGATTCATATAAGCGGGACCATAGCAACCGTCGCCGTTATGAGGTGAACAAGAATGGATTGAAGGCTCGGGACGCTTTCTATAAGCTGGCTGAGAAACATAATGGCAGCGTGTGGGACCTTTTCGAAATCATGGGCGGTTTAGGCTCCATGAAGTTGTGGGAAAAGGATGGCATGGCCGCAAAGGATAAGGTGCACTTTACCCACAAAGGCTATATCTTAATTGGTGACATGTTTTACAATGCGTTGATGAACGCTTATTTGGAGAAAAATAATAAGGATTAGTTGATATGAATTTTATTTTAAACATATTCTCGCAGATTCCTGAAAGATTAGATGGGTCGTTGGGTCTGTTGGTTGAGTTTCTTAAAGGTGTCTTCTCTTTTGACGAAAACAATCCTTTGCTCTTTACGCAACTGCAATTCTGGATCTTTTTTGTGTGCGTTTTCGCTGTATTCTCGTTGATACATAGTAAGGTACTCCTTAGAAATACTTTCTTGTTTTTCGTCAGTGTGCTTTTCTATTATAAGACAAGCGGATGGTTTACTCTAATCCTGGTTTTTGCCACGTTGTTCAATTATCTCGATGGCTTTTTAATCTTCCGAGCGAAGAAAGGGGGGCGGACGGCTTGGCTTATCTTCGGTTTGATTGTCAACCTCGCAACTCTCTGTTATTTCAAGTATGCCTATTTCTTCGCGGATATGATGCAGAACCTCTTCGGTGCCCATATCGAGGTGAGGAATGTTTTCTCTATGATTGGTAACGAATTCTTGAAGGACCATCCTTCCATTTTCTCCACATTGGGGGACCCGGCTTCTCCGGATAAACCATATTTCACGGTGGACAGAATTTTGCTTCCTGTGGGTATTTCATTCTTTACCTTCCAGTGTATCAGTTATTTGATGGATATCTTCCGCGAGAGGGTGGAGCCAGTGAAGAATGTGCTCAACTTTGGCTTTTACGTGACGTTCTTCCCTCAGCTGGTCGCTGGCCCGATTGTCCGCGCCAGTACCTTTATCCCCCAATTGTACAAAAAGTATTTCTTGTCGAGACGAATGTTCGGAATCGCCATGTTCTGGATTCTGAATGGTATGGCCAAGAAAATCATTCTAAGTGA
Organism: Paludibacteraceae bacterium; assembly: GCA_045617845.1. Classification (GTDB taxonomy): domain Bacteria; phylum Bacteroidota; class Bacteroidia; order Bacteroidales; family Paludibacteraceae; genus UBA1181. The sequence goes on along the minus strand of JAZLJL010000035.1, from coordinate 43,439 downwards.
CTATATCGCGGTCAATTTCATCGACCGCGTCTTTGAGAATCCGACGATGTATTCAGGCTTTGAGAACTTCGCCGCTTTGTTCGGCTACTCTTTGCAGGTCTATACCGACTTTTCCGGTTACACCGATATTGCCATCGGACTAGCCATGCTGATGGGATTCTATTTGCCGAAGAACTTCAATTCGCCTTATAAGGCTACCAATCCGGGCGAATTCTGGAAACGTTGGCACATCTCTTTGTCCAAGTGGTTGCAGGATTACCTCTACATCCCGTTGGGTGGTAACCGTACCGCTTCGTTCGGAACCTATGCGTGTATCATCACCATATCCTTGGTGGGTATGATCCTTTCCGGTAGCATTTGGGTGGCTGTCGTGGTGCTTACCATCGCTCTCATCGTGACTATCAATTGCTATAAGTATCCGGAGAAGAAGAAAAATCTCACTTCGAACATGAACCGCTTGAACACCATGCTTTTAGGTGGACTTTGGCATGGCGCTAGTTGGAACTTTATGATTTGGGGTGGATTGAATGGTATCGGTATGATCATTTTCCGCTTCTGGAAGGATATGAACGTCTACGTTCGCTCTTGGGTTTCTTTGCTCATCGCCGCTATCTTTTTCGTTTTGGCGAAGTTCTTCCCGGCTCCGATTTGGAACATAGCGGTGATTTGGATGGGCGTCATCGCCATCGGTTCGTTCTTGAGGATGTGTTACCATTTCTTCGAGGGAACCGCTGAGTTGAAGCCTTTGGCTACGGCATGGGCGGTCTTGCAGACTTTCGTGTTTATCACGTGGACCCGTTTGTTTTTCCGCGCCGGCTCTAACTTGGATCCCGCTCAGGCTAATGAACAGGCTTGGACAACTGCTAAAGATATGGTCACTCAAATTGGTACGAAGTGGAATACGGCCGTCATCCCGAATATGGTCTGGGAATATCGTTATGTATTCCTCCTTATTATATTCGGTATGATCGTCCATTGGTTGCCTGAACACTTCAAACGCCGTTATAGACTTTGGTTCGCGTTGATGCCTCTCCCTTGGATGGCTGTGGTGGTGGTGATTGCTGTTTTCATCATTTATCAGTTTATTACGGCAGACTTGCAGAAGTTTATTTATTTCCAATTTTAGGTTGAATTTTTATGTTATTTAGCACAAAGTTCGTGAATTTGTATTAATTTCGCGCTTACAACAAAATATTCAGTTAATAGAGTAATAATGGACAGTCAACATCCTTTTTCGGTTTTCGCCGGATCCAATACGAAGTATTTGGCGGAAGAAATATGCAACTGTTTAGGTTGCGAATTAGGTAAAATCAATTTGCAGAAATTTGCAGATGGTGAGTTCGGAATCTCTTATGAGGAGTCTGTACGCGGTCACTACGTTTTCTTGGTTCAGTCTACTGTTCCTACTGCGGATAATTTGATGGAGTTGCTTTTGATGATTGATGCCGCTAAGAGAGCTTCCGCATACAAAATTATTGCTGTAATCCCTTATTTCGGTTGGGCTCGCCAAGATCGTAAGGATAAACCACGTGTGGCTATTGGCGCTAAATTGGTGGCAGATATGTTGACAGTAGCAGGTATCGACCGTTTGATCACGATGGATCTCCATGCTGACCAAATCCAAGGTTTCTTCAATGTGCCTGTTGACCATTTGTATGCTTCTACGGTGTTCTTGCCATATATCCAATCCATGAACCTCGAAAATCTTGTCATCGCTTCTCCTGACGTCGGCGGTTCCAAGAGAGCTAACGCTTACTCTAAGTATTTGGGTTGCCCAATGGTGCTTTGCCACAAGAGTAGAGAGAAGGCTAACGTTGTCAGCGAGATGACTATCATCGGTGACGTTAGAGGTAAGAATGTTATCATCCTTGATGATATGGTGGATACTGCAGGTACTTTGACTAAGGCTGCTGGCATCATGTCTAACGCTGGCGCTCTTTCTGTTCGCGCCGCTGTTTCTCACGCCGTGATGTCTGATCCTGCTAGTACCCGTGTGGATGAGTCTAGCTTGGAGGAGATTATCTTCACTAACTCTATTCCTTTCCACAAGAGCTGCAAGAAAGCTCATATCTTGTCTATCGCTCCGCTCTTCGCGGATACTATCCAACGTGTGATGGACAATCGTTCTATTAGTGAAAATTATTTGACTAAATAAGTTTCTTCAGTAGTGTGGGGCTGGGACTTTGTGGTTACCAGCCCTTTTTGTCTTTTCTAAAGATGTTTGCGATTGTTATTTCTGAACATAGGTTGTGGGGGTATAGGTTCCAACCTTGTATCTTGGCTGACGAATCTCAGTCCGAGACATTGTCCTGTCTTCGTCTGGGTGGCGATGACTTCCCGTTGGAAGGACTTTCGGAACGGGAGACAAAAATCGTCCGCCTTTGTTCGAAATATTCTGAGCAGTTCGTCATGCGAATCTTCGTCAAGGAAAAGATGTCTGTTTCTGAATTCCAAAATAAATTTCTCCTCAATAAAAACGCTTATCCGCAGGTCATTCCTTTTATTGAGAAGAATAACTATGCGGTGGCCGAACTACTCTTGGGCTCCGATATTCCTGTTTATCTGCGTGAAAAGAATTTTTCGGGTGTCTATAAGTCGGATAGGGTGAAGGTCTTGCCTTCTTTGGCCCGCCCTGTCCCATCTTTTGATTTGGGACCCGAGAAACTCTCTTATTCGTTGAAGGTCTTTTCTGGCTCTGAAGAAGTCCATTTTAGGTCATTTAGGAAAAAGAACATTGTTCTCTCTTCCGAACCTTGCTGCCTGGTGTGCGCTAAGCAATTGTGCATTTTCGAATCCATGAACTATAAACGTCTTTTGCCGTTTACGGACAAAGAGGGTGTGGATGTGCAGCTCCGTACCGTGCCGTCTTATATGAAATCGTTCGTTTTGCCCACGTTGGAGAAGGAGGATGTCGATGCTCATGGTTTTGTCGTGGAACATCGGAATATCGTTCCTCGTCCGATTTTGGCTTTAATGGAGGACCTTTCCCTTCGGACGGCCATTAGCTTGAGCTTCGACTATGATGGCTCTTCTTTCCCTTTGGATTCGCCTAAGAAGAGGTTTGTCTCTTTGTCAGGTGCCGATGATTTCAAATTCTCCGTTTTCGAGCGGGATGGCGCGCTGGAGAAACATTATGCCTCTAAATTGATCGAAATGGGGCTTGTTCCTGTCAATTCTTGCTATTATGTCTCCGAACGTAATGAAATGGATAGGAGCCGGTCTCTTTATGATACGGTCGATTTCTTAGTTAAACATAAACATGAACTCTCCGAATTCAAGATTGTCCAAAAATTGGATGTGCCTGAATTCGTCTTGGAGGCGCCTTCGCTTCTCTTTGACGTGAAGGATGACAATTCACACGATTGGTTTGATATCCATGCTGTCGTGAGGGTGGGGGATGTGTCGTTCCCGTTTGCTTTCTTGCGCCAAAATATTATTGACGGTGACCGCGAGTACCGCTTGCCTTCAGGTCAGGTTTTTATCATACCAGAGGCTTGGTTCGCGCAATATGCGGATTTCTTCCTCTATGCGGAAATACAGGATCCTGATTCCGAAATCCTCAATTTGCGGAAATGTTATGTCGGAATGTTTGAGTCTAACGTGCAAGAGCCTGTTAGGCGTTTCCGTGGATTATTGGAGAAAAAATTGGACGTGCCTGTGAATTTGAATGCGCAACTGCGAGATTATCAGCATGTCGGATATTCTTGGATTGTCGGCTTGTATGAAAATGGATTTGGTGGTTGTTTGGCGGATGATATGGGTCTGGGTAAGACTCTCCAGTTCTTGGCCTTTTTCTTGAAAGTCTATTCTTCTGATTCTAAGGATGTCGTTACTTCCGAGAATGCGCAACCTGCTGGTTCTCCTTGGCCCTACGAATCGGCTCAGCCGTCTTTGTTCGACCAGCCTCTGTATGAGGTTCCTGTCTCTCCCCAAAGTGCGGAACCTCGTGCTAAACGTAAATCGGCGTCGTTGGTTGTCTTGCCTACCTCTTTGCTCTTCAATTGGGTGAACGAGAAGAATAAGTTCGCACCGTCTCTTTCCCATTTGATGTATGTGGGCGGAAAACGTGTTTCGTCGGATGCCTTATGCCGTACTTTCGACCGTTATAATTTAGTTTTCACTACTTACGGTTTGCTCCGTAGGGATATCGATAGCTTGAAGAATTACCATTTCGAATGTGTGGTGATGGACGAGAGCCAATATGTCAAAAACGCTTCATCCCAAGCTTATAAGGCGGCCATGAAGTTGGACGCCAAACATTTTTTCTGTATGTCGGGTACTCCGATAGAAAATTCCTTGGAGGATCTTTGGGCTCAGATGAACATGGCGAACCATGGTTTGTTGGGAAGCGCTGAATCTTTCCGTAAGGTGTATGTCACCCCTATTGTAAAGCATGGGAATGAGGATAGGACGGATAAACTGAAGATGTTGATTAAACCTTTCCTTCTGCGTCGTACTAAGGAGGAGGTGGCGAAAGATTTGCCTCCTGTGGTGGAGCAAGTCGTTTATTGTGACTTGAACGAGGAACATAAGGATTTGTACGAGCGGGAGAAATCAATGGTTAGGAATAGTTTGATGTCCATGATTTCGGAGTCCGGCATCAACAAGAATTCTATTCTAGCTTTGTCCTCGTTGACTAGGTTGCGCGAATTATCTAACCATCCTAGATTGGTGTTCGACGATAGCCTTGTGGAGTCGGAAAAGATGGACGAAGTGGTGCGCCGCATCCATAACTTAAAGGCGGAGGGCCATAAGGTTTTGGTGTTTTCCTCTTTTGTGCGGCATCTGGAATTGTTGCGGGAGCATTTGGACAAGGAGGATGTCCCTTATGTTATGTTGACGGGTGAGACACAACATAGGGATCGGGAAGTGGCGAAGTTCCAAAATGATCCGTCTGTCGTTTGCTTTTTGATTTCCTTGAAGGCGGGAGGCGTTGGCTTGAACCTGATGGCGGCGGATTATGTCTTCATCTTGGACCCGTGGTGGAACCCGGCGGCTGAAATGCAGGCTGTCGACCGCGCCCATAGAATAGGACAGGACAAGACTGTGTTTGTCTATCGTTTTATCTCTAAAGATACGGTGGAGGAAAAAATACGTGTCATGCAGGCTGAAAAGTCCCAACTTTCTGATATGTTCGTCAATTCAAATAATCCGTTCGCGGATGTGGATCTGGAAATGATAAACCGATTGTTCAGTTAATCGTCCTTTTTGGTTGAAAAACTATGGTTGTTGGTTGAATATGTTGAAGAGAGGAATCCTCTTTCTCTATCTTTGCCAGCGTGTGTTTAAGGGATGTTTTGACCTATCCTATATTTGATATGGCGGGAATATGCGCCGCAAGACCGTTATTCCCCATCCTTTTTAGAGGGACTGGATGTTCTCTCTCCTTTATTAATTGACCCTAAATTGTGTTGTTCTATATATTATTATTTGGTTGGCCCATTGAGAAATGCGCCAACCTTTTGTCGAAATTTAAAAGTTCTTTTCTTTGAATGAAAAAAAATGAGTATCATTGCATTTGCAAAATGTTTGATATGCTTGAGATGGAATTTTTATCATGAAAAATTAAAAACGATTAGATATGAAGAAGATTTTTTTATTGGGAATGGCAATGGGGGCTATGTTATGCAGCTCACTTAATGCCGCTACAACAATCTCTGTAGTAGACAAGACAGGTTCTTCAAAAGACTATTTGGTCGAGGAGTCCGGAAAATTGTACTTCTCTGAGAATGATATGTTAATCAATGAGAAAAGTGGCTCGGAAACTATTAAGGTTGATATTTCTGGAATCCGTAAAATCACTTTCAAGGCTTCTCCGACTAAAGTGGAGGATAAGGCTTCGAACACTTTGGAATTTACCGCTTTCCCTAATCCAGTGAAGGATGTCCTTTTCTTGGTTGGTGTGAACGCTGGTGAAAATGTATCAATATTTGCTGCCAATGGTACGTTGGTTAAGACGGCCACCTATTCGGAAGAGGGCTTGAATTTGTCAACTCTCCCTGCTGGTTCGTATCTGATATCCGTGTCGGGCAAGTCTGTAAAAATTAATAAAATATGAAAAAAAAAGTATTGACATTTTGTGCTTTTCTTTCTGTCTTCTGTGCACGGGCGGAGTACACGATGCTTTTCCACAAGTCGTCGGGTAAAACTTCTACGTCCAATTGTGAACAGGTCGATAGCGTGAAATTCACAAAAAATGGACTTGCGATATTTGAAATCGATTCGGAAAAATCCGAGATTCTTTACACAAATCTGGATAGCTTGACTTTTATTAATGCGGATGAGTTGATTCCTCGTGACACAGTCTATGTGACCTTTTCGGATAATTCCGTTAAGTGTGTCAATCCGTATGAGGAGTTGGTGTCCATTTCGACAAATGGTGCGGAGGTCGATGTGATCTCCCGTGCTTACCATAAGGATATTGTCTATGTCCTATCCGGTAGTTCTTCAAATGGCCGTTTTTCCATCGATTCCGAAAGAAAGTTCAAGGTTATTATGGATAACTTGACTTTGACTTCAAAGTCGGTGTTGCCTCCAATCCGTTCTTTCTCCGGCAAGACGATGTCGGTGATTTTGAAAGGGAAGAATGTCCTGACCGATTCGGCGACAGATACTTGTAACGCTGTTGTCAGAAGCAAGGGACAAATCGTTTTTGAGGATTCGAAAGGCTCTTTGGAATTGAACGCTAAACAAAAGCGTGCTATTCAGTCGGGTGACTACATCGTGGTGAACGGTGGCTCGATTAAGGTTTCTTCCTCCTTGGGTGACTGCGTGCGTACCAACGATTACTTCTTGATGACGGGAGGATCTCTTGATATGAATGGGGGTGGACTAAATGTGACGAATGGTTATTTCCAATTGGATGGAGGTACTATCACTGTCGCTTCTTCCGTGGATGAGATGAAGGCGTTTGACATAGAGTCCGAATTCATTGATGAGGAGGGCGATACGATTATTGATGCTCAACATGGTGCCTTCTATATGAATGGCGGAGAGATTTCGTTCGACATCACGGCTAAGGGCGGACGCCTCATTAAGGTCGATGGTGATGTCGTCGTGAAGGATGGCTCTATCAATGGTTCGTTGTCGGGTGCTTCCGTGTACATCAGTGAAGATGGCGTCACAAATACTACTGCCATTAAAGCGGATGGTTACGTGAAATTCTTGGGAGGTGTCCATGAGATGAAGGTCGCTTCGACTGCTATTGGAGGCCGTGTCATTACGGGTGATAATGGCGTGGTTTTCGACAATGGCGTTAAAATGGCGCTTACTAATTCCTCTTCCTCTTTCTCTTATGTCACTTATATGAATGTGGAGAAAAAGAAGGTCTGCTCTGTCGTGAAGTCTGATAAGAATATCTTTTTTAACGATTGTGATGTCAGAATCTTTTCCGATGGTAATACTGACGGTTCCTACGGAGTCATTACGGATAGCAATGTGGAGGTGAATGATGATGCGGTTGTTGTTATCGAATGTGTGTCTAATGACGGTGTGATCATGGATCCTGAAACGACTGGAAGATTGATTTGTAACGGAGGATTTATTTCTTCTTATTCAATCAAAAGCAGTGCGTTTTCTTGCCCTGTCAGTTCTTGTGGCGGCCTCTTTATCGGTGTCGGTGCCTATAAGCATAATTCGGGATTCAGAAATTCCACTTATGGTACCTTCCTCGATCCTGATTATGATAATTCCCCTATACAAATAACTGACGAAAGTGGGAAGGCCTTGTTCTCGCACAACGGATTGTCTGCGAATGCGATGGAATTTACTAACAAGTTATGCTTCGGCTTCCCGTTGGTCAAGAATGAAACGTATATTTATAAGTTTGGAGGAAAACTTTCCGGAGAGACTGTCGGTAGCTCTGGATTCGTATCCGACGGTACATATTCTGGTGGTGAGGAATTGGAGATTGTCGCTCCAAGGGCTAATAGTTACTTGACGATCTCTAAATGATAATCGATTAATTTATGGGGCGGAGCGTTCTAATTAAACGCTCCGCCCGTTTTTTTTTATGGATAAGATAACAGCGGAACAGAGAAGTAAGACTATGTCCATGATACATAGTAAGGATACCAAGCCGGAACTGATAGTCCGCAAGTATCTTTACGCGAATGGTTTCCGCTATCGGGTCAATGTGCGTTCTTTGCCTGGCTCTCCTGATATCGTTCTAAAAAAATACCATACGGCTATTTTCATCAATGGCTGTTTTTGGCATGGCCATGTTTGCCAACAGGGGCGGATGCCTAAGACGAATGTCGAGTTTTGGAATAAAAAAATCACTAGAAATATCGAGAGGGATGCTGAGGTGCGCGATAAACTGCGTGCTCTAGGTTGGCGAACGATGGTGGTTTGGGAATGCCAATTGAAGCCTGCCGTGAGGGAAGAAACTTTGGCTGGAATTGTCTATTTGTTGAATGAGGCTTTCCTTGACCTTTATCGGAAGAAAAACCTCCTTGTGTCGCCTTATTCGATTGAGGAAAACGAACCTGCTTATGCCGCCGAGGATCCTGTTGTGTATGGAAGCCCTAATGATGGGGAATGACGTTGTGTGGGTCTAATCTGTGTTTGCGGATCTAGGCTTGCGTAAGTTCTTGTGACAACGTTTGAATGTCCGTGTTTTTTTAGTTATATTTCATTCGAAAAAAAAAAAGAGACACAAACTTAGTCTGTGTCTCTTTGCTCTCCCTCTTGGACTTGAACCAAGGACCCCCTGATTAACAGTCAGGTGCTCTAACCGACTGAGCTAAGGAAGAGTGCTGTTCTTTTCTCTTTTGCGATGCAAAGGTAATCCGTTTTTGCGGAGTTTGCAAATAAAAAACGAATTATTTTTTTATTTATTTTTCTTTCTTTACGAGCTCGTGAGCTATGATGAAGGAAACCAATTCTTTAGCCATTTTTTGGTGGGTTGCGATTGTCGGATGGAAATCTTCTCCATAGGGACCTTTTTGAGGTTCTGTCTCGAAATAATAGATGTTATTAGCTTCCCCGCCTGCATTATTGATGGCGGAAAGGACATATTGACTATAACGGGTCAATTGTTGTGGATACTCCTCCGAAAAATCGTTGGTCATCGGTCCGACGGCGCAGATGATTTCCGCTTTAGGGTAATATCCTTTCAGGCGATTAAGGAATGCCGTATATTCGGAGATGAATTGTATTGAGTCGACTTTTATTCCTGTGGTGGTTTCCGCCCCGAAATCGTTAGTCCCCATGTTGAGTACGATGATGTCGGGAATGTAATCTTCATGGTTCCATTGGGTTTCGGGCTTTGTGGCGATTGTCCTGTTGTATATTTGAGGAATCAAGTTTTCCGAATCTCCTTCGTAGTTTCTGCATACTCCTCGTCCTGAGTAGGCGGTGCAAATATATTGTGCGTTCAAAGTCCTTGCCGTGATGGCTCCGAATGCGTGGTAGTTGTTCTCGTTCGTCGGGCAGAATCCCTGCTTGGGGGTCATGGATGACAGCTCATTCCCGTAACCGCAGGTGATCGAGTTACCAATGAATTCCATCTTGAGGCTTGGAAGCGAGTCTGGATATATCAGGAACGGATCATCCGTTGGATTTCCTAAGATGAATCCACAGAACCCCACTTCTCCGACGACGCTTTCCGTTAACTTAATCAGTTCGACGCTATGTACCGTGTCTTTTAGGTTGGTGGCTAACGGATATTCGTATTGTGTCTCGTTTAAAATGATTTTTTTAGGCTCACCTCCGTCAATGATGCAATAGAATGTGTTGTGCATTCCTGCTTCCGAATTGGCGAAGTCGTGGAATCTGGCGCTGATGGACTTCCCTCTGAATTTTGAGAAGATAGTTACTCCCGGATAGGAAAATGTGACATAGTTCGGGTTGCTTTTGTCTATGCGTCCCATGTAGGAGATGTATTGGCTTGAAGACTCGTAAATGTTTGAGTCGCAAGCGGTGAATAGGGTAGCCATGGTAAACAAAGCGCTACAGAACGTTAATTTGAGCCTTCCCATATTTTATTCCTTGTCGTTGGGTTGTACACTAGGCCATGGGTTCTCCGTGATGCCGGCGAGTTCCACCATCTTGGCGTGTACTCTGTTTCTCATCTCGTCGACAGCCTCTTTCCTCGGCATCTCCAAGTTAGGGTAAATCGGTTCGCCTATGTTGATTGTGTACAAAGGTTGGTCCTTTTTGAAGAACTTATATAGTCCCGTGCGTTCACGATAGGTGATGACCATCGGGATGATTGGCATTTTGTATTTGTAAGAGAAGATGAATGCGCCTTTCCTGAACGGACGAATCGGCTTGTAATTATTCCATCTGCACTCTTCCGGAAAGACATGAAACCATGCTTTCCTTTCGTGGAGCGTGTCGAATGCCTGGTTGAATTTCTTCATGGCGCTCATGGTCTTGGGCACGGGAATTCCGCCGGAACCGCGCATGTTATCCCTGTCCTTCGTCTGGAAGTTGTCCGCCCACGCTGGATACCATAGCCTAAACTGCTTGGATGCTTGCCATACTGCGATGAAGTCCCATCTGTAGGCGTGGTTACAAACCGTTATGGCACCTCCAGCTAACTCTTTTTTATGTTTTTTTAGGTTCTCCTTGCCTTTGAATCGCAGACCGAAAATTAACGGGTTGACCCAGAAACAGATGCAATGGCCTCTGAACAGCGCCCAATAATGGTTGAGCTTCCATTTCCATGAGTTGTCCAGGTATGGATAATTTTCGTCGAATACTTCGTTGTATATGTTCTCATATGTGAGTTTGTGAACGAACGGGTCATCTTCCGGGAATGTGTCTTCCACGTCCGGAATGTATTCGCCTTCCTTCACTTTCATCATTTGGTAACGTTTATTCTCTAAGCAAGATCCCATAATAGTATTGTATTAACCTTTTGTTTGTAATTTATTGTATATTAAGCATTTTTATAATCTCAGGGTTGTGGGTTTTTTCAAATCCGAGAGTCGACGGTGCCCCGTGCCCGCTGTAGAGCATGGTGTCGTCAGGTAGGATTAGTAACTTTTCTTTGATGCTTTTCACCAAGGTGTCATAGTTGCCGCGGTGCATGTCTGTCCTCCCTATCCCGCCTTCGAGAATGGTGTCGCCAACGAATGCGCAATGTTCGTTTGCTTCGTAGAAGGCTAAGCCTCCAGGGGAGTGCCCTGGTACTTGCAAAACGTTCAGTTTGATGCTCCCCACCTCAACAATGTCTCCGTCGACCAAATATCCTTTGAGGGGTAGCGCTTCGTCGTCCATTGGCATGTTGAACATGACCAATAGGTCTTGGTAATGGTTGAGGAATGTGATGTCTTTTTTACAGGCTTCTCCGCCAACACCGAAGTTCTCTTCCACGAATCTTTGTCCGTAGATATGGTCGAAGTGTAGATGCGTGTCCAGCATGCGCTTGATAGTAAGACCATTACTGGTGATGAAGTCCTTGAATGTCTTCCTCTCTTCTAGGGTCTGACAACCAGGATCGATGACAATCGCTTCATTGGTCTTTTCGTCTATGAGCACATAGGTGTTAACGTTTAAGATGTTGAATGTGAAATGTTTTATGACCATTTTCTCTATTCTCTCAGTTTGCCCATTCGTTTTTATTTGGCAAATATAGTTTTTTTTTATGAATTATTTGGCTATTATTGTTTTCTTTGACTCGAATTGCCCGTTTTTACGTAATTTTGCAAGTCGTTTTTAATAAAGTGATTGGCTTATGATGATTCAGATTGATGACACGATCATTTCCACGGATCTCTTCGATACGAGATTTTGTTGCGATTTGGCGGTCTGCAAAGGTATTTGTTGCATCGAGGGCGATTCCGGCGCCCCTTTGGAAGAGGAAGAATTAGCGGAACTGGAAAAGGTGTTGCCTGTCGTTTGGGATGACCTTTCTGAGAAGTCTAAGGCGGTCATCGACAGACAGGGCGTTTCTTATGTGGATGTGGAGGGCGATTTGGTCACTTCTATCGTCGACGGCTGTGAATGTGTCTTTACCCGTATCGACGGGTCGGGCATGTGTATGTGCGCCATCGAGAAGGCTTATCGAGAGGGGAAGATTGATTTCTATAAACCGATTTCTTGCCATCTATATCCTATCCGTATCGAGAAATTAAGGAATGGCACGGTCGCCTTGAATGTGCATCGCTGGGATGTCTGCAAGTGTGCCTTCTCTAAAGGGAGGGAGTTGGATGTGCCGTTGTATGTATTCCTAAAGGAACCTTTGATCCGTCGCTTCGGAAAGGATTGGTACGAGAAGGTGGAAATCGCTGCTGCCGAATTGGAAAAAATGAAGGAAAAGAAATGAAGGAAAATCCTATTTCATACCGTAGATTGCCTAATGGCGTACGCTTGGTCCATATGAGGGACAAGTCCCCCGTCTCATATTGCGGTTTCGCGGTGAACGTGGGTACGCGTGATGAACTCCGGGAAGAGTCGGGAATGGCCCATTTTGTCGAACATCTGCTTTTCAAGGGTACCGAGAAACGTAAGTCTTGGCATATCTTGAACCGCTTGGATTCTGTCGGTGGCGAACTGAACGCTTATACGACGAAGGAGGAGACTTTCATCTATGCCACTGTCCTTAACTCGGATTTCGAACGCGCGATGGAACTTTGCGCTGATGTCGTTTTCCATTCTACTTTCCCGCAGAAGGAGATGGACAAGGAGGTGGATGTCGTCATTGATGAAATACAATCTTACGTCGATTCCCCTTCTGAATTAATCTATGACGATTTTGAGGATGTGATTTTTTCGGGCTCTCCTATGGGTCGTAATATCTTGGGTGACAAAAAATCATTGAAAAAATATAAAACGGCTGACGTCCGTCGGTTTGTTGACCGCACTTATACCAATGATAAGATTTTGTTCTTTTCGATAGGTAATATCGATTTTAAGAGAATTGAGTATTGGGCTGAAAAATATTTCGGGGATATTCCTCTTTGTGACTCTTCGACGAAGAAAGATATCCTGTCTCCTTATGTGCCTCAAAACAAGTTGATTAAGAAAAATACGTGTCAGTCGCATGTGATGATCGGTGTGCGGGCTTTCAATTTGAGCGACGATAAGAGGCTGACGTTCGGACTAGTAAACAACATATTGGGCGGACCGGGCATGAATAGCCGTCTTAATCTGCTTCTTAGGGAAAAGAATGGTATGGCTTATAATGTGGAATCGGTCTATACGCCTTATTCTGACACTGGTATTTTTTCCGTCTATTTCGGTACGGACGAGAAGAATAGGGAAAAGTCTACTGATTTGGTGTTCCAAGAGTTGAGGCGTTTTAGAATGGAATTGATCCCTTCTATGAAATTGGCGCGGCTGAAAAAACAATGGATGGGACAACTGACGATCGCTCAGGAAAACCGGGAGAATTTGGTCCTTTCGTTGGCAAGGAGTTTCTTGTATTTCGACAAATTCGAGTCGTTGAAGGAGGTCTGCGCACAGTTGGAGGCCATTACTCCTGAGATGGTGGTCGACGTTTCCGAGGAACTTTTCAGGGATGATATTTTGTCTGTTTTGGTCTATTCAAACAAGGCCTGATTTTCGCCTAAGAATTTTGTCTGTTCGTTGATGATATCCCTTTTTTGGTTGCTTTTCTATCTGTATATTATTGAAAATAATTGATATAGTATTAATTTTGACGTGCTCTTTTGAGCGAAAAAACATAAAAACCGAATCTTACATTCCGCATTTCCCATGTTGTTTTGATGGAGATGCAGTTAGATTGTCAGTAATAGTATTTTTAATAATAGGTAGCGATAGACTATCGCAATTTTAGTGTCTTATGGATAAAAGTAGAATGATAGGCATGTGTTGCCTATGTTTGTTCCCGTTTCTTTCTTTGGATGCGGCACCTGATGCTGCAACGGATGATTTGTCTGCTGAGCAGAACGATCAAATTGAAAATGCAGATGTGGACGCTGGTGATGATGAAACTGTGAATGAGGATGAGGCAGAGGATGCTGATGGTGGTGCGGATGCCCCAAAAAAAGATGAAGGGAATGGTGGACCTGGCGGTGCTGGTGGCGCAGACGTCGAAGGCGAAGCTGGTGGACCTGGTGGACCTGGTGGCGCACGCGGCGGTGCAGGCGGTGCAGGTGGTGCAGGTGGTGCTGGTGGTGATGAAAATAAGCCTGGACAAGCTGAAGGTGGAAGAGAACCTAGGGATGCGAATGATAATATTGATAGGGAAACGGGTACGGTCGATGTGGATAGTGATGAATTGCCTGTGAACGACGGATTGATCGTTGGCGGTACTTTGGACGGGTGGAATATGTACACGGGTCTCTATTATCCTAAGATGGAGGGTGAAGGGGATGATGCGGTCTATAGTTATGTCTATTCATGGAAGAAAACGACGGAGGAGGCTGCGAAGAAGGAACAAAGGATGATGTTGTCGAGTGACCTTGGTCAGACTGACCCTATCATCGCATGTAGCGATTTCTATGTGAATCCTGACAATGAGGCGGTCATTCAAATCGGTAGGAATAATGGTTATGCCGAGGGTCGTAACACCAAGGCTGGCGCATATGCGGAAAGAATGCGTTATTCTTTCATGGTGAATGAGCAGTCTACTCTCTTTACTTACAAATATGCTTGTGTTTTGCATGTGCCTACGAGTGATAAGCATGAGTCTTATCAAATGCCTGCCTTTTATGTGAATGTGAAGCTCTTTTCCCCAGAAGGGAAAGAGGTGACATTGAACTGTATGTCTTTCTCGGGTAACGCCAGTTTCAACAATTCCTTGATTCAAAACCCGGAGACTTGTACGGAGGCTAAGGTCGAAAAGGGTAGGAACACAGGTGATAACCAACGTCCTGAGGATTATGTCTATCAGCCTTGGTCTACTGTCAGCTATGATTTGACTGATTATATCGGATATACGATCGTTGTGGACCTTATTACGCATGACTGTCTTGTCGATGCGTCAAACAATACGGAGATGGGTGGTAGCCATAAAGCCTATGGTTACTTTTGGGGTAAGACCGAACCGCTAAAGTTAATCCCTCGTAATTGCGGAAATGACGACGCTGTCATTACCGCTCCGAAGGGTTTCGTCACCTATAATTGGTATCGCTGTGACGACTATATGCCTCTTTCTTCCAATGGAAACGAGGCGGTCATCCCGAAGGATGAGATCGTGGATGGCGCTCACTATTGTTGTGAAATGATTGGCTCTAACTCTGCTTGTACGAAGATTTTGGCTGATACGGTCCTTACGACGATCGTCCTTGAGGCTAACTTCGATTATAAGGATACTTGTAACATGATTGTCGATTTCATTGATAAGACGGAGGTGGCGCGCGATGACATAAAGTCATATAAATGGGACTTCGGAGATGGTTATTATTCCGCGGAGAGTTCTCCTCGCCATGAGTATCAGGAGGGTGGCGAATATGAGGTTACGTTGACCGTCTTCTCGACGAGGGGGTGTTCGTCTACTTTCTCAAAGATTGTGAAGGTGAACCCGAAACCTATCCTTATGATCGATGGCGACCAAAATGTTTGCTATGGTGATATGATCGCATTGTCTTGCCTCTCTTCCCAAATCGGTAACCAGTTCTTTTGGTTAAACCAGTCTGGTGATACTATTTCAAGGGAAATATCTATGTCTGAAAAGGCTTTGACGAGCCAGACCTATCGGGTCAGCATCATCGACCAGTTTAGTTGTCAATATGATAAGGACGTGTATGTGGGTGTCTCTTCTTCCCCGACTGTTTTTATAAAGGGTGACTCCTCGGTCTGCTTCAATACTCCTGCCAAGTTGTGGGTATGGGGCGACGCTGACCAATATGTATGGAGTACGGCTACGGAGGGCGACACCTTGAATTTCATGCCGCAGCAGTCTACTAGTTACTGTGTGACGGGTACTTATACGAAGACGGGTTGCAAGACTTCCAAATGCGCGAATATCGTCGTGAATCCGTTGCCTGAGGTCTCCATCTCTGGTCCGAACAATATTTGCTCGGGTGAGCAAGCTGTGCTGACAGCTTCCGGAGCTTCCGATTATTTTTGGATGAATGTCTATTCCGGCGATTCTTTGACTGTGACGCCGGCCGAGACCTCTACTTATTCTGTTATCGGAACTGATACGAACGGATGTGCGGGTGTGGCTCAGTATGTTTTGGCTGTTGTCCCTTCCCCTAATCTACAGGTGTTCGGAAACCATGACATCTGCGAGGGCGAGCAGTTGAGCCTTTGGGTCGAAGGCGCTCAGTCGTATGTTTGGGATGACGGGACGGAAGGCGCTGTCATCAATCGTATGCCTACTCTGAATACTTCTCTGTATTGGGTAGAGGGTACGAATGGCTCCTGTAAGGCAAGGAAGGAGATCCCTATTGTTGTCAACCCTGTCCCTATGGTCGCTATTTATGGAAAGAATGAGATATGTGCGGGCGAGACGGTCTCTTTGTATGCGCAAGGTGCTGATTCGTATGAGTGGAGTACGGGTGAAATCGAACGGTATGTCGACAAGACGCTGACTTCCAGCCAGGAGTTCTATGTGAAGGGCTCTTCCGATAAAGGGTGTGTCGCTACCGCTTCCTATCGGGTGAATGTCCATCCTGTGCCGTCTTTTACCGTGGACGGACCTGCTAGCGTGTGTGAAGGTACAATCGTCGATTTGACCGCTTCCGACGAGGATGGCGCTTGCGTTTTCCAATGGAGCAATGGTATGATCGGCAAATATTGCCAGACTTATATGAACGAGACGACTACTTTCGAGGTGGTCGGGACGGATACTACGTTCGGATGTATGTCCAAGCGTGAGTTTAAGGTGAATGTGATCCCTTTGCCGGTATTGTCCGTCTCTGGCGTCACTACCGTATGCCGTGGTGTGGCGCTGAATCTCTCTGTGATGGGGGCTTCTTCGTATTTGTGGAGCGATGGGACGACTGCCAATTCGTTTGTTTCGCAGCCGAATACGAGTATGTCGGTGTGGGTGGAAGGAACTACCGGCGGTTGCTCCTCTAGGTTGGATGTGCCTATTACCGTTCTCCCTGCTCCGACTATTTGGGTGGATGGTAAAACGGATATTTGTATGGGCGATTCGTTGAATTTGATTGCCCGTGGCGCCGATTCTTTCGTATGGAATGCTTTGACGGATGGCGATAGATATTTCGCTAAACCTTCCTTGTCGTCGACGGTCTCTGTGGTCGGGACGAACGAAAACGGTTGTGCGACGAAGTTGGACATTCCGTTTACTGTAAGCCCGAATCCGTTCTTCGTTATCGAAGGTTTCGATGTGGTCTGCGAAAACACGCCTGTTACTTTGACTGCTTCTGGTGACGACCTTGTCCAGTTCGTGTGGAACACGGGTGAATCCGAACAGGAAATCACCGAACCTGTCATGGGAGAGAAAACTTTCGAGGTGAGGGCGTGGAATTCTCACGGTTGTTCTAGTACCGCCACGAAGAAGGTCCATACTGTCTTGCCTCCTGTGATTTCTTATACGGGTGAGACGAATGTCTGTCAAGGCGATGATGTCGTGCTCTTGGCGGCTGGCGCGTCAAACTACACTTGGGAAGAGAACGAAGCCATCGTCCAGGAGGGCGAACGTCTGGTCTACACGCCTACCAATAATGCGTTGATTACATTGAAAGGCTCCGAAGGGGATTGCTCATCCACGCTAGATATTTATGTGACCGTGAGTCCGATGCCTACTTTGAATGTGATAGGGGAGACTACAGTATGTAAAAATCAGAGCTTTACGCTGACAGCTTCCGGTGCGGACGAGTATGTCTGGTCCACAGGAGATAGCACTGCTTCAATATCTTATTCTTTGTCAACTTCTGCCACTTATATGGTCAAAGGAAGATTAATTGATGGATGTTATGCAAAAAAAACGATTAAAGTCGAGGTTTATCCAGATTTAAATGTATCTTTGAAGGAAGTTCGTAAGAAGGGTTGTCCTGGAGAACCTACTGAAGTCGAAATGGAGGCGGAGGGAGCTTCTTATTATTCGTGGAATAGCGAGCCTTATAACATAACTATTTCAGGGACATCGTCTTACGATTTGGATGCATTGATAGAAGAGCCTACGATGGTGTATGTGGTAGGTACCGATGAATATGGATGCCAAGGAACCGACTCTATGTGGATTAAACCTAAAGACCACAATGAGATGACGTTCCAGATTCTTCCTCCTGTCATTGAGAAGGAGGATCCGACGGTCCATTTCAGAGGCTTCTTCCCGAAAAACACACTTTGGTCGTGGGATCCCGGAGATGGATCTGATGTTCTCGAGGGAGAGGATGTCGTTTATACGTACAAAGATGTGGATGTTGTCACAGAGGATTCATTCAGAGTGTATATGAGGGCTCGTACCGAAGATGGATGTGTGTTCCAGCATTCAGGGTATGTGTATGTTTGGAAGGACTTTTGGGCGCCGAATGTGTTTACGCCTAACGGAGATGGGTTGAATGATGTGTTCCGTTTCCTGGGTGGTGAGCATATCGAGGATTTCCATTTCAATATCTATAATAGACTAGGCCAGACGGTTTTCGAAGGCGATAGCATCGATGACGAATGGGATGGAAATGATTTGAACGGTCACCCTTGTCCGAACGAAGTCTATGGCTGGAATGTGAATTATTACAGTAACTACAAGGGCATAGGCAAGAGCGGAGAAAAGAAAGGTTATGTATCAATTCTAAAATAGAATATAATGAAGAAATATTTTATAGGAATACTATTGGCTGTTTGTTCGTTTACTGGCGCTTATGCCCAGGATTATTCATTCTCGAACCATAACAATGTGCCGTTTAGTTTGAACCCGTCTCTGGCAGGTGGTGCGAACGCTATCCGTTTTGGCTTGAACTATCGCCAACAATGGCCTGCGTTGGGTAACAAGTACCACACGTTGCGTTTCTCTTATGACCAGAACTTCTATAAGCAGATGTGCTCTGTCGGTTTCGCATATTCCTATGATAATATGGCCGCTGGTACTTACCAAATCAACGATTTCGACTTCATCTATTCCCACACGATCCGCACGACCGAACATCAGTTCGTCCGCTTGGGTGTCCAAGCTTCCATCTACGCTAATTTCTTGGGCGACGGTTTCGTTTTCGAGGACCAATACAACCCGTATTATAGGGAGGTGACTAACGAGACGCTCGAAAACATTCAGAACGATTCCCGCGTGTTCCCTGATTTCTCCGCGGGTGGTTCCTATGTGATTGACAATAAATTGACGGCTGGTGTCGCCATCTACCATATCGGCGAACCGAAAAACGGTTTCTTGGATAAGCCGGATAACCAATTGCAACGTAAATTGGTGTTGCATGCGACTTATTTCCATGACCTCCGGTACAAAAATGGTTTGTTCAGCCGTGATGACCTCTCCAGTAACTATTTGTTCGCTACGGTCAACTACCAGAAACAGGATGTCTTCCAGAACTTCTATGTGAGTGTTTGCGCTTTGATTTCCCCTCTGTTGATCGGCGCCTCTTATCGTACGGACCTCGATGAGATCCATACTCCTTCCGTTACGGCGGGTGTGCAGTTCGGTAGTTTCCAAGCCAATTATGTCTATGACATCTTCACTTCCCGTAAGAAGAAGAACGGTTCGTGGTCGCATGAGTTGAACATGATCTATGTGATCCGTGTGAAGGACAAATATCCTTGTCCGGTCGTTTATTGGTAATCGACAGGCTGGATCCCTCTCCATATTCGCCGACGGTGCTTTTGGGCCCCGCCGGCGTTTTTTTTACATGCTATTTACCGCTATTCCCCCTTTTTATATGCCTATTTGATAGAATCTTTTGCCGAAACGGCAATTTGGTCTACTTTTTTTGTATCTTTGCGCACATTGGATAATTATAAGATTTTACACTGATGAGCTTATTGGATTTGAGTGAACAGGAAATCCTTAGGAGAGAGAGCCTAAAGGAGTTGCGCGCGATGGGCATCGACCCATATCCTGCCGCAGAATATGTAGTAACGGATTATTCCACGAACATAAAGGACGAGTTCTCTGATGACGCTCCCCGCAAGGATGTCACGATTGCCGGACGTATCATGAGCCGCCGTATCATGGGTAAGGCTTCATTCATGGAAATTCAGGATAGCAAGGGCCGTGTGCAGGTCTATATCTCACGCGACGATTTATGCCCTGATGAGAACAAGGACATGTATAATGTCGTTTTCAAGAAATTACTTGATATCGGAGACTTCGTGGGTGTTAAAGGTTATGTTTTCCGCACTCAAATGGGCGAAATTTCCGTTCATGCGGCTGAGTTGACCGTGCTGAGCAAATCTCTCCGCCCTCTACCTATCGTAAAGTATAAGGATGGCGTCGCTTACGACGCCTTCGACGACCCTGAACTCCGCTATCGCCAACGTTATGTCGACTTGGTGGTCAACGACGGCGTCAAGGATATATTCGTCAAACGTTCCAAAGTTTACAAGACTTTGAGGGGTGTCCTCGATGAGGCTGGATATATGGAGGTCGAGACTCCTATCCTTCAGCAAATCGCCGGCGGCGCAAGTGCCCGCCCATTCATCACCCACCATAACACGCTGGACGTGGACCTTTACCTCCGTATCGCTACGGAGCTTTACTTGAAACGCTTGATCGTGGGCGGTTTTGAGGGTGTCTACGAAATTGGCAAGAACTTCCGTAACGAGGGTATGGACCGTACCCACAACCCGGAGTTCACTTGTATGGAACTTTATGTGCAATATAAGGATTATAATTGGATGATGTCTTTCACCGAACAATTGCTCGAGAAGATTTGCTTCGCCGCTAACGGCTGCTACGAGTCTAAGGTGGGCGACAATGTCATCAATTTCAAGGCTCCTTACCGTCGTTTGCCTATCCTTGACGCTATCAAGGAGAAAACGGGTTATGACTTGAACGGCAAGAGCGAGGAGGAAATCCGTGAGGTTTGCAAGGCTTTGAAGATGGAAATCGACGATACGATGGGTAAGGGAAAACTCATCGACGAGATTTTCGGCGAGTTCTGTGAAGGAACTTATATCCAACCTACCTTCATTACCGACTATCCGGTCGAAATGTCCCCTCTCACCAAAATGCACCGCAGCAAACCAGGTTTGACGGAGCGCTTCGAATTGATGGTGAATGGTAAGGAGTTGGCGAACGCTTATTCCGAACTTAATGACCCTATCGACCAGATGGAGCGTTTCAAGGAACAACTCAGATTGTCCGAAAAGGGTGACGACGAGGCTATGTTCATCGACCAGGACTTCGTCCGCGCTTTGGAATATGGTATGCCTCCGACTTCCGGTATCGGTATCGGTATCGACCGTCTCGTCATGTTGATGACGGGCCAGACAACCATCCAAGAGGTGCTTTTCTTCCCTCAAATGAAACCGGAGAAGGCCCAAGTGAAAGATCCTGTCGCTAAGTTCACCGCCTTGGGAATTCCTGAGGAGTGGGTGGCTGTCGTTCAGAAAGCTGGTATCCTTACGGTTTCCCAACTGAAGGATGTCAACCCGAATAAGTTCCATCAGGATATATGTGGTTTGAACAAGAAGTTCAAACTCGAATTGGTTAATCCTACCCGTGAACAGGTTGCGGAGTGGGTCAGCAAAATCTGATTTATGGACGTAAAAGAAGAACCAAGGATTGCCGTGATGGGTGGCGGAAGCTGGGCTACCGCTATCGCGAAGATTTGTATGGCGAATAGAGGTCGTCATATTAATTGGTACATGCGTAGGCAGGACCAAATCGACGACTTCATGGAGATGGGCCATAATCCCGCATATCTTTCCATGGTGCCTTTCGATTTGGATAGGATTAGCTTTTCAAGCAATATAAACGATGTGGTTAAACAATCTGATATCCTGATATTTGCCACTCCTTCTCCTTTCTTGAAACAACATTTGAAGAAACTGCGCGCTTCTTTAAAGAATAAAATCGTCGTCTCTGCCATCAAAGGTATAGTGCCGGACGAGAATCTTACCGTGTCGGAATATTTCCACCAAATCTATAACGTCCCTAATGATAATCTCTTGGTCATCTCCGGCCCTTCTCATGCCGAGGAGGTGGCGATGGATAGACTCTCTTATCTGACGATTGGCGGTGTCTCGCGTGAAAACGCCAAACTCTTCGCTAATATGTTGCAGAACAATTATGTGAGGACTTCCACGGTGGACGACATTATAGGTCTGGAATATGCTTCCGTGCTTAAGAACGTCTATGCGATCGCGGCGGGTGTCTGCCATGGCTTGAAATATGGAGACAACTTCCAGGCGGTGTTGATCTCCAACGCTATCCAGGAGATGCACCGTTTCTTGAACATAGTGAACGAAAACCAACGTAACATCGCGGAGTCCGCTTACTTGGGCGATTTGTTGGTGACCAGCTATTCCAAGTTCAGTAGAAACCGTACCTTCGGAACCATGATCGGGAAAGGATACTCCGTCAAGACGGCTCAAGTCGAGATGGAGATGATCGCCGAGGGGTATTACGGTACCAAATGTATCCATGAGATTAATAAGAACTATCATGTGAATATGCCTATCATGGATTCCGTCTACAATATCCTCTACGGAAAGATTTCTCCAGCCATAGAAATTAAGGTGCTGACTGGCTTGCTTCGTTGATTTATATTTGATTACAACATTTATTTAAAAAATATTAGAATGGAAAACATTAAGTTGAACATTGAAAACGCATTCGCTTGTGAGGGCTTGTACATCTCAAAGCCATGCATCACAGCTTATGAGGCTAAGGTAAAAGAGTGTCAGGAAATGTTGCACTTCGGTAAAGGTAAGGGTAACGATTTCTTGGGTTGGTTGACTTTGCCATCTTCTTTGGATGACGATTTCTTGAACAAGATCATCGCTACGGCTGACAGATTGAGAAAGTCTTGCGATGTTGTCGTTGTAGCTGGTATCGGTGGCTCATACTTGGGCGCCCGTGCTGTCATCGAGGCTTTGTCAAACGCTTTCGCTGCTTATTCTAAGAGCAAGGTGAACCCTGCTATCGTTTTCGCTGGCAACAACATCAGCGAGGATTATTTGGCTGAGCTCTCTTCTTTCTTGAAAAGAAAACAATTTGGTATCATCAATATCTCCAAGTCCGGTACAACTACCGAGACCGCTTTGGCGTTCCGTATCTTGAAGACTCAATTGGAGGAGCAAGTCGGTAAGGCTGAGGCTAAGAACCGTATCGTGGCTGTTACTGACGCCGCTAAGGGTGCGCTCCGCAAATTGGCTACCCAAGAGGGTTACGAGACTTACGTTATCCCTGATAACGTGGGCGGCCGTTTCTCTGTCCTCACTCCGGTAGGTTTGTTGCCTATCGCTGTCGCTGGTTTCGACATCAAGCAATTGGTCGCTGGCGCTAAGAAGATGCAGGAAATGTGCAACATCGACGTTCCTTTCGCAAAGAACCCTGCCGCTCAATACGCCGCTGTCCGTAACGAGTTGTACCAGAAGGGTAAGAAAATCGAGATCTTGGTGAACTACCACCCTAAATTGCACTTCATCGGCGAATGGTGGAAACAACTCTACGGTGAGTCTGAGGGTAAGGACTTGAAGGGTATCTTCCCTGCCGCTGTTGACTTCTCTACTGACCTCCACTCTATGGGTCAATGGATCCAAGAGGGCGAGCGCACTATCTTCGAGACTGTTATCTCTATCAAGAGAGCTAACAAGAAGGTGGTCGTTCCTGAGGACAAGGAAAACTTGGACGGCTTGAACTTCTTGGCTGGCAAGCGTGTCGACGAGGTGAACAAGATGGCTGAGTTGGGCGTTGTCTTGGCTCACGTGGACGGACAAGTTCCTAACTTGCACATCGATATGCCTTCATTGAATGAATATTATATCGGTCAATTGTTCTACTTCTTCGAGAAGGCTTGCGGTATCAGCGGTTACTTGCTCGGCGTGAACCCATTCAACCAACCAGGTGTTGAGGCTTACAAGAAGAACATGTTCGCTTTGCTCGGTAAGCCAGGTTATGAGAAAGAGACTGAGGCTATCCAAGCTAGATTGAATAAATAATTTTAATAATAAAGGCCAGACGTGTAATGCGTTTGGCCTTTCTTTTTTTGTGATATGGAAATTCTTCAATGGTGTCTTGATAATTTGAATTATTGGACCATAGCTCTTTTGATGACCATAGAGAGCTCTTTTATCCCTTTCCCTTCGGAAATTGTCGTCCCTCCTGCCGCATATAAGGCCGCAGCCGGTGAATTAAATGTCATTGGCGTGGTTTGCTCCGCTTCTGTGGGCGCTATTTTGGGTGCGTTAATCAACTATGTGCTGGCTTATACGTTGGGTCGTCAGTTCGTCTATTGGTTCGTCGACACTAAGTTCGGACACCTTTGTATGCTTTCTAAGGAAAAAATGGAGCATGCCGAGGCTTATTTTAGGGAGCATGGCGTTTCTTCCACATTGGTCGGACGTATGGTGCCTGCCGTCCGTCAATTGATCTCCATACCTGCGGGTTTGTCGAAAATGAAACTCCATACATTCGTGCTCTTCACATTCTTGGGCGCTTTTGTTTGGAATTCTATCCTCGCGGCGATAGGCTATGGCTTACATGGTGTTGTGCCTAAGGATGAACTTGCTGATAAAGTGGCCATGTATAAACCCTATTTGGCTGCGGGCGGTATCATCCTTTTTGTAATCTTTGTCGCTGTTTTGATTATTAAGTCGAAAAAAAAGAAATGATGTCCATCATATAACTTATTCGAGACGACGGGATTTTTACGATTCCCGTCGTTTTTTTGTTTGAAATGTCTTTTTATTGATGTGTAAAAATTGTATATTCGCAAGGAAATGGGCATAATCGTGTTCCGATTCGCCTTGATGATTAAAAAATGCAATTTGATGAATAGAAGAAATACATTCGGTAGTTGTTGTGGATGGCTATTCGCTCTTTTGGCGCTCGCCGTTTTCTCTTCATGTAGCTCCCGCAAAGAAATCGCTTATCTTCAAGACCAGGATGGCGCGGTGCGTGCGGCCATGGATTCTTTGTACGACGCGCGCATCAAACCGAAGGATTTGTTGACAATCACGGTGAACACTTTCGACAAGGAGGCTTCTTTGCCGTTCAACTTGATGTACCCTTCCAGCTCCCCTAACGGCTATTCCAATAGTATTGGTGAGAATGTGATGCAGAAATATCTCGTCGGAAACGATGGATGCATAGATTTCCCTGTGATTGGAACCATCAAGGTGGGTGGAATGACCAAGAATGAACTTGAAGCCTATTTGAGAGGACGCCTTGGCGCTTATTTGAAGGATGAACCTCTGGTGAATGTCAGAATGGTGAATTATAAAATCTCCGTCATCGGTGAAGTGGCCCGCCCTAATACTTATACGATTACCAACGAAAAGGTGAATGTTCTGGAGGCGTTGGCTCTGGCGGGTGACTTGACTATCTACGGAAAACGTAAGAATGTCAAATTGATGCGTGAGACGGGAACGGGCGAACGAATTGTCTATTCAATTGATTTAACTGATAAGAACCTGATATACTCTCCCTATTTCTATCTTCAACAAAACGATGTGCTCTATGTTGAACCCAATCGTACGAAGATGCGAAATAGCCGATACAGCGCCATGACTAGTCAGGTGCTTACGGGTACTTCCGTGCTGGTCTCCGTCGCAGGGCTCATCGTCACACTCACTAAATAATTTCTGATATGGAGACGCAGCATCTTAACGTTCATAAAGAGAAGGACGGCAATTCCATCGAAATGAAGGACTTGGTCTATACGTTCTTGGCCTACTGGAAATGTTTCGCCTTCTCTCTGTTTGTCTGTCTACTCGCCGCTTTCGCTTACCTCCATTATACTATGCCTACTTATCGCGTCTCTTCCAAGATAATGATACGCGACGAAAAAAGAGGCGGCGATTTCTTTTCCGAGATTTCCGTATTTGATGACATCAACATGATGCATAAAACGAATACGGAGAATGAGGTCGAACTGCTGAAATCCAAAACTTTGGTGAAGAACGTAATCCTTGAACGCGAACTTTATGTGAACTATTATGGAAAGTCTTTCCTTCGGAAACGTGACGTATCGGGTTTTTCCCCTTTCGTCCTTGTGGATAGTTTGTTCGACGCATCTTCCCTTACCGAGATTCTGTCAATTGAACTGAAACGGAACGCCGACCAATCTGTCCGTGTCGCCCTTTCCTGCAATGATGAACTGTTGACGGACTCCGTTTACTCTTCTTTCCCTATCGAAATCCTCACTCCTTATGGGCCTTTGGATTTCGCCTTGTCCGGCACGTGGAACGAAGATTCCGACTACGACGAATATCTGGTGGAGATTCAACCTCCTATCTTGTTGGCTTTGAAATATATTAAAGACCTGACTCTTTCTCAGGTGAGCAAAAACTCTTCCATCGTGGTTATGTCATTGAATACGACTAATCAGCAGAGAGGAATAGATTTCTTGGACGGCTTGATTGATATGTATAACCGTTCGGCCGTTGAGGAAAAGAATGAGGTGGCTACAAAGACAGCTCTGTTCATCGATAATCGTATCAAGGTGTTGTCTGAAGAATTGGGCGAAACTGAAAAAAATCTGGAGAAATACAAGAAGAGGGAAGGCTTGACCGAATTGTCCTCTAATGCGCAACTTTATCTGCAGAAAGGTGCCGAGTACGAGGCGAAAAGGGTGGAGTGCGAAACTCAATTGAATTTGGTGCTCTCCTTGAAAAACTATTTGGCGGACGAGTCTAACCGTGGTAATGTTATCCCTTCGAATATCGGTTTGAACGACGCTGGCTTGATTGAACAAATCAACCAGTATAATAGTTTGTTGCTTTCTAGGGTCAAACTTCTTCAAACTACTTCCGAAAATAACCCTGTCGTTACTCAACAGACACTCCAGATTAACGGTCTGTTCGAAAACATCAAACTGCTCGTTTCCAATGTGGAAAAAGGTTTGAATATTTCTTTGGCTGATTTGAACCGACAGGCTGAAAAATTCAGGGGGCAAATCAGCAATGTCCCTACCCAGGAGCGCCTTTTCGTGGAAATCGAGCGGCAACGTCAAATCCAACAGCAACTCTTCTTGTTGTTGCTTCAGAAACGGGAGGAGAACGCTTTGACTATGGCTGCTACTTTGAATTGCGCGAAGGTGGTCGACGAAAGCATGGCGGACGTGGCCCCTGTAGCGCCTAAAAAGGTTCTTGTGTTCTTTGTCGCTTTCTTCTTCGGAATGCTTTTCCCTGTATTGGGCCTCTATCTGAAGAAGTTGTTCTCCTTTAATGTGACTGATTCCTTTAGCCTCGAACAGGAGGGCCTGACCTCTTTGCCTGTGTTGGCGGAGTTACCGTTCCGGGACGAAGATATGTCGGATGAGGAGTGGAAGCGGATCGGGGCGGAGCCTTTCCGCCTTTTGCGTACGAATCTGCAATTCGTACAACAGGATAAGAACAGTAAGGTTATCCTTGTCACCTCTTTCGTGCCTAATGAGGGTAAGACTTTCGTGTCCGTTAATACCGCTATGTCGTTTTCTTCTCTTTCCAAAAAGGTTGTCGTGGTTGGCGCGGATATCCGTAACCCCCAAATCAAACGTTATTTTGAGGATAAAAGGAAATATGGATTGTCCAATTTCTTGTCCAATGATTCTTTGTCCGTTGATGATATCATCGGAAAGTCTGATTCTCCTTATTTGGATGTGATTTCAGGCGGCTCCGTGCCTCCGAATCCGACAGAATTGCTTTCGCGTACCCGCTTGGAAAAGCTTTTCGAAGAGTTGAGGTCTCGCTATGATTATGTGCTGATTGATTCGGCGCCTGTTTCCTTCGTTACCGATACCTTGGTCCTTTCCCGTGTGGCGGATATCACTGTATTCGTTTGCCGATCTAAGTTCTTGAATAAAAGATGCTTTAAATATATCAACTCATTGGCGGAGGAAAACCGTTTGCCTAATATGGGCATCGTCATTAACGCTGTGCGTAAATCCCGACGAAACCGATATGGGAAGAATTATGGTTATGGCTATGGCGCTGGTTATGGTTACGGCTACGGCTATGGTTATGGCTATGACTACGGTCATTCGAATAACGATTCGCCGAAGTGAAACTTTTTGTCCGTCGAGGCTTTTGCCATTGTGACTGACAATCACGAAGTGTTGATGTTGTTCTTGTTTAATGTGTTGAATATCAATATTTTAATGTAATTTATCGTGCTTTTTTATTATGTTAAGCCTTGATAATGTGAGGATATGTGTGGTCGGTTTGGGCTACGTCGGTTTGCCTTTGGCAAGACTTTTTTCCACTAAATTCCAGACTGTCGGTTTCGATAAGAGTCGTAGTCGTGTCGAGGCTTTGAACTTGGGGCATGACGCAACCTTGGAGATAGACGATAATTTATTGCGTTCGGCTTTTGATAATGGTTTTATTTGTACGTCTAAACAGGATGACATACGGACTTGCAACGTTTATGTGGTGGCCGTCCCTACACCTGTGGATGCGGACAACGCTCCTGATTTGAGGCCATTGTACGAAGCGAGTTCGATGGTCGGCGAGGTGATTGCCAAGGGGGACGTCGTGATTTATGAGTCGACGGTTTATCCTGGAGTGACGGAGGACGAGTGTATCCCTGTGATCGAAAGGGTTTCCGGATTGAAGTTCAATACGGATTTTTTTGCAGGCTATTCTCCTGAGCGTGTCAACCCGGGCGATAAGGATCATACGGTTGAGAAAATCAAGAAGGTGACGTCTGGCTCCACGCCGGAAGTGGCCGATTTCGTAGACCGCCTTTATAATGCTGTTCTGGTGAACGGAACGCACAAGGCTCCTTCTATTCGTGTCGCTGAGGCGAGCAAAATAATTGAGAATTCACAACGTGACGTGAACATAGCTTTCATGAATGAGTTGGCGAAGATTTTCAATGCGATGGGCATCGACACGAACGATGTGATTGAGGCTGCCGCCACAAAGTGGAATTTCATCAAGATGAAGCCTGGTTTGGTGGGGGGACATTGCATCTCTGTCGATCCTTATTATTTGATACAAAAGGCTCAGGTGTATGGCGTCTTGCCTCGCGTGATGTTTTCTGCTCGTCGCTTGAACGATGGTATGGGGGCTTATGTGGCTGAACAGACTATCAAGTGCATGAATAAGAAGGGACTTGTTGTAAAAGATGCGAAAATCCTCTTACTTGGCTTCACGTTTAAGGAGAATTGTCCGGATATCCGTAATACGAAGGTGGTGGATATATATCATACACTTTATGAATACACTTCAAATTTGGTGGTGTGTGACCCTTGGGCGGATGCGGATAAAGTACAGGAAGAGTATGGCATTTCTCTGTGTGCGTCGCCGTATTCGGATTTATTGGGTAGTTTTGATGCCGTGGTGGTGTCTGTCCCTCACGACCAGTTCAAAAGCTTGAATATGAGGGATTTCTTGGAAGATCCAATCGCTGGTGTGGTATATGATGTGAAAGGCTTTTGCGATAGGACGGAGGTGGATGGTAGATTATGATTCCTACCCCTTGTTCCCTGTCTCTCCATGATGTTATGATATGAAAGATGATTTGTCTGTATCGGACAAAAAGAGATTGGCCTCCAATTTCTCCTGGCTCTTTTGCCTGAAGATGGCTAGTTATATTTTCCCTTTGCTTACGGTGCCTTATCTCGCCAAAGTGATTGGGGCTGAAGGTTATGGAAAGATTGCCTTCGCATCTGTCGTCTCATTGTGGGTGTTGACGATTTCGGATTGGGGCTTTGTTTATTCCGCCACGCGTGATGTGGCGAGATGCAAGTCTGACATGGATAGAGTGTCTAGGATTTTCTCAGATGTGTTTTGGTCCCGTCTCTTGGTGATGTCTGGGTGTTTCCTCATCCTCTTTCTTCTGTCTTTCTTTATTGATGCTCTCCGGGAGGAGACTTTGGTGTTGGTTTTCTCTCTGTTGGCGATCCCTGGTCATGTGCTGTTCCCTGATTGGTTTTTCCAGGCGATGGAGAAGATGAAGTATGTCACCATTTTCAATGTCTTGGTGAAGTTGCTCTTTACGATAGCTGTCTTTTTGTTCATTAAGGAGAAAGAGGACTATTTTCTTCATCCTTTGTTCTTCTCTTTGGGCTACATCGTTTCTGGCGTTTTCGCTCAAATCATTGTTTTCAGGGTCTGGAAGGTGAGGCTTAGGAAATCTTCTTTCCGTGACATCTTTTCGTCGCTGAAGAGTAGTTTTGATCTCTTCCTTTCTAACTTCATGCCGAATCTTTATAATAGTTTTTCCCAATTTTTGTTGGCTCGTTTCTTTGGCTTCTCCGCAAACGGAATATTCGATGCGGGTAATAAATTCTTTTCTCTGTCGGACCAGTTTCTATCTTTGCTGTCTCAGACGTTTTTCCCTTTTTTGTCAAGGAAAAGGGAGGCTCATAAAATATATTCAAGTTTGACTTTCCCTCTCTCCTTGCTTGGGTCTGTCGCCCTTTGGTTGGGTGCGCCTTTCCTGATAGATTGGTTTTATACAGATGAGTTTTCGGAGGCTGTCTGGATTTTACGTGTTTTGTCCCTCTCTTTCCCTTTCTTGTATTTAACGAATATTTATGGACTGAATCGGTTGGTTTTAGACGGGAAAGAGGCGTCGTATAGAAGGATTATCATTAAGGTCTCTGTGCTCGGATTTGTGCTCTCTTTCCCTTTCACTTATTATTTTTCCGCGATGGGGGTGGCTTTGTTGCTCTTGTTGGTTCGTGCGATAATGGGCGTCTGGGTCTTTTGGACTGCCAATAGGGAGGAGAATTTGACTTGAGTTTTTCTTTGAATTTGGGTTTAATGATGGATTGTAGGAGTTTCTTTAAGTCATTGGAATTGTTCCTCTTGAAAAAGATGGCTGGGGTATTCCCTGACCGTATATACTTGAAGTGCCTTTATCGAATCCATCTGGGACGTCGCCTCGATTTGGATCATCCTCTGTTCTTTACGGAAAAACTGCAATGGTTGAAACTGTATTACCATCGTCCTGAATGTACGGAGATGGTGGATAAATATGCGGCCAAATTTAAGGTCGAACGATTGGTCGGTTCTGAATTTGTCATTCCTACGTTAGGGGTGTGGAGTAGCGCGGATGATATCGACTTCGCTTCCTTGCCGGATAGGTTCGTGTTAAAATGTACGCACGACAGTGGCGGCGTGGTGATTTGTAAGGATAAGACCGCATTGGACGAGTGTGCCGTCAGGGATAGGCTGGATCGATGCTTGAAACGTGATTACTATGTGCGCACGAGGGAATGGCCCTACCGTAATGTCCCACGACGTATTATCGCGGAACCATACTTGGAGGATGAGAGTGGGGAACTGACGGATTATAAGTTCATGTGTTTCGATGGCGTCCCTAAGGTGATGTTTGTCGCTGCTAACCGCTCTTCCCATAAGACATTCGATTACTACGATATGGATTTCCGCCCTTTGCCGATTGAGAGCCGTTATGGCGCGCGTACTGGAAAACTGATGGCGAAGCCTGATGCTTTTGATGAGATGAAACGGATAGCTTCTGTTTTATCGGCGGGGTTCCCTCATGTGCGTGTCGATCTTTATTGTGTGGAGAACCACGTCTATTGGGGCGAATTGACTTTCTTCGATTCTAATGGCCTGGATGATATGAAATCTTTGGAATGGGATAGGAGACTGGGGGAATGGCTCCATTTGCCTGACTCGAAAATTGAGTGATTTTGTGATGGTACTGAAAGAAAAGTATATCCTTTACATTTATGTTTTTTTGTGGATTCTTTACGAACTGCAGGGACTCCTGTGGACGGAAGGGAACGCTTTGTCCATTATTGCTATCGTCATCCTCAATGTTATCTCTGTTATTTATGTCGTGAAGGTGAATCTGGATTTTGGGGAGAAACCGATTTATCTGGTCGCTTTAAATGCCTTGGTGTTGCTGTTCACTTTTTACGGCATTGTATATGCCCTGGAGGGGGAACATTATTACCCGGAACTCACTGATTATAAATCGTTCAATTATCTGAAGAACATCTATAATTCCCTTTTGCCTATCTATTTGTTCTCTTATTTCTCCTGGAAGGGTATATTGACACAACGAATGATGCGTTTCTTGGGGGGGGGATTCTTCTTTATGGCGGTTATGTCTTATTGGAACTTCGAAATGGATGCTAGGGCTAAAATGTTGGAGAATGGGATTGATAAGGAGAGCCTTGTAAACAACATGGGTTATGGAATCCTTTGTTTGTTCCCTGTCTTGACGTTCTATTACAAACGTCCGTGGGTCCAGTATTTGGGCCTCATTTGTGTCATGACGTTTGTTTTGATGGGAATGAAACGTGGCGCCATACTTATCGGAGTGTGTTGTATGGTCGGCTTTTTGATGGAGATGTTCAAATACGCGAAGCGTTTCAAGAAAGTGGTCATCGTCTTGACTTCCCTTGGCGTGGTGGTCGCGTTGGCCTTTTTCACCGTGTTTTTATTGGAGACGAATGAAACATATAGCCAGCGTATTCAGTCTACCATGGAGGGGTATGTGAGCGGACGGGATGTCTTGTACAGAACGTTGTATAGTTATTTCATTTATGACACAGATTCATTTCAGTTTTTGTTTGGTTCTGGTGCTAATGCCACGTTGGGTATCGCTGGTAAATTAGCCCACAACGATTGGTTGGAATTGGCTGTCAACCAAGGCATGCTAGGCTTGGGAATTTATTTGTTCTATTGGATTTCTTTCTTTTTACTTTTACGCAAAATGAAAGGTGACTCACTATTACATACTGCGTTCGGTTTGTTGTTCTTCATTTTTTTCATGAGGACTTTCTTTTCAATGTCTTATGATGATATGAATATCTATTCGACCAGTGTGTTGGGCTTTTGTTTGGGGTGCGTGGTTAGGAACAAAAATGTTAGGTTGTCGGACTTATGAATATACTGATTATAACGCCGGATTATCCTGATAAGTATAAGGTTAAGTATCAGTTTGTTAAGGAACTGGTGACCGCCTTGGCGCATTGCGGTCACCTTTGCCGTGTTATCGCTCCTTATAGCGTCTCCAAAAATCGTCATTTCTATCCTTCTAAGACGGAGGAAGCGGAGGACGTCATAGTCTATCGACCTAATTACCTCTCTTTCTCGACATTAAGTGTTGGGGGAAAATCCCTTTCATATTGTTCCTCTAAACGTGCGTTGAATAGAGCTCTGAGAAAATTGGATTTCTGTCCGGATGTGGTATATGCGCATTTTTGGTCGTCTGCGAGTCTGGTCTCTGATTATGTCCGGGAGAAACATCTTCCTTTGTTTGTCGCCACTGGGGAGAGCGACATAGCCCAATTGTCTGCATTGTGCCAATTCCCTAAGGATCTTGTTGACTTGGTTTCTGGCGTAGTCTGCGTCTCCACAAAGAACAAGGAGGAGAGTGTCGCTTTGGGGTTAACGGTCGAGGCGAAGTGTGAGGTGATACCCAATGCGGTTGATATGTCGCTTTTCTACCCGATGGATAGGATTCGATGCAGACGGGAACTAGGGCTGCCTATCGATGCGTTCATTGTCTCTTTTGTGGGCGCTTTTTGCGAAAGGAAAGGTTCTTCGAGGCTCTCTTCTGCTTTGGAGAAGTTGAGCGGTGTCCCTGTCTATTCCATTTTCGTGGGGGAAGGGGAGTTGCCTCCGTCTTGTGGAAACGTATTGTTTGCGGGACAACTCCCGCATTCTGATGTCCCGAAATATTTGAACGCTTCCGATGTCTTTGTCTTGCCTACTTTGAAGGAGGGGTGTTGCAATGCCGTGGTTGAGGCTTTGGCTTGCGGGTTGCCTGTCGTTTCTTCTAATCTCCCTTTTAATTGGGACGTTTTGAATGACAAGAATTCCATCATGGTGGATCCAATGGATGTGGATGGCATCGCTAGTTCCATTTCGCTTCTGTTTGATGAGCGTAAGAGAAAAGAATACTCGGAGAATGCTTTAGTTTCGGTGAGGCATTTGTCGATTGAAATGCGAGCGGAGCAAATTGTCCGTTTTATCCAATCCCGTATCGGGGGGAAAGGTGTATGTCCTATATGAAGATTGTTTTCCTTTTAGGTGCCCTTCAAAGCCAGCGCTGCATTAAACGTATTAGCCCGTTTGTCGAGCGTGGCGTCGAGACGGTCGTTTACGCGTTTAACCGCTCGAGTGAAACCTTTAATTCTGAAGTCGGATTTCCTATCGAGATTATCGGCTCTTTCTCTAATGATCTATCATATGCGAAACGTCTGCCTATCCTAGTTCGGGCATTCCGTAAGGTCGCTGCCTCCAGTGCGGACCTCTATTACCTTTTTGGAATGGATATGGCTCTGATGTTCCGCTTCTTTTGCCCAGGAAGGCCTTTCGTGTATGAGGAGTCTGATATGGTGCATACTTACTTGTCTAACTCATTGGTCCGTAAACTGATGGAGTCGTTGGACAAGCGCTTGATGCGTAAGTCCCGTA
This sequence comes from Paludibacteraceae bacterium, assembly GCA_045617845.1. Taxonomy (GTDB): domain Bacteria; phylum Bacteroidota; class Bacteroidia; order Bacteroidales; family Paludibacteraceae; genus UBA1181. Next base: position 9,110 of record JAZLJL010000035.1, on the reverse strand, counting down.
TGACGGTGCTTACTTCTGAGGGATTTTTGCGCTACCATTTTGGAGAGAAGTCTCCTGGTAATGTGTGTGTGATACCTAATAAGCTTTCTTCGATGGTTGTCGATTATCCTATTGTGGATAAATCACGCCATGGAAATTTGCGGATAGGATTTGTCGGGAAAATCCGTTTTCGGACAGTCTTCTCTTTTGCATACACATTTTGTCGTCATTACCCCCAGCATGAGTTCCATTTTTATGGTTCCTTCGTTTCGGAACTTGACCGTAAGATGTTCGAACCTTTAAAGAAATTGAACAACTGCTTTTTCCATGGATCTTTCAAGAATCCGAGCGATTTGCCCTCTATTTACGCTGAGATTGATTGGCTCCTTTCTTCATATGACACGAAGTATGAGAATGTGCGGTATGCAGAGCCAAATAAATTATATGAGGCCATCTATTTCGAAACTCCTATCATAGTTTCTGAAGATACTTTCTTGGCGGAAAAAGTGAAGTCATGGAATATTGGCCTGTCGGTGAATGCCACGGATGAATCGGAGGTTGTCTCGTTGGTGGACGGTCTGTCGAATGAAATCTATCAAGATAAGTTAGCCCGATTGCGTTCAATATCCAAATCTTCTGTCATAGACCAGCCGGACGCCTGGGTGGATATGGTCTTGTCTGTTTGACTCTTTCCCGTTTGATATTAATAAAAAACAAATTCTTAAAAGTCTAGTATATGGTGAAACTTTCTGTAATATGTCCGTTTTATAACGAAGAAAGGTATGTGACGCAGTGCATAGATGGACTTTTAAGTCAGGATTTCCCTTCCTCCGATATGGAATTGTTATTCGTGGACGGAGGAAGTACCGATCGGTCGCGTGAAATCGTTGAGTCTTACCGGAATCGTTTACCTAATATCCAGGTCTTAGATAATCCTAAACGCATTGTCCCTGTGGCGATGAACCTCGCGATAGAGAAGGCTCGGGGGGATGTGGTGATGCGTCTGGATATGCACGCCACTTATGCGCCTAATTATTTTTCCTCTTTGGTCCGTAATCTCGAAGAACTGAAAGCTGACAATGTCGGATGTCCTTTGCAAACGGATGTGTTGAATAGGAACAATAAGTCGTTGGCTATCCGGGAAGTGTTGCGAAGCCGTTTCGGCGTGGGAAATTCCCTTTTCCGTTTGGGGGTGGATGAGGTGAGAAGTGTGGATACTGTCCCTTTCGGTTGCTTTCCCCGTTCTGCCTTTGAACGTTTCGGCAAATACGACGAGCGTTTGGTCCGTAACCAAGACATAGAGTTGAACAAACGAATTGTTAGAAATGGAGGTAAAATATATCTTGTCCCGGATACTTCATGTGTCTATTATGCGCGGGAAACTTTTTCCGCTTTGATGAAAAATAATTTTATGAACGGGAAATGGAATGTCTTGACGATTTTTTTAACGAAGGATTTCCGTTCTTTGTCGATTCGCCATTTCGTGCCCATGTTGTTTCTGTTGTCCTGGACGTTACCTCTGTTTCTTGCCTTTTTTTTGGGGTGGCTTATCTATTTGACAATCATTGTTTTGAGTGTGTATATAGTTGCTGTTTCAATCGTGTCTTTGCGTCTTTCGTCAAAAAAGAATTTAAGTTTTATCTCCCTTGTGTGTGCTTTTATTGCGTTGCATTTCAGTTATGGCTGTGGGTCTTTGGTGGGATTGTTTTCTTTGCCTTGGATAAAGGAGAATGTGTGATTTATTGATGCTTTTGTTGGTTTCGTTGTCCTTTCAAGAGCGGTTGTGTTGGTGAAATTACGTGTTTTATCTTGTGTGTTGTCAATTCTGTTGATGTAATCTTTTATATATCATGAAATTCGTTCCCAGATAATATTCACATAACACATAACGTTATTTTATTGCTAGGGTTGTGGCGATTAGTATGTGAAAGTTGGATAAAAAATCGAAGGAATGAAAACATTAAAGTCCATTTTTGATAGGGTAATGGCATTCTTGTCCATCTTATTGTGTTGGCCGTTTTTGCTTATTCTGGCAATTCTTGTGAAATGTTCGGACGGAGGTCCCGTGTTTTTTAGGCAAGCTCGAGTCGGACTTGACGGGAGAGTGTTTAAGATAATAAAGTTCCGTTCCATGAAACTTAATTCGGAGACTTCCTTTATCACTGTGTCAGGTGAGGATAGAATTACCCCTTTGGGTGCAGTGTTACGGCGCTATAAGTTAGATGAGTTGCCTCAGTTGTGGAATGTTTTGACTGGCGATATGAGTTTTGTCGGGCCTCGTCCTCATGTGAAAGGTTATGCGGAAATGTTAAGTGATTCTGACAAGGATTTGTTGTCAATGCGTCCGGGCATTACAGGACCAGACTCATTGAAATATCGCAATGAGGAGTTCTTGCTGATGAATGTGGCGGAACCGGTCGTGTATCATGATACTGTTTTATATCCCGACAAAGTCCGCATTGGTTTGTATTATGTGCGCCATTATTCTTTTTGGATGGATTTAAAGATTATTTTCGCTACTATTTTCAATAAGAAAATTTATTATAACGGGGAATATATTTGATTGTTTTCGATTGTTCACCTCACCTTTGGGAAACATTACTTGGAGACACTCTGCCTTGGATTTACTATATGGCGGATTATAATCTTTTTTGTAAGCCAATAGAAAACTTAATTCGTGTTTATTGAATATAACTGGGGATGGAAAAGAACCGAATATTGCTCTGTTTGGCTCATATGAGTGATGAGGGCTGGGAGAAAAAATACGTGCAGGAGGCGTTCGATACGAATTGGGTTGTCCCTTTGGGACCTAATGTGGACGCTTTCGAATCTGATTTGGAAAGCTTTGTCGGGGAGGGGAAGCGTGTGGTCGCTTTGTCTTCCGGAACCGCGGCGCTTCATTTGGCCATGGTCGCATTGGACATTAAGCCTTATGACGAGGTGATTTGCCAAAGTTTCACTTTTGTCGCTTCCTGTAATCCTATCGTTTATCAAGGTGCCACGCCAGTTTTTGTGGATAGCGAACCGGAAACGTGGAACATGGATCCGGAGTTGCTCGAAGTGGCTATTAAGGATAGGGTACACAAAACGGGTCGTTTGCCTAAGGCGATTGTGTTGGTCTGCCTTTATGGTATGCCTGCTAAATATGAGGAGATTTTGGCTGTCGCCGCGAAATATGGTATTCCTGTCGTGGAGGATTCCGCCGAAGCGTTCGGTTCGAAATATGACGGGAAATGTTGTGGTACCTTTGGTGCATTGGGGGTGATGAGTTTCAATGGCAATAAGATGATAACCACTTCTGGAGGAGGCGCTTTGGTTTGCCCTGACGAAGAGACCAAGAAGCGCATCCTTTTCTATGCTACGCAGGCGCGTGAGCCTTTCCCGTACTATCAGCATGAGAAGATTGGGTATAATTATCGCCTTAGTAATGTATGCGCTGGCATCGGCCGTGGCCAAATGAAGATCGCGGATGACCATATTCGCCATCATCAGTTAGTAGAGCGTTGGTATACGCACCTCTTATCAGACATGCCGGGGATTGAGGTTCACCATAACCCTTCCCAAAAATTCGATTCTAATTATTGGCTGAATACTATCACTCTTGATCCTTCGTTGGACGTTTCTTGTGAGACAATCCGCCAAGTTTTGGATGCAGTGGGGGTCGAAAGCCGTCCGTTGTGGAAACCTCTTCATCTGCAGCCTGTGTTCAAGAATGCGCCTCGTTATCTGAATGGGGTTAGTGAAAAACTGTTCTCTTCCGGATTGTGTTTGCCTAGCGGTCCGTCAGTTAGCGAGGAAGATGTCCGCTTTATTGTGGATACGATAAAAAAACGTTGTTTTTGACTTGTTCTTTTTGGAAGAAAAGGTTTGCTATATTTGTCAATGGCAAACCTTTTTTTTATCTTTGTCCATATTTTGTAGTGTCTAAAGTATGTTGAAAGAGATGTGATGTATGGCGGATTTCTTTGGAAAAGCGTTTAGTCGGTTGTACAATTTGTATGGTCAATGGTCGCCTTCGAAATTAATTGTGCTGGCTTTCGATTTGTTGATGGCGGTTGTTGTGTTCTTGTTGGAGCACTATGGCTCGTCGTCTCAAGGGTATTGCTTGTTTAACGTCTTTTCGGTATCCGTTTTGTTCCTTATTTCTTTTGTTACATTTCACACTTACGATTGTTTGATCCGTCACACCGGCTTTTCTGATATCTTCCGTATTTTCGGTTCGTGTCTGTTTTGCTTCGGACTATTTTTACTCGTCAGATTTCTACTCCAAACATTCGTCCCGGAATATGAGGTGATGCTTCCTCGAATTTTTGAGATGGCGTTGCTTTGCTCTTTGACGGCGGTGTTTCTCGTCTTCGCACGCTTATTGATTAAGTTCGCGTATCTCGTCGGAAAGAACCATGGTGGAATGAAGAAGCGTGTCGTGGTCATTTACGGTGCGGGTTCATTGGGTAGCATGACGAAGAATATTCTGTATGCGGACGATAAAGTGAAGTCACATATCCCGTTCTTCATTGATGACGATTATTCCAAATATGGTAAAGTCGTGGACGGAACGTTGGTGCTTTCTGTCGAGGAGGGGCTTTCGAAAGAGTCTGTTGAAAAGTATAATGTCGACACATTAATCCTTGCCATGCCAAGTATTTCTCCTGACAAGAAGAGAACTGTGATTGATGAGGGCGTGAGGTTGGGACTGAATGTCTTGTGCGTCCCTTCTTCCGACACTTGGATGAATGGTACTTTTTCCGTCGAACAGTTGACAAGTCTGAAGATTGAGGATCTCCTTGGACGTGAGGCTGTTTCCTTGAAGGGAGTGGAGGTGGATGACATGTTAAAGGACCAGATCGTGTTGGTGACTGGAGCTTCTGGGTCTATTGGTCAGGACATTGTCCGCCAAATTTTGGCGAGCAAGGCTAAAATGGTGGTTTCTCTCGACCAGGCAGAGACGCCGATCTTCGATTTCCAATTCGTTATGGACAAGGAGAATCATGATGCTGTGGCTTCTGGTAGGTTGAGGTTTGTCGTGGCGGATGTGAGGGATGAAAACCGCATGCGTTATGTGTTTCTGACATATAGACCTACTGTGGTCTTCCATGCCGCAGCTTATAAACATGTTCCGTTAATGGAGGAAAACCCTTATGAGGCTGTGCGTGTGAATGTCTTTGGTACAAAGGTGATGGTCGATCTTTCCGTAGAGTTCGGTGTCCGGAAGTTTGTGATGATTTCTACTGATAAGGCGGTTAACCCGACGAATGTCATGGGCGCCTCCAAACGAGTGGCCGAAATGTATGTCCAGTCCCGTTCTTCTAACTCAACGTCTTTTATCACCACACGTTTCGGTAATGTGCTCGGATCGAATGGCTCCGTCATTCCGTTGTTCAAAAAGCAGTTGGAGGCGGGTGGCCCGTTGACGGTCACACATAAAGATATTATCCGTTATTTCATGACGATACCAGAGGCGTGCTCCTTGGTGTTGGAGGCCGCTGCGATAGGGGAAAGTGGGGAAATTTACGCTTTTGATATGGGTGAGCCCGTGAAAATATATGATTTGGCGGTCAGTATGATAAAACTTTCTAAAAATCAGAATGTTGAAATAAAAGAAATTGGTCTTCGCTCTGGTGAGAAATTATTCGAAGAGGTTTTGTCCGACATGGAAACGACTTTGCCGACTTTCCATCCGAAGATTAAGAGGGCTAAGGTCCGTTCTTGTGATCCTTCCCACCTAGACTCCGATTTGGCTGAATTGAGGTCGTTGATGTTGGCTTGCGACGATTTCGCCATCGTTTCTAAAATCAAAGAGATGGTCCCTGAATTTATTAGTAATAATAGCAAATTCTCCTCGCTGGATGAGAAACAGTATTCTTCTGTGGTTTAGTTTTATGGACGGAGTTGTATTTATAGTCATTGGGGCTGCTCATGTTGATTTCGTAATTGTTGAATGAAATGGAGATTCTTTATCCTTTACTTTTTAATTTGAATTTACATCAGTTGGTTTGGGGCGGAAATCGTTTGAAACCGTTTAAGGGACTCTTGCCTTCCGAAGATGATAAGATTGGTGAAAGCTGGGAGGTGAGTGCTGTGGCTGGTTATGAGTCGGTCGTCGCGAACGGTCCTTTGAAAGGTCAAAGACTGAATGATTTGGTTTCCGCTTATAAGGATTTGTTGTTGGGTAAGGTGGTCTCTTCCATGTATGGGGAGAAGTTCCCTTTGCTTGTCAAATTCATAGATGCCGCCCATGACCTCTCTATACAAGTCCATCCTAATGATGATATCGCTAAGTTGCGCCATGGTTGTTTCGGTAAGACCGAAATGTGGTATGTCATGGATGCGATCCCTTCCGCTAAATTGTATTGTGGCTTTAATACTTTGATTTCCAAATATGAATATGCCAAAAGAGTGGAGGACCATTCCATCTGTGAGGTGCTTCGTGAATGCCCTGTGAAGCAGGGCGACGTGTTCTTTATTCCTGCTGGTCGTGTCCACGCCATTTGTGGCGGTTCCTTAATCGCGGAGGTGCAGCAAAGTAGTGATGTTACTTATCGTATTTATGATTACGGACGGTTAGGATTAGATGGAAATCCCCGCACTCTCCATACGGAATTGGCTAAGGACGCTATAGATTTTAAGGTGGAGGAACAGTATAGGACGGAGTATGAACGAAAACTGAATAAACCTGTTTGTGTCGCTGAATGTCAGTTCTTTACGGTGAAATTGCTGGAGATTGACCGCGGTTTCCATCGTAAACTATTCAAATATGATTCCTTCATTATTTATATGTGTTTGGAGGGAAATTGCTCCATCAGTGTGCGCTCTACCCGCGGGTTCGATGGCGCTATGCCTAGCATTTGTGAGATTTCCCTCACGAAAGGGAATAGTTGTTTGGTCCCTGCCGCCGTGGCGGATATTATGATTACGCCAGTTAATGATTTTGGACGTACCAAATTACTCGAAGTCTATATCGACAATAAGCACTTTAATAAATAAATCTTAGAAGCTGTTTAAATTTTTTTATTGGAGATTTTTTATGAGAGACTTTTTAGGAAATTTTGATTATTTCCGATAGGAGCGATGGGGTTCCATTGTGACTGAGGAAAGGATTAAAATAGACAAAAAGTATTCGTAAAAAGCCCAATAAGAAACTTTTTCGTAAATTTTTAAACAGCTTCTTAATAACTGTTTTTTTCAACAACGGGTAGATGAAGTCTCCTGGTGATTGACTGAGTTTAACCAAACTCTATCGCCTGAATAATAAGGGAAAGGGACTTCCCTAAAGACGAGTCGTCCTCGCACTTGGGGAAGCCCCTTTGTTGTATGGTTATCTATATTCCACGTATAATGCTACGCCTTGGTTGAATTGATAGACGGCGTTTGGATCCCCCGTCGTTGAACCACTGTCATAAGAGTTCGCATTGTATGTGTTGAAAATTCCCGAAGCGAAATATCCGTCGAGGTATCCACCCCAACCCCAATTGCAATGGTAGAATACATTTTGGTATACAGTCGTATAGGTGTATCCGTATTTTTTCGTCACATCATCATAACTTACTGTCTCAATGTATAATTCGTTGGCCTTGTATCCGTCTATAATCCAGAAATGCCCCCCTTGCCCATAAGCGTCTTGCGCACATGAGATGACTGGTTGGGATCTTTGCATCCGACAAATTATCACGTTGTCGTTGAACCCGCTGAATTCTTGGGAGTGGTAGCCTAGATTGCTGAGAAATGCGGGTATTTCTCCATATCCTGTTGAACTTCCTTTGGCGGAGTATGAAGTGTGCATGTCTTTCCCTACTTCTTTCAATAATTTGGAAATCATGTTGCCTTGACTTGGATATCGGTTGTAAAAATCTGCTCCGTTAGCATATTGTCTCATCTTGCTCCATGGATAACTTGTGCCTTTGTAGTTCGCTGGGTATTGATAATACGCCATGACTTGTGCGACTGCTACAGAACCGCAACCTGCTGGATAATAAGTTGGACTGAATAAAATGTTGTATGGGTGTCCTGTCTGATTCCACCTAGTTTGGATTAATGGAGATTTGGAGGCGATAGGAGTGTTCCTTTTTATCTTGACTGATACAGTTTTCTTTGCTCTAAGAACGTTTTCTTGCCCTGGCTCTTCTTTGATCACTTGTAGCAATGAGTCTTTTTGCGCCTCGAATGTGGTGATGTCCTTCCTGATGAAGTTCTCAATCGATTGCAAGACAGAGGCTTGTTCTGCGTTGAGTTTTTCAATGTTGTATTCTCCGCTTTCAACATAGGCCAGAATCGGACTGCTGATTCGGTCGTCTGCCGCCAAAATGGCAAAGCCTTCCTCTTCCCCGAAATTGCAGATGTAGGCGAGCGTGTCCGATTTCGTCACATCATTGCTTCCTCCGGAACGTAATTTGTTATCCCCGCTTAAAGTGAGATATCTCACTTCCTTCACTTCCGGATATGCTTTCATCGACCTGAGTAGCGCCTCTGATGTGGCTCCGTCGCTGAAATGTTGTCTGGAATCGTCCAACAGTGTTAGCGCGTCGTCCAATTTGATTCGGTGGTCCTGCGAGAACAACGCTCTGTAGTTGATTGATTTGTAATTGAGCGCAGATAACACAGCTTGCTCTTGCCCATCTTGTGAAGCCTCTACTGATAGATCTTCTTTGTTATCCTTACATCCTGTGGCGCATAGTAATGCACCGGCTAAAACTGAAAGAAAAAGTGTGTTGCTTTTCTTCCTCATCTTTGTTTGGTTGAATAAAAACATAATTGAAATTAATTATTAAAATATTAATAATAATGATATACATTGCGAATTTATATATAATTATTATCAATATACATGTGTTATAATAAAAATTATATATAATTTGTGTGGATTTATTGTATTGCGTTGAGTTATAGGTGGATAATTTTGTGGGTCGAATAAGATTGTGTTGGGATTTCTCTAAAATATAGGAAAATGATAGATGATTTGATACGCTTAGCATGACGACGGAATGCGTCTTATCGGACTGTTTACCATTACGTTTTTGTATTAAGAGCTGTTTAAATTTTTTTATTGGAGTTTTTTTACGAGAGACTTTTTAGGAAATTTTGATTATTTCCGATAGGAGCGATGGGGTTCCATTGTGACTGAGGAAAGGATTAAA
>JAZLJL010000034.1:0-76586 GCA_045617845.1 Paludibacteraceae bacterium | reverse complement strand
GATACGAATCCATTATTCTACCGACATGTAACCCCTACGGGGTTCTGCGAGAAAAAGCCTCCTATTCAGCTCTCGTTGTTCGATTAGGGGGCTTGGTTTTCAAAAAAGAATCCGCAGCACCGTATTTACTGGCATTGCGGATTATTTTGCTATGTCTTTTCAAGTTTAGCGGACACTAATAATTTTGCATACCTGTTTCCCTGGAATGATAAATCGTATTCGTGATGGCGTTTGCCTTGCCCTCTCATAGGCGATTATTCTCTCCATTCCTGTGCGTTTTGCTGGAATGCCGTCCGCCATGCTGGTGATTATATTCTTCCGTCGTGTGTTATAATTGATTGGGTGGATTCAATCTAAACAGGCAGTTTTGTTTCTTGGGGCTTGGAAACGATATCTTTTGAAGGAATAATTCTTCTTCGGTATTCTCTATGAAATCGTGGATAAAACTATAGATTGTTGAAATGCCATGTGGAACGAATCCTTTTTGGGACGGACTTAATCAATAAGCCTTTTCCTCTCCCTTGATCATGTTGACGACTGTCTTGGTGATGATTTTCAAATCGAGCCAAAATGTCCAGTTCTCGATATACCAAACGTCTTGTTTGATTCGGCCCTCCATCTCGGATAGGTCTTTCGTCTCGCCCCTGAAACCAGTAACCTGAGCCCATCCAGTGATGCCAGGCTTGGCGAAGTGGCGCACCATGTATTTATCGATTAAGTGGGAATAAATTTCAGTGTGTTTCAGCATGTGTGGACGAGGCCCTACGATAGACATGTCGCCTAACAACACGTTCAGGAACTGCGGTGTTTCGTCTAGATTGGTCCTTCTCATGAAGGCGCCAATCTTAGTGACGCGCGAATCGTCCTTGGTCGCTTGTTTGTTGTCAGCGTCAGCGTTGACCTTCATCGTCCTGAATTTGATGCAAGAGAACTCTTCTCCATCCTTACCAGTCCTTTTTTGCAAGAAGAAAATAGGACCTTTTGAGGTCGCTTTGATGATGCTTCCGAGAACGATGAAGAGGATAGGGAAAATGCAAACCGTGAAAATGACGGACATAATGATGTCGAAAGACCTTTTCACGAAACGGTTGAATCCACCTTTCAAAGGCTCTTCCCTCAGGGAAATGATAGGAATGGAATCCGCCAACGTGGTCAATGACACGGATTTGCGGATGAACCGCATGAAATCCGGCACGATATAGAATCGAATCAAATTGTTTTCAGCATACCTAAGTATAGGTAAGGCCTTACGGTCATCTCCAGCTGGAAGCGCACAGATGATTTCGTCAGCCCCGTATTCCTCGGCGAATCTCTCGACGTCCGCCAAAGTCCCTTTTACGAGGTTCGCGTCCACTTTGTAATCCTCCTTCGCCCTATCATCGAAGAACCCGATGAAGCGGTATCCATACTCCAAGTTAGTCGCTGTCGCATCGTAAACTTGTTGTGCCACACTTCCGGCACCAAGTATGATTAGTTGTCTGTGGTTTCCTCCGTGCGAACGGTAACTCTTTAATATTGAACGGGATAATATTCTCCAAGAGGATATGCAAACGAATAAGACGGAAACGAATATGAGCCAATAATTAGTTGTGAAAATGAAACTGTTGTTGTTGTTGAGGATGCTGATGGTGGCGAACAAAATGCCTGCGAATAGGGCGATTGTCCTGAATACGAGGGCGATGATGTTCTCGGAAAATACGATTCGTCTGTCAAGGATGATGCCTGTGCTGAAAAGACTGATGGCGTAAGACATATTGACTAACACGATACGGTATTTCAGGTCGGTGTGGTCCAAGCATCCAAAATATTGCGATCGGAAGAAGTAAATGACAGCGAAAAACACCAAGTTGACTAAAAAGAAGTCCCCTATAGCCACTAAAACCTTAATGGTGCTTGCATGCTGTTGTTGTAGTTTCTTGCTCTTCATCTTTATATTTCTCGATGGTTCCCCAAATACGCTTTAATTTCTCGACTGCAAAAGTACAATAAAAGTTATAAACTTTATCATCAAAAAGTGATAGTAGACTCTTTTTTTTTCTATTTTTGTGCTTTGATATATAAAATGATTTTTTTTATGGGATTTGGTGATCTGTTATCTAAGATTTTTGGAAACAAGGCACAACGCGATATGCGTGAAATTCAGCCTTATGTGGACAAAATAAATGAGGTGTATCCCTCTTTACGGGAGCTTTCTAATGACGAGTTGCGTGCTCGTACGCAATCAATTCGTGAGAAAATTAGACAGTATGTTGCCGCTGAGGTGACGAAAGTGGCTGAACTTCGTGCGGAAATCGAAGGTCAGGAAATCGAGCAACGTGAAATCACATATGCTAAGATTGATGATCTCGACAAGGAAATAGTCGAGAAATATAAGGTGGTGCTGGATGAGGTGCTTCCTGAGGTTTTTGCTATCGTGAAGGATACCGCTCGCCGTTTTTCCGAGAGTGAGACGATTGAGGTGACTGCGACTGAAATGGATCGCACGCTCGCCACTACTAAGGATTTCGTCGAGATTGATGGCGACAAGGCCATCTACCATAACCATTGGTTGGCAGGTGGAAACGACTTGAAGTGGAATATGGTCCACTACGACGTGCAGTTGTTTGGTGGTGTCGTCCTCCATAAAGGTAAGATCGCCGAGATGGCAACCGGTGAGGGTAAGACCTTGGTGGCTACCTTGCCTGTGTTCTTGAATGCGTTGACGGGTTGCGGCGTGCATGTCATCACCGTGAACGATTACTTGTCTAAACGTGACTCCGAATGGATGGGACCTCTTTATCAGTTCCATGGCTTGACCGTGGATTGCATCGATAAGCATCGTCCAAATTCTCCGGAACGTCGTAATGCTTATGCGGCCGATATCACTTTCGGTACGAACAATGAGTTCGGTTTCGATTACCTTCGTGATAATATGGCGAACAACCCGGCTGAGTTGGTTCAACGTCAACACAACTTCGCGATTGTCGATGAGGTTGACTCCGTGTTGATTGACGACGCCCGTACTCCTTTGATTATTTCCGGTCCTGTCGGGAAGGAGGAGGAGGAACAACAGTTCGAGCAGCTTTGCCCTCGTGTGGAGCAGTTGGTCGCAAAACAGAGGACCTTGGCCACTAATTATTTGACTGAGGCAAAACGTTTGCTGAAGTCTGAGGATAAGAAAGACCAGGAGGATGGCGCTTTGGCTCTCTTCCGTTCTTATAAGGCTTTGCCTAAGAACACTCCTCTCATCAAGTTCTTGAGCGAACAAGGTAACAAGACTATATTGTTGAAGACAGAGGAGTTCTATATTGCGGAGCAAAACAAGAACATGCATATCGCAACGGATCCGTTGTACTTCGTCATCGATGAGAAGAACCGTACAATCGACCTTACTGATAAGGGTATCGATGCTTTGACAGGCGCTTCCGAAGATCCTCAATTTTTCGTGCTCCCTGATATTGGCAGTGAGTTGGCGCAGTTGGATCAGCAGGGACTCTCTGCGGAGGAACTTCGCGAGAAGAAGGATGAGGCGTTGCGTAACTATGTCGTCAAGACTGACCGTATCCATACGGTGAACCAATTGCTTAAGGCGTATACTTTGTTTGACAAAGACCAGGAATATGTGGTTATAGACGGCAAGGTGAAGATTGTCGATGAGCAGACGGGTCGTATCATGGAGGGCCGCCGTTATTCGGATGGCTTGCACCAGGCTTTGGAGGCCAAGGAGAGAGTGACGGTTGAGGCTGCTACCCAGACCTTCGCTACCATCACTTTGCAGAACTACTTCAGAATGTACAACAAACTCGCCGGAATGACTGGTACCGCAGAGACAGAGGCGGGCGAGTTCTGGAATATTTATAAATTGGATGTGGTGGTGATCCCAACCAACCGTCCGATTGCCCGTATTGATATGGATGACCGTGTCTACCGTACCAAGAAGGAAAAATACAACGCTGTGATTGAGGAGATCGTAAGACTTGTAGAGGCTGGTCGCCCAGTGCTTGTCGGTACGACATCCGTGGAGATCTCCGAATTGTTGAGTAGAATGTTGACGATGCGTAAGATCGAACACAACGTGTTGAATGCCAAGTTGCACCAGAAGGAGGCTGCGATTGTGGCTCAGGCTGGTCAGCGTAGTATCGTGACCATCGCTACTAACATGGCTGGTCGTGGTACCGATATCAAACTTTCCGATGAGGTGAAGGAAGCTGGTGGTTTGGCTATTATCGGTACGGAGCGTCATGAGTCCCGCCGTGTCGACCGTCAGTTGAGAGGTCGTTCCGGACGTCAGGGAGACCCGGGTTCTTCTGTATTCTATGTTTCCTTGGAGGATAATTTGATGCGTATATTCGGTTCCGAGAAGATTTCCGGAGTCATGGATAAGCTTGGTTTCAAGGAGGGTGAGATGATCGAACACAGTATGATTTCCAAATCCATCGAGCGCGCGCAGAAGAAGGTGGAGGAAAACCACTTCGGTGTCCGTAAACGTTTGTTGGAGTATGATGATGTCATGAACAAGCAACGTGAGGTCGTATATCGCAGACGTCGTCAGACCTTGATGGGCGAGCGTTTGGGCGTGAATACCATGAATATTATCTATGGTGCGGTCGCTTCTATCGTGAACCAAAGCAAACCATCTTATGATTATCAGTTGTTCTTGGATAATTCTCTTCGTGTTTTGGCGCTTGACGCTCCTCTCGCTGAAGGTGAGTTCAGAAACTTGAGTAATGAGGATGTTATCGAACGTCTCTTCTCTGTCGCGATGGAGACCTTCAAACGTAGGATGGACACTATAGCTAGCATCGCTAACCCTGTCGTTAAACGTGTGTACGAGGAGCAGGGGGAACGTTTCCAAAATATCATCATACCGATTACGGATGGTAGGATAGGCTATAATATCCCTGTCAATTTGAAAGAGGCTTATGAGAGCGAAGGCAAGTCTATCATCAAGGCTTTCGAACGTGCTGTCTTGTTGCATAGCATCGATGAACACTGGAAACGTCACCTTCGTAACATGGATGATTTGCGTGGCTCTGTACAGAACGCCAGCTACGAGCAGAAGGATCCTCTCTTGATTTATAAGATTGAATCATACGGCTTGTATGAGAAGATGCAGACTGAGACCAATTTCAGCGCCGTGTCTGTCTTCATGCGTGCTCAAATTCCTATCCAACAGCGCGCCCCTGAGAATGTGCAGGAGGCTGCCCCAGAGAAGAAAGAGGAGAAAAAATATGTGGAGGAGAGAAGCGAAGAACCTTCCCATGCTACGCGACAACCTCAACGTGTAGATCCTATACACGCCGCTCCTCATGTGGGACGTAATGATCTTTGCCCTTGCGGTTCGGGAAAGAAGTACAAGAATTGCCACGGAAAGGATTTATAAAATTCTGATATATGCTTTCGTATATTACTTGGACTGTTGATCCTGACATCATATCCATCGGATTCTTGACAATCCGATGGTATGGTTTGATGTGGGCTTTCGGCTTTTTATTGGGCTACTATGTGGAGTCCAAGGTCTATGAACGGGAGAAAATGACCAGCGAACAGATGGACAAGTTGTTCATCTATATGTTGATCGGTACTGTGATAGGCGCTCGCCTAGGACATTGTTTCTTCTATGAGCCCCAGGATTATATCCATGACTTAAGTAAGGTACTGTATGTCTGGAAGGGTGGGCTTTCAAGCCATGGAGGTGCATGCGGAATATTAATTTCTTTGTGGATTTTTAGCAAAAAAGTCGCGAAAAAGAATTATATTTGGGTTATGGATCGAATTGTTTTGGCCGTCGCCTTGTGCGGTGCGTTCATTAGATTCGGAAATTTGATGAACCATGAAATCTATGGTCATGCGACTGATGTACCTTGGGCTTTTAGGTTCATTACGAATATCCATCGTTGGCAAGAGGGTGCTGCCCCGATGTTCTCCGCCCCGAGTCATCCGACGCAGATTTATGAGATGCTTTATTGCTTGGTGACTTTCGCTGTCATCTCCTTCCTCTATTGGAGAACGAACGCGCGTAAATTCGAGGGCTTCATTTTCGGCGTCTTTTTGGTAGGTGTCTTCTTACCTCGCTTCTTGTTGGAGTTCATCAAGAACAGCCAAGTCTCTTTCGAGGATGATATGCTCCTTAATATGGGCCAATTGTTAAGCCTCCCTTTGGTGATTTGGGGATTCTATTTGCTCTATAGGTCTATATCGGAGATGAGGAAGTGTGGCGGTTTGATTAAAACGCGTGATTAGAATTAAAAGTCCTTTTTAATTAAATATATATATGAGAGTTCTTATTCAATCGGATTACGAATCCGTTTCAAAGTGGGCCGCACAACACGTTGCGGACACTATTAACAGTTTTAAGCCAACAGCAGACCGTAAGTTCGTATTGGGTTTGCCTACCGGTTCTTCGCCTTTGGGCATGTATCGTGAACTCATAAACTTGAACAAGGCTGGTGTGGTCTCCTTTAAGAATGTGATTACATTCAACATGGATGAATACGTCAACTTGCCGAAGGAACATCCTGAAAGCTATTATTCCTTCATGTGGAACAATTTCTTCAAGCATATCGATATCCCTGCTGAACAGGTGAACATCCTTAACGGAAACGCTGCTGACTTGGCAAAGGAGTGCGCTGACTATGAGGCTCGCATCAAGCAAGCTGGAGGCATCCGTTTGTTCGTCGGCGGTATCGGACCTGACGGTCATATCGCATTCAACGAGCCAGGTTCTTCTTTGACTTCCCGTACTCGTCTGAAACATTTGACCACTGATACCATTATCGCGAACTCCCGTTTCTTCGATAACGATATTAACAAGGTTCCTACTTCCGCTTTGACCGTTGGCGTTGGCACAATTATGGATGCTGATGAGGTGATGATCTTGGTTAGCGGCTACAACAAGGCTCGCGCTTTGCAACAGGCTGTTGAGGGTGGCGTTTGCCAAATGTGCACGCTCAGCGCTTTGCAATTGCACAAAAAGGGTATCATCGTTTGTGACGAATTGGCTACTTTCGAAATGAAGGTTTCCACTTATCGTTACTTCAAGGATATCGAGAAAGAAAATTTATTGTAATTGGATTATAGAGCACTTCTTCCTTTTTGGGGGAAGAGGTGCCTCTTCTTTTGATATGAGTTATTGCTGGAATCTTATGGATTCCTTTGTTGTTTAATTTTAATTTATTGTTAATGGATAACGCTTTATTACAGGAGGTTACCGCTAAGGCAAACGCTTGGTTGAGTGGTAACTTTGACGCTGAAACTAAAAAAGAGGTTCAACGTCTGTTGGACAATTCAGATAAGACGGATTTGATCGACGCTTTTTATCAGAACCTTGAATTCGGTACTGGTGGTTTGCGCGGTATCATGGGTGTCGGAACTAACCGTATGAACAAGTATGTCGTAGGTATGGCTACCCAAGGTCTCGCTAACTATTTGAAGAAAGCTTTCGCCGGCAAGAAGGAAATCAGTGTGGTCGTAGGTCACGACTGCCGTAACAATTCCCGCCTTTTCGCTGAAATCGTGGCTGATATCTTCTCTGCTAATGGCATCCACGCTTATTTGTTCGAGAGCCTTCGCCCAACTCCTGAAATCTCTTTCGCTATCCGCCAATTGGGTTGCCAGAGCGGTGTGAACATCACGGCTTCCCACAACCCTAAAGAGTATAACGGCTATAAGGCTTATTGGGATGACGGAGCTCAAGTGCTCGCTCCTCACGACAAGGGCATCATCGACGAGGTGAACAAGGTGAAAATCGATGATGTGAAGTTCACTCCTAATAAGGATCTTATCACTATCATCGGTGGTGAGATGGACTTCGAATACATGACGGCTGTTAAGTCGGCTATGGTGGATCAGGATGTCATCAACCGCCAAAAGAATTTGAATATCGTTTATTCCCCTCTCCATGGCACGGGTCGTGTTATCATTCCTTTGTGTTTGCGTTCTTGGGGATTCCAAAATATCAACGTCGTGCCTGAACAGATGGTCATCGACGGTAACTTCCCTACGGTGAAGTCTCCGAACCCGGAGAACTCTGAGGCTATGACCATGGGTATGAATTTGGGTACGAAGTTGGGCGCTGACTTGGTCATCGCTTCCGATCCTGACGCTGACCGTCTTGCCATCGTTTGCCGCGATGATAAGGGCGAGTGGATGATCATCAACGGTAACCAGACTTGCATGATGTTCTGCTACTACATCATCACCAACATGAAGAAGTTGGGCAAGTTGAAGGGTAACGAGTTCTTGGTGAAGACTATCGTGACTTCGGAATTGATCCGTGAGATCGCCGACAAGAATAATGTGAAGCTTTATGACGAGTATACTGGCTTCAAATGGATCGCTTACAGAATCCGCATGAACGAAGGAAAGGAGAAGTACATCGGTGGTGGAGAGGAGTCATTCGGCTTCTTGCCTTACGATAAGGTACGCGACAAGGATTCGCCGGCTTCCATCTGCTTGATCTGCGAAATTGCGGCTTGGGCGAAGGATAACGGCATGTCTCTTTACGAGCTTCTCATGAATATCTACAAAGAGTACGGTTTCCAAAAGGAGAGCGCCATCAGCGTGGTGAAACCTGGTAAGAGCGGCGCCGACGAAATCAAGGCGATGATGGAGAACTTCCGTCAGAACCCTCCTAAGGAGTTGGCTGGCTCACCGGTTAAGTTGGTGAAGGATTACAAGTCTTTGAAGCAGACTTGCATCAAGTGCGGAAAGGTTGAGGACATCAATATGCCTGAGACCGCTAACGTTCTTCAATGGTTTACTGAGGATGGTACCAAGGTGAGCGTCCGTCCTTCCGGAACGGAACCTAAGATTAAGTTCTATGTGGAGGTGAAGGGCGAAATGAAGAGCGCCGCTGATTATAAGAAGGCTTCCGATGCGGCTAACGCTAAGGTTGAGGCTATCAAAAAGTCTTTGAACTTATAATATTATTTATAAAAAACGAATCCCGGACGCTTAACAGTGCCCGGGATTTTTTTGCTTCTCATTGGACTTTTTTCTGTCTATGGATGGAAAATTCACTCTTGTGTTCCTTTAGATATTTCTTAAACTTTTTATGTCCTTTTTTATTCAATGTGATTTCAACCACGCTTTTGGCGCTTCTTTCGCAATCGGAATACCGTGAGATTGCGGCGGAATCTTTTACGACTTCCATATTGACAACGTCGTTAGGATCTATTGACGCTAAATAATTCTTGTAAGAAGAATTTTTGTCGCAGTTTATAGGTGTTCCGTCAATGACATATAGAGGCCCAGAGTTCCCTGGCAATGAAGCTACTGCCCCCATCATTCTAACTCCTGTTGGACTATCTGTTTCTACATCTTGTGCCATTACATCAGCAGACTGTGTTGAAAGAGCCATGACAGCGGTAATGGTTGCGGCTGCCACTTTTTGAGAAAGGGTAGTGGCGACTGATAGTGTATCTTTCGCGATACCGATGATGTTGACGGGTCGTTTGACTTTCGTACGTTTCTCCAGCTCGGTCTCGATGTATTTAGCTTCAGCCTCGCATAATGGGCAGGATCCCGAGCACGGACCCTCGTACGTACAGACGTGCGGCTTATAGGGAATGCCGTTGGCGTCCGCAACTTGTTTCCTGATGCTTCTTAGCGTTTCACATGTAGCGTTCATATGGGCTATTTAGTTATTTATCATCTAATTTGATGATTCGTTTTCACAAATATATCACATCGGCACAGATAAAACAATACAGTCCATTCGCATTGTTTTCATATTTCGATGATTCTGTTTTTACCTATTCCAAAAAAAGAGCTCAAAGTCAGCGGTCAAAACCTTCAAATTCATTTGTGTTTGTCGTTTTTTTTTATTAATTTATAGACACAAAAAAGGAAAATAATCAAATTAATAATCTATGATAAAACGTATGAATATGGAGAATGATAAACAGTTTTTCCGACGTCTTGCCATCGTCTCATTTTCCTTGGCGACGTCTCTCGTTGTCTTTTATGGCATATATTATTTTTTGATGAGCCCCGTCATGCTTCCTCATGATGAGGTGGGCGTGGTGAAATGTCTGTATAAAAAGAATTCGTTCGTCGTGTCAAAACAAAATCTGAGTGGTTATTATAGTAAAGTACCGTATGTTTCGTTCGAACTTGTAAGCAACAAAGAGTGTGTCTGTTGTCAGGTGGATCGTGGCGTTTACAATTATCTCTCTGAGGGTGATACATGTGTTCTTCGATATATGAATGGGGAATATGTCTATGCTGAGAAAGTTAGAAGATAATCCTTTTATGCGTATCTTTGTACCCGCTAAGAAAAACGTTAGGGTGTGAATACCCATAGCTGATTTTATGAAAAAAACATTCATAACAAATATTCCTGACCGTCCCGGGGCTTTCTTGAAGACGGTGAAGATCATATCCAACTTGGGGTTGAACATTACCCGTGTGAGCTATAACAACGCCATAGACACCCATACGCTCTTTGTTGAGGTCTCCGGTCCGGAGAAGACGGTGAACGAGGCGTACGGAATCCTGAAATCGGATGGTTACCTTTTTAAGGAGGATAACGCGAACGTGATTCTCGTGGAGTTCAAGATGCCTGACCGACCGGGAGTCCTTCTGCCCGTCTTGGAGCTTATCCAACAATATAATTTCAACATCTCCTATATCAGTTCTCAGGAGAACAGCACCGCTTACCAGTATTTCCGCATGGCGCTCTATATCGACGATCCCTTCAAGGTCGACGATTTCCTGAAGAGCGTGACTGCCTTGTGTGAGGTGCGTATCGTCACGTATGATAAGACAGAAAAGAATTTGGACAATACTGTGTTTTATATCTCCTTCGCGAACGGCGCGGCAAAGAAATTGGACTTGGATAAGGATAAGATAAAGGATTTGATCTCCAACTCCAACCTTGTGATGCAGTTGTTGGACGAGAAGAATATGAGTCCGCACAAGACATTCGAATATATCGCCAAGTTCGCTGATTTGCTCAGTAGATATCGTGGGTTGAACTTCAATCCACGCATTACGGACAAGGCCTATGATGATTATAGAATCTATTGCATAGAACCGGAATGCGGATCGAATGTCTATGTGATAGAAAACAATGCAGGCTATGTCTTGGTGGATAGCGGTTTCGCACTCTACAAGGACGAGATGGTGAAGTTGCTCAGCGTCTTGTTCGACGATTTTTCATCGAGACCTAAATCGTTGATTCTCACTCATCCGGACATTGACCACTTAGGTATGGTGGATCTCTTTGATACGATATATGTGAATCGTTGCATGTATGAGAATTTCCGTCTGGAAAATGAGTCTTCCCCTAATTTTAGGGAGCAATATAAGCAACACGAACCCTACGTGAAGATTAGCAAGATATTGTCCCACTATAATCCTCCGAAGATGGAAAACCTGGTCGTTGTTGAATCTTGCCAGTATGGAGAGGACGGAGTGTCGGGAAACGTGTGCGTCATCAATGGCATGACGTTCCGTTTTTATGACGGAAATGGTGGACATAGTAAGGGCGAAATGGTCATTGCCCTTGATAATGTGGTTTTTACAGGCGATATTTTAGTCAATCCTATTGGTTTTACGAAGGAACAGAAGGAGTTCAACCAATTGGCTCCGTACTTGATGACGAGCGTCAATATGGATTCTTCCCTCGCCAAGAGGGAACGTATGGAATTGGAGTCCAGGCTGCGTAAGAATACGGATGTGTGTTATGGGCATGGGGCGCCTTCGTGGTGATCCTCTGTGTCAGATAACTGGTTTGTTGATATTGTCGTCGTTGTCGAATAATGGAATTTATACCTGTTTTATTCTCTGGCGAATGGGTGATCGTCACCAAGTGCCGGATGAGCCTCTGCGGGAATTCTTTGAAGGAATGACGGAGAATCCTATTTTGGCTCCGATGCTCATGGGAACGCATTTCTCGGTCAAATCGCTGTTCAGAATTCCATTGTAGTTGTTACCTTCGAAAGAATCATGGCTGTTGGACAAGTCTGTCAATCCTTGGGAAAAATAGAATCCGCAGTGGAATCGGGTTGCGTCGTTCATGCTAAAGGTGAACATCATATCAGCGTAAAATGAGGTGCAGAGTGTGTTCGTCTCGATGTCTCCGTCATCCTTTTTGTCGTCCACGAAGAGCCCGTGATGGGGAATGTCGCTCAATTCGGCGTCAATACTCTCTCCGAAATAGGCGCGCGTCTCGATGGCGCCCTCTTTGATGCTGTATTTCGCTATGACAGGTATGCCTACTTTCACGCCTGCTCCGATGATGAGGTTAGTGGTTCGGGAGAGTTGGATGTTTCCGTAAAGGCCTACGGGTAACTCCGCCATTAAAATGGATTGCTTCTCTTTCCAATTGTCGAAAATGGTGCGCAGGGTATAGGGACTTCCCACTTCGGGATTATCGATTTCCGATTCGAACACTTCATCGATTTCAGTAGCCGAATTGTGGAAGTCTATGTCCAATCCCACACCGAATCCTAAGTGCTTGTTGAAGAATTGCTGGTATTGACAAAGGAAAAGGAACCCGCCGCCTGGATATACCTCTCCTACTTTTGTCTCGTATTGTATCGGTTGCAATCCGCCTCCCAACGAGATGTTGACTTGCCTTTCTTGCGCGTTTACGTTGACCCAACATGAAAGGACCAATATGTTTAGGACGACTGAGATTATATTCTTCATATCCTTTTTTATTTTACTATTACTTTACAGCTTGCGTTTTTCCCGTTGTCTACGGTGAGTACGATTACGTATTCACCGGCGGAGAGTTGCATCGTGTTCTCTTTCTTCACTTCTTTCAACTTTTGTTTCACCACTCCGTTGGCGTTGTAAATGATGACGCATGCGTTTGCCAATTCGTCCTCTACGACACCCTCTATTGTCACGGTGAAGTTTTCGTGTCTGTTGGCTGGGTTAGGGGTTGCTGAAATCGAATAGCTGGCTGATTCGAAGTCGAAGTGGTGCGGTTCTATGAAGAACCTTTCCCCGTTTTGGTTGGTTACTTGTACCATGTATTCCCCGTCTAGCCCGTCGAGGTCGCAGTAATATTGCTGGGTGGCGCCTTCGATGATTTGCCTGTCCTTGTACCATTGGAAGCCAGTGAAACGGTTGCCTTCGTTGCGGCAGATGACGACGTCGTTCCACCTCTTTTGGTAGTAACTGTCAGTCGGGTCGTCTTCCATGTAGATGTTGTAAGCGAAAGTCTGTTGTGCCGATTCGCCAAACCTGTCATGGAGGACAAGGGTGGCTTGGTATTCGCCCGGACGAAGCGTTTGGGGGATATGCAGCGCGGCGGATCCTATTCCATGAACAGAATCTTTGCAGATGATGGCTCCGTTGTCGACGAATTCATAGACGATCGGTTCCCCTTCCGATAATTCATAATTGATGTCAATCCATTCATTGGCGTTTCCTAGTAGGAGATTGTCCGAAATGGAGAATTGCCCGATTCTAGGAGAGAGGCGGATGGTGAGATGGTAATGGACGACGCTGTCGCATCCTAAGCTGTTGGATAGGGTGTCGTCCCAATCCCCGCTTTCGGTCATTTTGATTCCCCTCCATTCGAAGGTGTCCATGACCGATATGAATGAGTCCGACTCTGACCCGTGAAGGATGGTCAGGTGGTATCGTATGATGCTGTCACACCCTTGGAGAGTCGCTAGTGTGTCGTTCCATTCCGTGTCGTATGTGATGGTGGTGCCTTCCCATGCGAATGACTCGCAGGCATATATGAAACTGTCCTCTATCGCTTCCTTGCCTATTGAGAGGCTGTATCGTATGATGCTGTCGCAGCCTTGCGCGCTTTGTAACGTATCGCTCCAGACCGTGTCTTCCGTGATGACGAGCCCATCTTTGAGGAAAGATCCGCATGCGAAGATGGAGGAGTCCATCTCGGTCTTGTGGAGGATGGTTAGGTGGTAGCGGGTGATGCTGTTGCATCCCTGCAAGGTCGTGAGGGTGTCTTCCCATTCGGCATTATCCTTGATTACTTTTCCTTCCCACAGGACGGAGTCGCATCCTATGATGGACGAATCCTTGAATTCCTCATTGCCGATGGTGAGGTGGTAATGGATGATGCTGTCGCAGCCATGAATGGTCGCCAGTGTGTCGTCCCATTCCGCATTGTCTGTGTATTCGATGTCACCCACCTTAAAGGATACGCAGGAGAAGATGGTGGAGTCCGTTTCCGCCTTGTGGTGGACGGAGAGACGGTATCGGATGATGCTGTCGCAACCGTTGGCGGAGATGAGCGTGTCGTTCCACACGGCGTCGTCGCTGAATGTTTCACCTTTCCATACGAACGATTCGCAAGCGGAGATTATACTGTCGTCGAACGTAGTGCTCTTGATGGTGAGGTGGTAGTGGATGATGCTGTCGCAACCGAGGACGCCCATAAGTGTGTCGTCCCATTGTTTGTCTTCTTTGAGAGGTTTGCCATTGACGGAAAACGAATCGCATGCGAAGATGAAGGAATCCCTTTCGGTGCTATGCCGGATGACGAGGTGGTAGTGGACGACGCTGTCGCAACCATTGACGGCAGTGAATGAGTTGTCCCATTCCGAGTCTTCTAAGAGCGTTTCTCCGTCAAGGATGAATTGGTCGCATGCATAGATCGTACTATCTTTTACCTTGCCATGTAGGATGGCGAGATGGTAATGGATGATGCTGTCGCAACCATGGGATGTCTGCAGCGTGTCGTCCCAAACAGAGTCCTCCATGAAAGTTTTCCCGTTCCAAACGAACGATTCGCACGCGGAAACATCGCTATCCCTTTCTGTCGCATGGTGGATGGTGAGATGGTAACGGATGATGCTATCGCAACCAGACACGCTAGCCACAGTGTCTTCCCACTCTTCGCTTTCGAAGAAGTCTTTCCCTCGCCAAGAGAATGACTCGCAGACGGAGAAAAAGCTGTCCGTAATCGCTTTGTCCCCTATGAATATGTGGTAACGGATAATGCTGTCGCAACCGAAGGCTGATGTAAGTGTGTCGCTCCATTCAGTGTCTTCCCTAAATGTTTTCCCTTCGTGAAGGAAGGAGTCGCAGACGAAGATGGACGAGTCCCTCACACTGTCGTGATGGATGAATATGCTATTCCTTATAATGGAGCCGCAGTCTTCTGTGGATGGTATGGTGTCGTCCCACGATGTGCTTTCCGTATAGGTTTGTCCATCCAAGGAGAAGGACCCGCATCCGTGGTAGATGTTTTCCGTCAACTCTTTCACGCCGATGGTTAGTTTATAGCGTATGATGCTGTCGCAGCCGAAAGCGGTTAGTAGCGTGTCGTTCCATGAGGCGCTTTCCGAGAAAGTCTTTCCTCTCCATGTAATCGGGTCGCATGAATTGATGACTGAGTCGCTGACCATGGTGTAGTGGATGAAAAGATGGTAGTGGATGATGGAGTCTCCGCCTTCCGCATGGTGGGTCGTGTCGGTCCATTCCGAACTTTTCATGAAGTTCTGCCCGTGCCATGAATAGGAGTAGCAGGAGTGGATGGTAGAGTCGCAGAGCATGATGGAATCGTAGGCTGCCGTAAAGGTGTATGTGCCTTGTTCCGTCAAGACTTTAGGCGTCGGTTCCCATCCTTTAAATTGGAACAAGAAATGTTCATTCGCCTCTTTTGCGGGTAGTATACCAGTGAATCTTGGCGCGGTCCCGCAAGAAATGGTATCCCTGGAAAGTTCCTTCCCGTTAGAGTCGTAGAATACGACGATAGGTCCCGCCACGATATTGAACTTATTCGGGACTTCTGAGATGCCTTTTTTCTCGTAGGTGGAGCCGCAAGGGAAATAGAATGTTCCGTTGCCGGTGATGTTTTTCACCCAGTTGGTGGTGGCGTTGAACTCATTCTCCAGGGAGAGACATCCCACTTTGATGGTGGAGAGGTTGATGCATCCGTTGAACATCTCGCTGTAGCAAGCGGAGTCTAGGACGGTCGCCGGCAGGTATGGCGCTTCTACTAGGGAGTGGCACTCCCTGAACATACCTTTGTAACATTCTGGTTTGAGATTGGTGGCGGTGAGTACCGGCGCTTCTTTGAGACGTTCGCAACTGAGGAACATCTCGTGATAGCAGCCACTATCTAGTACGGCGGCCGGCAATTCTGGTGATTGTGTCAGGCTGGAGCAGAAGGCGAACATGAGGAAGTAACACTCTTTGTCCATCACTTTCGCCGGAAGTTCGGGTGCCTGTGTGAGGCTGATGCAGTTGGAGAACATACCGCAATAGCATCTTTCCGCTAGTTTCGTGGCGGGAAGATTCGGCGCTTCTTTTAGGGATGCGCACTTGTAGAACATGTTCGAGTAACATCTCTCTTCGAGAGTTTCGCTTGGCAATTGCGGCGCCGCTTCGAGTCCGGTTTGTTCGAACATGGCTAGGTAACAATCCCTCGCTAAGAGGGTCGCTGGTAGTTCGGGCGCTTTCTTGAGTTGACCACAATTGGAGAACATGCCGGAGTAACATCTTTGCGCCATTTCCATGGCTGGGAGAATTGGTGCTTGGGAGAGTTTGCCGCAGTTAAAGAACATGTTTTCGTAGCAGCCTTCCTCCAATGTTGTGGCGGGAAGTTGCGGCGCCTCTTTTATTCCGCAACCTTCGAACATGTTTTTATAACAGTCCTTGGTGAGGGTTGTGGCTGGAAGTCTCGGCGAATTGACAAGGCTTGAGCATCCGCTGAAGAGACGATAGAAGCAGTTGGAACTTGGAATGGAGGTTGAGTTGCCTTCTCCGTCGAGTAGGCTCATGACGCTTCCGCTGGCGGATATCAGTCCGGTCATGTGGAATGATATGTATTCGTTTTGCGAACTGGTGAATCCTTCGGGGTTTACTCCTTTGAAATAGACTTTGTCTCCTATGTTCTCCAGAATCAAAGAGTCCTCTCCGATTTCTTCCCATGTGAGGCCTTCGTCCGTGGAGTAAAGAATTTCAGGATGGTACTTGGAGGAGCCTTTTATCATTATGGACGATCCCGCCTCTTCCGCCGTGAAACATAGCAGCTTCTCCAATTCGGTATGCAAGATGGTGAGATGGTAGTGGATGATACTGTCGCATCCATAGATGGAGGTGAGTGTGTCGTCCCAGTCACTATCGTCCGTGAAGGTGTTGCCTCCCCAAAAATGGCTTCCTACGGCGGAAATGAATGTGTCCTTTCCCGTGATAGGGTGGATGTTGAGTTGGTAGTGTACGATGGAGTCGTTGCCGATGATGCAGACGATTGTGTCGTTCCACTCTATGCTTTTTAGGAAGGTCCGTCCTTTGAAGGTGTATGAGCCGCACCCGGTTAGGATGGAATCCTTCTCGATGTAAGTCTGGACGTAGAGACGATAGTGTATGATGCTGTCGCAACCATGGATGGTTTGCAGCGTATCGTCCCATTTTGTGCTGATCCTGTAGGTTGTGTCTCTCCAGGTGAATTCGTTAAGTGCGGTTATGGAGGAATCCTTCTCGAAGGAGGAGTGGATGGTTACGTGATAGGAAATGATGGTGTCGGGAAGTCCTTCCGAATGTGTCGTGTCTGTCCATTCGCTCTCTTCCTTATAGACGGTTCCTCCCACGATGAAGGAATCGCATGCGTAGACGATGGAGTCTTTCCTTTCATACGGAAGTATCGTTAGATGGTAATGGATGACGCTGTCGCAGCCATGGATGGTCTGTAAGGTATCGTCCCATTCCGCCTCTTCCGTGAAGGTGGAGTCTCTCCACTTGAAGGATTCGGTGGCTGTGATGGACGAGTCTGTTTCCTCGCCGTGGAGAATGGTTAGGTCGAGGATGACCAGTGAATCGCATCCTCCTGTACTCTTCAAATATATGGTGTCTACGGCGCTTTCCTCGAAGAGCTTCCCGTTCCAGGAATAGTGGTCACAAGCGAATTCCTTGATAACCGTGTCCTGCGCTTCTTGAATGATAACGGAGTAGCGGACGATAGTATCCTGTCCGGTTGCATTGATGATGGTGTCTGCCCAAACCGTATCTTTCGTGAAGCCTATGTTCTCTCCGTCTATTGTGGCGCAAGGACTGATGGTGGAATCCCTTACTACGAAGGTGTCGTATTCAGCTGTATAGATATAGACGCCTGGTTCGTCCAAAAGAGATAACATAGGTGCCCAATCCTTGAATTGGCTGATGATTCCTTCTCCGTGAATGGTTATCTCCATCGGGAACGTGTCGATTGGTGTTTCCCCGCATTTGATTGTATCCTTGTGCAATTCGATTGAGTCAGGACTTTGGTAAATTACGATGGGCCTATCTATGATGGCAAATCCTTCCGGAACGGAGGATACCCCTTTGCTCACTAAGGTGGCGTTGCAGGGGAAATGTATTTCTCCATTGCCTTCAACGTCTTTCATCCATTCCTTCGTCTCGTTTCCTTCCTCTCCGAAAGAAGTGAAGCCTACTTTTATGTGTTTGATGGATTTACATTCCTTGAACATGTACGCATAACAGGAGTCTTCAAGTGTGTTGGCTGGCAATTCCGGAGCGACCTCCAAAAGTTCACACCCTTCGAACATGCTTTGGTAGCAACTTGCCTTCAGTGTGGTGGCCGTCAATTCTGGCGCTTGCTTCAGGTCCGTGCAGTTTTGGAATAGTTTGTAGAAACAATATTCGTTCGGAATGGTCGTGGAGGTGCCGTCCCCGTCGATGAGGGACATGACGCTTCCGCTCATGTGGATCTCTCCTGATATGTTGAAATGAACGTATTGCTCAGCGCTTTGGGAAAGCCCCGCTTCATTAATTCCTTTTACCCAAAAGGTGTCTCCCTCTTCAAAATAAATAGGATTGTCTTCTTCCCATTCGAACCATGATTCGCCGTCATCCATTGAATATTGGATGTCGATTCCGTCTTTCACTGTACTGACGTAACTGATTGTGGCTCCCTTCCTTTCAGCTGTGATTTTGAGCTGTTTTTGCGTGTAGGCCATCTCTACGGTTGATAAAAGAATGACCCATAGCAGAATAAATTTTAATCGCATTTGTACAAAATAAGTGCTTTTATCACCAATGACATATCAAATCGGAATCTTTTTTGTGGAAAAATTCCATCCCCTCGTTTAAATTCGGCGCAAAATTACTTCTTTTTTTTATGTCTTCGTTCTTTTTTTTATAAAATGTATTTAGGGACTAATAAATATTTCCCGTGTTCTTTAGCCTCGCTTGATATTTTTTTTAGGGCTAATGTCAACGAAATGTCCGGCGAGATGTCCTATTTTGACTTTTTTCAATCGAAAGTATTCCTCTTTTATTTTTTCTTGTTTGTCTTCACGTTGTTCGACTTGGTGGTTCCTTCCATTTGTACTTTCCAACCTTTCGGCACTCTGTTTACTGAGTACTCTTTGATTGTTTGTGTCGGGCAAACGAAGGTGCCTTGTTTGGCGACGCCTTCGACCCAGTTGTTCATGAAGGTCTTTCCTCCCTTTTTGTCGCTCCAAGTCTTGGAACTGATTTTTATGTAGTTGAGGCTGCCGCAATGGAAGAACATATCCTTGTAGCAGTTCTCTTTGAGTGTCGTGCCGGAAAGGGTAGGGGCTTTCGTGAGTTTCCCGCAGTTGGCGAACATTGATTCGTAGCAGCTGATGGCGAGTGTCTGTGCGGGAAGATCGCATGCTTGGCTGAGGTTGACGCAACTTTTGAACATGTTCTTGTAGCAGAAATCGCTTAGTTTGGTGGCTGGTAGGCTTGGCGTCTTGGAAAGCGCTTGGCACTCGGCGAACATGGATTGGTAGCATCCGTCCGCAAGCGTGTCGGCTGGTAGTTCGGGTGCAGACGTGAGTTTCTTGCAGCCTTTGAACATTAGTTCGTAGCAAGACTCCGCTAATTTGGTGGACGGAAGCGATCCGGCGTC
Organism: Paludibacteraceae bacterium; assembly: GCA_045617845.1. GTDB lineage: Bacteria > Bacteroidota > Bacteroidia > Bacteroidales > Paludibacteraceae > UBA1181. Next base: position 56,794 of record JAZLJL010000034.1, on the reverse strand, counting down.
GGTCAAGTTGGCGCAGTCTTCGAACATCGACGCGTAACAGCGTTTCGCCATGACGGTCGCGTTCAGTTTGGGAGCTCGTGTGAGCGCTTTACAGTTGACGAACATGGCGTAGTAGCATTCTTTTGCTAGGTCCATGGCGGGTAACTCAGGGGCGGTGGACATCTTTCCGCAGTTTTGGAACATGCCTTCGTAGCATGCTTTTGCCAGTGAGTCCGCTGGAAGTTGTGGCGCCTGCTTCAAGTTGGTGCAACCGGCGAACATGAATTGGTAGCACATCGGTGCGGTGCGTTTCGCAGGAAGTTTCGGCGCTTGGAATTTCTCGTTGTCGCAGTTGCAGAACATGTATTGGTAACATCCTTCCTCCAATACGGTTGCCTTTAGCATGGGGGCTTGGATGAGCGCCTTGCAGTTGGAGAACATTTTGTTGTAGCAGTTCCTAGCCAGTTCTGTGGCTGGCAATTCCGGCGCTTCTGTCAGTTTCTTGCAGTTGGAGAACATGCCGTCGTAGCAGTCAGCTTTCATCTTCGTGGCTGGCAGTTTGGGTGCGCTTGTGAGGTTGCCGCATCCATAGAACATCTCTTGGTAACAAGCTTCTCCTAGGGTGGTGGCTGGCAATTCCGGCGCTTGGATGAGCGCGTCGCAGTTCTTGAATAGGGATGCGAAGCAACCGACGCCTGCGGGTATGTGTTGGATGTCTCCCTTCCCGTTGATGAGGCTCATGACGTTTCCGCTCGCCTTGATGGCTCCTTCCATGAAGAATCTGACGTCTTGGTTGTTGTTCGTCTGGTTGAATCCTTTGGGGTTGTTCCCTTTGAAGTATATTTTGTCCCCGATGAAATTCATCGGGATCGTGTCGCCCATTTTCACGTCCTTCCATGTCTCTCCGTCCGTCGAGAACTGTATGTTGGGTTCGCTTCCCCCGAAACTGCTCATTCCGATGAAGGCGTCCGCCTTGGTTGTCGTGAAGCATAGGAAGTCGTGCGCGGCCTTTTGTTGGTCTTCATGGATCACTTCCCAACCTTCCGGTATGGCGCTTGTCCCGAATTTCGCCATGAGCTTGCTCGGACTGATGAACGTGCCTTCCTTTGCCACGTCTTGGAGCCATACGGTGGTCCTTTTGCCGTCTACGCCCCCGTCGCCCCATTCTGTGAATTGGACTTTGATGAGGTTGATTTTACCGCATTGGTCGAACATCCTTGAATAACATTGGGGTGCCAACTCTTTGGCGGGCAATTCGGGTGCTTGGACGAGGTTGCCGCATTTCCTGAACATCAACGCATAACAGTTCTCCGCCAATTGTGTGGCAGGCAGATTGGGCGCTTTTGTGAGGCTGACGCATCCGTAGAACATGTTCTCGTAACAGGACTTCTCCGCCTTCTTCGCGGGAAGTTGTGGAGCCTGCAAGAGATTGACGCATCCGTGGAACATGCCGTAGTAGCAATTCTCGGACAATTCGGTCGCCGGAAGGTTGACTGGTTGGGTGAGTTTCTCACAGCCTTTGAACATCTCGGAGTAACAACCTTTCGTCAATTGGGTGGCTGGTAGTTCCGGCGCATGGCTGAGGCTTCCGCATCCCATGAAGAGACGGTTGAAACAATAATCGCATGGAATGTTGGTCTCGCTTAAATCGTTTGACAATAAACTCATTACATTTCCTGCCGCTGAGATTGATCCCGTCATGACAAATCGTGTGTAGGCTTTCCCGTCCGCTTGGGAAAATCCTGCGTTGTTGTTGCCCCTAACGTATATTTTTTCTCTGCTGCCCTTGAATGTGTAAGGTTTGTCTCCTGTCAACTTCTTCCATTTGGATTTGTCTGTGGAGTATTCTATGTCGGGTTTCGTGTCGCCAATGTTCTCTATGCCGATGGTCGCTCCCGCTTCTTCCGCGGTGAATGAAAGGTAGTTTTGGGCTGACGTCCAGCCAATGGATGCGACTAACAAAAGCAATGATAATATGTTCTCTCTCATATTCGTTTTTTTTACTATGTGATATTTAGAAGCTGTTTAAAAATTTACGAAAAAGTTTCTTATTGGGCTTTTTATGGATACTTTTTGTCTATTTTAATCATTTCCTCAGTCACAATGGAACCCCATTGCTCCTATCGGAAATAATCAAAATATCCTAAAAAGTCTCTCATGAAAATCTCCAATAAAAAAATTTAAACAGCTTCTTAGCCACAAAAGTACAAAAATGTTTAGATTCACCATCTTCTCTTGTCACATGAAATAAAATCCTTCTTGGACGTTCCTCTTCGAATTGACGAAAATCATATGTGTAGCGTTTGGACGTGCGGAATTGATTTAAATATTTATTCTTTTTGTTATTATATTTTTTTGTACCTTCGCGGCGCTTTGAGAGTTCCATGTGACTATGGTTCCTATTGTTTTTGTGTATTATTTTTAAGGATGGGAAAGAAGAGAATCGAGTTTATCGATACGGCGAAAGGCTTTTGTATTATTTTGGTGGTTATGACTCATGTCTTGGATGATTGTTATCATATCAATTATCCGTTACAGTTGCAATTGGAGTCAGTGCGTATGCCTTTGTATTTTATTTTGTCTGGACTCTTTTTCAAGACCTATTCTGGGTTTGTGGATTTTGTTCTTCATAAAATGAATAAGATTCTTATTCCTTTTTTGTTCTTCAATTCCCTTTTCGTGTTTATAGGGACCTATTGTGCGCCTCATATCGGCGATGCCTTGAGGAATTGGAATGTTCCTCTGTGGTTTCTCCTCTGTCTGTTCGAAATGAATGTGATCTTTTGTGCGTTGAGGTTGTCTGTGAAGAATGATTTCGCTTTGATGGCCATATCGCTTGTCTTAGGCGTCGTTTTCTCGTTCGCGGGCGCTTTGCCTTTCCGTGTCGGTACCGCTTTTAGTTGTCTCCCTTTCTTTGTCTTCGGTTATTTCCTTCGCCAGAAAACCAATTTCTTGACCGACGAGCCTTCTGTTGTGAATACGGTTGCGCTTTGTGTCGCGGCATTGGCTCTGACCACTTTATTTAGCGGAGTTTGCTATTACTTGAACAATGATTTCCATATGAATATCTTGGCGTTGTATCTATGCGGAATGAGCGGCACTCTGGCGATCCTTTCCATATCTAACCACTTGCGGGTGATCCCTTTCGTCTCTTATGTGGGGAGATGCAGTTTGATCGTTTTGATTTCCCATTATCCGATTGTCCGCATGACAAACGTGCTGATGTCCCGTCTGGATTTTGACCCTAGTTTGCTTGCCCTCCTTCATTTTGTGTTGACGTTGGGCCTTTCTGCCTTGGTGATTGCCCCTATCAAACGTTTATTGCCTCATTTTGTCGCACAAAAGGATTTGATTAGAATTCCATCCTATTCGAACTGATATGCTGGTTCCTCCGTTTTTAAAGGGAATGGAACATGATGATAAAAACAAAAGGAGACTTTGATTGGTCTCCTTTCGCTTTTTATGCGGATATTGCCGCCTGTTATTTGCCGTCCAACTGTCCGAACACATTCTTCAATACGTCGCTGACACGCGCGCTTGCGTTGTGGCGGATATCGTATTCCTTCTCGGACACTTTCAGGAACAAACCGTTGAGCGCTTTGCCTGTGATGTAGTCGGAAAGGTTTGTGGTGACTGGCTTGATGTACCCTAGCTTCTCGAAGTACTCGTCTTTGAGAAGTCCTGTCATTCTCGCTAATTCTAGCGCGGACTTCACCGCTTTGCTGTCCATCATCTCCACCAATTTGTTGTTGTATGTGGCGAATGTGTCCCAAGCCGCAAGTGGCGTGGTGTTGGCGATTTTCACCGCTCCGAGTGAATTCGTGATGGATGGTATGAATGCGTTCTGTAGTTGCGTGAACGTGTTATCTTTCAAGTAGGCGGTGGCTGCGTTGTCTGCGCCGAACAGGATGTTCTTTGCGTCTCCTATGCCCATCCCTGTGATGGCGTCGGCGAAGATGTCCACTGACTTTGGCGCCGCATCTTCCGCTGCCCTGTTGAATAGGGTGACGATCGTGTCCGAACTAGGAATAGATGCGCCAGTAGCGCTCAAAAGGGAGTTGAATGTCTGGTTCTGTGAAAGGGATTGCACTGCGTTGAATACGGTGAGTGCCTCTTCCGGTATGCCGATCTTTACTGCGGCGTCCGCTAAGAATCCGTCCTTCTTTCCAAGGTTTTCCGCCGCTGCCTCGATGCCGACTTTCAGTGCCGCCTTCAAACCGGCCGCTATGTCTAATTGACCTCCTCCGTTGATGGCGTTGATCACGTCTTTCGCTGTTCCGTTGCCTAGGGAATTGATGATGTCCTTCGCCGCTTTGCTTTTGGCTACATTGGATATCGTTGAGAATACATCGTTTAATAAGCTACCCATATACCATTATATATTTTAAGATTAAAAGATTAATTGAGTGTAAATAACATCCGCTAATATAATGCTTTTTTTAGAAAACGGTTGCTATTTTTTCTGTTTTTGTTTTTGGCGGATAATATGTTTCTCTTTCCTTGCCGGATATTTTCTTCCTTCCGTTTGAAGGATGGGCAGACAATTCCTTTTATAGATTCCCTAATTGATACTGTTTGGTTATCGTGTTGATATATAGTCGGTTAATTGTCGCTTCGAACGGGGAACAACCTATCTGTCTGATTCAAATTTATTAATGACCTTTTTTCTCTCATATAAAGGAATAAATTTGCTAACTTCGCGCTCAAAATTTAGTAACAGATAGCGTTATGGCACAAAAACCATCCATACCTAAGGGTACCAGAGACTTCGCACCTATAGAAATGGCGCGTCGCAATTATATTTTCAATACCATCAAGGAAGTTTTTAGGCTTTACGGTTTCCAACAAATCGAGACTCCTGCCATGGAGAATCTCTCCACTTTGATGGGAAAGTACGGTGATGAGGGCGATAAACTTCTCTTTAAGGTGCTTAATTCCGGTGATTTCCTCTCTGATGTGGAGCAATCCGAGTTGGAAGAGCGTAATTCCGTGAAACTGATCAAGAAAATCTCGGAGAAGGGGTTGCGTTATGACCTGACGGTCCCTTTCGCCCGCTTTGTGGTGATGAACAGGGATAAACTGAGTTTCCCGTTCAAACGTTTCCAGATCCAACCTGTATGGCGCGCCGACAAGCCGCAGAAGGGTAGATACCGCGAGTTCTATCAGTGTGATGTGGACGTGGTCGGTAGCGATTCTTTGATGAATGAGGTGGAACTGATGCAGATCGTGGACGAGGTCTATCGTCGTCTGAAGGTGAATGTGTGCATCAAAATCAATAACAGAAAGATTTTGACGGGTATCGCGGAAGTGATCGGACAGGCTGACAAGATTGTCGACATTACCGTGGCGATCGATAAATTGGATAAGATCGGTTTGGAGAACGTGAACGCTGAATTGGCTTCTAAGGGAATACCTGAGGAGTCTATCGCCAAACTGCAGCCTATCATTTTGTTGCAGGGATCTAACGAGGAGAAACTCCAGACTATCCGTGAGGTGCTCGCCTCTTCTGAGGTCGGACTTAAAGGCGTGGAGGAGGTATCCACCATCCTTGATTACGTGCGTATCCTTGGCGTGCAGACGGAGGTCGAGTTGGACTTGACACTCGCCAGAGGCTTGAACTACTACACGGGCGCCATCTTCGAGGTGAAGGCGAAGGACGTGCAGATCGGTAGTATCACCGGTGGTGGACGTTACGATAACTTGACTGGCGTCTTCGGTATGGAGGGCGTTTCCGGTGTCGGAATCTCCTTTGGCGCTGACCGCATCTATGACGTGTTGAACCAATTGGATCTCTACCCTGCGGAAATGCTTCAATCCACGAAACTTATCTTCGTCACTTTCGGTGAGGAGGAACTGAAATATGCTATGCAGTGCTTGAAACAAGTGCGCGCCGCCGGCATCGCCGCTGAGGTGTTCCCTGAACCTGCGAAAATGAAGAAACAGATGGGGTATGCCGATGGCAAGGGAATCCCGTTCGTAGCTATTATCGGCGACACCGAGATGAAGGAACGGAAAATTATGCTCAAGGATATGGCCACGGGCGAGCAAAAACTCGTCAGCGTGGAGGAGGCTATCCTTTCATTGGGCGGAAAATAAATCCTTTGCTCCGAATGTTATACCGCGTGCGTGTCCTCTCGGATATGCACGCTCTTTTTAGTGCCACAAGATGATCAACTTTTTGAAAACATACGCCTTGTTCATCTCAATGATGATCGGAATCGTCTTCCATTGGGTGTTCGTGGATGTCTCTTTCGTCACGAAGTATTTCATGGACGAACCGCTGAAGGATATCACTTTCATTACGAAATATATGCTTTTCGTGATGTTGCTGATTGTTTATTGCAAGGTGAATTTTAGACAATTCTGGTGGAAGCGTTGGCATCTCTATCTCCTTCTTATCCAATTCGTCGGTTGTATCCTTTTCTATTTGTTGACCTTCAAATTAGACTTGAGGGTGGCGGAGGGAGGATTGATATGCCTTTTGGCGCCAACCGCCACTTCGGCGCCTGTCATCACTGGTTTGTTGGGTGGTACCGTGTCGGGACTCATCACGTATAGCATCAGCAGTAATCTTCTCGTGGCTTTCTTCGCACCGTTTTATTTCTCCCTTATCGGGGCGCACGGAGCGGGTGCGGGGGACCTTACATTTTTCGAGGCTTTCGGTACAATCTGTATGAAGGCTTTCCCTCTTATCTTCGGTCCGTTCCTTTGCGCTTTGTTCCTGAAACGTTTCGTTAAACCGGTGTATTCTTTTTTGCGCGAGAAGCAAGGAATCTCTTTCTGGCTCTGGACCATCGCATTGGTACTCCTGATGTCGCGTACAACGCATGATTTGTTGGGAATGGACCCTAGCGAACGTCCGCAGGCCTTCAATATGGCGCTGGTCTCACTGCTCTGTTGCTTGTCCCAATTCACCATCGGCCGTAAGCTCGGAAAACTCTACCATAATAAGGTCGCCAGCGGTCAGGCCTATGGCCAAAAGAACACTATCCTGGCGATTTGGATGGCGCAGACCTTCTTCTCTCCTGTTGTGGCGATTGCACCGGCTACTTATGTGCTTTGGCAAAATCTCGTCAACTCTTATCAGTTGAGTAAACACCGTAGGGGCTTGCGCAAGGACCAGGATTGATGTGCGTTGTGGAAATCTCCGCATCTCCTCTTCTTCTCTTCCCCTTTGTGATTATTTTGTTCGTATGAGGAAACTATATTTCATATTTGTCTTGTTGAGCGTCGCTGCTGGACTGTTCGCCCAAGCGACCCCTGTCCGTATGTCGAAAAACAATTTTCCCCTTAATCCTTTCGATGGTATCCTTGTCAATCCCCACAAGGGCTTTACGGTTCCCGTCTCCGGTAAGTGGAATTTTGTGCCCGAATGGGAATATTCTTACTGCGGTTCTCTCAACAACAAGGCGTGGGATGTGGTCTCCCATGGCTCGGGTTACCAACGTTGGGATAAGTTGAATCCTGAAGAGGGTGTCTATGATTGGACGGAACTCGACAAACTGTTGGATTTATGTGAAGCCCATGGCTTGGGTTACGCTTTACGTGTCCTTCCGTACTCGTCGTCGAAGGGTGAGAAAAACAATTTCACCATTGAAGAGGATTATGACTGGACCCCGAAATTCGTCTACGAAAATGGGGCGCAAAAGGATTATGCCACTTATCGGGGTTATACTGTCGCGGTGCCGCGCTGGGATGATCCCGTCTACCTGCAGGCGCAAAAGGATTTCGCCAAGGCTATGGCGGAAAAATACGATGGCGACCCTCGAATAGAATACATCGACATCCGTACTTTCGGCAATTGGGGCGAATGGCATGTGTCCGGATTTTCGGGTACCCAAATGCCTTCCGATTCGGTGGAGATGGATATGTTGGATTATTATGCCTCTCTTTTCAAAAAGACGTGGATCGTCTTGCCTTCCAGCGGACGCGGCGAAGTCTACAAACACGCTCTTTCTCTTGGCATCGCGAAGCGTGATGATGGCCTGATCGCCACCCCCGATAGGGAAAGGGAACTGATTCCCGCTTACGAGGCGAACTTGCCTACGATAGGCGAAAACCATGATGGTTACGCGACGCTCCTGACCTATACCGACGTTATCCCCGGCAACTATTATAAATGGACGCTCGAACGGTGGAAGAAGGCGATCATGGTGGCTCACTTGACTTACTATGTGCTGGACCAGGACAGCGACGCCGGTTATCTGTTCTATAAGGACAATAAGGTCCATGTGGACTCCATGACCAAGGTGATCGGCTATAATTTCAGAATCTTGGATGCGGAGCTTTTGTCGGTCTCTGATTCCCAGACTACGACGAACACGTTGAACCTCTCCGTTAAGAACACGGGGGTCGCTCCTTGTTTCTTTGATGCGTATATGGTCGCGGAATTTGTGGATGAAGCAGGCGAAGTCCTTGCTCCATTGGGTGCCCCTGTCTTTATCCCTAAGGGTACTTTCCGGGATGAGATGACGAAGGATTTTTCGTTCGTCCATTCGGTTCCGACCGGACAATCTGATGTGGCGTCTCTGCCGGGTGTGTCCGTGGCGCTTTCCATCTACGAAAGCGAGGACGCCTATTACCGTGGCGAAAATCCGACCGTCCGTTTTGACAATGAAGGACTCCAAGATAATAAGAAACTATTATTGAAACCATGCCCCCATGTGTTCGGAGCGTGGGACACGACGAAGGTGGCGACTAGTACTGAACCTGGAATCCGGCGCCATACGTGCATGCTGGATAGTTGCGGGTCTTTTGAGGAGGAGATGATTCCTCTGATGGACGGAACGAATGTCCCATACGTGGAAAACGATGTGGTTGTGGTGTGTGGAGACGGAAAATCCCTATGTGTGAAGAATGCGGCGGGGAAAGATGTCTTGGTGTATGACGTCGTTGGCTGCATGGTGAAACAGATCCATGCGCACACAAATCATGAATGTTTGGTGTTAGGACGTGGTGGCGTTTATTTGATTACCATTGGACAAGCCCATTTTCGGGTGGTTATTAATTGATTTTGGATTTTCCCTTCGTTCGTATTGGGTTACCACGTACCCATATTTCCGTTGTTTTGTTTGATTTTTGAGAATATTTTATCCAATTGTTTGTTTTGGTTGATTTTGTTTTATATATTTATCATCGATGTTAGTGTGAGTTCATTTTGTTTTAATGGTAGTAATAAATCGAATCTTATGAAAATATCCTTTCTTCCACGATTGTCACGCATGGTATTGTCCTGTGCGTCTTTGTTCGCCTCGTTGCCGGTGAGGACGGAGTCCGTCATTGTTGGGACGCCAGGTACATGTTATTGAATAGAGATCCTTCCCCGTAATTTGTTGAACCTTAAATTAGAACTGCGTATGAAACATTTTTTCTCATTGCTTATTACAACTATCTTTTCGCTCAATATGGTTTGTGCCCAATCCTCGGGCGTGGAAGTGGGCGCATGGCATGGCCGTGATTTTACGACTGAGTGGCAACCCTATTCCTGGCAGTTGACTTCGCCTGTGGAAAAGGGCGTTAATAGACTCCAGTTCGATTTCGTGACAGGCACGAATCGTTTCATGGTGAAGGATCTCCAGATAATAGTTGATGGCGAAGTGGTCTTGTCGGATACGTTGGAACATTCCTTGAATTATAATACCGCAAACGCTTCTTGGGAATTCTCTCTTGGAGAAAAGTCAGATGACGTTGTGGTGAAAGCGGTGTGCAGAAAAGACACTCGTGCTGATTCAAAAGGTGTGTTGACAATAAAAAACAAGTATAAGAATGATGAAGGTAGAAGAGTCGTTAGCGCCAACGGCGGTAATTGGTCTGCCGGTGATTTTTCCACTAAGTGGGATTACTACACATACGATTTCTCCGAGTTTTTGACGGACGATGGCAGAAATGACTATACCATCAAGTTTATATATAGTTCGGGTGGAAAAATGCTTTGTGCCCAAAACGTGGAGGTACTCGCGGATGGTGTGTTGGTTGATGTTTTCCCTGATTCCGTCGCGGCGGGAAGTTATTCTTCTATCGTTTATTCATTTAGGATAGAACCGAATACGAAGGAATTGTTGCTTGTGGGTGATTTTAGGACGGATGGAGGAATCTCTTCAAATGGGGAAATTAGTTGTGCGCATTTTTCAGGAGAGAGGGAATACGACTTATGGGCCCCCGAATACACGGCCATAGAAGACACTTTGCATTGGGTGAAGAATGAATTCACGACAACGTGGCAAGAGTATACGTACGACTTGTCTCCGTATTTGCTCGAGAACGAATCTGAGTATTTCGCATTGTTTAAGTATAAGGAGGGTGGTTGTATGCTTTGCGCCCGAAATGTGAAAATATATGCCGATGATGAACTGATAGGCGATTTTCCTGATTATGTCACGGCGGGAAATAACCCGAATAATTTTAAGTATTCGTTCCGTGTGAAAGCGAATGTGGAGACATTGAAACTTGTGGGCGAATTTAGAACCGATGGCGGGACAAGTTCGAATGGGAATATTTATATAAAACGTTTGGCTGGTGTTGATGTTGATGAGCCTTGGCGTTTGGATTATTTGAAATCCGAGGAAACGCTTGTTTTCCCAGAAAGAGAAGCTACCGATTTCTTGTGGACCGAACAGGATATGGGCGAAAACGCCAAACGTGTCTTATGCAATAGCGAGACACCGCAAGACTGGAAACAGTACCATTTCAATGTGGCTCGTCCTTTGACACTCGATGTGGAAAATGGTGTGTTGTACCTTACTTCTTTTATGCTTTATCCTTGTGCGGACGTGAAGGTTTCAAAATACTTAAAAGATGGATCTTCGAAGCCGATAGCGACATTCGATACCATAATGCCTCTCACGAAATATAAAGTGGCTGAAGGTGTCTATTCTGTCAAGGATTATAAAGTGGAGGCTGATGATGAGTTCTACCGAAGCCTTAATCGATTGAAGGTGAATTGGAATTGTACGTTCAGCACCCAAGGAGAGAATCACCAATGGGCGATTTTGAAGGCTCCCCACTGTAGGGAATGGATCTCTATGATTACGCAATTCGCTTATTTGATTTCCTCAAACACGGTGGAGCATTTCATGATAGACTCGAAGTATAAGTTCTTCACAAATGATGGTGAAAAATACCTTACTCCTGATGATGTACTTAATTTGTATAGGAAAACGATGAGCCATTCATTTAACTTGTGTATGGTAGACGGAAGATACTATCAGTATGCTGGTCTGGGGTCTGTCTCCGGAAGTAAATTGGGGCTTGTCGAATATTTGATCGGAAGCCAATATGGAAGTAGTCAGTGGCATTCCGCTATGTCCCATGAGTTTATGCACAATATGGGTTATAACCATGATTCCAATTTAAGCGGGGCAACTGATGAATTTTATCAAAGTTCTATGCAATCCATCGCAAGCTCATTAAAGGGAAAACATTTGTTACCTTACGACGATGAAAAAATATTAAACACAAACCAGCTCTGGAAATCTGATTATTATTGGAATAATCGACCAAGTTGCTTTGATGACGAAGCGGGTGATATTAAAACGACTATTGTTCAAAATTGGAACACCGACACGGTGCCTCGCCAGTTTGAGGAACGCACGTGGGATTTGACTGACCTTGTGGCTGTCGGCCAAAATCTTGTCAAATACCAACATAATAGTGGCTATTATGGACTGTATATAAAAGACTTTGAAATCATAGTTGATGGGAAAGTTGTCATTTCCGATACAAGTGAAATTTTTGTTGGTGAAAAGGAAACGCCGGAATTTTTGTTCGACTTGCAGGAAAAGCCACAGAGCGTGATTGTCCGCGCGAAAGTGATGACGGATGGCGGAGGTGACAATTCCAATGGAACTATGAAACATGTATGTATCTCTCAACCTAATGAGTATTATAAAGCCCGCCTTTATAATTGGGGCGAAAATTCTTTTTCTTCAGAATATGAGGACTATACATGGGATTTCTCCAAAAAACATATCCTAACGGGTGATAACACGCTCCAATTCTTCCATGTCAACACAAGTGACATTATGCTCAAGGATGTCGAGATTTGGTCGGACGGCATGTTGATTGTGTCGGATACCACGGAAAGGAAGGTGGGTGATGCCGCTAATTTCGATTTCAATTTGCCGACTGTCCCTGAATCTTTTGTCGTGAAGGCTAAGGTGATGACGGTCGGTTCAGAAACTTCGAATGGTGAAATCCGCCTTATCAACCATCCGGATATTCCTGAAATTGAAGATACGACTACTATTTTTGTTATTCCAGAGGGAACTACTTCGTTGAGTACAAATCAGTATATGGGAAAGGTGTACAAGGAAGTTGTGTTCCCATCCACTATGCTTTTGACAGGCGATGGAGCTTTCCTTGATTGTTTCAACCTTGAAAAAATTACGTTCAAAGATGGTGGACCGGTAGATATTGGTGAACATTGTTTTAGGGGTTGCGAAAATATAAAAGAGGTGATCTTGGGTGAAGGTGTGCAAACTATCCATGGAAGTGCTTTTAGAAATGCTAACGTTTTAAGTGAATTGACACTCCCTAAATCGGTGCGGTACATTTCCACGAATAGTGCTATCCCTAAGACCACGAAACTGAGGGTCTATCAGGATTCTTACGCCCTTTTGTTCGCCTTGAATAACGGTTATGATTTTGAGATTATCGACGCTGCGGACCATTCCGATTCTCCTATCCTCGATTTCCAGTCGGTTACCGTGACCGAACCAGGTACATTGCACGAACTTCTCAATTATTCAACTAAGCGCGTCGTAGTCTCCGGACCTCTCAATGAAGAGGATTTCGCTTATCTCCATCTAATGGCGAATGAGGAAATCTTGACTTCGTTGGACTTGTCTAACGCTTCTTTCGTATTTGAGGATGAATTGGTTTATGAGGAACATCAAAATGAGGCGGGCAAAACGACTAGTGATTATTTGTTGGCTTATTGCACTAAAATACGAAAGCTGATTTTGCCTTCTTCCGTCGGTGAAGTCCCTGAGAGATTTTGCTCCCATTCTAATTTGACGAGTGCGGAAGTCCCTGATAATGTTTCTGTTGTCGGCGCAGATGCTTTTTCTTATTGTAGTAAGTTGGAAACCGTTGCCATCGGGAAAAACGTGACGGAAATGAAACAGGGCGTATTCTATCAATCTAATGTGAAGAATGTCTATGTGAAACCGATCACGCCTCCGTCCCTTGGGAAGGTTGAATTTTCATATTCTCCGACAATTCATGTTCATCCGGAGTTCCTGGAGGTTTACCTCGCGTCGGATTGGGCGAATTTCGGAACCATCGTAGGCGATTTGGAATATGCCATTTTGGACGAAGAACATGAATATGGAGAGTGGGACACCCTTCGCTCTACTACATGTACCGAATCCGGATTACGCATGAGGATGTGTTTGCACAACAATTGCGAAGCCCACGAGTTTGATACAATCGCCGCACCAGGCCACATGGAGGAGGTGCTGGAGTATGTCGACCCGACTTGCTTGACGGTGGGTTGGGAAGAAGGCGCAAAATGCTCGGTTTGCGGCTTGGTATTGGTCCCTCAAACTGAGATTCCTGCGCTCGGACATGAATTCGGCGAATGGGAAACGGTGCTCGAACCTACGTGCGAGAACACTGGAATACGCCGTCGGGTATGTTTGCGCGACAATTGCGAGGCGAAGGAAAATGTGGTGTTGGTCGCGGAGGATTGTCCTGATTCCCTTGTCATAACGTCTCAGACGATTACTTTCGTGGAGCCTGGCACCTTGTCGCAATATTTGCGTTCTTCCGTACGGACTGCCACGATTTCCGGACCACTCAATGGTACGGATGTGAAATATCTTCGCCAGTTGATCAATGAAGGTTCGCTTGAGTCGCTCGATTTGTCGGACGCGACTTTCGTCAAAGGCGGGGAAGCGTATTTCAATGATAATTACGTGAAAAAGGATAACGTCATAAGCGATTCCATGTTCTTTAGGTGCGAAAACCTGAAACATGTGGTTCTCCCGACCTCCGTCACTGAGATCGGAAAGGCTGCTTTCCATTACTCTGGAATCGAGGAGCTTCTTCTCCCTGATAATGTCACGGAACTTGGTTACAACGTGTTTTGCCATTGCGACCACATGAAGACTCTTACCGTGGAAGAAAATGTGAGCTTTGTGAGCGGTTTCTATAATTCCCCGATCAAGAATATCTATTTGATGTCGAAAACGCCAACTGAGGTGAAACGTCTCGCTTTCAATTCACACCCGGTTATCCATGTCTATAAGGAATCCCTTGAAGCGTACCAGAACTCCGATTGGGCCGGTTACGGCACTATTGTGGGCGATCTTGATGAAATCCTGCAAATGGAAGCCTTGGGGGTAGAAGAGACCGTGGCGGATAAGCCGCAAGTATGGAAAATCATCCGCGACAACCGTGTCATCATCATCCGCGATGGGGAAGAGTGGACTGTGACGGGTCAGAAAATCCGTTAAGTGTTGCGTCGAAGTGTGCCACGCACCTGAAAAGCAATGCCAGGCTGGACTGTTTTGTCCTGACCTGGCATTGCTTCCATATACATAAGAACATACACATTAACACTGACATAATTCACTATGAATTGGTGTGCTTATTTTTTTCATGCTTACGGGCGAACGGAAGATTCTTTTTTCAGGTGGGTGCGGCTTATTGTCCGTGAAGGTTGTGGACTAATGAGTTGGCGTTGCGCACCCGATAGGGTGGGAATCGTCATCGTCAGCCATTGCGCGGATCGCTTCCCGCTTTCCCCTTCTGGTTTGGAGTGGATGATGGAACACTTTTCGCATCCCGTCTGCCCTCCGTCGTTATGGCACGTGCACGGACACTCTTGCTCTTGTAGGAGTCCTCGGGAGGAAAACTCCTTGCCTCTGTCGGCGTATTCGCCTGTGGGGGTCCACTCATCCTTTATCTCTTCGTATTCCCATATGCCATCACCACCCCAGATCTCTCCGTCTTCCCACATCTCCTCATCGTTCCATTCTTCAGCATTCGTGAAGAACGGGAGGAATGTTATTCCGATTAATATTTTAAGCGACTTTGTCATATCATCTATCCTCCATAAAAAGTTCCACAATAATAATTCTAGCCTTATTGCCTCCTCCATACTATCTCCACACTATGATTCTTTGCCGTTAAAGGCTTTGTGAAGTCACTGGGAAAAGAACCGTCCCCTTGTCGGGAAAAAATGCCAGGCGGAACATGGTATGCTCGAACCTGGCATTCCCATCATACACATAAAATTTCAATCATATCCTAAACGTTCATGAATAACTCATAAGGAAGTCCCTCCGCCCTTTGGCTCCCGCCATTTCCTTGGTGGAGGGAACTTGCCTTCACTTAAACAATGTAAAAAAGAAACAAATGAAAAAAGGAATTTTATGTCACTATCATTTATCTGACTTGTATTTCTGTAGCCTGATGAAATCACCTCTGTCTGTCACGAATAGGCGGAATGCCACTGCGTGTAGCTTGCTGTCGATGCAGAGGTAGGTAACCTCCCTCCACGAACTCTTCTGTTTGCTCCTTACTTCGACCAACTCGTATGTGTTGCCGTCATGCTTCAACTCCATCTTGTCGAAATCCACACTCATATACTTCGCGTCGAACGCATGCAATCCTAGGCATGTCGCTGACAATAATAACGTTACTAATAATCTTCTCATATCCAATTTTTTTTAAGTAGTTACCTTTATGATTCCCCTAATATGATGACCGGTTGACCAATTCATTTTCCCGCTGTCATCTTTGCTGTCCTTTCCTGACGTAAAACTTAATGCCCAACGCGGCGAAAAAGATAAATAGCATAAATAACATCATTCCCATTTTTGTAAGTATTAAAAGTTAAACAATTTAATTTTTCTTGTGTCTCGTTTTGTTTTACATGACAAAGGTAGGTTGTATCCAAATGAATGACGACCATTATCACCGATTTTATTCTATGGTATCAATCGATATTACCGATTGATTATCTGCGCGGCTTGATGGCTTGGGGCTTTGAATCCGATTAAAACGAATAGGATAATATGGATTTTTCGAATTTTATTAATATTTTTGTATCGATAATTAGCGTATCAAGAGAGAATAATTAACGGTTCTTAAGATGCAAGAAAACTATTAACTAACACTTTTGTAATTTTCATTTCATTTATGGAAAAGAAACATTCTTTGTGGTCGTCCCGTTTGGGAATGACTTGTGTAATGATTTTGGCCGCTTGGATGGCCATGGCGGAGTCCGTCAGTGTGACGACTCCGGGAACATTGTCGACCTTGTTGCCGTCCTCCGCGACGGAAGCTGTCATTGAAGGTCCAATTAATGGTACGGACGTGAAGTATATGCGTCAGTTGGTCAATGAAGGTGGTTTGTCTTCCCTCAATTTGAAAGATGCGGACATTGTGGGTGGTGGTGATGCCTATTTGGATGATTACTACACCGAGGATGACGTGTTGGGCGAGAAGATGTTCTTTGAATGCGCTAACTTGAAATCCATCGTCCTTCCTCTTTCCCTCTCCCGTATCAATAAGGAGGCATGCGCCCACTCAGGGCTCACCAGTGTCGTGATTCCCGATAACGTCACACAAGTGGGAATGGACGCTTTTGCCTATTGCGAGGATTTGACCAGCGTTACCATCGGTCTGGAGGTGGCTGTTTTGGAACAAGGCGTATTCTATCAATCCAATGTTAAGGACGCTTATATGAAGGCGCTCATCCCGCCTCTTTACAGTGCCTACGAGTTTTCTTCCGATCCTACCATCCATGTTTATGATTCTTCGTCCTCCCTCTACAAAGCTTCCTCGTGGTCGGAGTACGGCTCTTTGGTGGATGATTTGGATGAGACATACGGATTTATATTTTCTGATGATAGGGTATTGGCTGTTAAGTTCCAATATTTCTTTGCGGATTATGCTTGTACGCAGCTTTATACACGTTTCGCCACCCTGGATGATGATGCGTTGAGGGATGCTATGTCGTCCGTCGGGTTGACCGAGCCTTTAGTGAATATCGCCATCAAAGTGAAAAACGACCAATGGGAACCTTATGAGAAGCAATTCCGTATCCATGATTACTCTCCTTACAGCGACGCTAAGTATTGGCATAAGGAATTAATCAGCAACGAGGGTTCTTACATGGGTAATCCGACTGGAATCTATATGGAGGAGCCTGATACGTTTTATGTTTTCGCCGATCGGGCTTTGCCTTCTGATGCCACGATTTATTTCTCTGGCGTGAAGAATGGTAGCCTAATCAGTAATCCTACTTCCGGTACCTATTTGAATCCTGGCTTAAATATCATCGTAGGAAAGAAGAATAGCATGTATTATGTCGTTTACACAGCCTATACGACGAAAGAGATGACTAAAAAAGTCTCTGAATGGCCTGATGTTAAAGTCCATATCGAGGGTGGAATCGTGGACGGTTATTACGATGCTTCTCACCATAGCGACGAGGAGTACCAGGCGTTGCTGAAGAACGCCACGTTCCAGACCTTTACCGTGAAGGGTAAGTATACTGCTATGAATTTCAATACGGATACCTATCGTAACACATGGCCTATTTCGATAGACCGTTCTGTCGCCAGGTTCGATAGCCTTATCCTTTGGGAAAGGGAACTGATGGGTATAACTGAGTTCGTCGCGAATGGCTTGTGCGCTCATGCCCCTTATTGCCTTGCGGGTGGTGACGCTTACTTCCCCAATTATTATAACAATATACACTGGGCGATTGAAGGCGATGAGAACCAAGCTGGATTGGCGAATTCTACTACGTATAGAACGTCTTATAACTCGCCTTCTTGCGTGAACAATTCTTTTAATGTTGATTCCCCTGATTTAGATGAGTGGTGCGTCGCCCATGAAGTCGGCCATGCGCTTCAAGATGCCATCAACTTGGAAGGCGGAAGCGAGGTGTCGAACAATCTCTTCTCTAATGTCATTTGTTTCCTTGACGGTAGGAAGGTGTCGTCTGGTGGCTCCGTTTCTACCGCTTTCGTGGATTTTGCCAATCATGTGCCATATGCCCAAAGGGATGTGTACGATGCCACCCGTATGTACTACCAACTTTATCTCTATTATCATCAAGCCCAACATGATATCACTTTCTATCCGCGCCTTTTCCAGGAGCTTAGGAAGGATCCTCTGACTTTATGGAGCAATACGGATGAGAGCATGTTGAAGTTTGTCCGTAAGGTGTGCGAGGTGGCTAATGAGGATTTGACTGACTTCTTTAGGGTCTGGGGTTTCTTCGAGCCTATCGACACGTTGATTGATGATTATGGGTATAAACACATTACCGTTACGCAAGAGCAGATCGACGCCACTTTGGAGGAAATTTCCAAATATCCCACAAAGAACCGTGAAATCATTTTCATTGAAGATCGAATCACCAATTTGCCGACTACCGATTTCTTGACTACTGCGGGGAACGACCGCTTGGACCCTGATTATGCAGTGGGTAAATGCGGTACGTTCGGACAATATACGGAATTCTCACCTGAGGCTTCGCAGGTTCCTGATCTTACCGCTGTACATCAGGATTCATTTTTCGTCATTTCGGGTACAGACGCTGTGGGTGTCGTCCTGTTGGATGACGAGAACAATCTTCTCTATGGATCGAACGACTATAAGTTCTGTGTTCCTTCCGAGGTGATGGAGAAAAATTATCATCTTTATGCGGTCAGTTCGAACGGACAGTTGTATAATGTCCCTACTACCAGTACCATATCGAATGTGGAGGTTAGGTTGGACGAGCCTGGAACCGTTTCCCAATACGTTAAGTCCTCTACTTTCCGCGCCTGCATCTCAGGTCCGATCAATGGAACGGATATCAAATATCTGCTTAAAATGATTGATGAAGGCTCGCTCGTTTTGTTGGATCTTTCTAATGCGACAATCGTCAGTGGGGGAGAGTCTTATGACGGAACGCATTTTACGACGGATAATTGCATCGGAGAGGAAATGTTCTCCTATTGTACCCGTTTGTCTTCTATCGTGTTGCCTAATTCTATAACCAAGATAGATGACCGTGCGTTTGCTCATTCCTGTATCTCTCAGATCACGATTCCTGCCAATGTCACTTCTGTCGGATTTGACGCTTTCGCTTATTGTAAATCTTTGCGTAAGGTGACGATCTTGGGCGACAACGTGAATTTGCGGCAGGGTGTTTTCTACCAGTCGAACGTGAAGAACGCTTATGTGGAGTCCCTTACTCCGCTCAATCATGCGATGTATATGTTCTCAACTGAGCCTACTATTCATGTCCACAGCTCCGCGCTACAAGACTATTTGAATTCTGATTGGCCAGAATTCGGAACTATTGTGGGTGACCTTGATGCCCCTGTGAATCCTGATTTGACGGGTGTCCAAGAGGTCGGATCCGATGCTCTTGCCGTTAAGAAAATCATCCGCGACAACCGTGTCATCATCGTCCGTGGTGGAGAGGAATGGACTGTGTTGGGGTTGAAAATCAAATAAATAAGGACGCAGGAAAGTCATTTGAATGATATGGGCCCCGAAGGTAGGAAATACTTCGGGGCTCTTTTTTATTCCTTTTCCTTAGGAAGTGATGGAAAAAAGATTTTGCGCTATCCGGGTGCTTGGGGGATTGTGTGTCAATTAATATATTTATCTTTGTTATGAAAAACGGATTTGTGTTTTAAAATGATTGCTTTATGAGAAATTTGTTGCGCGAATTAGCTATCATAGGTTGCTTGGTTGCCCCATGTTTTCCCCTTTTGCTCTCCTGCGGCGGGGAAAACAATGCTTCTTCCGGACAGGAGGAAAAGGAAAGTTTGGTGATGACTGATTCTGCCTTTGTGGAGGTTCCCAATAGGGCTTTCGAAATGTATAAACTTATTCCGGAAACGGAATTGCCCCAACGGTGCGTGAATCTGGAGTTCCCTGAGGCGCCCCAGGCTGACGGATGCCTATTTGAGACTTGGTATGAAGGCGATGATAAGGACCGTGAGGCTGGGTTCTACGGGATTTTTTCGTTGGTCTGTTTCCATGAGGGAGATGTGACGTATGTCTGCTATTCGGCTAGAGGTGGATGCGATGGAGCTTATCAGTCGGAGGGGAATGGCGTGTTCTCATACAAGGATGGAGAAATGCAGCGCTTGAAGGTGGCTTTCCCTCAGCCTGATGTGATGGCTTTCTTCGAGGATGAGGTGAACCTTTTGGGCCTTGACGCTGAGACTATGACCGATATCAAAAAGAACTATGCGTCTCATTTCGATTACAAATTTGTGCCTGCGGGCGACGAGTGCACGGGAGGTGTCCTGGTTGGCCTTGATTTGAGTTATCTGAGACAAGATGATGGCAATCAGGGAATTGTCACGACACCTTCTTTTTTCTATGAATTCAAAAATGGTTCTTTCATTCGGAAAGCCGAAGCCCACATGGATCTGCCTGCCTATGTTTTGGAGGCTAGTGGTATCGGAGGTATGGATGGATATGTCTTGGGTGGCCAGAGACACTTGGACAAGGGGGCTTTGCCGAGTTATGCGGTCGAGATAAAAGGTGATGTCTATTCTTATAGTAAGGACGGCGAGAAATATTTCTCTGCCAAGGTGGAGAATGATTATGTTACTGGAATCAGTGTCTTTACCCGTAAATTCGCTCTGTATGAGGAGTATGGCGACGGATGTGGCATCTATGCCGTGGGGAAAAACTTGGGCGAGGCTTTGGAAAATGGCTTCACTGGCGGAAAGGGCCTAGACGGAAAGCTCCATGCGGAAAAGAATTATTATGATGAATATATCGTCGATTTCATTGCGGATGATAAGGATTCTGTGATCAGTGAGATACGTATGAGATTGTCTCCGCAAATGTTGAAGGAGTTGCTGCCCCGTTAATCCGAGGAGTGAAGTTAGTCGCTCAGCCGTGCGCCTACCATTCGATTCTATCCCGTTTTATGTCGGCACGAAAAAATATGGTGCGCACCGATTTCACAAAATGGTGCGCACCATTACGCTATTTGGAATGTCAGGATCATTCGACGTCGAATCCCATGCCGTTCCATTTTAGGGTGTGAATTATTACCTCTTCCTGACCTTCTTCTTTAAAATTATATTGTATGTCCTTGCCTTCCTGTGGCAACATGAATGCCAAGTGCTCTCCCTCTAGAGGCTTGTTGAATGGCGCCTCGATGTGCTCCAACTCTTTGGTCTCTTCGTTGTATAGGTAGAAAAGTAGGTAGGAGTATTGAATGTAACCTAAGGTGTTGGCTTTTACGACTGACTCGTTGACATAGTTGTTGAATGCCACTAGCTTCTTGCCGTCCTTGCGGTTCCAGTAGCAACTTGTGAGTGAATACATACCGTCCCCCTCTTCGGTTAATTCGAAATATCCATTCTTCATGTCGAATTGCTCATCCAAATCTTTTAGTGCCTTCGGGTCTTTGTAATAGTCGTCGACGGATGGTAATAGGGCGTGGACAAAGGATTTGATGTTTGGTGCGCCTTCCACCTTGTGTTTCTCCGATATCATCCTTTGTTTCTCAAGTTCCATCTTCATTTTGAACTTGATATCCACAGAGTCGGTCTCCTGTTTCTCTACGACGGAATCAGTTGCCGCCGCAACCATCTCTTCCTGTGTGTTTTCTGCCGTGGTAGTGGTCTGCGTGCTATCGGAAGCGCTGTTTGAACATGATACAATCGCTGATGCGGAAAGTATCAAAGAACCAATTTTAAGTAATTTCATGATGGGTCTTTTTTGTGAACTATTTAAAAAATATTGTTTGAGTATGTTTTTATGCTTTGTGCTATGCGAAGGTACGGATTATAACCATTGGGAACGCCCATATGTTCTTGCCCCTCTTCGGAGAAACAATATCCGAACGATGGTGCGCCCCGTTATGCTAATTAGGATGCCGGGATTATTGGACGTCGAATCCCATGCCGTTCCATTTTAGGATGTGTAAGTCTTTCTTTGCTTGGCCTCCTTCCCAATAACTATATTGGATGTCTTGACCTTCTTGTGGCAATATGCATTCCAAGTGCTCTTCCGCGAGAGGCTTGTCGAATGGCGCCTCTATGTGCTCCAACTCTTGGTTCTCTTCGTTGTATAGGTAGAAAAGGAGGTAGGAGTTTTGAATGTAATACGTGGTGTCTTCTTTCCTGTTCGGCTCGCGGTCAATGCTGTGGAATGCCACCAATTTCTTGCCGTCCTTTCTCTCCCAGTAGCAACTCGTGAGTGAAAATAGGCCGTCACCCTTTTCGATTGATTCGAAATATTCGTTCTCCATGTCGAAATTCTTCTCCATCCCTTTAAGGGCATCCGGCTCCTTGTAATATCCGTCGACGGATGGCAATAGGCTGAATACGAAGGATTTGATGTTAGGTGCGCCTTCCACCTTGTGTTGCTCCGATATCAACCTTTGTCTTATCGTTTCCGTATACTTTTTTAATACGATATCCGTTGAATCGATTTCCTCCTCCTCTTCTTCTTCAAGGGAATCGATTGTCTCTGCGACAATTTCTTCTTGCGTGTTTTCTGTCGTGGCAGGGGCCTCTGTGTTGTTGGACGTGCCGTTTGAACATGATACAATCGCTGAGGCGGAGAGTATCAAAGAACTAATTTTCAGTAATTTCATGATGGACTTTTTGTGAATGATTAAAATTTTAATTTTTTTTGAGTAAGTCTTTACGCTTCGTGCAATGCGAAAGTACGAATTATAAGTGAATTATCCTTGCTTTTTTTTGTCATAATCTGTTGATAAAAAGTTCCAAAAGATATATATGAAGAGCAATTGAATGTCTATCTTTGTGCGTTCTAAAAATTATTGGATGATAGAAAAAATACTTCTTATCGAAAATGCCGATCCAGTTGTCTTTTATGGATTGAATAATAGCAACATAGCTACACTGAAGAACCTCTTCCCCAAGATTAAGATCGTGGCGAGAGGCAATGCCGTCAAGTGTAGTGGGGAAGAACAGGAGGTGAAGGCGTTCGAGGAAGTTTTCCGTAGAGTCGAGTTACATTGTTCAAGATACAATTCCTTAGACGAATCTACTTTAATCGATTACATCAAGGGGGCGGAGCCAGAAAAAGAATCGGAGTCTTCAGACTTGATCATATATGGCGTGGGCGGAAAGCCAATCATCGCCCGTACACCCAATCAGAAGAGGTTGGTGAAGAGTTTCGAGACGAACGATTTGGTGTTCGCCGTCGGACCTGCGGGGTCGGGAAAGACTTACACCGCCATCGCTTTGGCTGTCAAATCGTTGAAGAATAAGGAAGTGCGTAAGATTATCTTGAGCCGTCCCGCTGTTGAGGCTGGTGAGAAACTGGGTTTCCTGCCGGGCGACATGAAGGAAAAGATAGATCCGTACCTGCAACCGCTCTATGATGCCTTGCAGGATATGATACCTGGCGCCAAACTGAAGGATTTCATGGATAATGGCACCATACAAATCGCACCGCTCGCCTTCATGCGAGGACGTACCTTGAGCGATTCTTTCATCATATTGGATGAGGCGCAGAACACCACAACCCAACAGATTAAGATGCTCCTTACCCGCATGGGTATGAACAGTAAGATCGTTGTTACGGGTGACGTCTCCCAAATAGACTTGCCCCCGAACCAGAAGTCGGGCTTGATCGACGCCCTGCAGATTTTGCGGGATGTCGACGGCGTGGCTAGGGTGCAGTTCGACGTCAAGGACATCGTACGCCACCAGTTGGTGCAGCGGATTGTCGAAGCATACGACAAGGCGGCGGAGGAGAGGAAAAAAAGGTTGGAGGAGCTTAAGGCTTCGGAAGATGCAGGACAAAATCAATCAAACAAAAATATAGCATATGGAAAGCGCATTAACAAAGACGGAATTTAAATTCCCTGGACAAAAATCCGTGTACAACGGTAAGGTGAGAGACGTGTATAGTGTAGGCGACGACAAATTGGTGATGGTCGCTACGGATAGAATCTCCGCGTTCGACGTGATCCTCCCTAAGGGCATCCCTTTCAAAGGTCAGGTCTTGAACCAGATCGCCGCTAAGTTCTTGGACGATACCAAAGATATCTGCCCTAACTGGAAATTGGCCACTCCGGATCCTATGGTTACCGTTGGTATCCGTTGCCAAGGTTTCCCTGTCGAGATGATCGTCCGCGGTTACCTCTGCGGAAGCGCTTGGAGAGCTTACAAGAGCGGCGTCCGTGAAATCTGTGGCGTGAAGATCCCTGAGGGTATGAAGGAGAACCAAAAGTTCCCGACTCCGATCATCACTCCTACCACCAAGGCTGAAATCGGTATGCACGACGAGGATATCTCTAAAGAGGAAATCCTAAAGCAAGGTTTGGTCTCCGCTGAGGACTACGCTTTGCTCGAAAAATACACGTTGGCTCTTTTCCAAAGGGGAACCGAGATCGCCGCTAAGCGTGGCTTGATTCTCGTCGACACGAAATATGAGTTCGGTAAGGCTGACGGCAAGATTTATTTGATGGACGAAATCCATACGCCTGACTCTTCCCGTTATTTCTACGCTGAAGGTTACCAAGAGCGTTTCGAAAAGGGCGAAGCCCAGAAACAACTCTCAAAGGAGTTCGTGCGCGAGTGGCTCATGGATAACGGCTTCCAAGGAAAAGATGGACAAAAGGTGCCTGAGATGACTGATGCCATCGTGAAGTCCATCTCTGAACGTTACATCGAGTTGTACGAGAACATCGTTGGCGAAAAGTTCCAAAAGGAGACTGATATGTCCGCCTTGAACGCCCGCATCGAAAAGAATGTGCTGGCTTATTTGAACAAATAATCTTACTACAGAAACCGCGGGGCTCCCTCATCGAGAACCCTGCGGTCTCTTTTACTTCATGCGTCCATGTTCTTATCCCGCCTCCGAATACTGAATTACAAAAATATCCGGGAAGCAGATCTGGAGTTCTCTCCGAAGATCAATTGCTTCGTCGGCTATAACGGCATGGGAAAGACGAACCTCTTGGACGCGGTCTATTACCTCTCGTTCTGCAAAAGCCATTCCAACGCCATCGATAGCCAAAACATCACACTCGACGAGGAGTTCCTTGTGCTGGAAGGCGCTTATTCGCGAGGCGGAAGAAACTTGGAAATCTACTGCGGTCTCAAGCGTCGACAGAAGAAACATTTCAAGTGCGACAAAAAGGAGTACGAGAAATTATCCGACCACATCGGTCTGCTGCCCTTGGTGCTCATTTCACCGGCTGACGGTGCCCTCATCCAAGAGGGTAGCGACGAACGCCGTAAGTTCATGGATGGCTTCATTTCACAATACGACAAGAACTACCTCTCCTGCCTTTTGGCGTACAATAACGCTTTGGCGCAACGCAATGCGATGATCAAGGCTGAGAATAGGGACGATCTCCTGTTGGATGTGCTCGAAGCCCAAATGGCTGAGTACGGAGCTTTCATCTTTAAGAAAAGAAGCGAGTTCATTGAACGCTTCCTTCCCCATTTCGCCGAGTTCCATGGCTTCGTGTCCAATGGTAGGGAAAAGGTCGGACTGACATACCGCTCGCACCTCCAGGATGCGACGCCTTTCGATGAACAACTGAAATCCACGCGCGACCGTGATTTCGTCATCGGTTACTCCACCAAGGGAATCCACAAAGATGACCTCGACATGGAGATGGAGGGGCTCCCCATTAAGAAAATAGGCTCGCAGGGCCAGAATAAAACCTATCTGATCGCCCTGAAACTGGCTCAGTTCAATTTCCTCAAGGAGCAGAGTGGCGTGAAACCTATCCTCTTGTTGGACGATATCTTCGATAAACTGGATGCGCAACGTGTGAGCCAAATCCTGCAATTGCTGAGGGACGACCGCTTCGGCCAGGTGTTTATTTCGGATACTGATAGGGAACATCTCTCTTCCATCCTGGAGAAGTCCGGTTGCGAATATTTGCTCTTCAAAGTTGAGGAGGGTGTGGTCGAACAATTAACCGATGTGAGACGATGAAGGCGAAAGACCCTAGCTTGCTGGCGCCCTTCATCGAGGATTTCCTCCATCAAGGGGAACTCGGGAAACGCTTCGCCCAACAACAAATCTTGGAGGAGTGGGGGAATTTGGCGGGTGGCAATATCGGACGATATACCCAAACGGCTTATTTGAGCGGACGGAAACTTTGCGTGAAGATAACCTCCCCGTTGCTGAAAAATGATCTGCTGATGTCTCGTGGCGCATTGGTGGAAAGACTCAATGGAAAGGTCGGTGACAACGTTATCGACGATATTATTTTTTTATAACCGGTGGATCCCGGGATTCACCTAATCTCTATTACGATAGATGGAAAACTCTGTTTTTGATGTGAATGCGGTGAAATTCAATCACCAGGAACATGTGCAAATCCGATTCAATGACGTGGATGTGATAGGACATGTGAACAATGCGGTCATCCTTACCTATTTCGATTTGGGTAAAGTGAAGTACTTCGAGGCGCTGGACAACCAGGGACTGGGCCATGGCGACATGGAATTGGTGATCGTGAACGTGAATGTCGATTTTAAAATCCCTGTTTTCATGGGGGATAGCATCTTGGTGAAGACGAAAATCTACGAGGTCGGAAATAAGAGCGTGAAGATCGTGCAGGAACTGTTCGACGAGAAAACGCAACGCGTCAAGAGCGTCTGCCGTACCATTATGTGCGGTTTCGACCCTAAGACAAACACCTCCTTGCCGATATCCGATGAGTGGCGTGCGTTAATCAAATCTTACGAAAAGGATGTTCTCTAACAGATTATCTCCTTTTTTATTGTGCGCTCTGACGAAAAAGTGTGAAAAAATTTTGAATTCACACTTCCAGACGTTATTTTTGCAGAAAAAGTAATAGGATATGAGGAAATTCGTTTACACCTTTTTACTGTTCACGCTGACTTGTTCTTCCGTGACCCTCGCCCAATCCGTAAGGACTGAGGCGGAGACTCGTGATGAGCAGGCTATGGGGAAGACGAATACCGTCAATATCAGTGTGTCGGAAAACTATATGTATCTTTCCGGCGTGAAGGAGGGCACTAAAGTGGAGGTGATGAACATGCTTGGCGTGCCTGTCCTATCTTTCTTGACAAGCAACGAAACTGAAAAAATCGCATTGGACTTGAAAAAAGGATTCTATGTGGTTCGGGTTGAAAATATCATTCAACGTATTGTAATCAAATAATTTTTTTATCGTGAGGCATAAATTGCTGTCGCTTTTGGTGCTGTTGCTCCTTCCGTTCACTTTGAATGCGAAGGTGACTGTCCATTTGCTCACTACCTTCCCGAGCGATAGGGAGGTCTATACGTTATGGGGACACACGGCTTTGGTGGTAACCACGGACACTTCGTGTGTCGTCTATAACTACGGCGTTTTCGATTTCACCGATGGCTTCGTCTATAAGTTTGTGTCGGGACAGACCGATTATTGCTTGGCGACCGATAATTTCAACAATACTTTCCTTGAGATTAAATGGAAGAACACTTCCGCCTATCTGCAGCAACTGAACTTGACGGACGAGGAGGCGAATTCCATCTATGCGGCTCTGGAAACGAACCTCCGCCCCGAGAACCGTTTCTATCGCTATAAATTCTTTTCCGACAATTGCGCGACCCGTCCGCAGCGGTTGATCGAACGCTTTTTGCCTGATGTCAGGTACACGCCGAGCGGTAATACGGATAGCTATCGCGATAAGGTGCACAAGCTTTGCAAAAAAAGTCCTTGGCTGCGCTTTGGAATAGATTTGTGCTTGGGCTCCGAGGCGGACGAGGTGATTCCCGATTCGATGATTACCTTCTTGCCTGCCGAATTGATGAAGAGGATGGATGGCGCCACTATGGCATATGGCGATGGTCTCCGTAGAGCGATGGTGAAGCAGAAGGTTCAGATATGGAAACCCGAAAAATGGTCTCCGGCTGATGATGGCTTCGTGAAGCATCCTCTCTTCCCGTGCTTGATTATTGCCGTCCTCTCTTCGTTGGGGCTCTTTTTCGCCTACCGTTCGAAGGGGGAAAAGTATGTTCGGATATTCGGGCCGGCCTTCCTTTCCGTGATGGGGTTGGTCGGGATGCTGATAGCGTTCCTTGTCTTTATCTCTACCCATGAGTGTACGTCGCCCAATTTTAATCTTTTGTGGGCGAATCCGCTCCATTTGGTCGCGGCGGGAATCCTCGCTTCTGGTGCTGCGAATCGATTCGCTAAGGTCGTCTTGCATGCCGATCTCTTCTTTTGCCTTGCGTATCTTCTCCTTATCGCTGTCCTTCCTCAGGAGACTTGCGCCGGATTTATTCTGTTGACTATTTCGTTGATTTTTATGTTGTTGGCGTACGTTCTTTTGAAGAGAATCTCTTTTTTCACATTTTTAGATAAAAAAACGCTTTCGGATAAACAACGAATAAAATAAAAAAGTAAATTTGCAGTATTGAATGTATAATTAATATTGATATACAATGAGAACATTAAAGATGATTATCGCCGCTGCATTGTTGCTATTGGCAATGAGTGCTTGCAAACAACAACTTTGTCCTGGTTATGGTAATATGCATACTGAGGTGATTGAACTTCAACAAAATGCGTGATTATCTGTTCAAATATGTCAAAATAATCTTGACGCTCATCGTGTTGCTGGTCGTGGCGTCTTGCAAATCTTCGGGGTGTGGCTGTTTTTGACCACGCTTCGTTTTTGTCATGTGAACTGGTGTGTGTATATTGAGATAAAAAAGGATTTTATTTTTGTTTAACATAAATATAGTTTAAAATGGTAAAAGTTGCTATTAATGGTTTCGGACGTATTGGACGTCTTGCATTCCGTCAAATGTTTGAGGCAGATGGTTATGAAGTAGTTGCAATCAACGACTTGACTAGCCCTGCAATGTTGGCTCACCTTTTGAAGTATGATACTGCACAAGGCGGTTTCTGCGGTAAGTTCGGTGAGGGAAAACACACTGTATCTTCAACTGAGGATTCAATCATCGTTGACGGCAAGGAAATCAAGATTTCTAAGGAGTCTGACGCTAACAACTGCCCATGGGCTAAATACAATGTAGACGTTGTATTGGAATGTACTGGTTTCTACACTGCAAAAGATAAGGCACAAGCTCATATCAACGCTGGTGCAAAGAAAGTCGTTATCTCCGCTCCTGCAGGAAATGACCTTCCTACTATCGTTTTCAACGTTAACCACAAGACTTTGACTAAGAACGATAACATCATCTCAGCTGCTTCTTGTACTACTAACTGCTTGGCTCCTATGGCTAAGGCTTTGAACGAGTACGCTCCAATCCAATCAGGTATCATGTCTACTATCCACGCTTACACTGGTGACCAAATGATTCTTGATGGTCCTCAACGTAAGGGTGATCTTCGTCGTTCTCGTGCAGGTGCGATGAACATCGTTCCTAACTCAACTGGTGCTGCTAAGGCTATCGGTTTGGTTATCCCTGAATTGAACGGTAAGTTGATCGGTTCTGCTCAACGTATCCCTACTCCTACAGGTTCAACTACTATCTTGGTTGCTGTTGTTAAGGGTAAGGACATCACTAAAGAGGGTATCAACGCTGCTATGAAGGCTGCTCAAACTGAGTCTTACGGTTATACTGAGGACCAAATCGTTTCTTCTGATATCATCGGTATGAGATTCGGTTCTTTGTTCGACGCTACTCAAACTATGGTTTCTAAGATCGACGACGATACTTATCAAGTACAAGTTGTTTCTTGGTACGATAACGAGAACTCTTACACTTCTCAAATGGTTAGAACTATTAAGTACTTCGCAGAGAACTGCTAATTCTTAATATCATAGCTTCAGAAAGTCCGGGCTTTTTAGTCCGGACTTTTTTATTTTTCAATAACTGATTTTCTTCTTGAATTTTTGCCGGTCGTTTTGTTTCTTTCTTCGCCGCATTTTGTTATATTTGTCTTGAAGGGTGGCTTCTTTTTTTGAATCCGTCATCCCCTTGATGTAACCTTGCGGCGCTACTTCGGTTGAATTGTCCCGCTTTTGAAAAAAAACTTTGTATGAACCGTTTTTGTCTATTGCTGATTCTTTTGGGAGTACTTTCCTGTGCCTCTTGTTTCGCTCTTGACGCAGACAATGGTGTGGCGCCCGGCACTGGCACTTCCTCCGTCCGTCCGAACCCGGTGATGATGGAGTGTGGTGATGGCGTGGCTTTCCGTGTCGATGATGTGGAACAAGACTCTATTCGTTATGCTACAATGCGTTATCCCTTCGCGATTAAACATCTGTTTAGCCACAACGATTCCTTGGCTTATTTGTGGTCTAAAAGGAAATCGCAAGCGCAGAGAATCAAACGTGGGGATACGACGGATATAGACTCCTCCCTTTTTACCGTCAGATACGACCCGTGGCCTTACGAAAGGGGGGTGGAGACGCAAAATGTGCTTTTTTATCCCGAAACTCAGATGCGGGAACGTTTGGTCGGAATCGGCGTGAATGGCTTCCTTCAGACGGTGCACACTAGCTATGCGGAACACAAACCATTGACACTTTCTCCCGATGAGGTGTGGCTCGTAATTTGCCAGGGCTTGGCCATCCATATCAACGAGCATATGGACTCGCTGAAAAAGGTCCTTTATAAACCTAAATACGTAAAACCCCAGACGGTTTCGGTGCGGAACGATTTCTTGAACGATGGTTATGTTTATTGGGAGGACCTTATCGACTCCATGGCTAATGCGACTAGGCGATTCACGAATGTGGACCTCTATTCCCAGGTGGTCCAATCTTTCTCCACTACTACGCAAGTGGAAAAAACGGCCTTGCAGATTACTTTGATGGATAGCCATCATGACCATATTTCCTATGTGGCTGAGACTGGTTGCGGCATTCCGTACATTCATCTCCGCGGCACGACGGAGGATTGGCGTAAAATAAAGAGCTCCTTGGACAACCTGAAAACGTATGGCATGGCCGATTGGGCTAATACGTTGAAGCCTGTCGTCGAAGAGTTCGTCCAAGCGAGTCAAGGAAATCCGAACATCGCTTTCTGGAAGTCTATCTATAAGACGACGGATTACTATATGGCTAGTCATGTGAGCGGTTGGATCCTGAAATTCTTCCCTTATTTGTACTCCTGTTCCAAGGAAAAACTTTTGTATAATCCTTATCTCGCCGGACACGATTACCTTTTGTCGAATGTCGATTTCTCCCAATTTCCGTCAGGCTTGTCTATGGCGCCTGTTACGTGGATTAATTATCAGATCGTTGAGAATGTATTCTTGTGTAGCGGTTTCGTTGGTATGCGTCAACATCGGGATGGCTCGTTGGAACCTGCCATCTCCTGGTTTGTTTGCAAAGATGATGTGGCGAGTCCTCATATCTTTCCTGATCTCAATAATGATTGCTTGATGAAATGGTTTGGTGGCGTCTACGGAAATAATAAGGTGGAAAAAAAGGCCCGTTATGATTCGACCGTATTCTCCACTCCTGAAATGGGTTATGACTATGTGAAGAGTGAAGTGAATTTTTTCTTGAAGAAAAAAATGTTCAAGGAGGTCGGCGCTAAGGACACGCTTACCGTCTTGTTGCTGATGGATGGAACTGTCTCTAAGGCTTATCTGAATCGGAACGACGATAAACTGAACGCTGCGGTGGATGTGTTCGTGAAGAAGTTGCGTGGTCCTTGGTCTCCTGCTATGAGACCGCTTGACCGTGTTTTTGACGAGCCTATTGACAGTGAAAGAATAAAGTTTTATTCCGCACGGAACCTAGATAATAGTGTTGATGAAAATAGAAAAAGGGTTATCACATTGGACGAATTGTTCCCCGTGAATTGCGTCATTAAGATTCCTTTGAAATAGATGTCGAGAGATTCTATTCCCCTTTTCTTGTTGTTTTTTTTGAAGATTAATAATTTTGAGAAAAATATGGTTCTTTTATTTGTCGCTACCTTTATTTAATTGGTAGATAGTTTTATTTATTATGTATTGTATGAAACGTCTTTTTACTTATTTGTTTTTCGGGCTTCTTTCTTCGTCCGTCTCTCTCTTTGCCCAAAACATCCATAAATCAGGACTTTCCAGGGTGGAACCAGTGATGTTGGAGACCTCCGATGGTGTCGCCTTCCGTGTCGATGATGTTGAGTGTGGTGCAATGGAAAGGTCCTGTATGAAGGCGTATCCCGAATTGATTCGTGGATTGTTGGAGTCAAACGAGAGTAAAGATGTTTTGTCTTATCCTGAAACGCAAAAGGACGACAGTTTGATACCTATAAAATGCAATGGCCTTTTGGAGACCGTCCATTTAAGTTATGCTAAACATATTCCGTTGACACTCTCTCCTGATGAGATTTGGCTCGCTATTTGTCAAGGTCTGGCGATTCACGTCAATGAGAAAATGGATTCGTTGAAAAATGTTTTGTTCGATGAAAAGTATATTGAAAATCAGAGCGTTGTTATCCGTGACGACGCTTTGGAAGATGGCTATGTTCATTGGGAGCACCTTATTGATTCTTTGGCTAACTTGATGCGGCAGTTTACCCAGGTGGACCTCTATTCTGATGTCGTACAAACATTTTCCACAACCACCCGGGTGGAGAAGACCGTGTCCCAAATCACAGTCTTGGATTGTCTCCGTAGACATGTCTCCTATGTGGCTTTTACAGCCTGCGGTATCCCATATGTCCACCTGCGTGGCACTACAGCGGATTGGCTAAGGATAAAGAAGTCTTTGGATTGTTTGGGGGTGTATGGCTTGAAGGAGTGGGCCGATGCCTTGAAACCTGTTATCGACGAATTTGTCCAAGCCAGTCAAGGCAAGCCGGATGTTACGTTTTGAAAGTCGATATATAAGACCATGGAAGAGTATTCTGATTCTTATGTGAGTGGGTGGATCGTCAAATTTTTCCCATATATGAAGAGTGAAGAATACGGTGATAAATATGTATATAATCCATATCTTCTAGGACATGATTATATTTTGTCTGATATGACGCTTCAAAAATTTCCTTCCGGCCTTTCATTGGCGCCTCTCACGTGGATTTGCTTTGGCGATACGGTAAATGTCTCTTTATGCGGCGGTTTCGTCGGTAAGAGATTACATGCAGACGGCTCTTTGGAACCTGCTGTCTCTTGGTTTGTAACTAAAGGGGAAGTGAAAGAAATGGATCTGGGTCGGCTCCCAGTCGATTGTAAGTTGCAATGGTCGAATAGAGTTCTCGATGAAGAGAATGTACTGGAAAAAGCGTTGTATGACTCTGCCCGTTTCTCCACACCGGAGGCCGGACGTTCTTTCTTGAAGGCTGAAGTGAATTCTTTCCTGGTGAAAAAATATGGGGAAAAGGTGAAACGAAAGATTGTGGAAGATACGCTCAATATCTTGTTGTTGATGGATGGAACTGTTTCTAGGGCAAGCCTGAATCGGAACGATGCGAAACTGAATGCCGCCGTGGATGTCTTCGTAAAGAAGTTTCCCGGTCAGTGGACTCCTGCCATTTCTAGAATTGGGTCTGTTTTGTCAGAAATGCAAAGTGAGGAGAAAGCGAAGATTGTTTATACTAATTATTGGGAATTGGCCAAATTGAAGAAGGAGGGGAGATATGACGAAGCTCGTAGAGACATGCGTCTGTTGGACGAACCTTTCCCTGTGAATTGCGTCGTTAAGATTCCTTTGAAATAGCGTGTTGGTGTATGCGGGAAATAGTTTCTTTGAGAATAAATGGCTCGGTTTTGACAGAGACCGAGATGAGGAATCGGGGAAGGGTTCTCTCTCTCCCCGGATGTGACGAGGCGTTCTCGGATTTCCTTTCGGCTTGGTTCGACGATTCAGAGGTTGTCGTGGCGCATACTTCGGGGTCGACGGGTGTGCCGAAACGTATTGAGTTGTCCAAGCGATCCATGCGGGAGTCCGCCCGACGCACCAACGCTTTCTTCGGCCTGCGGCGGGGCGACGCTCTTTTGATGTGCTTGTCGGCTAACTACATTGCGGGTAAGATGATGGTGGTCCGTGCCTTGGTGGGCGGTTTGGACCTCTATGTGCAGCCCGCTTCCTCGACGCCTACGGTCGACCGTCCTTATAAGTTGGTCTCTATGGTCCCTATGCAGGTGCATGCCTTGAGGCAGAGTGGTGTAGGCTACTCTTCGATGGCCTATGTGGAGAACCTGCTGGTGGGGGGAAGCCAACTTTTACCAGAGGAGGCGGCTTGGCTGACTTCCTTGCCCACGAAATCTTTCATCTCTTATGGTATGACGGAGACAGTTTCCCATGTGGCGCTCTCCGAATTGCCCAAAGAGGGTGCGCCTCTTTTCGAGGCTTTGCCCGATGTCTCCTTCGAACAGGACGACCGTGGATGTCTGGTGATTCATGCGGATTACCTCCAGGGAAGCCCTTTCGTCACGAACGATGTGGTGGATCTTCTGTCCGACCGTTCTTTCCGATGGTTGGGGCGTTGGGATAACGTCATCAATACGGGAGGAGTGAAGGTGTTCCCTGAAGAGATGGAGAAGAGGGTGGGAGACCTCATCCGTTTCCCGTTCTATTTCATCGGCGTCCAAGATGCGAAATATGGACAGTGCGTGGTGCTCCGCATCGAATCAGAGCCATTCGATACGGAGGATCTTCTCCGGAAGTTGTCCGACCGTCTTACCCGTTATGAGATGCCGAAGAGGGTCTCCTTCCTCCCTCACTTCGAACGCACGGCTTCGGGGAAGGTGAAAAGGGGGTGAGATCCGTCCCTCCCCCTATTCCCGAAAGATAACTTTGCGTTTTTGGAATGGATTGATTATTTTTGTGGTTGAATTCGTGTCGCTTTCATGGGAAGCCACTCTTCCCTAAGTAGTCGCGTATTCGTTTGAGTATTAGTTTTTTTTCTAACTGGATGGTCACGCCCGATGACGTTCGTTGGGCCCCCGTCCGAAAAAACAGATTGTATATGTGGCGTAAACTACTCGTGCTGGCTGGCGCTTGTTGCTTGAGCTTTATGTTGAGCGCTCAAAACAAGTCTTCAAACAAGAAACAACCTTATACGGATATCTTCGAGACGTTGTCCAAGACTCCTGCGAATAGTGGGAAGGTGGTCATTAAACAGGACCCTAAGATGAAGTCGTTGATGAAGAAGAAACTTTCTGTCAATGACGAGAAAACTTATGTGACTTTCTCTGGTTACCGTGTGCAGGTCTATATGGGCAATCTTCCGAAGAAGTCCAAGACGGAGGCGCTGGAACGCGAGAAGAAAATCAAGGATAAATATCCTGACGTCACTTCTTATCTTACCTTCTCTTCCCCTTTCTGGAAGTTGCGCTTAGGTGATTTCCGCGTGCAGACCGACGCGATGGTCTTCGCTCAAAAGCTCCTGGCCGATTTCCCTGAGATGACTGGTGAAGTGTTTGTCGTTGATGACGTCGCACGTGACACTCGTTTAGAAAAACCAAGCAAATGAACGATGATTTACAAATAAAGCCTTGGGAAATAGCTAAATACCCAAGCAAGGAGTTGACCGATAAGCTGGCTCCTTTGTATGCCGAGGCTATCAGCTTGATTGGCGAGGATGTGAACCGTGAGGGGCTGAAGAAGACTCCGGAGCGTGTGGCGAAAGCCATGCAGTTCATGACCTATGGCTACAAGATCGACCCCCGTGAGGTGCTGGAGTCCGCTGTGTTCGAAGAGGACTATAAGCAGATGGTGATCGTGAAGGACATTGATTTCTACTCCTTGTGCGAACACCACTTGTTGCCATTCTTCGGCAAGGCGCATGTGGCATATATCCCTAATAAGAAAATCACGGGCTTGAGCAAAATTGCCCGTGTGGTCGAAATCCTTTCCCGCCGTTTACAGATCCAGGAGAGGTTGACCACGCAAATCAAGGACTGCATCCAAGAGACTTTGGATCCTATGGGCGTCATGGTGGTCATCGAGGCGCAACACATGTGCATGCAGATGCGTGGCGTCGAGAAAATGCACTCCATCACAACCACGTCCGACTTCACTGGCGCATTCAATGCGGCGAAAACCCGTGAGGAATTCATGAACCTCTTGGGAAAATAATGGATGGGAATTTAAGGTGTTGTGAATAAATGAATTAAAACTAAAAGAGCGGATTTTGTCCGCTCTTTTTTTATTCCTCTTTATGGGAGTAAGATGCGATATAGGAAAGATTCATCTTCTTGCGCTATTTTCTCCGATCTTTATTATCCTTTTAAATATGAGATAGGTAAGTCCGAGCAGAAGGACGCTCGCGGCGATGGTGCCGTTTGTCATGGAGAAGGAAGTCTCGTTCTCCAAAGCCTTTGATGGCGAGCTTGTGTAGGCGAAGATGACCACTACCGCATTGTTCATGAAGTGGCAGAAAATCGATACGATCAAGCTCTTACCGTAGAGGAACAGATATCCTAATAGCGCTCCTAATACGAATCTCGGAAAGAAACCGTAGAATTGCATGTGGATGGCGCTGAATATGAAGGCGGAAATCCAAACTGCCGCATGCCCGTTCTTTAAATGTTTTGTCAGACTTTGTTGCAACACCCCCCTGAATGTCAGTTCTTCGCCTAGGGCGGGAATCAAAGCTATAAGGATAAGGTTGCCGATTAGCCCAGGAATCGTATGTGTGTCGAGGAAGAGCAAGGTGAGCCTTTTCGCTTCATCTTCCGCTGCTTTCATCCACGTTTCGACTCCTTGGAGCGCCTCAGGGAAGTGCATCCCTTCGTTCCAAACGCCTAGCACGCAAATGAGCGGGAAGATGGTGATGATGGCGCATATCCCGTAGATGAGTATTCTCGGGTCCACCATGTTCATCTGGAAATAATTCTCCGAATCCTTTTTCGTTAGATAGACGAAGAGGATAGGAGGCATGAGGAACACGCCGACGGAACTGAACAATTGCAGGATCTTCGCCGCTTCCACGCTTTTTTGGGGCCAGATGCCGATTTTTGTGATTATAACTCCCAACGCAGAGAAAAAGACAGTGCAAAAAATAAGCGCAAACACATACACTAAAATCTTTTTCCCTGTCGATTCCCCCGCAAACATTCCCTTAAAGGTCATTCCATTCATCTTCATAATCTGTCGTATTGTTATTTGTGTTAATGATTTTTTTTGTAGCCTTGATGACCAGTCCGCTCTCATATCCCTTCGATATGCCGAAACGAATCAGTTTCGCCCCGATTTCGTAGGGTGTTCCCTTCTTGATGCTTCCCCTCTTCTTTTTTAGGAGTTCTTCCAGTTGCGAGGAGTACTCTTCGTCCGGAATTTGGATGATGGCCTCTTCTATCACGTCGGAGGAGATCCGCCTATTCCTGAGCTCGAAAACGATTTTCGATTTCCCCCAATGTGATAGATTGTATTTATCCTTCACGAAGAATGTGGCAAATCGGATGTCGTCCACGTATTTTTCTTTTTTGAGGTGCGCGATGATTTTCTCCTGGTCGCCATCCTCCATGCCCCATTTCTGCAGTCTGTCTCGCACCTCCTTTTCGCAGAGTTCCCGTTGCGAGCAGAACGCCTCCAGTTTGGACTTCGCTTGTTCGTATGTCATCTCTTTCTGCATCGTACCATCCTTTCCTTGCCTTCCATGTCGTCCTTGATGACAATCTCCTTATACCCTTTCTCCTCCAGCATGAGAGCCATCTCCTTGCCGAAGCGTTCGTTTATTTCGAAGTAGAGGTATCCTCCGTTCTTCAGGTTCTTTAGGGCGAAGTCCGCTATCGCCTTGTAGAAAAGCAGCGCGTCGTCATTCCCGAC
The DNA here is from genome assembly GCA_045617845.1 of Paludibacteraceae bacterium. Lineage (GTDB taxonomy): Bacteria > Bacteroidota > Bacteroidia > Bacteroidales > Paludibacteraceae > UBA1181. The sequence continues at coordinate 19,193 of JAZLJL010000034.1, read as the reverse complement.
GAAGAGCGCTATGTGCGGCTCGTGTTCCAGCACGTTGGGACGCATGCTCTCCTTCTCCTCCTCCGTGATGTAGGGTGGATTGCTCACGATGAAGTCGAACGGTTCGAACTTCGTCTGAGGGTGGAGAATGTCGTCTTTGATGAATCTCACTTCGGCGCTGAGGCTTTGCGCATTCCTTTTCGCCACTTCCAAGGCGGGTGCGGATACATCCATGGCGTTGGCGTCCAGGACTGGGTTGAGGTACTTCAGCGTGATGGCGATGCATCCGCTTCCGGTCCCGACGTCCAGGAAGGAAGCCTTCTTGTCGCAGTAATCGTCCGAAATCCAATCCACCAGTTCCGCTGTTTCAGGCCGCGGAATCAAGACGTTCTTGTCCACCTCGAAGGAGAGTCCGTGGAAATCCCCCTCTCCTATGATATATTGGAAAGGTTCCCCGGCGGATAGCCGCGTCAGGGTCTCCCTCATGATCCGTTCCTGATCCTCGTCGAGATGGTCGTGTTTGCCCATCAGGAGGTCGGTCATACTGCATCCGCAGAAGTGTTGGAGGGCGAGGTAGGCGATGTTTTTCGCCTCCCTACAGGGGTAGAGCTCTTTCAGCCCCTCTTCGAAACGTGCTATCCAAGGGTTTGTCATTGGTTCTCCTCCTCCATGTATTCTTGCGATTCGTTGGTAGGTGCGCTGTAGTAGCGGGCGAGGACGTACCTCTTATAGTAAGAGAGTATCAGTGTCGTGGTAGGCAAGGCGATGATGAGTCCGAGAATGCCGAACATCATGCCGAAGATGGAGAGGGAAAGCAAGATGACCGCCGCGTTGAGCCCCATCCTTTTACCCATGATTTTAGGGACGATGTAGCCGTCTTGGATGATTTGCACGATGGCGAATACGGCGAAGAGGGAAAGCAACGGAATCCAAGGTGATGTGCCTGTCTCGGCTGCGTGTACGAGCGAAAGCAGGATGCATGGCGGAATGCCTACCACTTGGAGGTAGGGTACGAGGTTGAGCGTGCCGATGATGAGCCCCATGGTCAGTGCCATGGGCATGTCTATGATGAAGAATCCGATGGCGTAGAGGATGCCAACCGACATGGCCACAAGGGCTTGCCCCCTATAATATTGTTTCATGCCCTCTTCGATGTCGCGGTAAAGCGTCTGGGCGAAGGTCCTGTATTTCGGAGGAATCAAGGCGCTGAAGTATTGCGTGATTTTCCGGTAATCCCTTAAAATGAAGAAAAGGTAGATGATGGTGATGAACATCGCTAGGATGCTCAGCGTCATGTTGAAGGAGCTGGAGAGCAGGGACCATACGTGCGGCGAAGCGCTTTTTATCAGGTCCATCACGTCCTCGTTATCCATGAGTTCCACCAAGTTGCTCTCGCGGATGAAGTTCTGTAGGAAAATCTCCCATTTGTGGGGAATGATTCCCTCCTCTTCGTTGATGGTATATTGGGCGATGAAGTTCTTTAGTTTGATGGCTTCTTCGACGAATTGCGGGGTGAAAAAGCATACTAAGAAGGTGATGATGGAGGCTATGGCCAATAAAACGATGATGATGGATACGCTTTTGTTGCCCACACGTAATTTTTTTTGTACAAAATATACAAGTGGATAAATTAAATAAGCCAAAAGCCAAGCCAGGCAAAACGGAACTAGTACGGGACTTAAATATCTGATTAATAATATGGTACCGATGATGATTGAAATGACCATCAATATGCGGACGGTTCTGTCGAACGTGAATGGCTTTGAAAACGGAGTCTCCATTGTGAAAAAAATGAAATCATTTGTTATGTTTGGTAAAGATTTTTTATACCTTTACGCGATTATTTGCAAATATACAGAGTTTCTCATTATTTCGAAGGTTTTGGAATCGAAATAGTTAAAATTCTAGGCAGAGCGTATGGACAGTAAGGATTTGATGAGTCTAATATCTGAAGATGTAAAGGAACTTTCGCTGCTATGTGGCGGAATGTCTGAGATGTCTGTTGTGCCGTCGTCTGTCTTGGTTTTGGCGAAAGGGAAGGCGAATTCTTTGTTGCAGCGTATAGAACAACTGGAATCCTACCAGAATACGGAGGCTAAGCGTAAGGAGAGCGAGCCGGTAGCAATTAAGGTAGTGGAGCCGGTGATAGAGGAGGTGGTGGTGGAAAAAGCTGCCCCTGCCCCTAAGGACGAGAAACCGACCCAACCGGAAACCCCGAAGAGTGAGGCTCCTGCGGCGAAGGTCGAGGAGGAACCTGTGAAAGTGGTGGATAAAGTTGCATATCAATCAGCGAAGGAACCCGAACCGGAAACGGGTGAATCGCCTACTAAGGAAAATAACGATGTCCCGAACGAAAAACATGGGGAGGTCGTTCATGATGAGATTAAGCCGCACGTCCATGAATTTGCGGGTGTGCGCACGGTCTTGGATGCGAACCGGTCTTCAAAGCGTGTGGAAAGCCGTTTCGTGCAATCTATCAGAAAGGCGATAACGTTAAATGACCGTATTCGCTATTTGAATGAACTGTTCGGAGGTGACGCCGAACTTATGTCGTCGACAATCGCCACGTTGGATTCCATGAAATCCTTTAAGGAAGCTGCCGATTATGTGAAATGGAACTTCTCTTGGGACGAGGAAGACGAGGCTGTCGGGGATTTTATGAGATTGTTGGAGGATAGGTTTTCATGAAAAACGAAGGAAAACTTTTTCTTGTGCCAACTCCAGTGGGTAATCTGGAGGACATGACGTTGAGGGCGGTCAGAATATTGAAGGAAGTGGACCTGATCCTCGCGGAAGATACTAGAACAACAAGCGTGTTGCTAAAACACTTTGAAATAGAGAAGAAGATGCTTTCCCACCATAAGTTCAATGAGCATCAGACGACCGACTCCGTGGTCGACCGCCTAAAGGGTGGGGAAACTATCGCTCTTGTTTCTGATGCGGGTACGCCTGCGATATCCGATCCCGGCTTCTTGCTGGTTCGCGCATGCGTCGAAGCGGGCATCGAGGTGGAGTGCTTGCCGGGCCCTACGGCTTTCGTGCCGGCGCTGGTCGATTCGGGTCTCCCTAACGACCGCTTTTGCTTCGAAGGTTTCTTGCCTCAGAAGAAGGGCCGTCAGACGAAACTGAAGGAATTGGCGGAGGAACGCCGGACAATGATTGTATATGAGTCTCCTTTCCGTTTGGTGAAGACTTTGGAACAATTTGTGGAGGTGATGGGACCTAATCGCTTGGTCTCCGTCTCCCGAGAGATATCGAAGGTGCATGAACAGACAGTTCGAGGCACGGTCGAGGAAGTTTGTTCTTATTTTAAAGAACACGAGCCTAAAGGTGAAATCGTGGTCATCTTGGCTGGTAAACCAAATGATAAGAATAGGAATGTTGAAGAGTAATTAATTTTTATTATAAATTTAAATTTAGACAAAAATGAAAAAAGTAGTTTTAGGTGCATTCGTTGCATTATTCGCAGTGTCTTGTAACCAAGACAAAATCGACGCTTTGACTAGTCAGGTTGATTCACTCCAAAAGGTGAACCAAATGACTGAGAACAAGTTGGATAGCTATGTGGCTCTTATCTCTGAGGTTCAAGCTAACTTCAGAAGCATCAAGGAGACTGAGTTGGGTATCTTGAGCGAGGCTGAGGGCTCTGAAGGCGTTAACGCTGACAGCAAGCAAAAGATCCAACAAGACTTCGAGACTATCCACCGCGCTTTCCAAGATAGCCGTAATAAACTTGACTCTATGGAGCAAGCTTTGAAGAAGGCTGAGGGTAAGCTCCCTTACTTGCGTGGTTTGGTGGCAGGTTTGCAAAAGGACTTGAAGGCTAACGAGAAGACTATTAAGGACCTCAAGCTCCAATTGGAAGAGAAGAACATCAAGATCGACTCTTTGAACACTCAAGTTGCTAGCGTTCGCGCTCTTAGGGATTCCGTTGAGCAGATTAACATCCAACAAGTTGCTGCTTTGGAGGCTCAAGATGCTGAGTTGAACACTGCTTACTATTTCTTGGCTAACAAGAAGACCCTTAAGGAGAAAGGTTTGAAGAACTTACAAGGTGCTACTATCAACGAGAGCCTTTGCACGAAAGTTGATATCCGTGAGTTCACTGAGTTGCCTCTTGGTTCTAAGAAGGCTGTCATCTTGACTAACCACCCTACAAACTCTTACTCTTTGGTTAAGACTTCTAACGAGGATAAGAACTTGATCTTGAAAATCACTAACTATAAGACTTTCTGGTCAGTTTCTAAGAAGTTGGTCATCCAAACTAAGTAATTTTTGGTGTAACCATATCAAAAAGAGCCGTCCTTCCCGGATGGCTCTTTTTTTGTCGCCATTTGCCTGTTTGTTTTCCTTCCCCCTTTGCCGAATATTCTCCTTGCCTTCCTGTTGATGGCTTGTGTATATCTTGTTGATGGAATGTTGACACTTTGTTGATGGCTTCCATGGCATTCTTCCCTCGCTTGGAATGACCGTGCGCTTCTCCCTCTCTGTCATGTGAAATATGTGTCGAAAACATGTTGATAATGTGTTGAAAACATGTTTAATCATCTGTTAATATTGATTTGCCGTTTTTATGGTCGGATTATCCCCGAAACGATTAACTTTGTTGTCTAAAGTTTAATGTTATGTTCGATACCATTATAGATTTATTGGCTCGTCAGGAGTGTGTGATAGTCCCCGGGTTCGGCGGATTTGTGGTGAATGATTGCGTGGCGAAACTCGATGGGGGAAAGTTCTTCCCTCCCCGTAAGGAACTGGTCTTCAATGCAAGATTGGTGCATAATGACGGGGATTTGGCCCATGCGCTCATGAAGTCGAGGTCTTGCTCTTTCGACGAGGCCAACAAGTTCGTCTCGGATGAGGTGGCTTCCATTTGGGCTGCCTTGAAGAATGATGGTGTCTATGCGGTCCCTAACTTCGGCGTGTTCACGATGAAGTCTGGGAAGATCGCGTTCCTACAGAAGAATTTGAAGGTGGCTTGCGGCGATTCTTTCGGCCTCAGTGAGTTCTATTTCCCTACGTTGGATAAGAACCATGGCAAATCGTCCGCGGTTTCTTCTCCTTCCTCTTCTTTTTCTGCTCGTCCTGTTAAGACTTTCGCCATTGGTGCGGCGGCTGTCGTGGCTTTCTTGCTTGTCGGACAGCCGGTTAACAACTCTTCTTACCAACAGGATATGGCTTCCCTTATTCCGATGAAGATTTCGCAGACTTCTCTCGAAAAGGAACTTGAGGTGAAGAAAATGGAACTCTCCCAAGCCCAAAGCGAATTGGAGGCTTACCATGAGGCGGACGCAAGTTATTATTTGATCGTCTCTGATTTCTCTGACGAGGAGTCCGCTGTCTCTTTCATCCGCAAGGCGAAGGACAAATCGTTGTCCCTATTGTGCATCGATAACCATTTCTACATCTCCTCTTTCTCCGCTAAGACGAAGTCTGAGATCTCCGATTTCTGCCTCTCCTCCGAAAAGGATTGGAGCGACGCTTATGTGCTCTCCGTCTTTAAACTTAACGACGAACTGAAATGATCCAGATATCCGATTCCGAATTACGTAAGGCCGCTGAGTCTGGTGTCGACGAGTTCATCGCTTTGTTCGTCGATAAATACTGGGCTGAGATGGGTGGCGAACTGACCGCCGAAGGCATGGCTAAACTGAATGGTCACCAAAACACGTTGCTCGCTTATTCTATTTTCCGCAACGAGATGAATGATGGCGGCTTCGTCCAATTGATTCAAAACGGTTATGGCGGTTATTTCTTCCGTAACCCTTTCGCTAAGGCTATCCGCCTTTTCGGCGCCAAACCGCTTTCGAAACTGGTATATGAGGCGAAGGATATTTATCAGGCTAACCAAGATGCCTTGGAACGTGAGTGCACCGACGAGGAGTTCCTCTCCATGTATGTCGATTTCGAGGTGTTCGACGATCTTGAGGAAAAGTTCTTCCTTATGGAGGAGGAGACTACTTCCGCTATCGCCCAATTCGTCGATGAAAACATTGAACTTTTCGCGGAGGTGACGGATTGATTTCTTGTACTCCTTTATACCTTTGGCTTTTTTTATATCATATTGATAATTTTTTGTATTGATGAAGAAGTTTTTATTATTTATCGTGTTGCCTATTATGGTGTCGTTTTCTTCTGTCTCTTGTGGCGATGATGACTCTAGTGATGAGAAAAATTCGTCTACGACAACCTCAGAGGAAGAAACTGTTGATATCTCCGGCAAAATGAATGGTTACAATTATGTCGATTTGGGATTGCCGAGTGGCTTGAAATGGGCTGTCAGCAATGTGGGCACAACTTCCCCTACAGAGTGTGGCTCGTATTTTGCTTGGTCAGAGGTCGAACCGAAGACTTTTTACGACTCCGCGCATTATAAGTGGATCATCGATCCTGATGAAGAACCGATAAAATACTCCTCGGATTTCGAAAAACATAAAATGGTGAATGGCAACGTCGTTTTGGATTCTATTGATGATGTCGCTTGGATGAGGTGGAGGAAACCTTGGCGTATGCCTACCGTGGAAGAGCAAATTGAACTTGTCGAATACTGCAATTGGAAATGGGTGGATAACTATCAGGGGTCTGGTATGACTGGTTGCATAGGTACATCGAAGATGAACGGGAATAAGATATTTTTCCCATATGCGGGCTGGCGTTCTGGAATGAATCTCTATTCGGTCGGTACCATGGGTGGTTATTGGTCTTCCTCTCATGATGGGAAGGTCTCTTTTGAAGCTTTCCATATCCGATTTTATAATGATTATATTGAGAAACGAAGTTTACGTACTAAAGAAAATGGCTTGTCGGTTCGTGCGGTATTCGAATGATGTGCCGCCGTCGCTGACGCCGGAGGGGATATGTGGTTTGACGGACCATATATCCCCTCTCTTATTTAATTTATGTGTTCTATATCGTTATTTTCATGAGTATCTTAGCCTGTGTTGATATGTTTCCTTCCATTGCCTCGTTGCCTGTTCCGATGTTCTCCCTTCCGTCTGTGTAGATGAACCATCCTACTTTCGCATGTATTTGCAGCTTCTCTTTGTGGCTCCACATTATGCTGACGGAGATCCTGTGACCTTTCCCGTAGTGCATGGGAAAGGAGAGCGTGTAGGGCAGGTCTTTCTCGTAGATGTAGATTCGGTTGTCGTAATCTTCCGCATGGAAGTAGGCGTAACGGAAAGCTGTCGAGAGGTGGAGTGGACGGATGCTTCCCGAAATCGATTGCGAGATGATCCATCCGTAAGTGGTGGCTTCTCCTGTTTGGTCTGACCTGTTCCCTTCTGCGATGGTTTGGAAACGCCAGTGTCTCATCTGTGTGTTGAGTGTGCTTCTGAGTGTGCGTTTCTGGTTCGTCTCCTCTGGTTTCTCTTTGTATTTGTATTTTAGGGTGAGGTCCATTCTCTTGTTGAGCTTCCCGTTGGCTTGTACTGCTAGTTCTTGCCCCGACGAGGAGGTGGGGGTGGAGTAGAGTGCCCATGGGAAATGGTAACTGTCCGCATAGGCGGCTATCGTGATTCTCTTGAAGGGGGAGAACCGTGTGCTGAGGTAGATGCCCTCTTCGTTCTCGATGCGGGAGTTCTCGCCGAACCCTTTCGCGTAGTTGGATTGGTATTCCGGCTGGTAGTGGCGTTGCGCTAGGGTGATTTCCAGCCTGGAGAGCGGTAGGATGGTCGCTCCGTTGATGGTCGCGAGGTGCCCTTTCGCGTCGATGGCGGTCTCTCCGAAAAGGGTGATGTGGCGGAACCTGATTTTGTAGTCGACGCCTCCGTTCCAGTGGGACGCCACGTCTGAAAGCTTGAACCGTGTGTAGGTCTTTCCCGTCGGGTGCAACGTGCGTGAGTAGTGGTAATGGAGGTAGGAGCAGCCGACGGTCAGTTTCTTGTGCCTGAAACTTAGGTTTGCGCCCCATATTGTTTCCGTATAGTTCCTCTTCTTCCCCGTTTCCAAGGTGGTGCGGTGCATGCCGTCTGTCTTGAAAGAGGCGATGTCTTCTCCTTTGAGGGTGGCGTCTCCTTTCTTGTGTGAGCCGAAGAGTGTCCCTTGGAACGCTCCCCATCCGAGGGTGGCTCCCGCTCCACGGAAGAAATCGCTTTCTCCTGTAGAGGCGTACCTTTTCAGCCCTTGTGTGTTCTTGTAGGCGTTGGTTACGCTTGCGTTCTTACCTAGGATGGAACCGGTCCCGACGACCAGTCCTTGTCCGAAGTTCGCTTTGTAGTCGCCTATACAGAGTCGTTTCATCCACTTCGTCCCGTCCATTTCCACCGATGCGCTGACGAAGTCGAAACAGTGGTTGCCTTCGCTCCATTCCGCCTCTCCGGCGTCTTTTTCTCCTACGAGCGACGCTTTCAGCCGTTCTGTGTTGAATAGGTATTTCGCGTAATAGTGTAGGGGCGATCCTGCGTAGGCTGTCGTTCCGCTGGTGTCTGGCTCGTATCCTTTCTTCCGTTGCAGGTAACGGTCCGCTTCGATGAATATTTGTGATTGGTTGTTGCGCATCATTTCCCGGAAAGTGACTTTCTTGTCTCTCTCTTTAATGGCGACGAACGGAAGCAGTTGTTCTATCTTCTCCTGTGTGAATTCGGGAATGTGCTTCAGCTCGTAGAGTGTCTGGTACTTGCCGTATAGGGTGCGGTGGCGGACGAGGTTGTTGGCGTCGTTCGTTGTTAGGAAGGGTAGTTGCTCGAAGTCGTCTTCCGTCGCTGTGTTCAAGTCTAGTTTGCTTGCTTTCAGCTCGTTCATGATGTCGTAGAGGTTCTCTATGTCGAACTGCTCCCCGTCTTCTTCCTGGAATGATTCCATCTCTTCGATGAATTGGGTGGGGAAACTCTCTTCTTGGGAAAACAGGTTGATTGTCGTCATCATCAGCGCGATAATGGGAACAGGTCTTTTCGTCATGGTCTTATTGTTTGTCTCTTGTTGGGTTCTTCTCTTTCTCTCCGAGTCGGATTCCGACGCCGCATGTTAGCGAATAGCCGATGTTGCGGTCCCATTGGGCTGTGGCGTCCAACCGGAAACGCTCTCCGACGAATCCGCAGCCGAAGGTGGGTGTTATGGGTGGACCGGCGGCTCCGCATCTGAGTTGGAACTTCCCGGTGGTGTAGCTGACTCCGAACCGTCCGCCGTACTTCGCCTCTTCGTCCCATGTCCCTTCGATGGCGCAACTGACCGCCTCGGAGAAGTGGATGCGACTTCCTGCCGTGATGTCCAAGGGTGCGGTGACGCGTTTCCCTTGTAGGTCTTTCCATCCTATGTCGAAGAGTTCTTCCCCTTCTAGGTAGATGTCGGTGCGCTCTGTTTGGAGAAGGAAGAAGAGTCGTTCGGATAGTGTGGCGTTCCTTCCCTGCATCCCTTCGTTGTGAATCGACGTGTAAAGGAGTCCTGCTCCTAGTTCGCAATGCGCACTTAGCCGTTTGGCGACGTTGTAGCGCAGCCTTAGCCTGTTGTGTAGGTCATACCCGAACCATTCGCTTCCTGCTGCCATGACAAAGTTCCTGACTGGCAGGATGACTTCTAGCTTGCTGTGGCTTAACTCCTTGAGAAGATAGCGGTTGCCGAACGTCGCGTAGAGACGGACTTTCCCCTCGTCGCATAGCTTAAGTTCGTCTGCGCCGATGTCGTAGATGATACACTCTCCGGCGGATGAGCGGACGCAATTCATGACTCCGTCCGATGCTTTACATGAAATGGAAATGCTAAAAAATGCAATAAAAACAGGGTTAATCTTCATTTTTCTTTTTCGACAAATTGTTTTGCATCTATATTATGCTATTTTTGCATAAAGCAAGCTTAACAGATTAGACGATGGCAAAGTTAATAAAATATTTGGTAATGCTTTTGTGCGCCTCTTCCTTTTTTATGGAGACGTTCGCCCAAGATGTGGAGGAACAGGAGGGGTTCATGGTCCCTTGTGTTGTTGATGAAAATGGCGACTCGATTCCAAGTATCCTTTTGCCTCAGGTCTATGTCTACCCGACGTTGGTGTTTAAAAACAAGAAACAGGAGAAGTTCTACTGGAAGACTGTCCGTGACGTGAAGAAAACTTTGCCTTACGCCAAATTGATCGGTAAGATGTTGAAGGATATCGACAAGGATTTGGCCGCATTGCCTGACGATAGGGCTAGGAAAAAGTATATGGAGGCGAAAGAGGACGAGTTGCTCGATACCTATAAGCCTGTTTTGAGAAAGTTCACTTTGTCGCAGGGTAAGATGCTTATCCGTTTGGTGGACCGTGAGACCGACAAAACCTCTTATCAGTTGATCAAACAGTTCAGGGGCGGTTTCCGCGCTGTTTTCTGGCAAGGCTTCGCTAAGATGATGGGTGCTAACCTTAAGACTGAATATGACCTTGATAATGAGGATGATAAAATTGTTGAGCGCGTCATCAATTTGGTCGAGGCGGGACAACTTTAATTGCTGTTTGCCATGAAGATCGTCGTGAATAATTTTTTGCCTCCTAAGGGGTTTGTGGCGATTAATATCTTCGGTATGTTATTCATCCGGAAGACTTATTTCTCCCGTCTCAGCCGTCAGATCATCAACCATGAAAGTATCCATACCGCCCAGATGATGGAGTCGCTTTTCCTCTTTTTCTATATCCTCTATTCCCTCGAATGGCTCTATTGGTTGGTGCGTAAGCTTTTCAACCATGGCATCAATCCTTACCGTAGCATCTCTTTCGAACGGGAGGCGTACGAGAATGACGGTGATATGGAATATCTAAAACATCGTAAGCTTTTTTCCGCCTGGCGTTTCTATTTCCGTTGGGAGGGCCTCTCCTGATGCCCTTTGCGTCATTCCTTTTGTTTGTTTTTCGTTATTTTATTGCGTGTGAATCCTTTATTGTAATTTGAAATAGTAGGTGATTGTGCCTGATTGGTCACCGTTTTTACCATCGTCCCTAGGCGAGAATTTCGTGCTCATGGCGGACACTTGCGCCGCCTCCAGTATGGTCGGGTCTGTAATGGTGGTGCCTTCCCCTATGGTTGTTTTTTTCACATATCCTTTCTTGTCCACTTGTATGATCATGACCACTTTCCCTTCGATGAGTTTGTCGTAGACGGGACGCGCCACTTTCCCGGTCACTAGTCTTCCCGCCAGACTCCATGACTGGAAACAGTATGGCATGTCTTTCGGTGCGGTGACGGTGGACTCTCCCTCGTCTGTTCCCGTGGCTGCGCTGGCGGATGTGACTGCCGTCGTGGCTGGTTTGCCTGCGCTCTGTGGATGGTAGTATTTATGTGTCGGGTCTTCGTTGATATAGCCTTTTCTCACCATGAGGTCTAGCAGGGCGAATACGGGCATGGATTTCTCTCCGCCGCAGTCGTAGAAGAGTTTCATGGTGGATTTCTCCTCGTATTTGTCGATGATGTCGTACGCTTCTTCTTTCGTCAGCCTTTTCCTGTAGATTCCCTTGAAGTCGTTTTTCAACTCTGCCCTGACTTTGTCTGCGGAGTCCTTGTCTGCGTTTGTGCAGCGGTCGAGCGAGGTGGGGAGGTGTAGGTAAGCCGATTGTATGATTTCCTCGTCTGAGCAGGCGATGCTTGGTAATGTCGAGCAGAGAAGTGCCACCGTGAGGATATGTTTGAATTGCATGGTGTATTTTTTTCTTATGTGAATGAATAATGTCCAAAGATACGAAGCTTATTTGAATTACGGAAGAGCGGGGATTTTTTACCTTCCGTCGCTCGCTGTCGTCTCTTTGGTGTCTATGCTTCCTTTTTCAGCCGTAGTCTGCTCAGACTGATGAGGCAGGCGGCCAACGCCACGGCTGATCCCGCCCAGAGTGCCGTGTGTGGTGCTTCGCTTCCGAAGAGGTGGAAGAGGAGGGCTACGAGCGTGGCTCCGGTGGTTTGTCCGATGAGGCGGGCCATGGCGAGCATGCCGCTGGCGCTTCCGCTACGGTTCATGGGAGCGGAGGTGATGAGCACGTTGTTGTTGGGCGACTGGAAGATGCCGAAGCCGAAACCGCAGCACATGAGCCGCCAGATGACGTCTCCGTAGCTCGGCTGGTCGGGTAGGAGCGCCAACGCGCCTATGCCGAAGGAGAGGAGCGCTAAGCCTATTCCGCCCAGTTTGCCTGCGTCCACCTTGCCGATGAGCGAGCCCGCCAAGGGTGCCGCGACGAGTATGGAGAGGGGCCAGGCTGAGAAGAGGAGTCCGGTCTCCGATTCGGAGAGCCCGTAGGTGTTTTCGAAGAGGAAGGGGATGGAGACCATGGCGAGCATCTGTGCCGTGAACGAGGCGACGCTGGTCAGCACGGAGAGGCTGAAGAGCGGGATGCGCAGCAGGTCGACGGGCAGGAGCGGGTATTGCATGTTGAGCTGCCGCTTCAGGTAGAGGAAGCCCACCGCGGCGCAGACGATGGCGGTGCCGATGATGGTATAGGTGCTTAAGTTGTGCGAGAATCCCTGCACGATGAGGATGAGCGAGCCGAAGAAGAGGGCGTTCATCACCATGTCCAGCTTGGGCACATGCCGCTCTTTGAGCCGCACCACATTGCCCGGCAAGGCTTTGATGCCCATCGCGACCGCCAAGACGCCTATGGGCAGGTTGATGAGGAAGAGCCAGTGCCACGAGAGGTTCGTGAGGATGAGGGCGGCGAGGGAAGGCGCCAGCACGGAGGCGATGGCGACCAGCGTGGCGTTGAGTCCGATGCCTTTGCCCAGCCAGCGTTTCGGGTAGGAGAGGCGGAGGAGGGTCATGTTGATGGACATCATGGCGGAGGCGCCGACGCCCTGCAGCATACGGCTCGCCACGAGCGTGAGGAAGTCATGCGAGAAGGCGCAGGCTAATGACGCGATGGTGAAGACGGAGAGGCCGGCGAGGTAGACCCGTTTGTAGGAGAAGATCTCGCCGATGGTGGACATGGCGAGGAGACACATGATGATGGCGAGTTGGTAGCCGTTGACGATCCAAATGGTGTCCGCCTCGGAGAGGTGCATGTTGACGGAGAGGGAAGGCAGTGCGATGTTCATGATGTTGACGTCCAACACCGCTACGGTGACGCCCAACGACACGGTCATCACCGAGAAGATTCTGCGGGTCAAAGGAAGCCCGTCGTAATCCGTTGCTTTGCTATTGTCCATTTTACGCGTTTTTTAAGCCTGTATGAAAAAGTCTGCAAAGGTAGGGAATTTTTTTTGGATACGATATGGTATCGACTTGGCGCGCTACGTCTATACGGGTTACATCGGTCTGTAATTGTATATCCTCAGTTCATGGATGGAACTCTTCAACGTTCCGTCTTTTAGCGTGATTTCAAGCAGCGACGACTTATGTCGGGCCATTTTGTTCTGGTCGAATATCAGGTTGCCAAGGCTATAGTAGACGGAACAATTGTCTATCCGCATTGTGTCTTGCACGACGTGGGGATGATGTCCGACCACGACATCGGCTCCCGACTCGGCGAGCGACTTGGCGATGCGCTCCTGTAGCTGGTTGTGTATGGGTTCATATTCGTCGCCCCAATGCAAAATGACTACCGCCTTCGCCTCCTTGTTGGCGTTTTTATACGTTACGATAGCTTTAGACAAATGCGATTGCCAATAGGTCACGTATTGGCTGTTGCCTAATAGGTTTGCGTTGAATAGGGCTATTTTGTTCCCCCCTTTCTCTATTTCGGTCGGAGAGAACGGATCGGAACTGACGGGCGTTATTCCGGCACGGGACAAAGACTCCACCGTCTGCTTATAGCCCAGTTCGCCTTGGTCAAGTGTGTGGTTGTTTTCCAGACAGGCATGGGTCACTCCGTTTTTTAGGAGGCTGTCGGCGAATGAAGGGGCTGCTCTGAACTGATACCGTTTCTGATGCGGAACCAGGGTATCCGTCAGCGGACACTCCAAATTAATGATCGAAGCGTCCGCCGATTGGAGATCGTCTCTGATCCCGTTGAAGAGGAAGCTCACTCCATGGTTATCTATCATTCCCCCGATACCACGGTCGAGCATCACGTCGCCGCCGATGAGGATTTTCAAACCCTCGTCAGTAGGCGAAGAACAAGACGCCATCGCCAAGACTGAGAAGAGTATTGTAATATTTCTTAATGAGTGAACCATCCGCTGTTTTCTTGAGGCTCTTCTTCGAATTCCCAGCCTCTTAAACTTCTTTCTCCGACGTTCTGTAAGATCCTCACTCTATTATTATCCTTGAGAATATATGGCTCCATCCATTTCGGACGCCCTAAGGAATAGTTCTCGTTCAGTTTTTTCCTCCATTCGTCGTCATTCAATCTCTCGCCTAAGACGGTGAGACGATAATCATAAACAGCACCTTCGGTCAAATATATATGGCCATTATTCTCTACCAACACATAGATGCTGTTCACAAGTCCAAGACCAGTGTGGAGAATGCCGTTATCTGGGCCGTTGTGTATTTCTCTTGTGTAGATGTCGGCAATCTTCGCGATGTCTGTGTTGTTGATTTTAGTTCCATCCTTGAAAAATAAATGATTGCAGAAATCTTCAAAATTCGTATCAACATTCAGTTTCTCGTGGACGGGTGTTCCGGCTAACTCCTTTTGGGTTATTTCCAGAAATTTTTTTGCGTTATTAAGCAACCAATTGCCTTTCCAAAAGGTTTCCGAATTATTTCTCGAATCGTTTTCCGAATTGTTTTTAATCTTATTTTCCGCCAGAACTTTTCCGTTCAATTCCAATAGTTCAATTGCCTTTCTCCAAAACGCGAGATTAGGTTCCACGATATCAGAATACCATTCTGGTTCAGGCATGTATATTCTTTCGCCGCCTTCGCCACCTTCTGCTTCTCCCGGCTGCTCGGCGTACAATATCGTGTTATGTTTTAGCTCGGCCCATGATGCCAATGCGGTATTGGTGTTTTTCATCTGCCAAGCCTTTGTCTTCATGTAGTCTGGTTGGATCCCTTTGTTCTGCAAGGCGACAAGGGCTTCGATGCTTTTGTTGTAGATGCTCTTGTTGAAGTCGGGGTAGTTCTTGAATTTCGACTTCATTTTTGCGCTTGTCGAAGCGTATTCGGCCCATTTCTTTGTTCCAGGGTCTGTGTTGTTCAATAAATTTTCGGCAACTGTGTTCCCGAAGGCGTTCAGTACGTCAAGTCCGTCCGGAAAAGGTCTGCCGCTCTCCTTACGTATGTCGCACATCCACATCAGCACCTCGGCGTCAGGCGTATAACGTTGTGGCATGAAATTGATCTCAGCCACGGGCTTCGACGATTCGACTCTGTTGTATAATCTGTTGCATCTGCTGTTTTCCTTCTCCAAGTAAGATCTTGCGGATGCTAGTTTTTGAGGGTCTTTTAGGTCCGCGTCACTTTTGATTCCGAAATCAGGAGCGAGTTTCGCTGAAATATCCATGATGGAACAGTTGTCGACCTCTCCGATCAAAAAAGTGAGTAGGTTATTAACTTTCTCCATATTCTGTTTCGTCGATGGGTCTAATCTCTCATATTGCAACGCCAGGAAAAGAGGGTAGACAATGGCTTCGTCCTTCTCAATTCTGTACTTGGCGCTTTGTAGCCACATCATTCCCTTGAAATACTTTTTGGTATTTTCGTTCCTAGTGTAGAAACTGCGTGGTTTGAACAAACTATATGGCATTGGTGATTTTAGTAGGGCGGAAGGTCCATCCGATTCCGACTCGATAGCTTGTTTCTCTTGCCCATAGATGTCACGTAATCCATCAGGCAG
This sequence comes from Paludibacteraceae bacterium, assembly GCA_045617845.1. Lineage (GTDB taxonomy): Bacteria > Bacteroidota > Bacteroidia > Bacteroidales > Paludibacteraceae > UBA1181. The sequence goes on along the minus strand of JAZLJL010000034.1, from coordinate 3,550 downwards.
GTTTTTACACTCTTCTCCGGAAAACAAATAGGAGGCGATCGCATAATAGACAACCGCATGTTCGGCCAATGGACGTATGGCTTTGTCGGAGCAGGATTCCAGATCTTCCAAACTCTGATAATACATTTCGCTCGTGAATTTAGACATCAATGGATGTATATTCTCTTCTTCTTCACATTGGAGTTCCCATACCAAGTAGGCGTTGTATGCCGCTAGGAAAAGGTCGGTAGTGATGTAATGAGGCAAGTTGTGGTAGTATTCATAAGGGTTGTACATCTGCTCCGCTCTCGTCTCGGAAATGCAGAAGTTGTTCTCGCGGAGCAAATTAATGGCTTCTGAACTTGGACACCTTAAATAGTTCGTGTTTTCCGCAAGGTCCAAATTAAGCAGTTTCAATCCCTCTTTCTCCACATATCGTTTCTCCTCCAGTTTGGCGATTTCGGCATCAACCCTCTTGACGAAAACTGCCTCCTTAGCGTCCAGCTTGAATAGGGAATAGGTTTTGGGGTAATTCGTCCTCCAAAGTCTCCAATATTCGCTCTCTTCATTTTTGATTTGATCCATGGCATAATTTTTCGCGATAGGTTCTAGTGACTCCACATACTCTTTTATGCCGTTGAATTTTTCAAATAGGTCAACCTCCTTGAACCAATGGCCAAGTCTCGCGTACGGGATGCTGCGAAGCACGCGCAACTCTTCGTAACTATAGTTGTTGATTGGCATGTCGTAGTCGGGATGGTTGAATAGGCTATCCAAGTGAAAGGACAATCCGAAGGTGCCTTGTGGGGCGGCGCCATCTTCGCCTCTTGTGGTGAATTCCCAGTCGAACGATGCGCCGTTGGGGTTCGTCTCGTTCCCCTCGTTCGAGTTAAGGTCGGAAGTTTGCTGGCTTCCGTCCGTGTTTGATGGTTGTTTCCCTTGGTTTCCGTCAGAAGCGCATCCGGCGAAAGAGATTGCCAATGAGAGCGCCAAGCCTCTTGAAATGTTTTTATAATTCATTATCAAATGTTTGGTTGTTTATTATTACCGTAAAAATCTTTTCAGTCTTAATCCGAATCTTCCGAGTTTGTATTCGCTCTCATGCATTACGCCGTTCTTGTCTTTCTCGTAGGCGTGGACAAGGGCAGGGAAGCTATCCTTTTCGATGTGGAAATCCTGCACTCTATGCACCAATCGGGAACCCATCCACAGCCTGATGATGGCATTTCCGTCGGCGATTCGGTAGAGGAAGAGGCGTTTCTCCATGCTAGGGTCGAACATTGTCGTTTTGATCACGCCCACGGCGATTTCCGGCACACCGTCGCCGTCGAGGTCACCATGGTCGAACCGGTAGATCTTCCAGGGAAGAATCATTCTGGACAACTCTTTGCCGTTCTCGGTCAGAATCAAGGCGTGCAGACTATCGTTTTTGTGTTCGAGCCGTACCGTCTTGCCCTCCCATTCGAAACTCTCCTTTTCGGGCTTCGGGTCGGTGGACCGACCGCACGACGCCAACATCACCGTCAGCGTAATTATTGTCAAATAATAGAGTCTCATTGCGCCTTTCCTTTGCTGTGTTTGACAAAAATAATATTTTTTTATGTTTGTTGGGTGGGTTTGAAGGGAAATGAGGGGAAAGAAATCTTCCAAAGAATTTTAATGTTTGATTTTTTATTTCGGGGAAAGGACATAAAAAAGCCACCGTTAAGGACGATGGCTGAACCTAGATGTTTTCACAACGGAAATCTTGTGTGTGTGGAAGAAGTTCGATTAGAAGTGCCTGATGGTGAACCATCGGGCCTGTCGGCAGATGTTTCAATTCCTAAATGGTTCGATTAAAAGTGTAGTTATGAAAACAGTATATTATTTCGGATCCGGTTTCAATTCCTAAATGGTTCGATTAAAAGTATCTTTGCTACAGCAATACATTGAGTTCTGCTGTAGTTTCAATTCCTAAATGGTTCGATTAAAAGGTTGCCGCCCCTTGCACTGCATCCCTAGCATCCGAGTTTCAATTCCTAAATGGTTCGATTAAAAGTCGAAGAGCACTGACATAGTTCAAGTCTTGGTTTTGAGTTTCAATTCCTAAATGGTTCGATTAAAAGCTTTCGCAACTTACGCAAAAGAAACAAGAATATGAGTTTCAATTCCTAAATGGTTCGATTAAAAGTCAACGACGCCTGCACGTCCATGATTTCCTTTGCGTAGTTTCAATTCCTAAATGGTTCGATTAAAAGAAGATTTGCATAGGAACATAATCATCTACAATACGAGTTTCAATTCCTAAATGGTTCGATTAAAAGCTACTTAATCAGGAGACTCAAAGGATAAAGAATTAGTTTCAATTCCTAAATGGTTCGATTAAAAGATCAGTCGTCAGGTAATTGGGTAGTCGACAATATGTTTCAATTCCTAAATGGTTCGATTAAAAGCTTTCAAAGTCAATGTCTGGTGTAAAACTCATCTGCAGTTTCAATTCCTAAATGGTTCGATTAAAAGGAAGAAAACCGCCAATGCAATAAAGAAATTTATCACTGTTTCAATTCCTAAATGGTTCGATTAAAAGGCATGGCTATACGGTCTTCTTAATTTGTCACTTACGTTTCAATTCCTAAATGGTTCGATTAAAAGACTGATTGAGGAAGGAAAATCGAAAAACCCAACGTAGTTTCAATTCCTAAATGGTTCGATTAAAAGCGGAGACAACAAGCGAGGGCGGTTTATTTGGCTAGTTTCAATTCCTAAATGGTTCGATTAAAAGATTGTTGGCTATGACCAAAGGATACCCGTAGAAAGTTTCAATTCCTAAATGGTTCGATTAAAAGCCACTTCAAAAAGATATGTTTAATTAATGTACAAAGTTTCAATTCCTAAATGGTTCGATTAAAAGGCAAAAACGTGTGCTTAATCGGCTTTTCAATAAAAAGTTTCAATTCCTAAATGGTTCGATTAAAAGAGAAAGGCTATGCAACAAGCCAATCAGGCGAATATGTTTCAATTCCTAAATGGTTCGATTAAAAGGTTTAACTGGTACACCAGTCGATATAGCGATTATAGAGTTTCAATTCCTAAATGGTTCGATTAAAAGCGGTCTGCCCAAAAGGAAAACCAAAGCCATTTCGTGTTTCAATTCCTAAATGGTTCGATTAAAAGCTTTAAAATTTAGAATATGAGAGCAACTGAATTAAGTTTCAATTCCTAAATGGTTCGATTAAAAGGGGCGATTGGGTGATGTACGACCCTAACCTTTTTATGTTTCAATTCCTAAATGGTTCGATTAAAAGTGCCGTTGTTGTAAGATGTCTTGTTTTTATCTCCGTGTTTCAATTCCTAAATGGTTCGATTAAAAGCCACGAAACTGCAAGAATTTTTAGAGAAGTCAATGCGGTTTCAATTCCTAAATGGTTCGATTAAAAGACTATTTTACGTCTGCTCTTCCTAATACCCAGCGTGGGTTTCAATTCCTAAATGGTTCGATTAAAAGACCAGCGACAGAAGAGGGAAAGAAGTTCGCTGAAGTTTCAATTCCTAAATGGTTCGATTAAAAGTTATTTCAAGTGTTGTAACTTCG
>JAZLJL010000033.1:0-53025 GCA_045617845.1 Paludibacteraceae bacterium | reverse complement strand
TCGCCAAACGTTTTTGGTAAGCGTCCGAGCGGTATTGTATCCCTCTGTCCGAGTGATGGATGAGGGGTTCATTCTTATAGATGCGTGAAGCATGTGCCATTCTCAATGCTTACCAGCATATGGTTGGCCCTTAGTATGGTGAAGAGTTTGTCTCTTCCCACGGACAGACTCTGCATTTGCGAGTGGAGCATATGGTACAGTTTTCTGCACCCCACACGGGGCATTTCTGCCCGTATCATCTCTACGCTTCGGACGACACTTTCCGCTCGCTCCTTCGTCTTCGCTGTACTCCACTTCCTCCTGTAGTATGATTGCCTGTTAACCCCAGACAGTTTGCAAATGGCTACTTTGGACAATCCGCTCACTTGCTTGTATTCTTCGACTGCCTGGGTAAGGAGTTTTTCACATTGGATCGTTCTGGTGTGTACATTGTTGTGGTAGAGAACAAATCATATCGAATTTGTAACTAAGTGCCGACAGTTTGAGTATAATGCGATGCTTAATAAAAAACCTCCTGAGCGTAACCTTCGGAGGTTTTTTTGTTAGTTGTTTGGAATTGTCATTGGTTTCCTTGACTGTCTTATCGGAATTTTTAGATTTGAGGAAATTTATTGCCCTATTTTTACTATCTTTGGAAGTTTTTAAACCGAGTATTTATAACAGATATAGATTATGTCAGAGTTAAACATTGATTGGGCGAATCTCAAGTTCGGTTATATGCCGACGGATTACAATGTGCGTTGCCACTTCAAGAATGGCGCGTGGGGTGAAATCGAAGTAAGTTCGGAAGAGTATCTTAATATCCACATGGCGGCTACTTGCTTGCACTATGGACAAGAGGCTTTCGAAGGTTTGAAGGCTTATCGTTGCAAGGACGGAAAAATCCGTATCTTCCGTATGGAAGCTAATGCGGAGCGTCTGCAGTCGACTTGCCGCGGAATCATGATGCCGGAACTCTCTACTGAGAAGTTCTGCGAAATGATTAAGAAGGTGGTGAAGTTGAACGAGCGTTTCATTCCTCCTTACGAGAGCGGCGCTTCTTTGTACATCCGTCCGTTGTTGATCGGTACGGGCGCTCAGGTAGGTGTCCATCCTGCTAACGAATATATTTTCGTCGTATTCGTCACACCGGTAGGTCCTTACTTTAAGGGTGGCTTCTCAGCTAACCCTTACGTGGTGATCCGTGAGTACGACCGTTCGGCTCCTCTCGGAACTGGTATCTACAAAGTGGGTGGCAACTATGCTGCCAGCCTTTTGGCAAACAAGAAGGCTCACGACTTGGGTTACGCTTGCGAGTTCTATTTGGACGCTAAGGAGAAGAAATACATCGATGAGGCGGGCGCCGCTAACTTCTTCGGCATCAAGAACAATACTTATATCACTCCGAAATCGACTTCCATCCTTCCTTCTATCACGAATAGAAGTTTGATGCAGTTGGCAGAGGACCTTGGTTTGAAGGTGGAGCGTCGCCAAATTCCTATCGAGGAGTTGGAGACAATGGAAGAGGCTGGCGCTTGCGGTACTGCGGCTGTTATCAGCCCAATCTCCCAAATCGATGATTTGGAGATGAACAAGTCTTACGTTATTTCTAAGGACGGCAAGCCGGGCCCTATCAGCAAGAAGTTGTATGATAAGCTCCGCGGCATCCAATATGGTGATGAACCGGACGTTCACAATTGGGTGACTGTTTTGGACTAATCGTTTGATATACCAATATGGAAGGCGCTTGCGGTGACGTGAGCGCCTTTTTTATTTAAGAATTAAGAATTTATTGTGTTCGTTAAAAAAAATGAAGGTCTCCCGATTGGGGAGACCTTCATTTTTTATTCGGATAAGTAGTTTATCACTTTGCTTTCTTAACGGCTGTCTTTTTGGCCGCCGCTGACTTGGATTTTGCGGCCTTTGTCGTTTTCGCTTTTGTGTCAGCACTCTTTTTCTCAGTGGAAACAGCGCTTTTCTTAGCGGTTGTTGAGGCTGCCTTTGCCCTTCTGGCTGGCTTTTTCTCTCCTTGCTCTTCGATGAGTTTCTTGCACTCCTCCACGGTCAGTTCGGCGGGAACGGCTGTCTTAGGAATCTTATAGTTCGCTCCGTTGAAGGCGATGTACGGACCGAAACGTCCGTTGCAGATTTCGATGCCCTCGGCCTCGAACACCTTGATGAACTTGTTGCGTTCCTGCTCGCGTTTCTCCTCGATCAGCTCGATGGCGCGCTCCGCCGTAATCTCCAGTGGGTCGTCCGTCTTCTTCAACGAAAAATATTTGCTGTCGTGTTTTACGTAAGCGCCGAAACGTCCTACGCCCACGCTCATCGTTTTCCCTTCGTATTCGCCCAATTCACGTGGTAGCTTGAAGAGTTCCATCGCCTCTTCCAAGGTGATGGTCTCTATGGATTGGTTTTTCCTCAATGAGGCGAAGCGGGGCTTCTCTTCGTCTTCCGCCGTGCCAATCTGTACTACAGGTCCGAATCTTCCGATTTTTGCGGAGACTGGCTTGCCTGACTGAGGGTCTGTGCCCAATATGCGTTCGCCCACCTTGCGTTCGGACATTTTGCCGGAGTCCTCCACCATTGGGTGGAAATGCTTGTAGAAGGTATCTATGGTCGAAGTCCATTCCGCATTCCCTTCCGCCACGTCGTCGAATTCCTTCTCCACGTTGGCGGTGAAGTTGTATTCCATGATGTCTGGAAAGTATTCGATGAGGAAGTCGTTTACCACGATGCCCGTATCGGTAGGGAAGAGTTTGGAACGTTCTGTTCCGAACACTTCTGTTTCAGTGGTCTCTGTTATCTTATTGTTCGCGAGCGTGATTGTCTCGAACGATCTTTGCTCTCCTTCCTTGTCGCCGCGTTCCACGTATCCTCGGTTCTGGATGGTGGAGATTGTAGGGGCGTAGGTTGACGGACGTCCGATTCCCAACTCCTCAAGTTTGCGTACGAGGCTCGCCTCTGTGTAGCGTGGTGGACGTTGCGAAAACCGTTCCGTGGCTTTTGCGGAAAGGCATTCGAGCTTAGCCCCTTTGCTGAGGTTGGGAAGTAAAGTGCTTTCCCCTTGTTCGTTGTCGTCGTCCGAAGATTCCATGTATACTTTCAGGAAACCGTCGAATTTCAGCACTTCGCCTTCCGCGGTGAAGTGGAGTTTCTCTCCTGAAATGTTGACCGTCACGATGGTACGTTCCATTTCCGCATCCGCCATTTGGGAGGCGATGGTGCGTTTCCAAATCAGCTCGTAGAGCCGTTTCTCTTGTGCGGTTCCTTCGATGGTGTGGTTGCTGATGTAAGTAGGACGGATAGCTTCGTGCGCCTCTTGTGCGCCTTTGCTCTTTGTTTGGTACTGCCTCACTTTCACGTATTGCTCACCCGCCATGTTTTGGATCTCTTCCTTCGCCGTGTTGAGCGCCAGGTTGGAGAGGTTGACCGAGTCGGTACGCATGTAGGTGATTTTTCCCGATTCATATAGGCGTTGCGCCACCATCATGGTCTGTGATACGGAGAAGCCCAATTTTCGTGATGCCTCTTGCTGTAGGGTAGAGGTGGTGAACGGAGGAGCCGGACTCTTCTTTGCCGGTTTCTTTTCGATATCCTCTATGGTGAATGAGGCGTTTTGACAACGTTTCAGGAACGCCAAGGTCTCATCTTTCGTCTTGAGACGGTCGGAGAGCTCGGTGCGCAATTGAGCCGCCTTCCCATTAGCGTCTATGACGGAGAAGTCAGCCACGACACGGAATGAAGCTTCCGCATTGAACTTCTGGATCTCCCTCTCACGGTCCACTATCAACCTTACTGTGACCGATTGCACGCGTCCGGCCGAGAGAGATGGTCTTACTTTACGCCAAAGAATAGGGGAGAGCTCGAAACCGACGATACGGTCGAGCACGCGGCGCGCCTGTTGGGCGCAGACAAGGTTTTCGTCGATTTCCCTTGGATTCTCGATGGCTTTGAGTATGGCCTCTTTCGTGATTTCGTGGAATACGATTCTCCTTGTATTGTCTTTCTGTAATCCAAGCACATGGAACAAGTGCCATGCGATCGCTTCTCCTTCGCGGTCCTCATCGGACGCGAGCCAAACGATTTCGGATTCTTTCGCCTTTTTCTTTAATTCACTAACTAACGCTTTTTTGTCGGTTGGTATCTCGTAGTCGGGTTCGAAGTTATGTTCGATGTCAATGCCAATCCCCTTCTTTTTCAGGTCGCGAATGTGCCCGAAGCTGGACAAGACAGTGTAGTCTTTTCCTAAGAACTTCTCTATGGTTTTCGCTTTCGCCGGGGACTCGACGATAACTAAATTCTTCTGCATAATACTATATTAATTTCGAAATCGGTCGCAAAGATACAAATTAAATTAAGGTGTGTCCTAATAAATCGTCGTTTTGATGTTTTTTTTAGCCCTGTTGTCCTAGATCTTCTCTGTTTGTTCCCTTGGTAGAGCGTGTGCTCGCGTCCTCCCTCCAATTGAAATGTATGTTGAAACCATAATGTTGCTGTTTGTCCAATGGATTTTTTTCCACCCATTGGAGCCCGAAGGAAGTTGGTGCTGTTGGAAGCTTGTCTTGTTGACGGAAATGTATCAATGATTTTTTTTTGTAATTTTTTTCTTCACTTTGTTTGAGTTTGTTAAAAAAAAAACTAACTTTGCGAATTGAAAGTGATATATTAATAATTAATTTTATGGTAAAAATTATGAAATGAGAAAATATGGAAATTCAGTGAATTTGTTAATCCGACAATTTTGTGTCAGGAAATATTTGATTAGCGCAGTATATATTTAAATTAATTAGTCGTAAGATTATAGTAAAAATTAGTATGGGAAAAATAGTAAAAAAGAATGTCTCGCTGTTGGCTTTCCTAATCCTTCCATGGTGTGCACAAGCCGCTCAGCAAAAAGTTACGGAAGATGTTGCCCAAAAGGTAGCGGTTAACTTCATTAAAGCAAGAACAGATTCTTCAGTGCAAGTCGCAAGTGTAGTCGAAGAGAAGAAAAACGACGCAGTGGCGATGTACGTTTGTAACCTTCAAGGTGGAGGTTGGGTGATGGTGTCTGCCAATTATTCAGTAAGCCCGGTTTTGGCTTATTCTTATGAGGGCGCATATAATGACGATCCGGAAAACTTGGCGACCTCGGGTTTGATAGAAATGTATAAAGATGGGATTTGCGCCCTTGATTCAATCGCGGAAGGAACCGTTTCCGAAAAATGGGCTGGCTTGATCGGAGAAGGAACTACATTACGTAGTTTGTCGAATCCGGAAGGGAAAGACATGCTTTTGGATGAAACCCTTGGCGGAAAAGTGAAATGGAGCCAGGACATGAACCTCTTTTGCCCTAAAAGCGAAACGGAGGGTGGTACTTGCGAACACTCTTTGGCTGGGTCTGTGCCGGTGGCTGTGAGCCAATTGATGTGGAAATGGAAATGGCCTATATATTCATCGGTGATTGACAACTTAGGAAATTCTTATGAGGATTACTATGACTGGTCACTCATGAAATCTGTAGCTTCGACTGACGAGGAGAAAAATGAGATTAGCCGTATTATCAATAGGACTGGCTTGGCTTTGGGATGCTCATATGGTTGCGATAAAACCACATGGAAGTTGAAAGACAACTCGATGTATTCCGCATTGAAGGACTTCGGATATAATAGTTACGAAGCTCAAAACGAGGCTCTCTGGCGTTCTGTGGAAACCAAGCAATATTGGAATAATTTGCTTGTGTCTGAAATCCGTGCCGGACGTCCAGTCCTTTGCGTACTTGATAACGCACAGGCTTCTGTAGAACAGATGGTCGTGTTGTCCGGTTTCCAATATCTGGAGTCTGATGGACAGTATTACTATTTTGTGAACGCGGGCGAAGCTTCGGGTTTCGCGAATGGATATTATAATTTGGACTTCTCTAGGGAGTTGTTGGTGTGCGGAAAGACGGCGAACAACGCTGACGTGATCGGACAATACAAACAACAACGCGTTTATGTCGGTATTTCTCCGTATTCAGAGAATACTTGCGAAAATAATCCTTTGTTGAACGAGGGCGAGAACATGGACAAAATGAGTATGTCTACTATAGTTATTCCATGTGACGACTCCTTTACCGCTAAAGCGAATTCAACCCTTTCTTTGTCTTCCGTGGAGGAAATCGTGTTTAAATCCGGATTCTCCGCCGAAAATGGGGCTGTTGTCACTGCGACCATCATGGACGAGGCTGAGCTCGTCGAAAGTGAGGAGGTGGATATCTATGCTCGTCTCCTTAACGTGAAGACAGGTGCCAATCCTAGTTTTACAATTGACGTCAAGAATGCCAATTCTTGGATTTTGAAGTTGGGTGCTAACAATAGCGCTGCTAGTTTCTGTAATGCCGGAAATATTGAAAACGACGGTAACGTCGTTATCGAGAGCGGTTGGAAAGAAACGTGGAGCGGAGAACAGGATTTTGAGATTATCCTATTAAATAATCATGGTATCATTAAGAAAATCTCCGGAAATTTCGAAAGCACCACTTATTCTGTTAGCAATTATCAGTCTGCTGTGGGTCAATATGCTAATATTGAAACTGAAATCGAGGGTGAGTTGAATCAGGTGGCTGAGGCTGAAATCCATTTCTTGCCTTTCATCTATCCTAACCCTGCTACTGACGAGTTTACGGTGTCTTTGAACAACACACTTTCTACCGTGACTGTATTTGATATGCACGGTAAGGAAATCTTAACGATGACTGGTTCGAAGGATATGAGAATCAATATGTCCGCATACGGCAAGGGAATGTATATTGTTAAGGTTGTTTCTAACGCTGAGACTAAATTCGATAAACTCTTGTTGAAGTGATGACAATTGGGGTTGCTTTGTCGAACCCTAAATCGGATATTCGTATGGAAGGCTTGCCCGGTTATGGGCAAGCCTTCCTTTTTGTCACAAAAGTGTCTTCCGAAACTAGACCCTTCAAGTATACTCCCGCTTTTGTATTGATACGCCGTCGGTTGTCCGCCTAGATGTTTTTGACGCTGGTTGTTGTGACTTGTCCCGTCGGTCGCTTGTCACCTTCCTTCCCCTAATGAATGCTTCGAAACTATGGCGAAAATCGATGCTTTCGGCACTCTATTTTTTATTCGCCATGTGTTCATAGTCATGAAAATTTTTTTAAATTTGTCCCAATATCTAATTTATAAAATTTAAAGGAAAAATGGCAGATGTAATTCAACCATCCAGCGAGAAACTCAAAGCGTTACAGCTGGCGATGGAAAAAATTGAGAAAGACCATGGTAAAGGAACCATCATGAAGATGGGTGATAACAAAGTGGAAGAAATACCTGTGATATCAACTGGATCTATTGGCTTGGACCTCGCATTGGGTGTCGGTGGATATCCACGAGGAAGAGTCATTGAAATATTCGGTCCGGAATCATCCGGAAAGACCACACTCGCTATCCATGCGATCGCTGAGGCTCAGAGAAACGGAGGTATAGCCGCCATCATTGACGCCGAGCATGCTTTCGATCGCTTCTATGCGGAAAAATTAGGCGTGGATGTCAATAATCTTTTAATTTCCCAACCTGATAACGGTGAACAGGCTTTGGAAATCGCGGACCAATTGATCCGTTCGTCAGCCTTGGATATCGTCGTTATCGATTCTGTGGCGGCTTTGACGCCTAAGGCTGAAATCGAGGGTGATATGGGCGATTCCAAGATGGGACTCCAGGCTCGTTTGATGTCCCAGGCGCTTCGTAAACTTACGGGTACAATCAACAAGACAAATACGACTTGTATTTTCATCAACCAATTGCGTGAGAAAATCGGTGTCATGTTCGGCAACCCAGAGACGACCACTGGTGGTAATGCATTGAAGTTCTATGCTTCGGTTCGTCTCGACATACGCCGTATCGGTCAGTTGAAGGATGGCGAAAATGTAATCGGAAACCAGACTAGGGTGAAAATCGTCAAGAATAAGGTCGCTCCTCCGTTCAAGAAGGCTGAATTCGATATTATGTTCGGAGAGGGTATCTCTAAAATCGGTGAATTAATCGACATGGGCGTTGAATTCGGTATCATCAAAAAGAGCGGTTCGTGGTTTAGCTACGGTGAGACCAAGTTGGCGCAGGGACGTGACGCCACGAAGGATTTATTGCGTGATAACCCAGAGTTGGCTGAAGAAATTGAGGCCAAGGTGCGTGAAGCCGCTAAGAATGCCAACCATTAATATCTACGGATTTTCCAAATTCGCTTATTCAAATGGGACAAATCGTTAAGACGGAAATCTATGAGGAGAAGGCGGTCCTTGTCGGACTTATCACTCCCCAGCAGAATGAACAAAAAGCGAAAGAATACATGGATGAGCTCGCTTTCCTTGCGGAGACGGCGGGCGCTCATCCTGTGAAAACTTTTTTCCAAAAGGTGGAAGGTCCTAATTCCAACACGTTTGTTGGTCCGGGCAAACTCGAGGAGATAAAAAAATACATTAAGGACTCTGAAGAGACTGAAGATGAAATCGGACTGGTGCTTTTCGATGACGAATTGTCGCCTAAGCAAATCCGTAACATCGAGAAAGAACTTTGCGTGAAAATCTTGGATAGGACTAGCCTTATCCTCGACATCTTCGCTAAAAGAGCTCAGACCGCACATGCCAAAACCCAGGTGGAACTGGCGCAGTATAGGTATCTTCTCCCTCGCCTTACGGGTATGTGGACCCACTTGGAGAGACAGCGAGGCGGTATCGGTATGCGTGGTCCGGGTGAAACCCAGATCGAGACCGACCGTCGTATCATCTTGTCTAAAATATCCCTATTGAAGGAGGATTTGGTCTCTATCGATAAGCAAAAGACTATCCAACGTAAGAATAGGGGAAAGATGGTGCGTGTCGCACTCGTCGGTTATACCAATGTCGGGAAATCAACCATTATGAACACGATCAGTAAGTCTGATGTTTTCGCGGAGAATAAACTCTTCGCCACGTTGGACACGACCGTCCGTAAGGTGACCATCGAGAATTTGCCTTTCCTTTTGACGGATACGGTCGGGTTTATCAGAAAATTGCCGACTGACCTTGTCGAATCGTTCAAGTCAACGTTGGATGAGGTGCGTGAAGCGGATTTGCTCGTCCATGTGGTGGACATCTCCCATCCGAATTTCGAAGACCAAATCTCCGTCGTCGAGAAGACGTTGAAGGACATCAATTCGGGGGATAAACCTACTATCATGGTGTTCAATAAGATTGATGCGTTCTCCTATATACCAAAGGAAGAGGATGATTTGACTCCTATGACCAAGGAGAACATCAGCCTGGATGATTTGAAAAAGACGTGGATGTCGAAATTGCAGGAAAACTGCATTTTTATTTCCGCAAAGGATAAAACGAATCTGGAGGAACTGAAATCTTTGCTTTATAAGAAAGTTAAAGAAATCCATGTGACCAGGTTCCCTTATAATGATTTCATTTATCAGCTTTATGACGATAACGCTGAAGAGATTATTTGAGATTTGGTTTTTCAACAGTAAAGTAAAACTTCAAAAATAGGAGTAGACTGCAATGGGGAATTATAGAAAACTGACTTCAGAAGAGGTCGATACGTTAAAATCACAAGGGTGTAATGCGGATTCTTGGGACAATGTCCAAGTAACTGACGGATTTGATGCAAAAAGAGTTCGCTTTACCATTTTCACGGGACAAAACAGATTAGGTTCTTTCAATAAATCGTATACTTTGGATGGCGGTGTGTCCCGTCATTCGGGCATCACCAATGCCACTCTTCATAATTGTGTCATCGGCGACGACGTTTATATTGGACGTATTGGAAACTATATCGCCAATTATGAAATTGGGGAGGGCTCTTATATCGAGAATGTCGATTTGATGACAGTGTCCGGAAAGAGTTCTTTCGGAAATGGCACTATGGTGTCTGCCTTGAATGAGGGTGGTGGACGTGAAGTGCCTATCTGTGATTTCCTTTCCGCACAAGTGGCGTATATGATGGCGCTCTATCGTCATAGACCCGAACTCATCTCTAATTTGCAGCGCTTGGTGGACAAATATGTGGAGAAGGTTTCTTCCGATATGGGGAAGGTCGGCAAATCTGTCGTTATCCGTAATTGCGGAAGAATCCGAAATGTGAAGTTCGGTGACTGCACCGAGGCGGATGGTTGCGCCGAGTTGATCAATGGTAGTGTCAATGGTAATAAGTTCGCTCCCGTGAAGCTCGGTACGCATGTGATGGCGCATGACTTCATCATCTCTTCCGGAAGTGAGATCACGGATGGCGCGATGATCGACCATTGCTTCGTTGGCCAGGCTTGCCAAATAGGTAAACAATATTCCGCTACTGATACGTTGTTCTTCTCCAATTGCCAAGGTTTCCATGGTGAGGCCGCTTCTGTGTTTGCGGGACCGTTTACGGTTACACACCACAAGTCCAGTTTGCTTATCGCGGGTATGTTCTCGTTCTTGAATGCAGGGTCTGGTAGTAACCAAAGTAACCATATGTATAAGCTTGGCCCAATCCATCAGGGCATTGTGGCAAGGGGATCTAAGACAACGAGTGACTCATACGTGTTGTGGCCTGCCAAAATCGGTGCTTTCACTTTGATTATGGGTCGTCATACCAGTCATCCTGACACGACGGACCTCCCGTTCTCGTACATGATTGAGAACTCGAATGAGACTATGCTCGTGCCTGCCGCTAATTTGCGTAGTGTGGGTACTATCCGTGATGCCCAGAAATGGCCGAAACGTGACCGTAGGACTGACCCGGAGAGATTGGACCAAATCAACTACAACTTGTTGAGCCCGTACACCATCCAAAAGATGATGAACGGTATCGACGCCTTGGAGTCGTTGAAAAAGATTTCTGGTGAGGAGTGTGAACTCTATTATTACCATAACACACGTATCAAACGTTCCTCTCTCATTAAGGGTGTGAAACTTTATGATACGGCTATCTGCAAATTCTTGGGTAACTCTATCATCAAACGACTTGAAATCACGAAGTTCAAGAATATCCAGGAAATCCGTGAACGCTTGAAACCTGATGTGAAGGAGGGCTTGGGTGAGTGGATCGACATGTCCGGTTTGATCGCCCCTAAGAATAGCGTCGAGGATATTATTAAGAAGATTGAGGGTGACCAATACGCTTGCATAAACGATTTGAACCAGGATTTCATCGACCTCCATAAAAATTATTATACTTTGGAGTGGACTTGGGCTATCGAGAAAATCCAACAGCGTCTGAAAAAGACCATTGACGAGATTACAGTCGAGGATATCATCCGTTTGGTGGAGGATTGGAAGACGGCTGTCATCTCCCTTGACAAGACACTCTATGAGGATGCGAAGAAGGAGTTCACGCTTACTGTCCAGACTGGTTTCGGCGTGGATGGCGGCGATCTCCGTAGACAAAAGGATTTCGAGAATGTGCGTGGCGCCTTCGACGAAAATCCGTTTGTCGTGGCTGTCCAGAAACATATTGAGGTGAAGGAGGCGCTTGGTAACGAACTTATCGAAAGAATAAAAGACGTGAAATAATGGATGACAAGAAAGTGATTGAAATAGATTCGGGAACTTATTTCTCCACGGCGGTCGCATCGGTTGGCTTTATGTTCCTGATGGGCGCTTTGTCCTTGTTGTTGTGTAAATTGTATAACATTATGACAATCGACATGTTTAAGCCTTGGAAGACGATTCTCTTGGAATTCGCCTCGTTTGAGCTCCCGTTGATGCTTTTGCTTTCTGTCGTCGGCTTTTTCCTCCTGTTGACTAAAAGGATTACGTGTTTCGATCCTGAGCGTAAGTCTTTCTTTCGCGGCGCGGAATTCTTGTCGTTCAGACGGGGGGAATGGAAACCTTTGTCGCTGGACGATTGTAAGTTCATCGCTTTCCAAAAATATGATAAGAACATCGAATATACTTTCGGTGGTTTGCTGAACCGACATGTGGAGGAGCATGTGTATGACTTGCGTTTTGTGAAGAAGGATAACTCCTTTGAATCGTTCGTCTCCGCTAGTAACTTCCGTGCGGTCGCTGAAATGGTTAAACTAGGTCAGTTGTTCAGTACACTTTACCAGCTTCCTTTCTGTGATTACGTGAAACAGTCTTTGATGAAGAAAAAAGTGGTTGATTTTACCGATGGTGAGAGTTGGCCTACTGTCTGATACCCACGCCTGTTGGGATGAGCGTTTCGCAAAGTACTTTGACTCTTGCGACGAGATTTGGCATGCGGGCGATATAGGCTCCTTGGAACTTTACGAGAAGTTCGAGTCTATGGGTAAACTCTTGCGTGCGGTTGTCGGTAATATCGATGGGCAGGATTTGCGTAAGTTTCTGAAGAAGGTGGAATCTTTCCGTTGCGAGGATGTGGATGTGCTGATGACGCACATCGGCGGTTATCCGGGTAAGTATGCGCCAGGTATGACGAAACTTTTCGCCGCCACAAAGCCGAAGTTGTTCGTTTGTGGGCACTCCCATATACTCAAGGCTCAATATGACCCTGTGAGGCAGATGCTTTGCTTGAATCCGGGAGCCGCAGGTACTTTCGGATTCCATAAGGTCCGCACGTTGATGCGCTTTGTAATCGATGGCACCGATATCCGTGATTTGGAGGTGATAGAATTGAACGAACGAATATGAAGGAACAATTTAAACCGGGCACGATGATATATCCTGTGCCCGCCGCCTTGATCTCATGCGGCTGTAACGAGGAGGAATACAATGTCTTTACCGCTAGTTGGACGGGGACCGTCTGCACGGATCCTCCGATGTGTTACGTATCCATTCGTCCTTCGCGCCACTCGTATGATATCATCAAACGAAATGGTGAGTTCGTCATTAACCTTACCAATGAGGCTTTGGCTCGTGCCACAGACTGGTGTGGTGTGCGGTCGGGTAGGGATTACGATAAATTTAAGGAAATGCATCTGACGCCCGCAAAGACGCAGGTTGTCAATAGCGTCATCGTGGAGGAGGCTCCTTTGTCGATAGAGTGCAAGGTGGAACAAATCATTCCTCTAGGCTCGCACGATATGTTCCTCGCCCGCGTTGTAAATGTGCAGGCGGATCGTAAGTATCTAGATCCCGAAACGGGTGCTTTTAGACTCTCCGACGCTAAACTAATCGCCTACAGCCATGGTCACTACTTTAAGTTGGGCGAACTAATCGGAAAGTTCGGTTGGTCGGTGCAAAAGAAGAGACGTAAATGAACGTTCGTTTTGTTCGTAGTAATTCCTATGTAAATAGATAGTTGAAATGTTATTGGTTTGGACGAACTTTTCCCTAAATAAAACAAAATCGGATAAGACGCTTCTCCCATGAGCGTGGTTCCCCTTTGACAAATCTACAATGTTATTTCTTTGTGTAACTAAATATGTGGCTTCCCGTAGACGTTGGGCGGTACGGAAAATTAATCCCAATCTTTATATAAATGTAAAAAATATCCACACTTTTATTTGCATATGTCGATAAAGTAGTCTATATTTGTACATGTGCATTTGCACAGAACAGTTATAAATGATTTAAGTAAAATAATTAACGATGGCTTAGTAGAGCCTGCCACAACAAATGTGTAGAACTATATCCATATTTCATATAATTTTGTGGAATCTTCCGATTTGAATTGGTCGGTTGGGACTACGTGCTTTTAGGGTGCTATAAGTGTATCCTATGGCTTGGCGATTTCGCCGTGAAACATGGAGCGAATTTTATGGAAAATATTTATTTTTAGTTTTTAAAACCGAATGTAGATGGGAATGCTTGGATACAAAACAGTATTGAAATTAGAGGGGTCGAAAAATCCGTATGAATTGGGTAAATTCTCCTTTAGTTTTGCCCAACCGGTAGGCCTTGACTGTAAAGCGCAGGGTGAGGTCCGTGCGGGTGTCATGCAAATGATGTTTGAGAACCTCCCTACAACGGAGCTTTCCAAATGGATGCTTATGCCTAGGCTATTCAATAATGGATGTGTCGTTGTCTATGGCGAGAATGGAATGTCTGTTCAGCGAGTGTTTTTCGAAAACGCGAAATGCGTGGGCATGGACATCCGTTATATGGAGTCTGGGAAAGGTTACTGCATGACTCATTTGGTCGTTCAGTGCCAATCTTTGTCGGTCGGTGGTGTGTCAATCGAAAATAGTTGGAAAAACGTCACGTTGAGGCCGGGAAAGGATTTGGATGCTAATTTGGATTTGACTTCATTGATAGGCAGAAGACCGGATGGAAACGTTACGGCTGATTTGCAGTTCCCGCAAATGACGGAAAAGTATTCGTTGTCGCAAGTGAACCTATCTTTCGTCCAGGATTCCGACCATTTCGGGGAACCACAGTCTGAACCGTATGGTGGGCAGATCTTGGTCACTATGGACCATATCCCATCTGTTGACGTCCTGACATGGGCGGCTGGTTCCAGGTCTAGGAAGAACGGTGAAATCATTTTCCGGAATGAGACGGAGACTCCTCCTCTGAGGATTCTCTTTGAGGATGCGTATTGCGTATGTTTCCGTGAGGAAACCGGCAATGGCGCCTCTTGCTCGTTTACGATTTCCCCTCATAGGATTTCTTTGAACACTGTGATGTTGGACAATAATTGGGAGGAGTGATATGAGCGTGCCTAGAATCGATCAGGCGCAATTTGTTGCCTATTCCTTGTCCGGATTCCCTTATCGGGGGTATGTGGAAGGCTTGGGCTTTGTGGATAGCATGAACAAAGGCTTCCTGCAGTTCTCTGATCCGTTTGATCCGAACGCTTTTTCGTACAACTCCGCTATGCCTCAGATCGCCTATGCCCAAACGTTGGATAGCTCTCCCGGAAGTGTCATTCGAAGTCATGAGGACCTTCCCGGTATATTCTTAAAGGCTTTATGCCGTGATGCCGGGAAATATGTGGATGTTAATCTGGGGAACGGTGTACATAAGCAAATTGATAAGAGCTTAAATCCCCGATTTGAATTGAACGTGAAAGATCCGGACGAGGAGGATTCGAAAGTCTGGATTCGTGTTTCTTATGGAACGGCGGATGACGGTGAGGTGATAGAAAGCGAACATGAATTGGATGCCATGTTCCTGGATTTCCCTGACGCGGGTCTGCAAAAGTACTATATGCCATATGATGAAACGTACGGTCAACTGGCAGAAGTCTTGGATGTCACCGATTCTGTTGTCGATGTGGCCGCTACCATCCAAACTTGGTCTTCCAACGTGCTCTCTCCAATATATGAGGTATGGGAATCTCATGAGTTGTGGAAGTATAAGAACGAATTGTACCAGCATGAGAAAGACAATCTGAAGACTTTTGTGAATAGTGAAGGTAAGACGAGGAATTATTTTAAGAAGAATCATCCTGGTGAGTTTTCTTGTTTCGCGACGAAAGAACGCTATGAAGCGGATTTGAAAGCGAGAACAGACCCGATTTGGGATGGGTCAAACGAAAAAGTCAAGGCGAAATCAAACCAATTGAAAAATTCGAAATTCAACAAACTCTGCACTGGCTTGAATTGGCTTGGATTGGGTGTCTCCGTATATGAGTTGATTTCTTATAGCGTTCAATACGACCCGGAAATTTCCAGTCAAAAGGAGATGGCTATGCGCGTTGGGGATGTGGTCTTTTCCGCCCTGGCTTTCATCCCTGGATATGGCTGTGCCCTAAGCTTATTATGGTTTTATGTGAGGGCGACGAACGTTGATCCGCTGAAGGAGCAGAGGTACTTCGAAAACGAGTTGCCTCATGCGACATATGAGTTTGATCCGGACGCTCCTGGGTTGATCGGTCATTTCTCTAGTGAGATGAAATGTTCCGGCATGAGACGTGATAATACAGTCACCAAGCCTTTTGATGAAGATGTGTTGCGCAGTAACATTGAATATGAAGATAAAATAAGGAAACGGCGCGAAGCACTGGAAAACAGTCCATTCGCTAAGAAAAAGACTAACGATGATATAACAAAGGGGCCTCTATTCGCCGATAGAAACTATCCGTTCGCGGGAATGCCGAAGGGACGTCGGTATTGATCTATGGCTTTCCCCCGCTCAGGTCGAAAAATAGCGAAGGGACAGGTTGTAACTAACCTGTCCCTTCGCTATTTTATCCACTAATGGAATACCTTTGTGTCCCTTCTTCCGCCTGATTACAATATCTCCAATTCCTCCGCCATGGCGATGCGCTCGCAGTAGTAGCATTTGAGGAGCGCCTTCTTTTTGTCCACGCATCTGAATTTGGACAACATCGGCTCGTTGTTGGTGATGCATTTCGGGTTGCGGCATTTCACCGTTCCGATGATTTCGTCGGGAAGTTGGAGCTCCATCTTCTCGCTGACCTCATAATCTTTGATGATGTTGATTTTGGCGGAAGGAGCGGCGATGGCGATTTTGTTCACCTCCGCTTGGGTGAAATATTTGTCAGCCACTTTGATGATCGCCTTCTTCCCTAGACGTTTGCTTTCAAGATTATATCCGAAGGTGACTTGGTTGGAAAGATGCTTCAAGTCGAGAATGGATATCACCTTGAACAATTTCTCTGAGGGAATATGATCTATGACGGTGCCGTTCTTCAGAGCGGCCACTTTCAGTTCTTTTGTCTTTTCCATGTCATAAAATTATTAAAGACCCAATAAATCGCAGATGACGGCTTGACGGGCGAATACGCCGTTGCGCGCCTGCTCGAAATAGTAAGCTTTCTCGTTGGTGTCCACGTCCTGGTCGATTTCGTTCACCCTTGGAAGCGGGTGGAGGATACGCATATTAGGTTTCGTGTTCTCCAACATCTTGTTGCGTAGCGTGTAGACGTCCTTCACACGCTCGTATTCGAAGAGGTCGGTGAAGCGTTCCTTTTGCACGCGTGTCATGTAGAGGATGTCCGCATCGGCTATGTTCGCCTCGTTGAGTTCGGTATGCTCCTCGAAGTTGATGTTGTGCTCCTTGCAGAACATCTTGTATTCGTCAGGCATTTCCAACTCTTTCGGAGCGATGAAGGAGAAGGTCGGGTTGAAGTGGTACATCGCCATGATGAGCGAGTGCACGGTACGTCCGTATTTCAGGTCGCCCACCATGCAGATCTTCAGGTTGTCCAACTTGCCTTGCGTCTTCTTGATGGAGTAGAGGTCGAGCATCGTCTGGGTCGGGTGCTGGTTGGCACCGTCGCCCGCGTTGATGATAGGTACGCGGGAGACTTCGGATGCGTAACGGGCCGCACCCTCGATAGGATTACGCATGACGATGAGGTCCGCGTAGTTGCTCACCATGATGATGGTGTCCTTTAGGGTTTCACCTTTCGTTCCGCTGGTCGTCGCTTTGTCGGCGAATCCGATGATTCGTCCGCCTAGCCTGTTCACAGCCGTTTCGAAACTCAATCTTGTGCGGGTAGACGGCTCGAAGAAGAGAGTCGCCACCACTTTGCCGTCAAGAATCTTCTGGTTCGGATTCTTCTCGAATTCGGCGGCTTTTTCCAGAATTTGGAGGATTTTCTCTTTCGAGTAATCCGTGATGGATACTAAACTTTTTATTGCCATAGTATTTTATATTTTTCAAAAAAAAACCAATGCGAGCCAATCGCATTGGTTTTTCTTCAGTATTCTATGATTGTTTTGTTATTCCCATTGTTGTTAGGTTTTCACTACGCAAAGGTAGTGCAAAAAACAATATTTGAGATATAAAACAAACGTTTTTTTCTTCACAATTTAGAGGACGTGGATGGCGACGGTCAGACCAGCCATCACGATGGAAACCATGCTCATCAGTTTGATGAGGATGTTCAGAGACGGACCGGACGTATCCTTGAATGGATCGCCCACCGTATCACCCACGACGGTAGCCTTGTGGCAATCGGAACCCTTGCCTCCGAAATTGCCTTCCTCCACATATTTCTTCGCGTTATCCCAAGCACCACCCGCATTGGCCATGAAGACAGCCAAGACGAAGCCTGTGCTCAATCCTCCGATCAACAAACCTAACACACCGCCGATGCCTAGAAGCACACCGGTCAGGATAGGAACGACGATCGCCAAGATGGAAGGCAACAACATCTCGTGTTGTGCGCCTTTGGTGGAGATCTCCACGCAACGAGCGTAGTCAGGAGTTCCTGTTCCCTCAAGGATGCCCTTGATGGTCTGGAATTGGCGACGAACCTCTTCCACCATCTTCTGAGCGGCGCGACCCACAGCGTTCATGGTCAATCCGCAGAAGAGGAATGCCATCATGGCGCCGATGAACACACCGACCAAAACGATAGGGTTCATAAGGTTGACATTATAAGCGTTCATGAAATCCACCAAAGAAGCTTCTGCGGCGTCCACACCGTTCGGAAGAGCCTCGCCCATACGGATCAAGGCGATCTTAATCTCCTCAACGTAGGAAGCCAAAAGCGCCAAGGCTGTCAATGCCGCGGAACCGATGGCGAAGCCTTTACCGGTAGCCGCTGTCGTGTTGCCAAGCGCATCCAAAGCGTCGGTACGTTTTCTCACTTCAGGATCCAAACCGCTCATCTCAGCGTTTCCGCCGGCGTTGTCGGCGATCGGACCGTAAGCGTCTGTCGCCAAGGTGATGCCCAACGTGGACAACATACCTACTGCGGCGATACCGATTCCGTATAGACCCATTGATAAGTTCTCAGGCGTGAATTCCAAAGAGAAACCGTTTGCGCATAAGTAAGAGAATACGATGGCGAATCCTACGGTTACCACAGGGATAGCGGTTGACAACATACCCAAGCCCAAGCCGGAGATGATGACCGTCGCAGGACCTGTCTGTGAACTCTCGGACACCTTCTGGGTCGGACGGTAAGATTGGGAAGTGTAGTACTCCGTTGCCTTACCGATGATGACACCGGCCAACAAACCGACAACCACAGACAAGGAGACTTGCCACCATTGGTCGGTCTCTGTGCCGAACAAGAAGGCGAATATGCCGAATGTTGCGGCGGCGATTAAGACCGCAGCCGTGTTTGTCCCTCTACTAAGAGCGGCTAACAACTCTTTCATGCCTGCGTCCTCTTTGGTCTTCACGAGGAAGATTCCGAGAAGGGAAAGGACCACACCGATCGCGGCGATCAGGGATGGAGCCAGAACGGCTTTCATCTGCATGCCTTCTACAGCCGAAGTGGCGAAAGCGGAGGCACCCAAGGCCATGGTAGCCAAGATGGAGCCGGCGTATGACTCGTACAAGTCGGCACCCATACCTGCCACGTCACCCACGTTGTCACCCACGTTGTCGGCGATTGTCGCAGGGTTACGAGGATCGTCCTCAGGGATGTTATATTCAGTTTTACCGACGAGGTCGGCGCCGACGTCAGCCGCTTTTGTATAGATACCGCCGCCGACACGAGCGAACAATGCTTGTGTGGAAGCACCCATTCCGAAGGTTAACATAGTGGTTGTGATAACCACCAGATGGTGCTCTGGACCTACGAAATGATCCAAAACGAGGAACCATACGGAGATGTCCAATAAGGCCAGGCCCACAACGGTGAGACCCATTACGGCGCCTGAGCGGAAAGCCACTTTCAAACCGCTGTTAAGCGATTCACGCGCCGCATTCGCTGTTCGGGCGGAAGCGTAGGTGGCGGTCTTCATGCCGAAGAAACCGGCTAAACCGGAGAAGAATCCTCCTGTAAGGAAAGCGAATGGAACCCATGGGTTCTGAAGACCTAAATATGCCATGATGGCAAAGATGACAACTAAGACTCCGAATACGATTCCGACTACTTTGTATTGTTGTTTCAAGTAAGCCATCGCTCCCTCCCGGACATACTGAGCGATTTTTTTCATCAAATCTGTACCCTCATCCTCTTTCTTCATCCATTTATAGAAGAAGAAGGCGAATCCCAGCGCCAAGACTGACGCGATGGGAACTGCGTAAAATAAATTTCCCATAAGCTATATAAATTTATAATTCAGAAATTCTTTGGCTGTTTCGACAAACGCATCAAATACACATTCTATACAAAAAGCGGTTGCCGGTAGTTAATCTTTCATTCTTTAACAAAATTTCACTAACACTGTATAGCAAAGTTAAAATTTATTTCGAGAAAAAGAATCTTTTATTGGCATTTTTTTGCTTGTCGTATACTTTTTCTTTCTTCGATTCGATGTCGGAAATTAACGGGTTCCTCCCCTGTTGAAGAGCTGTTGAAGAGTTGTTGGAATGCTGTTGAAGAGTTGTTGATGAATTGTTGGTGAGTGTGTGTAATGTATTAAAAATCAAATAAATAAATATTGCTTGTTGCGCCTATAATGCCCGTTTTTTTTGTTTGCGGCACCTTCCTGATTTGCGGCGAATGGTCATGACCTTAGGAAACCAAAGGGTCGGATGAGAATTTGAAGTCTATAAAAACAACGCTTTTTGTGTGAAAAAAAACTAAAAATTGTGTTGTTAATATAAAATCAATTGTTATCTTTACATTTGCATAGTTTCTGTCCCTGTTTTTACTGGGCAAAAAAGGAAAAACGTGAAGTAGGATAGACTGCAAAGAAAATTGAAACAAGGTATTGAAATTGATAAGATTATGGTGAAACATTTACTACAGATGAGAGACATCTGTCTTCTGACTGTGTTGTCCTTTTTGTTGCTTAATGTTCAGTCGGTTAGAGCGGATGGTTCCAGAAATATGTACCCAAGTGATTATTATTCCAGGTATGGCGTCTCTGCAGGATCTGCGGGGGATTATAGGGCATGCTTGATGAGCGGTATCACAAGTTCCGGCTCCGACCCGGATTTGGCTGCGCCTTTCCCTACCTATGGTACGATTAAGGTTTTTGTTAACGAGGGGGAACACATATATGTGGCGTCCAGTGCCATGGTCGTGAAGAACAATACGACGAAGGAATCTTATGGACGAATTGATTGGCGCGCTCCGGATGGTACGCATGGAAGTGTCTCCAATATCCGTAAGGGTGGTCTTATCCCTGATCGGAACAGGGAGTTGGCTGGACCGAACATCAATGGCTCCACAAATGGATATGACGCTTATAAAATCACGGTGGGCGCCGGCCAGTCTGGCGTGTGGGAAATCGATTTTCTGGGTGCCTCGCAAACTTTGAAATTCGATACGGAGACTCCGTCTAACTATACGATTAATTCTTGGAAAGAGGATGTTAACCGTCCGTATATCAACGCTTTCGATGTTTCCGTCTCCAATGTCGCCGATAATGCGTTCATTGAGGGACGTGTCTATGCCAATGTCTTGAATCTCTTGATGCCTTCCTCTTATCAGAACAAAAATTATTCCTGCGAATGGTACACTACGTTGTACGTGTTGACCAACACGGGCTATCTATACGAGGTTAAGCCCAATGGACAAAATGGCCACTTCTCCACATTCTTCGCTAACAATAAGGGTGTCCAGACCGACCCGATGGGGTGGGTGACCGACAATACCGCCATTTCACAATCCAAGGCTTCCGCTTGTTATGGCGGTTTGCCTTCCTATCAGAGTTTGAAAAGTGGCCTAACCGGCAACCGCTTTCAGAACAACCGTGTCCCGACGTATGACCCGCGCCGTCCTGACACGCATTTGACCAGAACGATAGACGGGGAGGAGAAGTCTGTGGATGATATTACACACAAAATATTCTTCACTAAGCCCGCATCGGATTTGCCTGCTAGCGCTCGTGCCGTTTTCGGATCTGTCATTGAAGAGACTTGGTTGCTGACCGACCTGAATTCTAAGGATTCCCCGCTCCTTTCCAACATGGATTTTGTGGGCAAGGAGAGTCATGTTAAGGGATTGCTCGGTCCGGAAGGCGTCGACATCTATTTCGAGGCGAATGCTTCGGGCGAGTTTGTCCTGGAATTGGAATTCGGTGATGGTTACCAGAAAAGGACTCTTTCCGGATTCTGTGAAAAAGGTGAAAACGTAATCGATTGGGATGGACTTGACGGAAAAGGTAAACGTGTGCCGGTGGTGGATATCTCTATCTCCGGTAAATTGAAATCCGCCGAAATTCATTTCCCTTTCTTTGATTTGGAAAATAACAAGAACGGTTTGTCCCTTAATCAATTGAACGCGGAGTGGTCCGCTGTCGAACGGGATACTGTCTACTGGGATGACTCTTCCTTGGGTGTGAGCCGTCAGCAGGGCGAGGATGCGCTTTTGATGACTTCTGGAACTAGTTCCCCCGCACATAAATGGGTTTATGGTTCTGATAGTAGGGGAAATAACCGTATCATAGACACGTGGACTTATGCGCAGGGCGCGAGCCGTAACACACAACATTTGTCCGCCGTTTCACGCTTTGTCGATTTGGGTGTCACTTCCGTCTCATGTAACGTCACTACGTCTCATGTGGGTGAAGTCATCTCTTACACTTTGGAGGTGGAGAACAAGGCTCTCGGAAGTGTGTCGTTCAATGGGGACGATGTCATGGTCGATGCTGATGCGGATAGCGCTTCAATCGGTGTTTGGTTCCCTTCCGGTGGGTTCATCACTACCGCTGTCGAATTGATCTCATCCGACGACCCTTCTTGTAATGTCGTGAAACAACCTTCCGGAGAAGAGTACGGACTCGGATTCATCTCTTTGAAGAATGGTAAGAAGGCGACGGTCAAGGTGTCTGGTTATGCCACATCCGCTTTGGCTCACAGCTCCATTCAGCCTGTTGGTTTTATTATGCGTCCGGGTGATTATTATGAGGTGGACGCTCGAAACTTGGCTTCGGATGGTATGCCTCTAAATCCGATGAATGAATATCAAGGCGTCGCTAATGATAATACGATGTCCGTTTCCTCACCTTTGTTCTTGTTGAATTCCGCACCTGAAACTGCTTCGTACGATACGATCGTCCCTGCGGGAAGAACTGTCGCGGGCAATGTGTTGGCGAATGACAAGGATGTGGATGGTGATGCGCTCACCATTTATGGTTATATGGTCAATGGCGGATATGGGGAATTGGGCACTCCGATGCAGATTCGGAAAGACGGACGCCTCTGCGGTTCGTTCACCCTGAATATGGATGGTTCCTATTCTTTCACGGCTGATGGCGCATTCGATGGAATGGTCCCTGAAATCTATTATGGCGTGGCTGATGGTTTCATGGGTAATGCTTCTAGCCCGGCGACTGACTTGATCCCTGGCTTGGATACGGGACGTGTCATGATTCAGGTGTTGATTAACCATGCCCCTACAGTAAATCCTACGGAGGTGTCCATTAACCGAAGTGGGGAGAAAACGTTGTTGCCGATTTCCATCATCGATGAGGATGGCGACCCGCTCTCTTTGTCATTGACGGGAACTGACGCTTCTTATTATAGAGTCGAGGGTGATAGTGTCTACTATGTCGGACCTGCTATGTCTGTTGAGACCGTGCATCATTTCAATTTGGTCGTCAGCGATGGGGTTAGGACTCCTTCTGTTAATCCTATTTCGGTGACGATTAAAGTGAATCAGGCTCCTATGTTGTCTCCTGGCATGGTGGAGATATCCGCACGGTATCAATCTTCTGATGAATACTTACTCCCTGTCACAATTAGTGATCCGGATGGTGACCAGGTGACCGTTGTCTCCATTTCATGTAACAATCCTTCTTATTTCTCTTCCCATGACGGAAATTTGTATTTCGTTGGTAATCGATATACCAGTACGAGAAGTAGGATGAAAACAACGTACAACTTGAATGTCACGTTGAGGGATGAGCATGGCGTCTCTACAGTTCTTCCTTTAACTGTTGTCGTCAATGTGATTCAGAATGATATCCTTCCGAGTGGGGCGGTTGCCGCGGCGGATGATATTGTTTATGGAACTCCGTTGTCTGAGGCTTTGGTGCTCGGATCTAATGTGGAGGGCTCTTGGTCCATCTCTGATAGCGAATTAGGGGTGATTGATACGTCTGATTTTTTACCTGCCGGGCAACGAGTCCTCGATTTGATCTTCATGCCTTCTCAATCTGGTTATTTGGTGGAAGAGGTGAAGAATGTCACATTCAATGTGTTGCCTCGTCCTGTCACGGTTAAATCGGTTTCCGCGGAGAAGGTTTATGACGGAACCGCACTGACAGCTCCTTCGGTCTCTTTTGTGGGCGATAGCTTGATTGGAACCGATAGGTTCGTTTTCGGTTCGTTCGCGTCATTGATTAATGCGGATACGGTTTTGAATACGTTCTCATATAGTGCGGCTGCGGGTACCTCCCTTTCCAACTATGTCGTTACAGCTATTTATGATACGTTGATTGTCACTCCTCGTTCAATCACTTTGTCTTCTTCTTCCGCTTCGAAGCAATATGATGGCGCTCCTTTGTCAGCCCCTACGGTGGCTGTCTCGTCCGGTAGCCTCGCTGGTGTGGATGCGTTCCTTTATTCGGATTTTCCATCTATCACGGATGCGGGGAGCGTGGACAACACGTTCTCTTATGAGCCAGGTCCGGGTCTTACCCTTTCGAATTATGATGTGACGGTCGAATATGGTGTGCTCACGATTACTCCGGTGATTTATTCGGGTGATTATGACATCCTGTTGTCCGACGATTCTTATTTGTATGACGCCACCGCCCATGAACCGTCTGTGGTTGTCAAGGTGGAGGGCAATCCGTTAAATACGGAGTATTATTCTGTCCGTTATGAAAATAATATTGCCGCGGGTGATTCTGCTATGGTTATTGTCGAGGGGAAGAGTGGAGGAAATTATACGATTAAAGATGATACCGCTTTCTTTTCTATTGCGAAGAGAAATATAGTATTCCAATCTTCTTCTTGTAATAAGGTATACGACGGAACGCCTCTGTATTGCGAACGTCTTGAGTCTATTCAAGGCGATGGCGTTTTACCGGAAGATTCTTATTCGGTGACCTATCTGGATTCCCTCACCAATGTGGGAACGAAACCGAATGTGTTTACGGTTGATATGGATACCACGAACTATCATGTGACAATCAATTTCGGTGATTTGACTGTGACTCGGAGATCGGTTGTTATCACAGACTCGAATGTCGTTTGGAGCGATACCTCTTTTGTCTATGATGGGGCCGCCCATTGTCCTGACGCTACCATTACGATTGATGGAGTATCAATGGATCCCGCGTCTGATTTCTCCATCACCTGCTCTGACAATGTCAAGGCGGGTGAGAAAAGCGCTCTTGCGGTTGTGACGATGAAAGAGGGTGGTGATTTTGAGTTCGCCGACTATATCGGACGTTTCTCCATTACGCCGGCTCCTGTTACGGTTACTGATAAGAACGTGGCTTCCAAGATATATGATGGTACTGAGACAGCTACGGTTTCCGTCGCTGCTGTTTCAGGCTTGGTGCCTGGAGATAATGTGCAAGTGATCGCGACAGCATCGTTCGAGGATGCGAATGCCGGAGTGGACAAGACTGTCGCTCTCTCCTACGAGTTGTCGGGTGACGATAAAGACAATTATTTCTTATCTCCTGCTTCCGAGGAGTTGAACATAGGTGTCATCACGCCTTTGACGGTTAGCTTGTCTTGGTCGACTCCTGATTCCTTCCCTTACGACGGCGCATCCAAGAGCGTGTACGCTTCTGTCACGAATGCGATAGGCGAGGATGTGGTCAATGTCGTTTCCTATAGCGATAACGTCGCCAGTGATGCGGGTGTATATGAGGCGAAGGCTCTATCGTTGGATAACTCCAATTATCAACTTCCGACTGATGCATCTCATGAGTGGACAATCTATTCCGTGTACGTCAAGGCTGACCTGACTCTTGAAAATGTCGCATACACTTATGACCAAACTGCGCATGAACCTGCCGTTACCGTTAAGTTGGGTGAATTGACGCTGACCGATTCCGATTACTCTGTCGAGTACCAGAATAACGTGGACGCTGGTGATTCCGCTATGGCGATCGTCTCGGGGAAAACGGGTGGTAATTATATGATCGAAACGGATACTCTCTATTTCTCTATCGGCAAGCGAAGCATCATTTTCCAAACCGGTTCTTGCGAGAAGATATTTGACGGGGAACCGTTAACTTGTGAGAACGCTTCCATAGCGGATTCTTCCAGATTATTGCCTGGCGACAAATATACCTTGTCTTTCTTAGGCTCACAGACGAATGTGGGAAGCAGCAAGAACAAAATCTCAGTCGTCTTTGAAAAAGACAATTATCTGGTTGGCTTGCAATTCGGTGATTTGGTCGTTACGCCAAAACCGATTGAGATCACTACGAACGATATTGTTTGGAATGACACGGTTTTCGTCTATGACGGAAATGAGCATTGCCCGACCGCTACGATTACCGTCGGTGGAAATGTCTTGAACCCAATGTCCGATTATGCTATTTTCTGTTCGAACAATGTGAACGTCGGTAATGATGTGGCTCATATCGCAGTGAAGTCCCAAGAAGGCGGTAATTTCGAATTCACGGATTACGAGGTGAACTTCTCTATCCTTCCTGCCGTCGTCTCCATTGCCGATTCCACGGTCTTGGAAAAGGAATATGATGGAAACAATAAAGCTACCGTGTTGGTGAACGCACTTTCCTTCAAGGCTCCTGGCGATTCCGTCGAGGTCGTCGCTACGGCGAAGTATAACAACGCTTCTGTTGGCTCCAATAAGAAGGTGACTATCTCTTATTCGTTGTCGGGCCCGCAAAGCGGTAATTATGTTTTGGCGTATGACAATGCTGTGTATGACAAGGGTGTCATTCTTCCGAAGGAGGTCTCTTTGGTATGGAGTACGCCTGACTCGTTCGAATATGACGGTAACAAACATGGTGTTTCCGCTTCTGTTGTGACGGATCTTCATGTCTCAACCCTCCATATAACCGCATACGCAAACGATTCCGCTGTTGAGGTTGGTGACTATGTGGCGAGGGTGCTGGGATTGGATAACCGTAATTTCAAATTGCCTGCTAACGATTCTTTGGTATGGTCAATTTTCTCCCGCCAATTGGATGAAACCAAGTTCATTTTGCGGGATACGTTCCTTACCTATGATGGGAAGACGCATCCGGCTAATTTCGAAGTAGACTCCGCTTTGAATTTCGTATTGGACGTTGACTATCGTGTCTACTATAGGGATGAGGATGGAGAAGAGAACTCTTGGTCTTTCTTCCCTCCAATCAATGCTGGTGTTTATGACGTAAGGATTGATATCTTAAATCCTAATTATACCCATGTTGAACTGAAGAATTGGAAGATTACCATTAATAAGGCTCCAATTGTTGTTGTGCCGGATGTCGTTCAGTCTAAGGTGTACGACCGTACTGTATCGGCTTCTGTCGCTGTTGACACTATCCTTGGTGTCGTCGGAGACGAAGATGTGGCTGTCTCAGCAGTCGCTCACTATGACACGTTTACGACAGCCGCTTCCTCTATAATTGTCGCTTATAGCCTAGAGGGTGAGGACATCGCCAATTACGTGATCTCTGATTCTGTCTATGTGACGGACGGAGAAATTCTTCCTTATCTTCTTCATGTGGATGGTACCACTGCGTTGGATAAGAGTTATGACGGGACCCTCGACGCTTCTGCCGTAGTTGGTGTATTATCTCCTGTCGTTGCTCCTGATTCCGTCTCCGTCGCTCTTTTGTCAGCTTATTTCTCAAGCGATACGATAGGCAATGGTACGGATGTCTATGTTACCTATCAATTGTCAGGACCTGATGCGGATAACTATACCGTCAAATCGGATACGGTGAAGGCGAATATACTGGAACCTGACGTTACCTTCTCATGGACGTTGGCGGATGCTACTTATGGATCCGCGGTTGTAGGTGTGAATCCGTCGGTGGAAATCGACCAACCATTGACGGGCGTGATAACCTATCTTGTAGATGGCTTGCCTGTCGATTCCGGTTTTGTCATTCCTGTGGGAACACATATCCTCCAAGCGCAATTTACGCCTGAGGGCGCGGCTGCGATCCCTTCATCTGAAAAGACGATAAATGTCTCCGTTAAATATTTGGTGCTTGATTCTTACGACATCAATCTTACGAAGGCTTATGATGGTACGGACACTGTCCTTTCCTTGTCTACCGATAGTGCTTTGGTGGGTGTGATAGGTGACGATGATGTCCGTCTCAATACGATTGCCGCAAAATACAATAGTGCGCAAATCGGTACGGATAAGGTTGTCTCTGTTTCATTTACGTTGACTGGAGACGATGTGGCTAATTATGCTATTGAAGATGAACAACTTCCTGGCGTTATCAAACTCCGTCAAGTGACTCTCGCCGCCGGCGATAGTACGAGAGAGTATGATGGTACACCGCTTGTCTATGATAGCGTTAGGATTATCGGTGACGGATTTATCGAAGGGGATTTGTTAAGCGCGCATGCCGTCGGTGAAATCACCGAACCTGGCTATGTTTTGAATAGGATTGTCTTTGATTTTGCTAACGATTCAGTTAGTGATAATTACGATATTGTCATCATAAGAGGGTTCTTGGTGGTCACCAAAATCAGTCAGGACATCCCTAATGTCACGCCTGTCAATGAGTCTGCCTTTGGCATGAATGATGGCCGTCTCTTGGATTTGTCCACGATGATGGAGATTCATGACGAGAGTGATACGAACTTCGTTATGGTCACGAATCCTGATTCGTTGTTCTCTCCTGGTACTTATTATGTCAGATTCCCTGAATCTGAATATTATGCTGCATCCGAGATTCAAATCGTGACTATTTTGGCTGGTCCGAGCGATTTCGAGGTGACTCTTCTCTCTTCTGACACTGCGATGGGAACCACATCTGGCGCCGGCGTTTATGCTTTGGGTACGGATGTGACGATCGAGGCACTTGCGAACAAAGGCTACCATTTCGTGGCTTGGAACGATTCCATCCTCATTAATCCTTATACTTTCCATTTGTCTAGCGATACTTTGTTCTCCGCTTCTTTCGAACCGAATTCATATAATGTGTTTGTGATGGATGGCGAACTTGCCTTAGATACGATCCCTGTATTGTTTGGCGACTCTGTGACGGACGTTATGATGCCAACGGTTGGTCCGAAGGTCGGTTATGATTTCGTGGGCTGGTCTCCTTCTCTTCCGTTGGAGATGGACGCTTCTGACTTGATAGTAGAGGTTCAGTGGAGCAAACAAATGTTTATCGTCAATGTCGACACTACTTCTATGATGGGTGTGGTGACTAAGGATTTTGAGAATCCTGTCGCTTATTCTGATACAATTACATTGTCTGTCGCTCCTGCTGAAGGTTATCATTTCACCTCTTGGAGTGATGGTGATACGACGAATCCTCGTGCGGTTGTCGTGGTCAGTGACAGCTCGTTCACTCCTCTTTATGGGGCAAACAACTATGATTTGTATGTGTTGAGCGATGGTGTCGTCTTGGATACATTGCATCTCCTTTATGGTGATACCGTCAAGGATGATATGTTGGATGTGAAACTCTTTAAGGAGGGTTATACGTTTGTGGGCTGGTCGCCTGTCCTCCCTATGGTGATGGGTGCTTATGACGCCGCTGTTGTCGCTCAATGGTCGAAGGATGAATATATTGTTTCTGTGGATTCTTCCATAGTGGGTGGAATCATACTTACTGATTTTAAGAATCCTGTTGGATTTGGAGATACTATCCATCTCGTTGTCGCTCCTAAGGATGGCTATCATTTTGTTTCTTGGAGTGATGGTGAAGTGACTGATCCTCGTGAGGTAGTAGTTGTTTCCGATTCCGCTTTCTCTGCGATTTTCGAAGCGAATTCCCATTATGTCTATTTGATGGATGGTGAGATCGGATTGGATACGATTCCGGTTCTCTTCGGTGATACCATCTCTGACGATTTGATCACTGTCTCTCCTGAAAAACGCGGATATGATTTCGCAGGTTGGCTGCCGGAACTTCCTCTTGTGGCTGGTGATTCCGATGTTGTGCTTATGGCGCAATGGAACAAAAAAATGTATGAAGTTGAGGTCGATACCGCAATTGTTGGTGGTAGTATAACTAAAGCTTTCGAAAATCCAGTTCCTTTCGGAACGATTGTTTCGATGACTGCTGTCCCTTCAGTGGGTTACCATTTCGTGGCTTGGTCTGATGGTTCTGTCATGAACCCTCTCCGTGTGACCATCGTCTCTGATACTTCTTATTCTGCGACCTTCGCTCCTAACCAACATTTGTTGATCGTGATGAGTGACGGCGATACGTTGATGGCTGAGCCTATCGCATTTGGCGATACGTTTTCTTTGCGGGATATAACCGTTACCCCTACGAAGATTGGTTATGATTTCACGGATTGGACTCCTTCCCTTCCTGTGATTGCCGCAGATGGTGATGTGGTTATTGAAGCTCAATTCACCAAGAAGAATTTTGACGTCACCGTCGATACGTTGTCCGATGCCGGTAAAGTAATCGCCGATTTTGAGAATCCTGTTTCTTATGGCGATACCATTATGCTCACGGTTGAACCTGCGGAAGGTTATCATTTCGAATCATGGAGTGACGGCGACACCACAAATCCTCGCGTAATAGTTGTCGAAGGGGATACTTCTCTCGCTCCAATCTTCTCGCCAAACCAATACCGCTTATTCTTCTTGAGCGAAGGTGATACGTTGAAGAGTATGCCAGTCTATTTCGGCGATACGGTTACGGACGCAATGTGTGACGTGACTCCGGAGAAGGATTGTTATGGTTTCTCTAGTTGGTATCCTTCCCTTCCTCTTACGGTCGGTGCCGCTGATGTCGTCGTTGAGGCTCAATTCGTTCAAAAGATGTTCTCTTTGTCTGCTGATTCTGTGCTCTTCGATGGGTCGGTCAGCGTCGACAAGTCTAATCCTATCGCATGCGGTGATACGGTAAGGCTGACTGCTGCCGCTGCAGAGGGCTATCATTTCGTCTCATGGATGGATGGTGACACGGTTAATCCGCGGACTGTCGTTATGGTGAGTGATACGGTTATGTCTCCGGTCTTCGCTCCAAACAAGTATCAACTCTTTGTTATGAACGAGGATTCTATCGTTACGATTCTCCCTATTTACCATGGTGATACGATTACCGATTCTATGGTGTCTGTCTCTTTGGAAAAGGAATGTTGCGATTTCGCCGGATGGTCTCCTTCTTTGCCGATTGTCGTCAATGCGGATGACGTTACTATCGATGCGCAGTGGACCAAGAAGTTGATCGACTTTACGCTTGATACCTTGTTCGATAATGGTAAAATCGTTCCGGATTTCGTCTCGCCTCTTACTTATGGTGATACGGTTTCTTTAATTGTTGAACCTTATGAGGGTTATCATTTTATTGCTTGGAATGATGGTGATACG
Source organism: Paludibacteraceae bacterium (assembly GCA_045617845.1). GTDB lineage: Bacteria > Bacteroidota > Bacteroidia > Bacteroidales > Paludibacteraceae > UBA1181. The sequence continues at coordinate 21,916 of JAZLJL010000033.1, read as the reverse complement.
ACTAATCCACGTCAGGTTGTCATCGTGGGTGACACCTCTTTGTTCCCTGTCTTTATGCCAAATACTTATGACTTCGTTGTCTTGGCCGATGGCGATACGTTATTGAATATTGTTGTCGCTTATGGTGACACTATTACCGATTCTTTGTTGAATATTATTCCTGAAAAGGTCGGTTATGACTTTATTGGTTGGGAGCCTGCTTTGCCTTTGGTTGTAGGCGCTGATGATGTGACCTTGGAGGCTCAGTGGATTAGAAAGGCCTTTAAGATTGATGTGGACTCTACGGTCGAGAATGGTATGGTGTTGGTCGATTTTGACCAATATGCCCTTTATGGTGATACCATCACTTTGCAGGCTGTCGCAGATGAAGGCTACCGATTCGTGTCTTGGACTGATGGTGATAGATCCAATCCTCGTTTGGTGGTTGTCACCGGCGATTCTTCGTTCGCTCCTAGATTCACTCCAAGCGTTTATTTCGTGACTGTGGTGAGTGATTTCGATACGTTGACTGTTTTGCCGGTTCATTTCAGGGATTCCATCCTTCCTCAACAACTAGATTCTTTGTATCCAACGAAGATTGGCTACGACTTTGTCGGATGGGATATTGACCTTCCTTTGGTCATCCCTTCCCACGATACCATGATTACTGCTTTGTTCTCACCTAAGATTTTCTCGGTGATCGCTAAGGTCAATGGTAATGTCGGTAAGGTAATTGGAAATGGAGATTATCCTTATGGAGCGGAAATAAACCTTTTCGCTATCCCTAACAATGGTTTCCATTTTGTAAGTTGGGGTGATGGAAACGCTACGGATTCCATCCATTTAGTCGTCTCTTCCGATACGGTGATTTCCGCATTGTTCGCTAAGGATATCGATGAAATGATGGTCGATACGTTGATCGCTCCTAGTTTCGGTTATTGCCCTAACTCTATTGATGTCATCCGATATACTTTGCTGAATTCTGAGGCACCAACTGAATATAGGATCGTTTACAGTGAAGAGGCTAAACTCGCCGGATTCGTCGATGTTGATTTCTCTAGGATTGATGTGGATAATGAAGTGCGGGTTGTTATACCTGATTGCCCTGCTGGGGTATATCGCGCTAGTGTCCAATTCAAGAATTCCATCAATTCTGTCACTCCGTTCTTTGATGTCGAATTGAATGTAAATCTGTCTAACGAATACTTGACGGATATCTGGAAGGATGTTGTCTCTGTCGTCAATACCGAAAACCTCTTTACGGAATATCAATGGTTCCATAACGATGTGAAGATTAGTGGCGCCACTGAACCTTATTATTGTGAGAAGAAAGGTTTAACTGGTAACTATTATTTGGAGGTGATGACTGTCGACGGAGACAAACTCCGCACGTGCAAGAAGTGGTTCGATTATGGTCTTAACACTACACTTTCCGTTTATCCTAATCCTACTTCCGATAACGCGACGGCTGAGTTGAACGTGGATAATGGTTCTGTCCATACGATATCTGTGACCAACGCTTCTGGTGTCGTCGTCTATACTTCCACATTCACCGGTCGTAAGGCGCAATTGTATTTGGGCAATTACCCAGCTGGTACTTATGTCGTGAATGTTGATGGCTTGACGGTGAAGGAGATAAAGAGATAATGGACTTGGTAATTGTCCATGTGTTTTTTTGAACTATTAAGAAATAGAGAAGATATGAGGATGAGAAAAGGATTGATATTATTGGGTTTGCTCGCTTCGTTTTGCTTGACGACGCAGGCTCAAACTTACGATCGTTTTTTAGACTTGACCGTAGGTGGCGGATTGCATTCCGTTCAATTCTCTCCTAAGGGTGGCGATTTCACACCTGGTTTGGGAATGGAGGTGAATGTGGATTATCGTCATGTGATCGATGAGCATTGGAGCGCAGGCTTGGGCTTGGGCGTGAGTTGGTATAACGCTAAGTCTTTCTATGGCGATTATCGTCTTTCCCATATGGCTGTCGATGATCAGAATGGTGAAAAGTACGAATATAGGGTCTTTTTCAACGATTGGAAGGAAAAACAACGCATCGTTAATCTGGAAGTGCCTGTGGCTGCTTTCTATCAACATGAAATCCGCCCTATGTGGAGTCTCTTGGGAAGCGCAGGCCTTAAATTCTACATTCCTGTCTCTAATAAGTATGAAATCTTGGATGGTACGCTTGAGACGAAGGGTTACTTCGAACGTCGTACCAATGTGGAATATAGTAATTTGCCGCAACATGGTTTCTTTACTGAAGATGACTGCAAGGGTGAGGCTGACTTACGCCGTTTTGGTGGCGCCATTTTTGTGGACGCTGGCGTTCTTCGTTCTTTTAGCCATACCGATGTGAGTCTCTATATGGGGCTTTTCTTTAGCTATGGCTTTACTAATTTGGCGACAGAGAGCCATCCTCTTCTTTTTGACAACAAGACTTATAGTGGTGTCGTCTCTTCCGATCGTGTCGATAAGGTCCATCCGATCGCCGCTGGTCTTAAAGTTGGTGTCACTTTTGGCTTGCCTCGTATTTACCCTTTGCCTGAGATGCAGCATGAACTTGATATGGATAATGAGGACCAGGAGTCTATCGAAGCCGAAATCAAGAAGTTTGAACAGGATGAAATCGAGGAGGTTTTGCGTATCGCCCGTCAATTGGCTCAACAGGAGGAGGAACGTAAGGCTCGTGAGCTTGCTAATGTGAAGGAGGTCGTCAAGTGGTTGAATAAGAACGTGAAGGTCGAATTCAAATTGGGTGAGGCTGTCGTCGAAATGAATGATGAAATCCAAAATTATATCAATGACCTGACTCATTATATCAAAACGACTCCGGGTCGTAAGGTTATTATTTGGGGCCATACTTGCAACTTGGGTTCTGAGGCGAAGAATATAGAACTTGGTATGCAACGTTCGGAGGCTATGCGTAAGTTGCTTATTAAGGCTGGTTGCCCTATCAACCGCGTGATGGCTAGAAGTAAGGGTTCCTCTGAACCTTTGGTGCCTAATACCTCTGAGGAGAACCGACGCAAGAATAGACGTATAGAAATTATCGTCAAGTAATTTTAAAACTTGTTGTCGCTCCCTTCCTGTCCTCTTTCTTATATATGTTTGGTTTGTCTTCCCCTTTTGTGGGGAGGACTACCGGACATTTTTTTTGACTATTTGAAATCGTAAGGTGGCCTTCCTTCCCTCGCTTCGTTTTGTCTGTAACTGCGTTTCCGACGCTTGAATAAATTACAAACTCACACAAAAAAAGCGCACCGTTTCCGATGCGCTTTACCCTTTATTGAGAAAATTGATTATTTCACGTTTCCTACCTTGATGAGGTATTCTGCGATTTGTACTGCGTTCAATGCCGCTCCCTTCTTGATTTGGTCACCCACAATCCAGAAAGTCAATCCGTTTTCGTTTGCCAAGTCTTTACGCACACGGCCTACGTACACGTCGTCCTTGCCTGCTAAGAAGAGAGGCATAGGATATTTCTTGTTAGCAGGATCGTCCATCAATTGGAGTCCTTCTCCCTCTGCGAACGCCTTTTGTGCTTGCTCTACGCTGATTGGCTTCTCTGTCTCAACCCAGATGGCTTCCGAGTGGGAACGTAATGAAGGCACACGCACGCACATGGCTGAACATGCGACGTCGCTGTGCATGATTTTCTTGGTCTCGTTGAACATCTTCATCTCCTCTTTGGTGTAACCGTTGTCTGTGAAGACATCGATTTGAGGGATGACGTTGTATGCCAATTGATAAGCGAATTTATTGACAGTCACTGGCTTCCCGTCCAATACTTCTCTGTATTGTTGTTCCAATTCCGCCATTGCCGATGCTCCTGCGCCGCTGGCAGCTTGATAACTTGAGATGTGGATGCGCTTGATGTGGCTGATCTTCTCCAATGGTTGCAATGCGACTACCATCATGATGGTGGTGCAGTTTGGATTGGCGATGATGTTGCGTGGACGGTTCAATGCGTCCTCCGCGTTGCACTCAGGCACTACCAACGGAACTTGCTCGTCCATACGGAATGCGCTGGAGTTGTCAATCATCACTGCGCCGTATTTGGTGATGTCTTCTGCGAATTCTTTAGAAATGCTCGCTCCTGCGGATGTGAAGGCGATGTCAATACCTTTGAAGTCATCATTGTGCTTCAACTCTTTGACGGTGTATTGTTTGCCTTTGAATTCGTATGTGCGTCCTGCACTTCTTGATGATCCGAAAAGGACTAAATCATCCAGCGGGAAATTACGCTCTGCTAATACGCGGAGAAATTCTTGTCCTACTGCGCCGCTTGTTCCAACGATTGCTACTCTCATTTTACTATTTTATGATATTATTGTGAATATTTTTTATAATTTTGTGTCCGGGATTGCCGTTTGCCTTTCCCTCAAAATTAGTGCAAAGATAATTTGTTTGCGGTTTACTTGTAATAATTAATTGTAAAAGTTATAGTTAAAATGAAGAAAATTTTGTTTGTATTGGCTCTTTTGTGCCCTTGTTTTGCCTTCGCCCAATTGAATGTGCGTTTCTCTGACGATTCTATTCCTTCTTGCTGCTCAGGTACTTATGACCTCTTTTCTCTCTCCGATGGTCTGCTCACTTCGTCTAACGTCGCCGCTGGAGAAAGCTATTTGTTTGCTCCGTCCACCGCTCTCGCCGATACGGAATGGCGCCTTTCCCTCTCCATGACGGAACCGACCAACTCTTGTTTCGCCCGTTTCTATTTGGCGAATGGTTCTTCTTCTCCCGATGGCTCCTCTAGTGGCTATTTCCTTCGCGTGGGTGATTCAAAACGGCAGATTTCCTTATGCTTTTGCAATAGTAACGGCAAGGTCGTTACCTTGGCGACGAGCGATACGATGCGTTTGCGCCCGAATAGCGGAGAGAAGTTCCTTCATGTGGATTTGTTGGTGGCACGTGATGCTTATGGCTTGTGGACCGTTTCCTCCAAACTGAATGATGAACTCTCTTTCTCTGAGGAGTTCTCTGTGGTCGACACTTCACTGACGTCCTCATCCTTTTCCGGTATTTATTGTAAATATCCAAAATCTAAAGCGAATACGTTCTCTTTCTCTGATTGGTCTGTCGTGGGTGAGCCTGCTTTGGACGAGATTCCTCCCCGTGTCGTCCGCTCTTGGTTCTCGGATTCCATGTTCTTCTGCGAGATGAGTGAGCCTGTTTCTTTGGCAGGCTCCTCTTTCTGGGTGCCGGATGGGTTTGACTCTACTCCTTCTTATGATCCCTCTTGCCAACTTTTGTCTTTCTCTCTTAGCGAACCATTGCATGAGAAAAAACGGTATGAGATATCTTTGGCGCATCTATCAGATTTCTCGGGTAACTTGTTGGATACCGCCTGGTCTTTTGGCTTGCCTTCCGAGGCGGAACTTAATGATTTGATATTTACGGAGATAATGTTCGCTCCTTTGGGTGATGGGGCGGAGTTCGTCGAGGTGGTTAACGTCTCCGACAAGGTCTTGGATTTGTCGACGCTCTCTTTCGCTTCCTGTAAGATGGACGCTTCCCCTAATTATGGGAAGCGTATTATCTCTTCTTCTTCCTTGATATTCCCTGGTGAATATCGGGTGTTGACTAAAAGTCCTGAGAAGGTTTGCGCTCTTTGCCAATGTCCTGGTTGGGAATCTTTCGTCACGATGCCGAACATGCCCGCCATGAATAATTCCGGTGGCTGTGTCTCCCTTTACCGCCTAGGTGATTCTTTGTTGGTCGACGAGGCTTGTTTCTCCCCCGATATGCATGTGGAGGGAGTCCCTGATAAGGGAGTTGGCGTCTCTTTGGAACGTGTCTCGTTGGATGGCTCTTCGTGGTCTTCCGCCTCTCCTGTGACGGGGTACGCTTCCCCGGGTGTGGAGAACCAGTCTATGATGGCTGTCGATGATATCTTCTTCGATGCGGACCGCATCTGTTCCCCTTCCTTGGATGAACAGGGTTGCTGGCATTTACGTTACTCGATGGACAAGCCTGGTTATTTGGCTGATGTCCGCGTCTTTTCTTTGAATGGTACGCTTGTGGCGACGCTTGCCCGGTCGTCGGCTTTGTCTGTCGTCGGAGAACTCCTTTGGGATGGACGGTCGGATGGTGGCGCTTTGGTGCCTCCTACGGTTTATGTTGTCGTGGTTGAGGCTATCCATCCCCGTGGAGATAGGGTGAAGGAACGTTTTGTCGTCCTCGTCTCCCGTTGATTTTATCTTTTTCCTTCTCTTCCCCTTTAAATTATTATTTTTACAATTAATTTTGTGGAATAATTGATGGAAAGGATTCTGATATGATTTTGCCTAAATATTTGAAGAAGGGTGATAAGATTGCGATTGTTTCACCTGCGGGTCCTGTAGATCCGGATTTGGTTGATGGCGCTTGCGCCCGTTTGCATAAGTGGGGCTTTGTCCCTCAAGTTGGTTTCACGGCGAAGGGAAAGTCCGGAAGATTTTCCGCTCCTGACGAAGACCGCTTGGCCGATCTTCAGCAGGCGATGGATGACCCCTCTGTCTCGGCCATCCTTTGCGCCCGTGGTGGTTATGGGTGTATGCGTATTGTGGATCGTTTGAATTTCACTGCCTTCGCTAAGTCACCGAAGTGGGTAATCGGGTACAGTGACGTTACCGCCTTGCATGCGGCTTTCCACCAGCATGGCTTTTCTTCCATCCATGGCGTCATGGCGCGCGCTATCACTTCGAACAGTGAGTCGGCTGTCGCCTTACGGGATGCGCTGAAGGGAAAAGAAAAGAAGATTCTGGTTGATTCGCCTGCCGCTTTCAATAGGGAAGGTGAGGTGACCGCTCCTGTTTTTGGAGGTAACCTTTCCTTGTTATATGCGTTGCGAGGTACCCCTTTCGATGTGGATATGTCGGGTAAGATTCTTTTTATTGAGGACCTTGGCGAACGTTTGTACCATATCGATAGAATGGTGAATAATCTTCGCTTGGGCGGTGTCCTGAGAAATTTGGCTGGCTTGATGGTCGGTTGCTTTTCTGATATTCCGGAAGATCCTTGCTTGGTATCTGCGCAAAAGGTGATTCGTGATGCTGTCGCGGATTATGGCTACCCTGTGTTGTTCGGGTTGCCGGTCGGACATGAGGGCCTCAATCTCCCGATTGTGGAGGGCGCGGAATATCATCTTACCGTCTCTTCGGATGGTGGAACGCTCGCTTTCCCTGCCTCCCGTAAGAAATAATAAATCTGGGATGGTGCCCGTCTCCATTTGTTTGTTTATCTTTGTGGAAATTGTTTTTTTATATGAAACGTCTTTTTAGTTTATTGCTATTGTCGCTTGCCCCGTTATTGGCTTGCGCACAATGGGAGTTCGGTTTGGATCTCGGAGCGTCCGTCTCTCGTTCCAACAGGGGAGACGAAACCTATTTCGATATGAAGAATGCGGCCTCTTTTATCCCCGAATTCAAGGCTTCCTATAATTTCGCCTCTAATTGGTATTTGGGGTTTGGCGCTTCCCATGTCACGAAATGCTATAAGTTGGAGCCTACCGATTTGTGGGATGGCGAAAATCCCGGCACTTGCCGTTTCCGCTATTTCTCTTTGCCGGTTACGCTTTCCTATCGGTTCCCTATCTCTGATTGGTGGATTGGCTTCTCTTATGGTATCCAAGGTGATTTCTTCCTGAGCCAAAAGACCCCGACATTGTATTACAACGGGGAAAACCATCTCCGTTATGAACTTGACAACAAGGAGATGAATCAAGGTCTCGAAATGTTGTTGGGCACGGAATTCGGCTATCAGTTCCACGAAAATTGGAAGGCACTTTTCGCTTATCGGTATGCGTTCGACTTGGTGAACGTGGACGAACGTGAGTTCCACGGCAAGTTCCGTTCCAATATCTTCTCGTTGGGTGTGCGTTATGTGTTCTCTGATGCTGTGACGGTGGATTCTTACGATGTCGTGGCGGAGAATACTTTAAATGACTTAAATCGCTGAAAATATATAATTAGGGTTTGCGTGGAATAAAAAGCCTCGATATGGGAAGACCGTATCGAGGCTTTTTTATGGATTGTTTTTTTGAAACGACAAATCCATTCGTTTGTTAATAGAATGTTATGTCTATGCCATTTTCGTTTTTTACTTGGCAACAGGAGGTGAATGTGTTCCCGTAAACGGAAAGGAATCTTTCGATGCTCATGGAGTCTATCTGTATGATATTCACGCCGTCCAACGTCCGGTTGATGCTCTCCTTCGGTATGGAAGATTCCGAGGAGTAGACGTTCGAATAGATGTAGGGCTTCGGAGTGATGAACGAGAACGAGACCACCGACTCTTTCGAACATTTAGGAAGCAGCTCTACCGTCACATTGGAAGAGACGGGAAGTGATGTGTAACTGAATGTTTTGACGAAGCAGTTATGATTGTCAAAGGCTTTGTTTGTTTGGGCAAGGGTTATCTCATACAATCCGCCATTTTCCCAATCTTCTACGACAATGCCACAAATTTCTTTTCTAACCGTATCCATCTGCTCCAGCCCGTTATTATCCGAGTATCGGACAACATAGTCGAAATACTCCAAGGATGAAGGCTCAATGGGTGTCATCACCGTCATATCAATCTGTTTGACACTGGCGACAGGATCAGCCGTTAAATCCTCACTTTTGTTGGAAGACTCGTCCTCCTCCTCCTTTTCGCAACCGCAAAACAGCGTTGCAGTCGCTAATAAACTAAATAGAAATAGATGTTTCATAAGGCTAATATTTTGCGTTTAAGAGGGTTCTATAAATTACCATTTCTCCGTCCGAACCAGTTAAAACGAGAGCCATGGACACCCTATAACGACTAGGATGATTCCCAAAATTAGTATATTTCGTATTGTTTATACCTGTTTGTTGACAGAAGTATTTCCTCCTCCCTTATTTATTGATAAGTATCAATGATGTTTATTTTTCAAATATTACTGTCCGCTAAACCACAAAACAAGTCGCACAACTCCTGAACATACAAGAGTTGTGTGATTTGTTTCTTATGACAAGCCCCCCTATTAGATATTTTCGTCAGATGGAGGTGGCTCGGCGTTCAATTCAAGGAATCTTTTCATGTCCTCATCAGGACTTTCGAAGAAAGTGTTTAGGTTGATATAGGGGACTTCTATAAATTCCCCGATTATTAAGAAGCTGTTAAAATTTTTTTATTGGAGATTTTTAGGAGAGACTTTTTAGGATATTTTGATTATTTCCGATAGGAGCAATGGGGTTCCATTGTGACTAAGGAAATGATTAAAATAGACAAAAAGTATCCATAAAAAGCCCAATAAGAAACTTTTTCGTGAATTTTTAAACAGCTTCTAAATATTTATTTATATTTGTGCGCTTTTGAACTTTTGTCGCCATCTTGCTGATTTTCACTCAGTCACAGTGCCCGCACTGCTCCTTCGCTCAAATCATCAGTCTGTCTGACAAAAACTTCAAAATCACTACAAAGCAATTTATTGAAATCCCCTTAATTCATCTTTAAACACCTACAAAATAATGGATAATAAGAGAAATGATTCCCGCTCATATTGGATGCTTTCAAAAAATATAATTGCCACATTGTTTGCTGGCGCTTTAATGATTGGATGCAATAGTTCTCCAAAAGAAACCGCCGCTCCGCAGGATGTTGTCGACACTGCTGATAGTTTGACTGCAATTGGCGATACCAATGCTATTACTATGACAGATCCTATTCTAGGTGAAAATTTCATTCCTGCTCCTAAGGAGGTAATAGATTCCATCATCTCTTTTGGTGATGGTTTTAAGGAACTATCTGATTCTATTGGATATTATAAAGACGGACCTTCGATACTAAAAAATTATTTTGACACCTTCGCCTCTCTTATGGAGAACACTGATATGTTGAACAAAACGAATTTTGATGCGCTTCGTATAATAAAAGAAGAGATTGGAGATAAAATCTACTTTTTTACAATACCCAATGAATGCAATTCAAAAGTGCTCTACGGATATCTTGTTTACGAGATGCAAGAAGATTCGAGCTACAAATTAGTGGCGTCCAAGCCACTTATATTCATTAACGAACAATCAGTCAATTCTTTCGGTATGAACATCATTAATCTAAGAAATAGTGGTGTTCTATTGCTAATAACAAGATATGGAGGAGATGAAACTGTCTGTGGACATTCTGAGATAGATTATCTCACAATTGACGGTGATTGTCTATATTCAGGTATAGAATATGATGGGTGTAGTGGTTATGATGTCATAACAGAGAAGGGTGACACTGTAGAAGGTGGAGGTGAGTGTAGTTGTTCATATGTATTAGATTCCATCAACTTTACTGATGGTTATCCCGACTTGACTGTCATCTGTCAACATAAATCATGGGAAGGAGAAAAAAAAGAGTTTTCCCAATCTACGGAAGTCTACAAATATAGTAAAGCTGAAAATATATATGTGATTCGGAAATAGGTGTCTGATAGACTCACTTCGCACATCTATATGGATGAAGTCCTTTTTATATGATATATAAGAAGCTGTTTGAAAATTTACGAAAAAGTTTCTTATTGGGCTTTTTATGGATACTTTTTGTCTGTTTTAATCATTTCCTCAGTCACAATGGAACCCCATTGCTCCTATCGGAAATAATCAAAACATCCTAAAAAGTCTCTCATGAAAATCTCCAATAAAAAAATTTATACAGCATCTTAATCCTTGCAAAAGCTTCGTATGGAGCATTAAATGGTACAATTAGAATAATATTTTTTGGAAAACCCACCAAGTTGGTTGTTTGACAATTTTCTCCCTATAGTTTCCACTTGTCTGGTATAGAATAAGACTTGTTCCATTTGGGAATCCGATTTTTTTGCGTTTTCAACCCATAGTAGAAGTTGAAACCATCAACATAAACGGTAACTCTTTTTTTTCATAATCTTCAAAAAATGAGCCACTGAAAAGTGGCTCAGACCATTCAAGAAAGAATGGCGGGTGTTAAAAACATAATGCAAAATGACAAAAAAATTTAAGACGTGCAAGAAATCGTTCAGATATGATATTTCAGATTGTCATAACCTTTTCGTTCCTCGGTTCCTGTCTCTCTGATAAAAAATGGATTTAGTTTGTGATATATCACTTATGTGTGGCAACATGAAGTACAAAAATCTTCCTTTTTATGTATTCTTTTGTATTACATTTGCACACAAACAAATACGAATAAAATTATGACAACAAACGTGAAAAAAGTCACATCTATAAGACTCAGTGAAGATTTGCTGGATGCTTAAAAAAAAGGTGCTGTTGCCTCTAATCGTAGTTTAAACAATTACATAGAGTGCATTTTAAAGGAGCCTATGGAAAGAGAGTCTATTTGGAGTGTTGTTGCCAATTCCGAAAAAGAAATTCAAGAAGGTAACTGCAAGGTGGTAAGTTCTAAAGAGGAACAAAAAGCGTTTCTTGAAAGCTTATGAGTTATATTCTTGTTTATTCAGATAAGGCAAAGTCGGACCTTGCCTATATGAAAAAAATGACCCCAAGAGTTTCCAAAAGGCGGTAAAACTTCTTGATGAATTGATGGTACATCCCACAACAGGCACTGGAAAGGTCGAAAGGCTCAAAGGATTGAATGGCGAATGTTGGTCTAGGTGTATAAATCAAAAGGATAGATTGATATATACGATTCATGAATATGTGATAGAAGTTCATATAATATCTGCCCTCGGACATTATTCAGATAAATAATTATCAAATTCAGGCTATGAAAAGTTCTCCCCTCTACTTCTACTTCTCCTTCTTCCCCTTCTTCCCCTCCTTCCTTTTCTCCATCGTAAGCACTTTGCGATAGAGTAGGCAGGTGATGAGGGCTACCGCCCCTTGAATGGCTAACATGAATATGACGGATGTTCTCATTTCTCCTCTTTGTTAAGTTTTAAAGCACGTTTGTTCTGGGTCTTGGTCGCGTGATAGATCAGCACGCAGATGAGTATGATGATGGCGAGCATGAAAAGGCGCGCGCCGTCGATGTAGATTGTGTTCGGGTCTCCCGGATTGCTGCCTTGGTGCATCAGCTCCGCCACCACAGCCGTGTCGTCCAACGGCCATCCGCTGAAACTCAGCAGCGACCAATCGTCGTTTTTCGGCTTGAATAGCGCCGCTAGGAAGATGGTGATCAGCATGGTCGGCGTGACGTATTTCAGGACGTATTTGAAGAATACGGGTATCTGGATGTCTGCATGGTGGTTGATCATTTTCCAGCCTTTCTCCACGCCCATCACCCATGAGAATACTATCGTCTCGATGGTGGCGTAGAGGAAGAGGGCGATGGTCCCGCCCCAGTAATCGTACTCGTCGAATACTCCGTTGCCGAAGAAAAGTACGCATGGCAGCGCGATGAGGAAGACAATCACCCCTAAGACATAGGAGGTGTTGCGTTGCGACCAGTTGTAGGCGTTGGAGAGAAAGGCGACGAAAGGTTGCGAGATGGAGAGCGAGGAGGTAATGGCCGCCATGAACAAAAGTCCGAAGAAGGCGAAGCCCGCGATGGAGGCGATGATGTCCCCCCATTGTCCGAAGAGGTAAGGCATGGTGCGGAAACCTAAGCCGAAGCCTCCGCTTTGGGATAACTCAATCACTCTGTCGATGCCGTAGTAACCTACCGCGATAGGTATGATGAGCGCGCTGCCGATGATGATCTCCGTGAACTCGTTGGTGAAGGCGGAGGTCATGGAGCTGAGGGCGATGTCCTCGTCCCGCTTCATGTAAGAGGCGTAGGTCTGGATGGCGCCCATACCGAGCGAGAGCGTGAAGAACACCTGACCCGCCGCAGCCAACCAAATCTTCGGGTTGGCAAGCGACTCGAAATGAGGCGTCCAGAGAAAATCGATAGCGTCTGTTCCGTTGCAGATCGCCCCGTTCACGCCCGCTTTGATGGTGTAGGCTTTGAATACAAGGTACAAACCGAAAATGAGCAATAGCGGCATGCAGATGAGCGCCACCCGCTCAATGCCCTTGCTGATGCCTTTGCTGAGAATGTAGATGTTCAGCGCTAGGCAGATGATGAAACTGATGAACGTGTCGTGCGGTATGCCGAACGTGGATTCTTTCAAATTCAGGTAGGTGTCGAAAAACGCTGAGGTCTCCGCCTCCGTCATCCCTTGGAACGTGCCGATGACCGAGTGGAGGGCGTAGGATAGGATCCAGCTCTCGATGTAGCAGTAGTAGGAACAGATGATGATGCTGGAGAAGAGTCCGATGGAACCCGTATATTTCCAAATCTTGTGTTTGTCGAGGCTTTGGATGATCATAGGCGGGGCGTGATGCCCCTTTTGACCGCTGAATTTGCCGGTCGACCATTCGATCATGACGAGAGGCAGTCCTAGTAGGACGAATGAGACGATGTAAGGAATGATGAAGGCGCCGCCCCCGTTCTGGATGGCTTGGATGGGGAAACGCAGGAAGTTGCCTATGCCCACGGCGCTACCCGCCATCGCTAGGATGAGACCGATTCGGGAACCCCAATTTTGTTTTTTCTGTGTCATGAGACGATTTTTGGCAAAGGTAATAAGATTTGGTGAAAATAATGTTATTTGTTTTTCCGAGGTGATGATTCATAGACATGCCTGGATTGTTTCCTCCCCCGCGAGATTTATATTGTTTCTGTTATGGTTGTTTGATGAATGTGTTGGTATTGGTTCTTTTATAAAAAAATAACAATATTTATTGTTTGCAAATAATTCTTTTCCTTTGTGTGACGTTGGAGCAACTGGGCTATTCTTCCGAAAATGCGTCGTGAGTGTTCCTGCTATTATTGTTTATTACAAAGAAAAAAATAAATATCTTAGAAAAAATGAGGTTCCCTAAGTTGAAAATTTATCCAGAGAACAAGGTGTTGAAGTTTTTGTTGAAACAAATAGTATATCCAATTTTGGCAGTCATTTTGACTTTTTTTGTGTTGTCTTACGCTGTGTTGATTAAAACGGAAAAGATATCCAACAATGGAAATGTTTCAATTTATGTGAGTGATAACTATACTTTTGATCGGGATTCCATCATCGCCTATGTCAATTATGGCATACAACGTATAAAAAATAAAGGTATTGATACTCCGCTGAAAGTTAATCTTTGCTTTTGTGAAACGAACTTGGAATATGTTTTGAGGAGTTTGGTTGTTGGCTCGTCAACCGGAGCACAAAGTCGAGCCCCAATTACGTTATTCTACGTTTAGAACTTTTGCAAAAGATTCGATGGTCGTGTCTGATACTGTAGTCTGTGTGTCATATATTGATCAGGTTATTTCTCATGAATTAATTCATATGTATGAGTACGAGCACTTGGGATTTATGAAATCAATTGTAAAAACATTTTTTGAAGGATGGAAATGTGAGGGCTTCGCTGATTATATTGCGAATTGTTCCACTCTTCGCATCCCGTTAGGCGTGCGCATGTTTATGGAAGGCAGATATTCGGATGAAGCATTGAATATCAATGAGGCGTTTTTCACGAACTATTTCGTCGGTCGTCTCCGTACCGATTATTTGTTGGGTTACAAGCATGTGCCGGAGGATGAATATTGGGAGACGGATTACGACGTCGCGAAACTGGATGAAGAGATTAGACAGGCGTTAAAGGCGGGCGTGTATCAGATTTTTAGGCAGAATGATTATGAGTGAAATGTTGGTGTCGGTGATAATATGAAAAAACGCTTCCCGTCCGAAGTGTTGGATAGGGAAGCGTTTCAATAATTTTTTCTTTCCGTTATTTTCCGAAGCGGAGACCTAAGGAAATATCCAGTCTGGAAACTGATTCTATGGGGTTGCTTGTCAGTTTGATTATCCCTTTTGTGCGGGTTCCATCAATGTTGAATTCTGAAAATGAACCTCCAAACAAGGATTTTTATTATTCAACTTCTTTTTTGCATCCGTTTTTTACTTAAACCATTCCTTCAGCGGAATCTCGAACCCGAGTCCGTGCATGTAGTTGTAGGTGGCGTGCGAAAGTCCCGCACCGACTTTGTCCAAATCGTAATCGAATTGATAATCGTAGTCTATTTCGTTGTTGCAGAATGGATTATGTTGTTCTCCGCAACTCTTTGCTCCGTATTGCTCAGGATTCTTGCCGGATGGACTGTGGATTGTCATGGCGTACCTATGCCAGTGTGCCGATTGCAACAGACCATCACGGAACATGTCGCGGACGTTCCTCAGTGCATCCATGGTCTCTTTGTGGGTCTCGGTCGGAAAACCGTACATGAGGTAGGCGTGGACCATGATGCCCGCCTCGGTAAGGTTTCGTGTCGTTTCTTTTACTTGTTCCACTGTCACACCTTTGTTCATTAGTTTGAGCAGACGGTCTGACGCCACCTCGATGCCACCCGATACAGCAATGCAACCGGAGAGCGAAAGAAGTTGGCAGAGCTCTGGCGTGTAAGATTTGTCGAAACGGATGTTCCCCCAATAGGAGACGATGAGCTTGCGGTTAAGGATCTCTTGCGCCACTTCCTTCAATAATTTGGGTGGCAAGGCTTCGTCCACGAAATGGAAGCCGCTTTCGCCCGTCTGCCGCATCACCTCCTCCATCTTGTCCACGAACCGCTTCGCATCGGGCGCCTTGTAACGTTTGATATAGTCTAATGAGGTGTCGCAGAAGGCGCATTTCGCCCAGTAACAGCCGTGCGCCATCACCATCTTGTTCCATTTGCCGTTGGTCCAAAGACGGTGCATCGGGTTGAGCGTCTCCGACATGGAGAAGTATTTATCCATCGGTAGCCCAGTGAAATCGGGCGTGTAGTCTTCTTCCGCGGAGAGATTTTCCGTGGAGTCGCAGCTCCCCGTTATTTTATCGTCTTCCAGCCAAAGCGCCCGAATGAGCGATTCCTTGCCGATGATTCCTTGCCGATGCTCGCAGAGTCGCAGCAGCGGTAGTTCCCCGTCGTCATATAAAAGGTAATCCACATATTGGAAAATACGCTTGTCGCTGATGGTGCGCAGCTCCGTGTTGACGAACCCGCCGCCCATTGCGATAGTGATTTCAGGCTTGTTGCGCTTGATCCATTGCGCGCATTTTAGTGCGGAGTAGAGACATCCTGGAAATGGGACGGAGAATCCCACCACTTCGGGTTGCTCCGTTTGAATGATGTTCTCCAGGATTTCGAGTGTTACTTGATCAAGCAGTGAAGGCTCTTTTTGAAGCTCCGTTTCAATACCGTCGAAGTCCGGCGCATAGTTGGATATGTATTCTGCGTATTTGGTCAGATCGAAATGCGGGTCCACCATCTCGCGGATATAGTCCGCTATATCTTCGATGAATAATGTCGCGATATGTTTCGCCGCGTCGAGCGTCCCGCAGGAACCGAAAGCCCATTCGAGGTCGCCGATGTTGTCGAAGCGTGGACCTTCCGGTAATAACGTGCGGTTGGCGATCCGTTCCGAAAGGGATAGGTCCTTGCCTGTTAGGAAACGGATGACGCTTCCCGTGCAGGCGATGTATTCAGGGTGCGAGGAGAATATGCGTCTTGTTTTCTTCCCCATTTTCTTCCCCTCCGTTTCTGCGAAGAGACGGGAGAGAAACTCCTTTGTGTAAATTTTATGGATCAGTTCTATGCCCAAATCATGCTGCCCCACGTCGTAACCTTTGCTCCGTAGGAAACCGGTAAGGTAAGCCACGGCGGGGTAGGGCGTGTTGAGTTGCGTGAGGGGTGGGGTGAATAGTGAAACTTTCATCTCGCGACGATTTTGCAAATTTCCGTAAGCACGTTCACGGCGGAAACCATGGAGCGGATAGGAATGTATTCGAATCTACTGTGGAAATTCATGCCGCCTGTGAATATGTTAGGGCAAGGCAGCCCTTTGAAGGAGAGCGTCGCACCGTCTGTCCCACCTCTGATAGGAGATGGTTTCGGGATGACGTCGCATTTCAGCATCGCCTCTTTGACGATGTCCACGATTTTCATGCAAGGGATGATCATCTCTTTCATGTTGTAATATTGGTCTTTGATGGAGAGGTCGATACCGCCGCCTCCATATTGGATGTTGATGAGCTCGCAGTTCTTGCGGAGCAAATCTTTCTTGTATTCGAAACGGCCTCTGTCGTGGTCCCTAATCAGCATTTTCATATATCCCTTCTCTGGAGTGCAGCTCACTTCGAGCGTGTGGAAGAAACCCTCGTGTCCGTCGGTTTTCTCGGGCACTTCCGAGAACGGCAAGGAGGTCTGAATGGCAGCTGCTATTCTCGCCGCATTGATCATTTTCCCTTTGGCTTCGCCTGGATGGACGTTTCTGCCTGTGATGTTGATTTCGGCGACCGCCGCGTTGAAGTTCTCGTATTGAATCTCTCCGATGGCGCCGCCGTCGACTGTATAGGCCCATTGCGCACCGAATTTCTTGACGTCGAACTTGTCCGCTCCACGCCCGATCTCCTCGTCCGGAGTGAAGGCGATGCGGATTTCTCCGTGCTTGATCGAGGGGTCGTCCTTCATCATTTCCACCATGGTCATTATCTCTGCGATGCCTGCTTTGTCGTCCGCACCCAATAAGGTGGTTCCGTCGCTGACGATCACGTCTTGACCGAGGAACGCCTCCATTTCGGGGAAGTCTGCCATGGAAAGGAAAATGTTCTTCTCCTTATTAATAAGGACGTCCGCCCCACTGAACCTCACGATTTTAGGTTTGACATCCTTGCCGGAAGCCTCCGGGCTGGTATCCATGTGTGCGATAAAACCGATGATGGGCACCTCTTTCTCGATATTGGACGGAATCGTCGCCATGACGTATCCGTTGTCGTCTAAAGAGACATCTTTAGCGCCAAGTTTAATTAACTCGTCAACCAAGTAGTTGGCCAAAACTAATTGTCCGTTAGTGCTCGGGCAGTTGTCGCTAGATTCGTCGGATGTGGTCTCCATCGTGACGTACTTCATGAATCGGTTAATCAGAATGTCCATACACGTTCGATTTAATGAATTGTTCCGTAAAGTTATGAAAAAAAGAACATAAGAAAAAAATAAGGTAGAAAAAACTTGTTCCAAAACGTTGCGGATTAAAAAAAGAATGTCTATTTTTGCGGTCGCTTTTTGAAGACTAATATAAAACTTAAAAATAAATTATGATCGTAGTTCCAGTAAAAGAAGGCGAAAACATTGAAAAAGCCTTGAAGAAATTTAAGAGAAAGTTTGAAAAAACTGGTGTTATCAAAGAGTTGCGTAAGAGACAACAATTTGACAAGCCGTCAGTGGTTAAACGTCAACAGATGATGCACGCCATCTACGTGCAACAGTTGAGACGTACGGAGGAATAAAAAAAAGCAGTAGGGTATTGCATAATATAAATAAGTTTTGTATATTCGTACAAAGCTTGTAAGCAATACCTTCTTCGTATGTTGATTGATAGATTTCTGCAATATATAAAGTATGAGAAGGGCTACTCTTCTCATACTTTTGTTTCATATCAGACTGACCTATCGCAATTCGAGAAGTTCGTTATTGAGCGATGCGGGGTGGAAGAGTTCGCCCCGGACAAGGTGGACTCAAGTTTGGTTAGGGAGTGGATCGTTTCCATGATGGAGGCGGGAGCCTCCGCTTCGTCTGTCAACCGAAGGCTCTCGGCGCTGAAGTCCTTTTTCTCGTATCTCCTCAGGAACGGGGAGGTGGAGAAGAACCCGATGAATGGCGTCGTCTCCCCGAAGAGACAGAAACGGTTGCCCAAGTTCCTTAGGGAGGATGAGATGTCGGAGTTGTTTTCTGGCAGCGCCGATGTGTTTGGTGAGGGGTACGAGGCAGTGCGCGACGAGTTGATCATGGAGACCTTTTATACGTTAGGCATCCGTCTTTCCGAGTTGATTGCCATGAAGGACACGGACGTTGACCTTCAGGCGCAGACGGTTCTAGTCAACGGAAAGAGAAACAAACAGCGTTATGTGCCGTTTGGTGAGTCTTTGAAGAACTCGATGCTCGCGTATTTGTCTGTTAGGAATGAGGAGGTGCCCGTCCGTTCAGGGACTTTTTTCCTGCGGCCTAATGGCGAACCGCTCTATCCAATGCTGGTCTACAGGGTCGTGCACAAGTATATTACGTTAGTCAGTTCCTTGTCGAAGAGGAGCCCGCACGTGCTCAGACACACATTCGCCACGGCGATGCTGAACAATGGGGCGGAGCTTGAGGCGGTGAAAGATTTGTTGGGACATGCGAATTTGGCAGCGACGGAGGTATATACGCATACAACTTTTGAACAATTACAAAAGAATTACAAACTAGCTCATCCGAGAGCTTAAATTTTTTAGGAGGAAATGACCATGGAAGTGACAGTGAAAGCGATTCATTTTGACGCTACAGTGAAGTTGGAAGAGTTCATTCAAAAGAGAATAATTAAGTTGGAACAATATTCAGACAGAATTACGTCTGCAGATGTTACACTTGAGTTGGTTAAACCTGAAACGACGGAGAACAAAAAGGTCATGCTGAAGGTTTTGTTGCCAGGAAACGAGTTGGTCGTGACAAAAACGGCTGATTCTTTCGAGGAAGCATTCGATAATTCTATGGATGCGATGATTCGTTCCGTGTTGAAAACCAAGGAAAAACAAAATGACGCAAAAAAATAAGTCGAAAAGTTTTGCGGGATTAAAAATAATATCTACATTTGCAAGCCGTTTCGAGAGACCCTCGGACGGCTTGTTTTGAGAAATGCCTCTTTAGCTCAGTTGGCCAGAGCACGTGATTTGTAATCTCGGGGTCGTTGGTTCGAATCCGACAAGAGGCTCGAAAATAAAGAGATCTTTTAAAAGTCTTAACTTTGTTTTTAGGTGTCTGAAAAGATATCCGGGTAGTTACCAGAGTGGCCAAATGGGGCAGACTGTAAATCTGCTGGCTCTTGCCTTCGGTGGTTCGAATCCATCACTACCCACAACCAATGCGGAAGTAGCTCAGTTGGTAGAGCATCAGCCTTCCAAGCTGAGGGTCGCGGGTTCGAATCCCGTCTTCCGCTCGTGTTGCCTATGTAGCTCAGTGGTAGAGCACTTCCTTGGTAAGGAAGAGGTCACGGGTTCAACTCCCGTCATCGGCTCAATTTTTTTTATATGTTCATATTGTTTATACATTAATAATTAAATAATTGAAATTATGGCAAAAGAACAATTCGACCGTTCCAAACCGCACGTAAATATCGGTACTATTGGTCACGTAGACCACGGTAAAACTACTTTGACCGCTGCTATCACAACAGTGTTGGCAAAGAAGGGTCTTTCTGAGCAAAAGTCTTTCGACCAGATCGATAATGCTCCTGAAGAGAAAGAGCGTGGTATCACAATCAACACTTCTCACGTTGAGTATCAAACTGCAAACCGCCACTATGCACACGTTGACTGTCCAGGTCACGCCGACTATGTGAAGAACATGGTAACTGGTGCCGCTCAGATGGATGGTGCAATCATCGTGGTTGCTGCAACTGATGGACCAATGCCTCAAACTCGTGAGCACATCCTTTTGGCTCGCCAGGTAAACGTACCACGTTTGGTTGTGTTCATGAACAAATGTGATATGGTTGACGACGCTGAGATGTTGGATTTGGTTGAGATGGAAATGCGCGAATTGTTAGGTTTCTATGAGTTCGATGCTGACAACACTCCTTTCATCCGTGGTTCTGCCCTCGGTGCTTTGAATGGCGAAGCTCAATGGGAAGACAAGATCATGGAGTTGATGGATGCTGTTGATAACTGGATCGAGCTTCCTAAGCGTGATATCGATAAGCCATTCTTGATGCCTGTTGAGGACGTGTTCTCAATCACTGGTCGTGGTACTGTTGCTACTGGTCGTGTTGAAACTGGTATCATCAAGGTTGGTGATGAGGTTGAAATCATCGGTTTGGGTGCTGAGAAAATGAAATCAACTGTTACTGGTGTTGAGATGTTCCGTAAATTGTTGGATCAAGGTGAGGCTGGTGATAACGTTGGTTTGTTGCTCCGTGGTATCGACAAGGATCAAATCAAACGTGGTATGGTTCTTTGTAAGCCAGGCGAGGTTACTCCTCACACCGAATTCAAGGCTTCTGTCTATATCTTGAAGAAGGAAGAGGGTGGTCGTCACACTCCATTCCACAACCATTACCGTCCACAGTTCTACCTCCGTACCATGGACGTTACTGGTGAGATCATGCTTCCAGAGGGCGTTGAGAAGGTAATGCCAGGTGATCATGTAACAATTGACGTTACTTTGATTACACCATGTGCTATTTCACAAGGACTTCAATTCGCAATCAGGGAAGGAGGACACACAATAGGCGAGGGACAAATCATTGAAGTATTGGCTAGTAATAAAATAGCGACAACAATAGTTTCTCCCTATTCTAAAGATAATAACGAAAGTTTTTATGATGCAAAATCAAGAACGTTAACGGAAGAAGAAATGGATTATTTGGAATCTTTTAAAGAGATTCTAGAAGACTATGGAGAAATCGGTCCTCGTGAACGTAGGCGACTCGAAAAAGAACGTGTGCGATTGGGTATCTCGGAAAAACGAGCACAACAATTAGAAGCGGAGATACCTAGTCCATCTTTAACCGAGGAAGAACAAGAATACTTGGACGAATACCAAGAGATGCTCGAGGATTATGAGGAGATTGGTGTCCGTGAACGTAAGCGTCTTGAAAAGTCGCGCATAAGACTAGGTATTTCAGAAGCACGGGCCAAAGAACTAGAAAGATTATAATCTTATGCAAACCTCCACCCTCGAATTTCCCCATAACGCGCGCCGCACCTACACTGCCTTGCGACATCTGTTCGAGATGAAACGCACGCAGTTCTCAGGAGTGAGGAACAAACGATACCTATTAACAGGCATGAAAAAAGTTTGTAGTTACAAAGATATTTGTTTGTAACTAGTGTAGCGTCTCAACGACTCGTATTTAAATCAAGATAGCTTAGGATACAGTGAGATCAACTTAGTTCTGGCATCATTTGTTGTAAACTGCCACTTGATTTTCGAGTTCGCATTATTTCGGTCTTTTTCCCAGGCAAGC